>JBKHXR010000048.1:0-141779 GCA_046565905.1 Thermoleophilia bacterium | reverse complement strand
GTGAGCGACGACGCGCTGCGCAAGACGTTCCTCAAGGCGGTCGAGAAGGGCGTCGTCAAGGTGATGTCCAAGATGGGCATCTCGACGATCGCCAGCTATCGCGGCGCGCAGATCTTCGAGGCCGTGGGGTTGTCGAAGACGCTCGTCGAGCGCTACTTCACCAATACGCCGTCGCGCATCGGCGGCATCGGCGTTGCCGAGGTGGCCGCCGAAGCGCTGGCGAGTCACGCGCATGCGTGGCAGGCCGGCGAAACGGCCGAGCACGAACTCATTCCGGGCGGACAGTATCAGTGGCGCCGCGACGGCGAACTGCACCTGTTCAACCCGGAGACGGTGTTCAAGCTGCAGCACGCCACGCGGACGCGTCGCTACGAGATCTTCAAGGAGTACACCTCGAAGGTCGACGATCAGTCGCGGCATCACGCGACGCTGCGCGGGCTGTTCCGCATCCGGGCCGAGGGCCGGACGCCCGTCCCGATCGACGAGGTCGAGCCGGTCGAATCGATCGTGAAGCGCTTTGCGACCGGAGCCATGAGTTACGGCTCGCTGAGCGCCGAGGCGCACGAGACGCTGGCCATCGCGATGAACCGGATGGGCGGGCGCAGCAACAGCGGCGAGGGTGGGGAAGACCCGCGGCGCTTCACCCCGGATGCCAACGGCGACAATCGTCGGAGCGCGATCAAGCAGGTGGCGTCGGGGCGCTTCGGCGTCACGAGCCACTATCTGGTCAACGCCGACGAGTTGCAGATCAAGATGGCGCAGGGCGCCAAGCCCGGTGAGGGCGGTCAGCTGCCGGGTAACAAGGTGTACCCGTGGATCGCCAAGGTGCGGTACTCGACACCCGGTGTGGGCCTCATCAGCCCGCCGCCGCATCACGACATCTATTCGATCGAGGACCTGGCGCAGCTCATCTACGACCTGCGCAACGCCAACCCGCAGGCGCGCATCAGCGTGAAGCTGGTGTCTGAGGTGGGGGTTGGCACGGTGGCCGCGGGCGTGGCCAAGGCCAAGAGCGACCTCGTCCTCATCAGCGGCCACGATGGCGGCACCGGCGCGAGCCCGCTCACCTCGCTGAAGCACGCGGGCGTACCGTGGGAGCTCGGCCTTGCCGAGACGCAGCAGACACTCGTGGCCAACCGACTGCGCGATCGCATCGCCGTGCAGGTGGACGGGCAGCTCAAGACAGGCCGTGACGTGGTCATCGGGGCGCTGCTCGGCGCCGAGGAGTTCGGTTTCTCGACGGCGCCGCTGGTCGTGATGGGCTGCATCATGATGCGCGTCTGCCACCTCGACACCTGCCCGGTCGGCGTGGCGACCCAGAACCCGGCCCTGCGCGCGAAGTTCGCCGGCCAGGCGGAACACGTCATCAACTTCTTCCATTTCGTGGCGCAGGAGGTACGCGAGCACCTGGCGGCGCTCGGGTTCCGCTCGCTGGCGGAGATGGTCGGGCGAGTCGACCTGCTCGACATGACGCCGGCCATCGACCACTGGAAGGCGCGCGGCCTCGACCTGTCGGCGATCCTCGATGCGTCGCACCTGCGCCTGTCGGAGTCGGGGGCGCCCTCGGTGCCCCTGCACCAGGAGACCACGCAGGAGGTGTCGCTCGACGACGTGCTCGATGCGCGCCTCATCACACTGGCCGAGCCGGCCCTCGCCCGTGGCGAACGCGTGCACGCCGATCTGCCGATTCACAATACCGACCGCTCGGTCGGCACGATGCTCGGCAGCGAGGTGACGCGGCGCCACGGCGGCGCTGGCCTTCCAGACGACACCATCGAACTCGCGTTCACGGGGTCGGCGGGCCAGAGCTTCGGCGCCTTTGTGCCACGGGGCATCACGCTGCTGCTCGAAGGCTACGCCAACGACTACGTGGGCAAGGGCCTGTCGGGCGGGCGCATCGTCGTGCGTCCGCCGGCGGCGGCCAGGTTCCAGGCCGAGCGCAACATCATCGCCGGCAACGTCGTGCTGTATGGCGCCACGAGTGTTGAGGCCTTCATCCGCGGCGTTGTGGGCGAGCGCTTTGCGGTACGTAACAGCGGGGCGGTGGCGGTGGTCGAGGGCGTCGGCGACCACGGGTGCGAGTACATGACGGGCGGCCGTGTGGTCGTCCTCGGATCGACCGGGCGCAACTTCGCCGCCGGCATGAGCGGCGGCATCGCCTACGTGATCGATCCCGACGGCGACTTCGCCCAGCGGTGCAACCGCGAGATGGTGCTCATCGAGGCGCTCGAGCCAGAGGACGAGGAGTTCGTCAAGAGCATCGTCGCGCGGCACTGCGCGCTCACCGGCAGCACCATCGGTGCGCGCGTGCTGGAACACTGGAGCAGCAACCTCGCGCGCTTCGCGCGGGTGATGCCCATCGATTACAAGCAGGCGCTCGAGAAGCAGCGCGCCGAGCAGTTGGGAGTGGCAGTCTGATGGGCAAGCCCACGGGATTTCTGGAGCTCACGCGGGAACTGCCCACGCGGCGTCCCGTCGATCAACGCGTGCACGACTGGCTCGAAGTGTACGAGCCGTTTCCGGTGTCGTCGCTCAAGGCGCAGGCCAGCCGCTGCATGGACTGCGGCATTCCCTTCTGCCACCAGGGGTGCCCGCTCGGCAACCTGATTCCCGACTGGAACGACCTCGTCTATCGCGACAGGTGGCAGGAGGCGATCGCCCGGCTGCACGCGACCAACAACTTCCCCGAGTTCACCGGCCGGCTGTGCCCGGCGCCCTGCGAGGCGGCCTGCGTACTGGAGATCCGCGAGGGCGACGCGGTGACGATCAAGCAGATCGAGAACTCGATCATCGACCGCGCGTGGGAGGAGGGCTGGGTCAAGCCGCTGCCGCCCAAGCGCGAGACCGGCCGCACGGTCGCCGTCGTCGGCTCCGGCCCCGCCGGCATGGCGGCCGCGCAGCAGCTGCGCCGCGCCGGCCACAGCGTGACGCTGTTCGAACGCGACGAGTCCGCCGGCGGGCTCGTGCGCTTCGGCGTGCCGGACTTCAAGATCGAGAAGTGGCTCGTCCAGCGGCGCGTCGAGCAGCTGATCGCCGAGGGGGTCGACGTGCGCTGCGGCGTCGACGTCGGCGTCGACCCGCCCGCCGACGAGCTGCTCGCAACGTACGACGCCGTCGTCCTGGCGACCGGCTCGCGCACGCCGCGCGACCTGCCCGTGCCGGGACGCGAGCTGGACGGCATCCACTTCGCGATGGAGTACCTCTCCGATCGCAACCGCTGGGTCGCCGAGCAGACCGGCACCCCGACCGGATCGCCGCCGCCGCCGCTGCGCGGCCTGACGGCAAAGGACAAGCACGTCGTCGTGATCGGCGGCGGTGACACCGGCGCAGACTGCGTCGGCAACTCGCTGCGCGAGGGCGCGAAGTCGATCACGCAGTTCGAGCTGCTGCCCGAGCCCCCCAGGCACCGGCCCGACGATCGCACGCCGTGGCCGCTGTGGCCACAGAAGTTCCGCCTCTCCTACGCGATGGAGGAGGCCACGGAGCTGCATGTCGGCGAGCAGGACTACTCGGTCGTCACGACGCACTTCACGGGCGGATCGGACTCGTCCGACCGCGTCCACACGCTGCACTTCGCGCAGGCCGAGCCCGCGCCGCCGTTCAAGCCGGTTCCCGGCACCGAGGGGGAGATGCGGGCGGACCTCGTGCTGCTGGCGATGGGCTTCCTGCATCCCGAGCAGCAGCTGCTCGACAAGCTGGAGATCGCAAAGGACCAGCGGGGCAACGCGAAGGCCGTCAAGCCGTACACGACCTCGGTCGAGGGCGTCTTCGCGGCCGGCGACGCGCGCCGCGGCCAGTCGCTGATCGTGTGGGCGATCAACGAGGGACGCCAGTGCGCCCGGATGGTCGACCGTTACCTCGGCACGCTCGACGCGAGCGACGCCTACGCGGGCAGCGCCGACGAAGGCCCTGCGGGACCGCCGCGGCACGTCGGACCAGGCGTCCCGGCGTAGGCCCGCGACCGCGAGGGTACGCTCAGGCCGATGGACTTCCTCGCCTATCTCATCATCCTGTGCCTGATCGGCCTCGTCGTCGGCGGGTTCGCCCGGCTGGCCCTTCCCGGCAGGGACCCGATGGGAATCGGCATGACGATCGCGATCGGCATCGGCGGCTCGCTGATGGCGGGCTTCGTCGCGCGCGCGCTGTTCGATCGCGCGGCGCCGGGCTTCCTGCTGTCGGTGATCTTCGCGGCGCTGATCGTCTACTTCGTGCGCCGCTCGCGCGGCGGCGGGCTGACGGATCCGGGCGCGCCACCGCTCGACCGCTGACCAGGGCTTCGTCGCGGGCGCGCAGTGACGTTGCGGTGCCCGTCGACGGCCGGCGGTGCCGGTGATGCGACCGCGCCGGCCGGCCGCCGGCCTGCCATTCGCCGCTCGCCCCGTCGTCGCGTAAAGTGACGCCTGCGTCACGTTCCGCTTTCCCGGAGGCCGTTGCACCACATGCCCACGCTGCCCACCGCCGCGATCATCGGAGCCGGCTCGTCGGGGATCGCCGCCGCGAAGGCGCTGCAGGAGCACGGGATCGACTTCGACTGCTACGAGGCCTCCGACCGCGTCGGCGGCAACTGGGTCTTCGGCAACCGCAACGGGATGTCGGCCGCCTACCGCGACCTGCACATCAACACGTCGCGCGAGCGCATGGAGTACGCGGACTTCCCGATGCCGAAGTCCTATCCCGACTTTCCACACCACTCGCAGATCGCGGAGTACTTCGACGCCTACGTCGACCACTTCGGCCTGCGCGACCGGATCCTCTTCCAGACGGCGGTGGAAGATGCCCGCCAGCGCCCGGACGGGACGTGGGAGCTAACCGATCAGCACGGCGAGTCGCGCGCCTACGACATGCTGCTCGTCGCCAACGGCCATCACTGGGACAAGCGCTGGCCGGAGCCGCCGTTCGCCGGCAGCGACGTGTTCGAGGGCATCCAGATGCACGCCCACGACTACCGCGACAACGGCTTCCTGGCGGGCAAGGACGTCGTCGTGCTCGGGATGGGCAACAGCGCGATGGACATCGCCGTCGAGTCCAGCTACGTCGCGCGGTCCACGCACCTCGCCGCGCGCCGCGGCGCATGGATCGTGCCGAAGTACCTCTTCGGCCGACCCCTGGACCAGATCTCGACGATGCCGCTCGTCCCGCACTGGCTCAACGCGCGCGTGTCGGAGCTGATCATCCGCATGCACACCGGCCGGCCCGAGCGCTACGGCCTGCCGCGGCCCGACCATCGCTTCGGCTCGGCTCATCCCACGGTGTCGGGACGGATCCTCGACCGCATCGTCCACGGCTCGATCGTCCCGCGTCCGAACATCGCCCGGCTCGGTCCGGACTGGGTGCAGTTCGCCGACGGCGCCCGCGTGCACGCGGACGTCGTCATCTACTGCACGGGTTACCGGATCTCGTTTCCGTTCTTCGACCCGGACTTCCTCACCGCCCACGAAAACCGCATCGACCTCTTTCGGCGCGTCTTCGCGCCGCGCAACGCGAGTCTCGCCTTCGTCGGGCTGTTGCAGCCGCTCGGCGCGATCATGCCGCTGGCCGAGGCGCAGGGCCGGTGGGTCGCCGAGTACCTGCGCGGCGAGTACCACCTGCCCCCGCCGCGGACGATGGAGGCCGACATCCGCCGGCAGCAGCGGCGGATGCGCAAGCGGTACGTCGCCTCCCAGCGCCACACGATCCAGGTCGACTTCGATCGCTACCTCTACGACCTGCGGCGCGAGCGCCGGCGCGGCGCCGCCCGCGCCACCGCGGCCGGGCTGACGCTGCCGGTGCCGGCGCGGGCCGGCGCTGTCGGGACGGGCGGTTCCCGACGCGCCAGCGCCGGTGTTGCGGGCGGTCCGGGCCACGGCTCTGCCGTGGCGGGGAAGGCGGCGGCGAGATGAGCGTGGCGGCGGACCACGACGGCGGCCGGCGCGCCGCTACGAAGGCCGCCAACCGCGCCGCGATCCTCGATGCCGCGCGCTCGGTCTTCGCCGAGGTCGGGTTCGGAGGCGCATCGGTGCGCGAGGTGATCCGCCGCACCGACCTGGCGAGCGGCACGTTCTACAACTACTTTCCCGACAAGGAGTCGCTGTTTCGCGCCGTGCTGTCGCAAAGCGCCGAGAAGGTGCGCGCGCGGGTGCGGGCTGCGCGCCGCGAGGCCGCCTCGCTGGAGGAGTTCGTCGCGGCCGGCTACCGCGAGTACTTCGGCTTCCTCGCCGACGATCCCGAGGCGTTCGCGCTCATGCGCCGCAACAGCGGCACGATCCGCACGATGTTCGACGAGCCGATCTTCGGCGCGGGCATCGACGAGCTCGCCGCGGATCTGCGCAGCGCGATGAGGATCGGCATCGTCCCGCCCGTCGACGCCGAGTACGTCGCGGCGGCGATGGTCGGCGCGGCGCTGGAGCTCGGCGTGGCGATGATCCAGCGCGTGCCGCCCGACGTCGAGGGCGCGACGCAGTTCGCGACCCGCGTGTTCCTCAGCGGGATCGAACGACTCGGCGGTGAACAGGGCGCCGTCGTGACTGGCGGCGCTGCGGACGCCGAGCCCGCGTTCGAGCGGCGCGCGGACGGTGAGGTTGCGGCCGGTGGCGCGGGCCTAGACTGACTGCGTGCCACCGAGCTTCTGCCGCCACAACCGGTTCGTCCAGAACTGCCCCATCTGCAGCCCGCCGCAGGCGGCCGCCAAGGCCAAGCGCCCCGCGGGCACGGGGTCGTCACGCGCGCGCTCGGCGAGCGGCGGCGCCACGCGGACGGCGCGCAGCAGCGCGGTGCGCGTGCGCCAGCTCACCCAGGCCGCCGACGACGGCTATCGCTCGGCGCTCGTTCCCGGCCTGCGCGCGACCTCGGACGCCGAGCGGCTCGCCGCCGAGCTGGCCTTCGCGAGCGCGCGCCTGGAGGAGTTCTCCGACGACCCGCCGGGACTGTACGCCGACATCGTGACGCTGGACGATCCCGAGGAGGCGCTGTGGCTCGCGTTCCTGGTCGCGTTCCTGTGCCCGCTCGAGGACGTGGAGGACCCGTTCGCCGAGATCCGCGCGGCGCACGTCCCATGGGCTTCGGGCGAGCTTCCTGCGCTGGGCGGGCTGCGTGGCGGCCCGCGCACGCAGCTCGCCGATCCGCAGAGCGGCGAGAAGACGGTGCTCGCCTACCGTGCTTGGGCGGGGCGCGTGGGCGGTCAGCAGGCGGCGTTCGCCGGCGACGCCGCGTGGACGTCGTCGCGACGCTTTGACCGGGTGTTCGAGCGCCTGTCGCTGCCGGGCTTCGGCCGCGGCGGCCGCTACGAGCTGCTCGTATCGCTTGGACGCCTGGACGTGGTGGAGGCGCAGCCGGCGTCGCTGCGGTTCACCGACGACGCGACGACGCTCGCGGCCAAGCGGGTGTTCGGCATCGGCGACACCGTGCTCCTCGAGCGGCGCGCGAAGGCGCTGGCGGAGAGCGTCAGGGTGCCGATCGAGGCGCTGGACCTCGCGCTGTACAACTGGGGTGTGCGGGCGCGCGGCGAGCGCGCGACGTACGGCTCGCGGGCGGTGGTCGACGAGGCCGCGCGTGATGCCATCGCCGGCGTCCTTGGCGCCTGAGCGCCCGCTTCACTCGCACGTTTGTCGAGTTGCGCTGGCGTGAATGCGCTTCCTGGTAGTGGTGCCGATGTAGTCTCCGAGCCACGGAAGGTATGTCAATGAACCCTCGAGTGAAGGTCCTCAAGCAGCTCGTCGCCGACGGGCACTACGTCATCGACGAGGCCGCGATCGCGGAGACGATGTTGCTGCGCTCGTTGGTCCTGCGCTCGCTGCCGGATGTGACCTTTCGCTGCGCGCCGCATCCGGCGTCGCAGGTTCGCTCCTTTCGCCCGCACCGCGGGGCGCGATCGTTTCGGCTGAGCCGTGACGAGCGCCGGCCGATGCACCTGCACGACGGCGTGCTGAGGCCGATCGCCTGAGCCAACCGCTCGTCGGCTTGCGGCCCTGTATGTCGGGGCGCCGGCCGACACCGTCGATCCAGCGCATCAGAGCCTTTCGTGGTGGGGTCGGGCCGCGGTCGAGCTGGCCGACGATCAAGCCTGTCTGTCTCGACCGACGCAACGCAGCGGGTTGTGTCCCAGGGTCCGCCGGGGAACCCCGCTTAATGGGACGGCACCGCGCAGCGTCGATCAGCACGTCAAGGCGCTTGTTCTCGACGCGGGTGCAGTGCCCGATCGCAGTGACGCGCCTGATCTCGGTGCATGGACTATGCCGGGCGTGGCGCGTTGCCGCTCGTCAGCCGAGCAACTTCCCGCAAATAGCGACTCTTCTCGCGCTGAAAGGGGGCGAATCTCACCTTAGGTTTCCCTAGGGCAGGCAAGAGGCCAGGCGGGGTCAGGAGCGGGAGGCGGTTTTGCGCGACGCGCAGGGGGGAGGCAGCAGAGGCAGCGCGGCGGAGGAACTCGTGCTCCGCACGGTTGCGGCGCACGCCGATTCACTTCTGCGCACGGCACGGCGATTCTCGCTGTGTCCTGACGATGCGCAGGACGCGTACCAGCGCGCGCTGGAGATCTTCATGCGGCACGCCGACCGGCTCGACGCCTCGCGGGCCGCGGGCTGGCTGCACGTCGTTGTCAAGCGCGAGGCGCAGGCGATCCGTCGCTCGCGCCAGCGGCTCGTCGCCTCGCACGACGTCGACCTGGATGCACACGAGGCGCGATCGGTGCCGTCGCCGGAAGAGCAGCTTGCGACGCTCGAGCTCGTCGGGCGCTCGGCGGAGGCGCTGCAGCGCCTGAAGCCGCAGGAGTTGCGGGCGCTGTGGTTGCGGGCGCAGGGCCACAGCTACAACGAGATCGGCGCGTTGACGGGCTGGTCGTACACCAAGGTCAACCGCTGTCTGACCGAGGGCAGGCGCAGCTTCCTCGCCCGCTACGCCGACATCGAGTCCGGGGCCGAGTGCGAGGTGTGGCAGCCGGTCATCTCAGCCATGGTGGATGGCGAGGCAACCCCCGCCCAGCTGATCGAGCTGCGTCCTCATCTGCGCAATTGCCCCGGCTGTCGCGCCACCCTGAAGGCACTTCACGACAGTTCGCAGCCGCTGGCCGCCGTTCTGCCGATCCCGCTCGCCGCTGTCGCGACGGATGGCGCAGAGCACGTGTCGAGCCTCGTCACCCGCGTCTTCGAGATGATCGCCGGAGGTCTCCACGACCGTGCGGCGACATCGATGATGAAGGTCCAAGCCGTAGCCGAGACCACAGCGGCGGGCAAGGCAGCAGCAATCGCAGGCGCCGCGGCCGCGGTCGCGGGCGGGGGGTATGCCACGGTGGATCGGACGATGGTGGAGAGGCCCGTGGAGCGACGGACGGTCGTGCAGAAGTCGCCGCAAGCCGCCAAGACCCTGCCGCCGGTCACAACAAGGATCCCCCAGTCGCAGCCCCAGCCACGTACCTCCGACATGCCGGCCAGGACGGCGACCCCGGTAGTCACTGAGTTCGTACGGAAGAACGGGCGGAACCAGGCACCCGAGTTCGGTCGGAGTCAAACGCCGGTAGGTGCCGCGACAGCGAAAACAAGCACAGGTCAGGAGAACACCGTGAGCCGAAGTCAATTAGCAAGCGGTCCCGCTGCCCCAGAGTTCGCCGCTAGTCAAGCCGCCGCTGAGTTTGCGCCCTGATGCGCTCGATGCTCACATCTTACGAAGCGCTGTGCGAGGTATATACGCGGGTGCTTAGCTATGCGAACGTGCTTGGGATGGTGGTAACCGCGTCGCTCGCTGGCTATCTTGGCACCAGCACAGCCCACGCCGGCACGTACCTCATGCGTTCGTGCAACGTTCCCGGCGAGTCGCCCGCGGCGGTGGGGCCGTGGACCTGGGCCTACACATCGGCCGAGATCTATGGAAACGATGAGTGCTCTCGCGGAGGCGGGTTCGGTCTAAGCGCGAGCACGATTTCACATGGAAACGTCGCTGCAATCCATCTCGGGATTCCCACGCACGGGTCGCAGCGTGCCATCACGATCCGACGAGTGCGTCTGTGGATGATCGCCCGGCTGAGCAGCGGTGAAGGAAACATGTATGTCAACTTCTCGAGTGGCACGGCTGACCAAGTGATGGCCCAGAATCTCTATGGTCCTCCTGGCGGCTCGACTCTGACGACCCCGTTCGTCAGTCCCGTGCTCCTCGCGGAAACTAAGGCGGTGTTCATTGGGTTGTCATGCTCGGGCGGAAATGGCGGGGCTTGTTCATCCCCAAGCGTCAACCCACTCGAGATTCGGGGCGCAGAGGTCACCCTGTACGAGTCCAACCCTCCAAGCGGCGTCGCCGAGGGAGGGTCGCTTCTGGCGCGTGGCGCTCAATCCGGGGTGCGTACATTGACCTACACCGCTGCGGACGCGGAGTCGGGCGTGGCGGAGGTCACCGTGCTCTTGGGTGGTGTGGTGGTAGCGTCCCACGACTACCGTGCAGAGTGCACATATGCTGGCCTCTCCGCATGCGCCACGACTAGGCGCGGCTCCGCGGTGATTGATACGAGCGGCATAAAGGACGGAGACTATCCGTTGACGCTTCGGGTGGCTGATGCTGCTGGCAACCGCGAGACGATCACGACATCGTCGACGATCACGGTCTCAAACGGTGCAAGGAGCGGAGGCATACCGAACAATGGCATCGGGGCAACGCACGATGCGAGGCTGGCCGCAACCTTCGTCGGGCGCGCAGGGACCACCGCGAGAGCCCGCTACTACGAAGCGCTGACGATACGCGGCCGGTTGCGAACGTCGTCGGGCGCGCCGATTGGCCGAGCCAAGCTTGAGATCGTCGAAACAGGTGGCGGGGTCCGCAGGCGTTCCGCGACCCGAACCGTGACAACAGGCGCTGACGGACGATTTCGTTTCGGGCTTCGGCGACGTGGAACGTCGCGAAAGGTGCAAGTCGTCTACCAGCCAATTCTTGAGAGCACCAAGGGAGCCGTGAGCCGTCTGTTGCGCGTCCGCGTTTCAGCGGCCGGAAACCTGCGCGTATCGCTCCGTGGTGTACGGGTGTCTTACGCAGGTCGAGTTGTCAGCGCACCGATCCCACGCGGAGGGAAGCTGGTCCACCTAGAAGGCCGGGCCATCGGCGGACGCTGGACGAGGTTCGCGATCAGACGCACGAACAGGCATGGACGCTTCTCAGGACGCTACCGGCTCCGGGTGCGTCGGCCCGGGATCCGCCTTCAATTTCGCCTGCGGATTCCGAGTCAGAAGGCCTATCCGTACGCGCCCGCGGTGGGTAAGCCGGTCACGCGAACAGTCCGCTGATCCCGGTCTCCCCGCGCAAGCTCCGTGCTGGAGTCGCTCCTCTACTGGAGTAGAGCCCTATCACGTCCGATGCCGTCCCTACCGTGCTCCTTGTCCACTTCCCCGGCCAGGGAGTCGCAATGCCGTTGTGCTTCATCGAACCACAGGATGCGATCCGCGTGATAGCGGAGTCCGTCGGCCGTGAGGCCCGCAGGCAGCTGCTCGGCGAGCTTGTGCGCGCGTGGGTTGACGAGATCCCCGAGAACGAGCTCGCGTCGCACTACGCGAAGGCGGTGCAGGACCTCGATGAGCACGATCTTTCGATGCTGGCGGCATGGCATGCGTCGCTGGAGGTCGGGCATCCGATCGCCAATCGCGAGTTTCTCGTCAACGTGTTCAAGAGCTTGGGCGAAAACCGGCGGGAGGCGCTGAAGATCGCAGCCGGCTTTCGCGGTGAGGAGGCTTTCGACGCCGGCGTCGCGGAGGACCAAGCGCTCCAGACGGTGCTTCCGCACCTCTCGCGCGAACGGTGCATGGAGCTCGCGACCGAGTGCGTCGAGCTCTACCTCTGGGACCGGCTGGGTTCGGACAACTGAAGCTGTAGCCGGCGGTTGCCCGCGGTTCGCTGCGCTTCGAGGGGCGAGCTAGTGAGCCAGAGCCTCACACAGTCGCCAGTGCACGTTCGGGCTCGGTGCCGAGTCCGTTGACTCCGGCGATACTCCGAGATTCCCCGGCGGCTGCACCCTCATTCCGAGGTGGCCTGCCGTCCGGCGCGGCGCCGGCCGATGGCGAGGCCGCCCGCCTGCGAGCGCGGCTACCCACGAGGCGCGCCCGCGCGCCAGCGAGCCGCGTGCCACGGAGCCGCGCGCCACCGGAGCCGCGCGCCAGAAAGCCGCGTGCCAACGCGCCGGCGCAGGGTCCAGGACCGTCCCGTCCCGCGCGCCGGCCCGCGCTCCAGCCGCCCCGCAGGCGCACGCCTCAGCCCGACGAGAAGCCGTCGGGACCACGCCCAAGCGCCGCCCGGATCTCCCCGAGGGCCTGCTCGATCGAGCGGTAGCGCACCGCCGTCATTCCGACCGCGAGCGCACCCTCGCAGTTGTCCTCGCGGTCGTCCACGAAGAGGCATTCCTGCGCCTGGAGGCCGCCGCCGAGACGTGCGACGCACAGCTCGTAGATCTCCGGTTCGGGCTTGCGCATGCCGACGAACGCGCTATCGACGACGACCTCGAAGATCTCGTCGATCGGCGCCATCGCGCGCCAGTGCCGCTCCCACTCCCGCACGTTGTTCGTCAGGAGCGCCATCCGGTATCCCTCCCGGCGCAGCGTCGCCATCAACTCGATCATCGGCTCGTTCGGGTGCAGGTCGGAGAGCAACCCGGCGAAGCCGGTGAGCGCCACATCGCGCCCCGCGACATCGCACAGCGCACGCTGCAGGCCGCCGACGAAGTCGGCCTCGCTCATGCGCCCGCACTCGAGCTCGTGCAGCGGGTGCACGCCCGCGCGAGCATGCAACGCGCCGAACGCCTCTCCCATCATCGCCATCGTGATTCCCGAGCGGTCCGCGAAGGCCTGAAACGACCCGGCCAGCGGCGAGGTCAGCACGCCGCCGAAGTCGCTGATGACCGCCCGGATCACTTCCGCCGGCGCAAACCGCCCGACGCGCCAGCGCCGCCCGACCCGCGCGGAGCGGCCGAGCCGCGCGAACCGCCAGAACCGCCGCCCACCCGGCGCAGCAGGTCGTAGCGCCCGACGCCCTCGCGGCCCTCCATCCGCCAGCGGAAGAACGCACTGTCCAGGCGCAACTCGCCGAGATCCATGCGCGTCCCGCAGAACGCCTCGCCGGCCGCCCGGCGCGCCATCCCGCCCTCCTCCTGCATCCACAGCTCGAGGCCCGCCCGGCGATGATGCATCTCGGCGTCGTAGCCCGTCGAGATCCGCGGATCGAAGATCGGCTGCGGCTCACCGCCGTCGATCAAGAAGCCGGCAACGGTCTCCTCGTCGTGGTGCTTGCCCTTCGCGGGTCGAACCGCGGTCAGATGCACGGCGCGGTCGGCTCCCATCCAGGCGGACAGGGTGCGCGCCAGCTCGATGCGGCCCCAGTCGGGCGCTCCCCACAGGTGCCCGCGCTGCCCGAGGCAGCGGACCGCGACCGATCGCGTACCGATCCGCACCGTCCCCGTGACATTGCACAGTTGCTCGTAGCCCTCCATCCCTCCGATGCGGGCGACCGGCTGGTCGGCAGCGAGCACTGCGGGGGCCGAGACGGCCTCGAAACGCAGGTCAAAGGCCGACTCGGCGCTCTGGAAGCTGACCGTCCACGCCGCCAGCGGCGTCACGATCCTGCTGCTCACGCCGGCGGCGCTCACGGCGTCCCACGTGTCGGCGACGACGGGCGCGGCCGCCGTCTGCATCGCCGCCCCGACCACCTCTTCGCCGTGGTAGACGACCGCGGAGCCGCTCGCGCCGTCGGCGGCAAGTCCCAGTCGCGCCAGGCCGTAGAGATCGACGACGGGATCGCCGAACGAGAAGGTCACGGCGTCGCGGAAGGCGCGGTCCTCTGCTGTCCGCGGCGCCTCGTCTGCAACGGAGACGGTCGGCGTCATGGCAGCTCGCGCCGTTGCGGCGGGACGTCCTGCGCCGTGCCGTCCACCACGTCGTCGCCATAAGCGCGCGGCGGCCGCCCGCCGCGCGAGTCGAAGGTGAAGATGCGGCCCATCCGGCTCGAGGCACCGGCTGTCGCGGTTGCCACGAGGCGGCCGCCGAAACGCGCCACGAGCACGCGCCGCAGCACGGCGCGGGTCGGTGGCAGCAGCAGGCTCAGCCCGAGGATGTCGGTCAGGAAGCCCGGCGTCAGCAGAAGCGCCCCGCCGAAGATCACCAGCACGCCGTCGATCACCTCGCGACCCGGCATCCGGCCCTCGGCCAGCGTGCGGTTGAAGCGCCTCCACGCGGCGCGCCCCTGCGCGCGAAGGAGCAGCGCGCCGATCACCGAGTCGAGGATCAGCAGCGCGATGGCAGGGAGTGCCCCGATCGCCTGGCCGATCTGGATCAGCACGTACAGCTCGACGATCGGCACGACGATGAACAGGAGCACGAGGACGAGGGCCATGGCCCCCTCAAGGCTACGCCAGGCCGCCTCGCGCCCCGCGGCGAGGGTCACGCGCGGTGCCGGGACGGGTACGCGCTCAGCCACTGGCGGGCCTCCGGGGATACCCATGCAGGCGCGGGGGGTCGGCACGAGCCGACGCGGCGTCATGGCGTGCGACGATGCTCAGGCGGGTGCGGCCGGCGCGACCCGCACGCCGGGCAGGCGGTGCAGGCCGACGTACGCGATCAGCACGGAGATGTCGGGCTGCGCCCCCCGCAGGACCAGCTCGCGGCCCGTCTTGCGCAGGCGCCGCGCGATCATCGCGAGATCGAGCATCAGCGAGGCATCGGCGAACGCGAGGTCGGCGAGGTCGACGATGACGTCGGTGGGGGCTCGCAGCGCTTGGGAGAGCGCGCGGCGGCGGCGCGCCTGCGTGGAGCGAACCTCGTCCCCGCAGCAGCGCAACGTCGGCGGATTGTCCTCGAACGTGACGATGGCTCCTCCAACCTAGCTGGGCGTGGACCCGCCCGTGGATACAATCATCCGAATGGCTACCGTGCAAGAGATCGAAGAAGCGCTCACGAACGTCATCGATCCCGAGCTAGGATTGGACTTCGTCGAGCTGGGCCTCATCTACGGCATCCAGGAGGATTCCGGCAACGTGTGCGTGACCTTCACACTGACGACACCCGCCTGCCCGATCGGCCCCCAGATCACCGAGCAGATCGAGGAGTTCGTCGCGCCGCTGGAGGGCGTGAAGTCCGTCAAGAGCGAGATGACGTTCGATCCGCCGTGGTCGCCGGAGAAGATGAGCGAGGACGCGAAGTTCGCGCTCGGCTTCTGAGCCTGGCGTCACGCCGCCCGCACGCCGGCCGGCCGCGCGCTCGGCGCATCGTCTGACCATCCGCCGGGTTCAGACGTCAATGCACCCGGTGTCGATGATTCGATCACGAGCACGAGCACGATCCCGACAGCGGCCGTCCGCGGTCGTCGCCGTGCTCGCGCTCGTCGCTGCGCTCGCGCTCATCCCCGCGCAGGCGCAGGCCGCTCCCGACCGCACTGGACGCCTGCTCGTCACGCTCGACCGCCCGCACGCGAAATCGGCCGCCGGCGCCCGCGCTGCCGCCGGCGTGCTCGCGCTCGACGGCGTACGTCGCGAGGGCGCGCAGATCCCGCAGATCGGCGTCGTCAGCGTGCGCCCGACCGGTGGCCGCGCGCTGTCGGCGCTGGCCCGCGTCCTGCGCCGCCAGCCGGGCGTGCGATCCGTCGAGGCGGAACGCCGCCACACGCTGCGCTTCACGCCCAACGACCCCGCGCTGTCCGCCCCCGAGGCGTCGCCCGGGACGCCGGCGGGAACCCCGCTGGCCTGGTGGGTCGCCCGCACAGGGCTGCCGGCCGCCTGGGACGTGACGCGCGGCGACGCCGGCGTCGTCGCGGTCATCGACACCGGCGTCGATGGCAACCACCCGGATATCGCCGGCAAGCTGGCCGACGGGATCGACAACGACGCCGTGGCGGCCAACGGCGGCCCGGCGACCGACGAGAACGGTCACGGCACCCACGTCTCGTCGCTCGCCTGCGGCGCCGGCGACAACGGCTTCGGCGTCGTCGGCGCCGGCCTGAACTGCAGGCTGCTCGTGATCAAGACCGATCTCAGCGACGGCTCGGTCGCGCGCTCGATCGTGCAGGCCGCCGATCGCGGCGCCGACGCGATCAACATGAGCTTCGGGACCGATGGCCAGAGCGCGCCGTCACGCGCGATCGTCGAGGCGATCGAATACGCCGCCGGCAAGGACTCCGTGCTCGTCGCCGCGGCCGCCGACAGCCCCGTCGAGGAGAACGGCGATCCCGCCAACCTGCTGCAGCCGACCGGCACCGGCGCGGACATCACGGCCGGCCGGGGGCTGACGGTCACTGCCGCCAACTTCGCCGGCCAGCGCGCGTCGTTCGCCGGTCGCGGATCGCAGATCTCGCTGGCCGCACCCGGCTCGTTCGGCGACGGGGCCGGTCCCGCCGGCATCTTCGGCGCGTTCCCGAGCAACGCCACGGAGCTCGAAGGCGGGCAGGGCCTGCTGTTCCCGACGCCGGGCTGCCAGTGCCGCGCGACCTTCTCGGGCGATTCGCGCTTCGCCTATCTCGAGGGCACGTCGATGGCCGCGCCGATCGTCGCCGGAATCGCCGCGCTCGTGCGCCGCGTCAACCCCGACGCGACCGCCAAGGACGTCGTCCGGGTGCTCAAGCAGAGCGCATCGCGTCCGGCCGGCAGCGGCTGGAACGCCGATCTGGGGTGGGGGATCGTCGACGCCGCCGCCGCCGTCGAGGCGGTTCGCGCGATCGATCGGCGCCCGCCGGCGTCGAAGCTGAGGGGCCGCAAGCGGATCCGCGCGGCGCGCGCGTTCACGCTTCGCTGGAGCGGCGAGGATCCCGCTCCTGCGGGCCTGAACTCGTCCGGCGTCGCCGTCTACGAGGTTTACCGTTCCGCCAACCGCCGCCCCTACCGGCGCATCAAGCGCACGCGCGCGACACGGCTGAAGGTCCGCGTCAAGCCCGGCTCGCGCTACCGCTACTACACCGTCGCGATCGACAGGGCCGGCAACCGCGAGGCGGTGCCTTCCAAGCCCGACCTGTCGACGCGCGTCGACAGGCGCAAGCGCCAGTCGAGAACCGCCAAGCGCTAAAGGAGCGAGCGCGAGCACTGGACGACCCGGCGGCGCAGATGCGCGGCGGCCGGCGCTGGACCGCCGCGGCGCCGTGGACGAGCAGCGACCGCCGACGCCATGCGAGCCGGCGTCAGCGCCGGCTGGTCGCGCCGGCCCGTCCGGCTGCGGCGCGCGAGGCGCGCGAGACGAGCTCGGCGAGCGCGGCCTCGATCGCCTCGCCGAAGGCATCGAGGTCCGGCATCGCGTCGTAGTCGCCGAGCAGGCCGAAGTTCATCTGGCCGTTGTAGGACATGATCGCGATCGCGAGCGCGTGGTTCTCGGGGAGGAACGCGATCGGGAAGACGGCGGTCATCTCGCGCCCCTGGACGTAGAGCGGGAACTGCGGGCCGGGCACGTTGGTGACGATGAGGTTGAACAGGCGCGTCGAGAAGTTCAGCCGCGAGGCCTGCGCGAGGATCGTCGGCGGCGCGAACTGCTGCATGCTCGTCAGCACCTCCGCGCCGACCGCCTGCTTTGACTCCTTGAGATCGTCCATCGCCGCACGCACGACGTCGAGCCGCTCGACCGGATCCTCGACGTAGACGGGCAGCGGCCCGCGCATGACCGCCAGCCGGTTGCCGGTGCCGTTCTGCTCGCTGTCGCGATGACGCACGGACACCGGCACGAGCGCGCGCAGCTCGAGGCCCTGCGTGCGGACGCCGCGCGAGTGCAGCCAGTGCCGCAGCGCGCCGGCGACCACCGTCAGCACCACGTCGTTGACGGTGCCGCCGAAGGCGTTCTTGACGGCCTTGAAGTCCGCGAGGTCGCTGGCGACGCCGGCAAAGCGCCGGTGCGGCCCGATCTCGACGTTCAGCGGCGACGGCGGCGCGGGATTGGCCGCCGCCCAAACGATCTCGCCGAGCCCCTCGGCGGCGACGGCCACCTCCTCGAGCGCGCGCTCGGGCCGCGTGAGCGAGCCGACGGCCTTCGCGGCGAGGCCGAACGACGCCTTCGTCATCCCCGCGACGCCGGCCGCCAGGAGGTCCAGCGGCCTGGGCTCGCGGTCCGGCGTCCACGGCTCGAGGCCCTCCTCCGGCGGGCGGCCGTCGGGGGTGAGGTCGAACAGCACCGTCCCGAGGTCGACTCCCGCGATGCCGTCGATCATCGCGTGGTGGCTCTTGGACAGCAGCGCGAAGCCGCCGTCGGCCAGGCCCTCGACGAGCCACAGCTCCCACAGCGGCTTGGAGCGGTCCAGCTGCTGTGAGAAGACCCGCGCTGCCAGGTTCGTCAGCTGCTCCTCGCTGCCTGGCGCCGGCAGCGCCGTGTGGCGGACGTGGTACTCGAGGTTGAAGTCGCTGTCGTCGGCCCACAGCGGGCGTCCGGTGGAGGCCGGCGGGTAGACGAGCCGCTGGCGGTAGCGCGGGACGTGGTGCAGCCGCGCGCGGATCGAGTCGAGGAACTCCTCGTACGGTGGCGCGGGCCCTGCGGCGCGGACGAGCGCACCGATGTGCATGTGCGACGCCGGGCCCTCCTGGTGCAGGAAGGCCGCATCGACTGCTGTGAGCCTGTCGAGGTGGCGCGGCGCCATCCCGAGGAGCGTAGTCAACGCTCCGACGGTGCGACGCGACCGTCAGGCGCCCGCGAGCTGCCGCCCCGGCCAGGGCTCGCCGACGGGTGGTGGGGCCTTTCGAAGCCTCAGGCTTCGAAAAGCCCCAAACCGACGACCGGATGCGCTCCGGGCGTGGACGGCGCAGGCCGACGCACGCGCACGGCGGGCGACGGACCGCCGGCACAGGCTGCCGTCCGCGCCCGTACCCTGCACGCGATGGCGTGGGACTTCTCCACCGAGCCCGAGTTCCAGGAGCGGCTGGATTGGATGGCGCGGTTCGTCCGCGAGGAGATCTGGCCGCTGGAGACGCTCGATCTCGACCGGGCCCAGCTCGACCGCGCGCTGCGCCCGCTGCAGCAGCAGGTCCGCGAGCGCGGGCTGTGGGCGGCGCACCTGCCGCCCGAGCTCGGCGGTCAGGGCTTCGGTCAGGTACGGCTCGGGCTCATGCACGAGATCCTCGGCTCGTCGCCGTACGCGCCGAGCGCGTTCGGAAACCAGGCGCCGGACTCCGGCAACTCCGAGCTGATCGCGCTCGCCGGCAGCGACGAGCAGAAGGAGCGCTGGCTGCACCCGCTGCTCGCCGGCGATCTGCGCTCGGCCTTCTCGATGACGGAGCCGGGCGTCGCCGGCGCCGACCCGACGACGCTCGAGACGCGGGCCGAGCTCGACGAGGCCTCCGGCGAGTGGGTGATCGACGGCCACAAGTGGTTCTCGACGAACGCGTCGGTCGCCGACTTCCTGATCGTGATGGCGGTCACCGACCCCGGCAACCGCCCGCATCAGCGGGCGTCGATGATCGTCGTCCCCGCCGACACCCCGGGCGTGCGGATCCTGCGCGACGTGCCGACGATGGAGCATCCCGGCGCGCACTTCGGCCGGCTCGGCGGCCACGCCGAGATCGTCTACGAGAACGTGCGCGTCCCGGCGGACAACCTGCTCGGCGCGCGCGGCGCGGGCTTCCTGCTCGCCCAGGCGCGGCTCATCCCGGGCCGCATCCACCACTGCATGCGCTGGCTCGGCGTCGGGCGGCGCGCCTTCGACATGCTCTGCGAGCGCGCGACGTACCGCATCTCCCACGGCTCGGTGCTCGCCGACAAGCAGACCGTGCAGAACTGGATCGCCGACTCGGCGGCGCAGCTGCAGGCCGCCCGCCTGATGACGCTGCACGCGGCCTGGAGGATCGACACGCAGGGCGCCGCCGCGGCGCGCACCGACGTCTCGATGATCAAGTTCCATGGCGCGCAGGTGCTGCACGACGTCATCGACCGCGCGCTGCAGATCCACGGTGCGCTCGGCTACTCGACCGACATGCCGCTGGAGGCGATGTACCGCTTCGCGCGCGGGGCGCGCCTCTACGACGGCCCCGACGAGGTCCATCGCCAGTCCGTCGCGCGGCAGATCCTGCGCGGCTACGAGGCGCCGCCGGACGACATCCCCAGCGAGCATGTCCCGACGCGCCGCGCGGCGGCGCGCGAGCGCTTCGCCGAGCTGCTCGAGGTGGTGACGAGCAACGACTGAGATCGGCCGGCGGATACTCGTCGTGGTGCTCTGCGCCGTCGCGCTGGCCGGCGCCGCGCTGCTCGCGACGGCGTGCGGCTCGGACGAGCGCGACGGCGCGACCGCCCGGGCGATGCCGGCGACGACGACGCCGGCGGCGCCACCGGCGCCGGCGGCGCTCGCCCCGCGGGCCCGTGCCGATCGCTTCGACGGGTCCGCCGCCTTCGCGCTGCTGCGCGAGCAGGTGCAGGAGTACGGCTGGCGTCCCGCCGGATCGCCGGCGCTGCGGCGCCTCGCGGTGCGCCTGCGGTCGCTGATGCCGCGGGGGCGCTTCGAGGCGATCCCGGGGCACCCCCGGCTGCGCAACGTCGTCGCCACGGTTCCCGGCCGCAGGCCGGCGATCGTCGTCGCCGCGCACTACGACGTGGAGGCCGTGCCCGAGGGGTTCGTCGGCGCCAACGACGGCGCGGCGGGGACCGCCGCGGTCGTCACGCTCGCGCGCGCGTTCGCGAAGGCCAGGCGTCCGCGCGGCGCGCGCGAGCTGCGCTTCGTCCTCTTCGACGGCGAGGAGGAGCCGGCGGGCTGCGAGCCGTTCGAGTCCTGCGGGCTGCGCGGCTCGCGCGCCTACGCCGCACGCCACGCCCGCAACGTCTCCAGGCTCGTGCTGCTGGACTACATCGCCGAGAAGCGCGGGCTGCGCTTTCCCCGCGAGCAGGGATCCGACCCCGCGCTGTGGCGCCAGCTTCGCCGCGCCGCGAGCGCGGTCGGCGTCGGATCGCTGTTTCCCGCCGAGACGCTGTCGGGCGCGGTGATCGACGACCACACGCCGTTCACGAGGCGCGGCGTCCGCGCGATCGACATCATCGACTTCCTCTATCCGCAGCGCGACTCGCTCGAGGACGATCTGGACGCCGTCTCGCAGCGCAGCCTGGACGCGGTCGGCGAGGCCGTCCACCTGCTCGTCAGCCGGCTCTGGAGATCGCGCTGATCTCGGCGTCGGCCCGGCGGTCGGCACGACACCGGTTGCGACGGCCGCGGTTTCGCGCTGCCTAGACTTGCCGCATATGTCCTTCGAGGTGAAGAAGCTGCTGCTGGCCGCGCCGCGAGGCTACTGCGCCGGCGTCGACCGCGCCGTACAGACAGTCGAGCGCGCGCTCGAGCTCTACGGCGCGCCGGTCTACGTGCGCAAGGAGATCGTCCACAACAAGCACGTCGTCGAGCAGCTGCGCGCGCGCGGCGCGATCTTCGTCGACGAGATCGACGACAGCATCCCGGAGGGCGCGACGACCGTCTTCTCAGCTCACGGCGTTTCGCCCGCCGTCCACGCGCAGGCGGCCGCGCGCTCGCTGTCGACGATCGACGCGACGTGCCCGCTGGTGACGAAGGTCCACGTCGAGGCCAAGAAGTTCGCCGGCGAGGGCTACACGATCGTGCTGATCGGCCACGGCGGCCACGAGGAGGTCGAGGGCACGATGGGCGAGGCGCCCGAGTCGATCGTGCTCGTCGAGACCGAGGCCGACGTCGACGCGCTCGAGGTGCCCGATCCCGGGAAGGTCGCCTACATCTCGCAGACGACGCTGTCGGTCGACGAGACGCGCACGATCATCAACCGCCTGCGGGAGAAGTTCCCGGCGATCACGGGCCCGCGCACCGACGACATCTGTTACGCGACGACCAATCGCCAGGCGGCGGTCAAGCAGATGGCCAGCGAGTGCGACCTGGTCCTCGTCATCGGCTCGCAGAACTCGTCGAACTCGCAGCGCCTCGTCGACGTCGCGCGCGACTACGGAACCGACTCGTACCTGATCGACAACGAATCCCAGCTGCAGGACGACTGGCTGGACGGCAAGCGCGTCGTCGGCATCTCGTCGGGCGCCAGCGCGCCGGAGGAGCTCGTCCGCCGGCTGGTGGCGTACTTCGCCGATCGCGGCGTCGACGACGTGTCGGAGGTCGAGGTCGTCCGCGAGGACGTGCGCTTCATGCTGCCCAAGCGGATCCGCGAGGATCTCGCGGCGCGGGCGTCGTAGCCGCGCGACGCCGCCGGGCGCTCGCATAGCCTGCGCCGCACATGCGGACGCTCGTGATCTCCGATCTGCACCTCGGCATGGCCGCCGGCGCCGAGGCGCTGCGCCGGCCTGCCGCGCTCGGCGTCCTGCTCGCGCGGCTGGCGGACGTCGACCGGCTCGTGCTGCTCGGAGACACGCTCGAGCTGCGGCACGGACCCACGCGCGACGCGCTCGCCGTCGCCGAGCCGGTGCTGCGCGCGATCGGCGACGCGCTCGGACGGGACCGGGAGGTCGTCGTCGTACCCGGCAACCACGATCATGCGATCGCCGCCGGCTGGCTGGACTGGCGCGGACGGCGGCAGGCGCCCGATCCGCTCGCGGTCGACGAGCGTGTCGGGCTCGACCGCGCCTCCTGGATCGCCAAGCGCCTGGCCACCTTCCTGGCGCCCGCGAGCGTCGAGCTCGCGTACCCAGGGCTCTGGTTGCGCGACGACGTCTACGCGACGCACGGGCACTACGCCGACGCGCACCTCACCGTGCCGACGCTCGAGCGCCTCGCGGCCGGCGCGATGGCGCGCATGGCCGGCGCGATCCCCGACCCGGCGACCCCCGACGACTACGAGGCCGTGCTGGCGCCGATCTACGCGCTCAGCCAGGCCAGCGCGCAGCGCGGCGCCACCGGCCGCACCGCGGTCGGCAGTCGCACGGCGGTCACGGCGTGGAGCACGCTGAACGGCCGCGGTCGCGCCGGCCGGCTGCGCAGCCGGGCGCTCGCGATCGCGTTCCGGCTCGGCGTGCGTGCGGTCAACGGCGCGGGCATGGGGCCCGTCGAGCCGAGGATCGGCGTGGAGGATCTGCGCCGCGGCGGCCTGGCGGCGACGGCCGAGGCGGCTCGGCGGCTGCGCCTTTCGCCGGCGCACCTCGTCTTCGGCCACACGCATCGGACGGGGCAGCTTCCCGGCGACCAGGCCTCGGAGTGGCGCACGCCCGGCGGCACGCAGCTGCACAACGCGGGCAACTGGATCTTCGATCCGCTGTTCGTGGGCCGCGGCCCGCAGGGTTCGAGCCCGTACTGGCCCGGCGGCGCGATCGTCGTGGACGAGGACGGGCCGCCCCGCCTCGAGCGCCTGCTGTCCGACGTGCCGGCGACGGTACTGCGGTCCGCCGCGTGAGGTCGCGGTTCGCTACAGGAGTCCGGGAGTGAACTGCACCGCGTGGCAGGTGACGTCGTCGCCGACCTCGAGCTCGAGCACGCCGGCGCTGTGGCGCTCGTGCTCGACGAGCGCGTAGCAGCCGGCGTGGGGCACCTCGAGCGTACGGCCGTTGGCGCGGATCGTCGCCGGCCGC
Organism: Thermoleophilia bacterium; assembly: GCA_046565905.1. GTDB lineage: Bacteria > Actinomycetota > Thermoleophilia > Solirubrobacterales > Solirubrobacteraceae > CADCVQ01. The sequence goes on along the minus strand of JBKHXR010000048.1, from coordinate 118,377 downwards.
TCGCCGGTCGGTTCGAGCACGCCCCACACCGCGCCGGCCTCGTAGGGACCCGACCATGCACCCGGCTGCTCGGGAGTCGGCCGGCCGACCTCGGCTCCGGGCGCGTCCTCCGGACGCAGCGGCGCCAGCGGCTCCGGCTCGATTCCGAGCAGCTCGCAGATCTCGGCCTGGGTCTCGTCGTAGGCGCCCTCGCCGTAGTGCATCGAGTACAGCCGCAGCCGGCGGTCGAAGAGGTAGCGCGCCGGCCACGCCTCGTTGCCGTACTCGCGCCAGAGCTCGAAGTCGGTGTCGAGCAGGACGGCGTGCTCGATTCCCAGCCGCTGCACGGCGGCACGCACCTGCGCCGGATCCTGCGACGGCGGGTAGGCGCCGGCGTGGACGGACACGACGCGTAGTCCCGCCGCCGCGTAGCGATCGTGCCAACCGCGCACGTACCGCAGCGTCCGCAGCGAGTTCGCGCGGCAGAAGTCCCAGAACTCGATCAGCACCGGGCGGCCGAGCTGCTGGTCGAGGCGCAGCGTCGCGACGTTCACCCATCGCGCCTTCGCCGGGAAGAACGGCGCGCTGATCCTGTCGGGCGGAGCTCGCACGGGCGCTGAGGCTAGTGGACCCGTCCGCACGCCCTGCGGGTCATCCGGGTGGCCGATCCGCGCCTGACGGGGCGCCGGCGCCCGGCCCGGTGCCACCGGCACGAAGGCAGCACACGGTCGGCAGTCAGATCACGGCCGGGCATCCCGGAAAGCACGGCCGGGCATCCCGGAAAGCGTCGCCGAGCCTCCGGCCGCGCTTGCCGGACGCTTGCTCGGGCCGGGATGCGAAGGCGCTACAGCGCCGACTTCAGCGCCCGCTCGAACGCGTTGAAGCCGAACGAGCCCTCCAGCCGCGCGGTGACGCGGCCGCTGCGGTCGAACACGAACAGCCACGGCTCGGTCTTGAGGTTGAAGCGGCGTAGCGGCTCGCGCAGGCCCTTGCCGGGATCGTTGTCGACGTAGACCTCCTGGTGGATGAACTCCACGCGGTCGCCGTAGCGCGACTTGAGCTGCGCGGCGATGTCGACGACCGGGCCGCAGACCCGCGACGTGCACAGCGCGGGCGTGGCGAACAGCAGCGCGACCGGCTTCCTGCCGATCACGTCGGCGAAGTTCGCGTCGTGCATGTCGCTCGGCGGTACGCGCGTGTCGATCGACTCGATGTCGCCCTTGGCCGACTCCACGGTGTCCGTCGTGATCCGCGGTGGCTTCTCGCCCGGGCGCGGGACCGCGTCCTGCGCCACCGGCACGACCTCGATCTGCGTCGGCGCGGCCGCGAGCTTGTCGCCGATCTTCGTGACGACGAGGACCGCCGTCGTCCCCGCGCGGGGCAGCTGCAGCTGCGTCTCGTAGATCGCCGCGAAGACGTCGTCCTCGCCGGCGGCCGTCTGGCTGCGGAAAGCGGGATCGGTCACGAGCAGATCGGCGGGAGCGGGATACGGCCCACGCGCCCTCGCGCCCGGGCTGTCGGCGACGTAGACCGCCGTCTTGCCGTACACGAAGCCCGACCTCTCGTCGATGACCCCGAAGGCGAGGCGGTTCTCGCCGATCGTGAAGACCGAGCCGGCGAGCCCGACGTGGGGGCCCGTCAGGTCGAGCCCGTCGGCCACCTGCTGCAGGCTGCGCCCGTTCGTCGCCGGGAAGTCGCCTGCCTGTGACTGCGTCGCGCCCTTCAGCTGCGCGCGCAGCTTCGCCGACGAGGCCGCCTGCGGCGCGCGCGGCTCGTCGGAGTCGCGCTCGCCGCAACCGGCGGACAGCAGCGCGACGGCGACGGCGACGGCGGTGATCGGACGCGGCGCGCGCATCAGTGCTCGTGCCCGCCGAATGCCGCCATCAGCAGGGCCAGCGACAGCACCGCGAACGTCAGCCGCACGCCCATCCCGCTGCTCAGCCAGGCGACGCGCTGCTCGCCGCGCATCGCGATCACGCCCACGAGCGCCGCGAAGGCGAACTCCAGCGCCGTGGCGATCGTGTCGCCGACGCCGACCGCGGCGACCTCGCCCGCGTCGGGTCCGACCGGGATCCCAGCCGTTCGCGAGAGGACCCACAGCAGCGCGACCCCGAGGCTGAGCAGCGCGGCGAACGTGAGCATCCGTGGCGGCGCATCGTTGCGATAGATCCGCCACCCGACGAGCAGCTGGACGGCTCCGACGAGCCCGAAGAAGACGACGAGCTCCCATTCCACGCCGATGTGCTCGACGGTCGCCACGAGGTGGATGAGCCCGGCGGTCGCCATCAGCGCCGCCATCGCCAGCCAGCCGTGCGGCAGGCTGACCGCGTGCGACGCCGGACGCTCGATCGGGACGTCGGTGGCCATGGCCCGATCATAGGTCGGTTCGACGGCGCACTCGCCGCACGGCTCCCCGGTGGATGCGCCGCAACGCGCACCGGAAGTGAGCACGCGCTTCCTAGCCCGCGAGCGCGCGACCCGCGTAGTAGCCGAGCGCCGCCGCGATCACGCCGGCGGCGATCGTCGCCGCGAGATACAGGAGCGCAAACGAGGTGTCGCCGCTGCGGGCGTCGAGGAACACCTGCACGCTCACCGTGGAGAAGGTCGTGAAGCCGCCGCAGAAGCCGACGGCGATGCCGGCGCGCGCAGGGTCCGACAGCCCGTCGCTCCATGGCAGCACCGCACCGAGGAGAAAGGAGCCCGACACGTTGATCGCGAGGATCATCCACGGCTGGTTGTCGATCGACACAGCGGTCCCCAGCCCGTACCGGGCGAGAACGCCGATCAGCCCGCCCGCGGCGACCAGGAGGACGGTCACGGGCGTGATGATGCCCGATCGGGTGGCATCGCCGGCGGGCCGTCCTTCCTAGACTGCCCGGCAATGCACCGGCGCCACCTGCTCGCGCTGCTTCTCGTCGCGGCCGGCCTGGCGTTGACGGCGGCCCCCGACCCGGCGCTGGCGCATGGCCTCGTCGGGCGCGAGGACCTGCCGATCCCGAAGTGGCTGTTCGGATGGGCGGCGACCGTCGTGCTCGTCGTGTCGTTCGTCGGGCTGGCGGTGCTCTGGCCCAAGCCGCGCCTCGAGCAGGCGCCGGAGCGGCGGATCGCAGGCCTGCCGGCCGTTCTCGACCCGCTGGCGGGCGCGATCGGCGTCGCGCTGTTCGCGTTCGTCGTCTACACCGGCTTCGCCGGCGACCAGACAGCCACGAACAACCCGGCGCCGACCTTCATCTTCGTCCTGTTCTGGATCGGGCTCGCCGTCGTGAGCCCGCTCTTGGGCGACGTCTTCAAGGCGCTGAACCCGTGGCGCGCGATCGCCCGCGCCGTCGCCTGGGTCGCGGGCAGGGCCAGCCGCGATGGTCTGCCGTCGCCGATGGAGTATCCGGCGAAGCTCGGGCGCTGGCCGGCGGTCGTCGGAATCCTCGCGTTCGCGTGGCTCGAGCTCGCGTACTCCGGGCGCGACGACCCGAGCAGGCTCGCCGTCTTCGCGCTCGTCTACGCGGCCGCGCAGTTCGTCGGGATGAGCCTCTACGGAATCGAGCGCTGGAACCGCTACGGCGACGGATTCGGCGTCTACTTCGGCTTTCTCGCCCGGATCGCGCCGCTGCGCTGGGCGCGCGACGGCCTCCACGTGCGGCGCCCGCTCGCCGGCCTGACGGGCGTCGACATCGTGCCCGGAACCGTCGCGCTGGCATGCGTGATCATCGGGACGACGTCGTTCGACGGCTTCACCGGCGGCGAGGCATGGAGCACGATCGGGGGCGGGCTCGTGGACTTCTGGGGGTCGATCGGCTTCGGGCAGGGGACCGCGCTCGAGCTCGCGTTGACGGTCGGCCTGATCGCGGGCGTGCTGATCGTCGCGGGCCTGTACCGGCTCGGCGTGCTCGGCATGCAGTCCGTCGACCCGGCCAACCCGATGTCGACGAGCGAGCTCGGAGGCCGCTTCGCGCACTCGCTCATCCCGATCGGCCTCGCGTACGTCATCGCGCACTACTTCTCGCTGCTGGCCTACGACGGGCAGCGCGCGGCGTATCTCGCCTCCGACCCGCTCGGCAACGGCGCGAACATCTTCGGCACGAGCTCGGTGACGGTCGACTACACCTGGATCTCGGCGACGGGCATCTGGTACGTGCAGGTCGCGGCGCTCGTGATCGGCCACGTCGCCGGGCTCGTACTCGCCCATGACCGCGCGCTGCTGACCTTCGGCGACGGCCGTACGGCCACGCGCTCGCAATACTGGATGCTCGCCGTGATGATCGCCTTCACATCCCTCGGCCTGTGGCTGCTGTCCGCGGCCAACTCGTGATGGCGGTGCTCGCCCACGTCGGCCACTGGGCGATCAACCTGCTCTACGTCGCGCCGCTGGTCGTCGTCGTCGGCGTGCTCGGCTACCAGTCGATGAAGGACCGCCGGCAGCTCAGGCGCGAGGGCGGCGAGGTGCGCCGCCCGCCCACCGAGGGCTAGGGGGCTGACCTCGCCGCGCGGCGCCGCTCGCCGGCGAGCAGCGCGACGTCGTGCGCGAGGCCCTCTGGCGTCAGCACGCTCGCCGCGAAGCCGACGCGCTGCACGCCGCGCGCGTCGAGCAGCACGGTCGAGGCCGTGTGCTCGTCGTCCGCCGTCTGCGGCTGGATCCCGTAGGCCCGCCAGATGCGCCGCAGCTCGCCGGCGTCGCCGAGCGCCCAGCGCATGCGCCCCTGCATGCGCTGCTCGCGCGCGAACCGCCGCGCCCGTCGCGGCGTGTCGTTCGCGGGATCGACGCTGACCGCGATCACCGGGACGTCGTGGCCGAGCTCGTCGAGCGCGAGCCGGATCTGCTGCGTCGTCAGCGGGCAGGTGTCCTCGCACGTGGTGTAGAGGAACGTCACGACGACGGGCCTGCCGCGCAGGTCGTCGAGTCGCAGCATGCGCCCGTCCTGGTCGCGCACCGCGAAGTCGGCGGGCGGGATGCCGGGCGGGCGGGTCGCCCCGGCGAAGGCCGACGCGGCGGGCACCGTCTTCTCGCCGACCGCGAACAGCAGCACGCCCGCGATCGCGGCGAGCGCCAGCAGGCCGGTGACGAACAGGGCGAGGCGCAGGCGGGCGGGCACGCGGGGGAGCCTAGTCACCCCGCGCCCGCCGGCCCGCCGGTCGCGTCCGGCGGCTGTCAGGCCTCGATCAGCCCGCGCCTGATCGCGTAGCGCACGAGCTCGACGCGGTCGCGCATCTCGAGCTTGCGCATGAGGTTGGCACGGTGCGACTCGACGGTCTTCTCCGAGAGGTGCAGCGTCTCGCCGATCGCCTTGTTGGTGAAGGCCTCGGCGATCAGCTTGAGCACCTCGCGCTCGCGCAGCGTCAACGGCTCGACGGGGCCGGTGCTGTCGTCGGCCATCCACTCGCGCAGCAGCGACTGCTCGGCGGCGTTGGTCATGAACGGCTCACCGCGCGCGACCGCGCGCACCGCCTCGACGAGCGCGGTGTCGGCTTCCTGCTTGAGGATGTAGCCCGACGCACCGGCCTGCAGCGCCTCGAAGAGATAGCGTTCGTCGTCGTACATCGAGAGCACGAGGACGGCGATCTCGGGCGCGTGCGTCTTGATCTCGACCGTCGCCTGCAGCCCGGTCATGCGCGGCATCGACACGTCGAGGACGCAGATGTCGGGCCGTTCGCGCAGCGCCACCTGGACGGCCTCGACCCCGTCGGCGGCCTCGGCGACCACGTCCATGTCGGGCTGGCGGTCGAGCAGCAGCTTCAGTCCGCCGCGGACGATGCCGTGGTCGTCGGCGATCAGCAGCCTCATGGCGCGCCCGTCCCGCGCCCACGGACCGTGAGCTCCACGGTCGTGCCGCCGCCGGGGGTGGGGGTGACCTCCAGGCGCCCGCCGGCGAGCAGCGCGCGTTCGCGCATGCCGACGAGGCCCGAGCCGCCACGCGTCACGCGCTCGGGCGACAGGCCGACGCCGTCGTCGATGATCAGCACCTTGACCTGCGCGCTGTTGCAGCCCCGCACCATCACCTTGACGTTGCCGGCATGCGCGTGGCGGGCGATGTTCGACAGCGCCTCCTGGACGACGCGGTAGACGACGAGCTGCTCGAACTCGCCGAGCAGCGGCCGCGTGCCGTCCGCGGCGAAGTGCGCCGGTATCCCCCAGCGGTCTCCGAAGAGGCGCACCTGCGTGCGCAGCGCCGGCAGCAGTCCGTGGTCGTCGAGCGCCGCCGGGCGCAGCTCGCGCGCAAGGCCCAGCAGCTCGTGCATCGCCTGCCCGGCGAGGCGCTGGGTCTCGGCGAGCTCCTCGGCGAACTGCGGCGGTGCCTGCTCGGCGGTCGCCGCGAGGCGCAGCGAGACGGCGGCCAGGGCCTGGTTGACCTCGTCGTGCAGGTCGCGGGCGACCCGCGCGCGCTCGGCCTCCTGCGCGCGCAGGACGGCCGTGGCGCTGCCGGTCCGCTCTGATTCCAGCCGCGAGAGCATCAGGTTGAAGGCCTGGCGCAGGCGGGTGATGTCCGCCGGCTCGCCGTCCTGCGGCGGGGCGCGCACGCCGGGGATCGTCAGGTCGACGCACTCCATCGTCCGCGTCAGCGACTCGAGCGGGGCGAAGCGGCGGCGCATGATGAAGTTGTTGGCCAGCAGCGTCGCGAGGATCGCCGCGATCAGCACGAGAAACTGTCGCGAGGCCGCGGCGTCGCCGAGGTCCAGTCGCGCGGCGACGCTCGCGGCGAAGACGGTGCCGACGACGAGCAGGGTGTTGACGGCCAACACCTGCGAGAGCAGTGGGGTTCTTCGCATGGGGTCTGGACCCCATGTCGGCGCCAGGCGCGATGCCCGATACTCGTCGTGCAGCACCCTCCACGAACGTATTGCCCTCCAGGTCGGACCGACAAGGGGCGTCCCGGTGCAGCACGGGACGTCCCTTTCGGCGTCTTGCCGTGATCCGCGGTCAGGCGCGACGCCGCAGCAGCGACCGAAGACGTCGGACGGCGGCGATCTGCGCCGCTATACTTTCTGAAGCAGCGAAGTCCGACCACCTTTGAGGAGATTCGTGTGAGCCCGTCCGGCGCGGAGTTCATCCGCCAGATCAAGAGCCAGATCGCCCAGGTCGATCCGGGCGACGTCCACAACGCGCTGTCCGGCAATGCCAACGGCAACGGCAGCGGCCCGATCGCGCTCGTCGACGTGCGCGAGAACGAGGAGGTCGAGCGCGGGCTGATCCCCGGCGCAAAGCACGTACCGCGCGGGCACCTCGAGTCGCGCATCGAAGGCGCCGTCCCGGATCGCTCCCAGCGCGTGATCCTCTACTGCGCCTCCGGCAACCGCTCGGCGCTCGCGGCGAAGACGCTCGAGGAGCTCGGCTACGAGAACGTCGAGTCGATGACCGGCGGCTACACGCTGTGGAAGGACCGCGGCTACCAGGTCGAGGTCCCGAAGGTCATGACGCCCGAGCAGCGCGAGCGCTACAGCCGCCACATGCTCGTGCCGGAGATCGGCGCCGAGGGCCAGCAGAAGATGCTCGACGCCAAGGTGCTGCTGCTCGGCGCCGGCGGCCTCGGGTCGCCGACGGCGCTGTACCTCGCGGCGGCCGGCATCGGCACGATCGGGATCGTCGACGACGACGTCGTCGACCTGTCCAACCTCCAGCGCCAGGTGATCCACACGACCGACCGGATCGGGACGCCGAAGGTCGACTCCGCTCAGGAGGCGATGAACGCGATCAACCCCGACGTCAAGGTCGTCAAGTACCAGACGCGCCTGGACGCCTCGAACATCATGGAGATCATCGACGGCTACGACGTCATCGTCGACGGCGTCGACAACTTCCCGACGCGCTACCTGCTCAACGACGCGACCGTGCGCCTGAAGATCCCCGTCGTCAGCGCATCGATCCTCGGCTTCGACGGCCAGTTGTCGGTGTTCGCGCCCTACGAGGGCCCGTGCTACCGCTGCCTATACCCGGCTCCGCCGCCGGCGGAGCTCGCCCCGAGCTGCGGCGCGAACGGCGTGCTCGGCGTGCTGCCCGGCACGATGGGGCTGCTCCAGGCGACCGAGGTCATCAAGCTCATCGTCGGCGCCGGCGAGCCGCTGATCGGCCGCCTGCTGCTCTACGAGGCGCTCGGCGCGACCTTCACCGAGCTGAAGGTCCGGCGCGACCCGGAGTGCGCGATCTGCTCGCGGCCGCCGGAGGAGATCGCCGAGGACGAGATGGGCGTCTTCCCCGACTACGAGGCGTTCTGCGCCGCGGCCGGTTAGGCTGCTGCGCTTCATGGCCACCGTACGCATCCCGCCGGTCCTGCGCCCGTCCGTCGGCGGCGTCAAGGAGGTCGACGCCGACGGCGACAACGTCGGCGACGTCCTGCGCTCGCTCGCCGAGCAGCACCCGACGACGCAGTCGCAGATCTTCGCCGAGGGCGGCGAGCTGAACCGCTACGTCAACGTCTACCTCAACGACGAGGACGTCCGCGTGCTCGGTGGCCTGGACACGGCGGTCGCCGACGACGACGTGCTCGTGATCCTGCCGGCGATGGCCGGCGGCTGAGCGACGCCCGCCGGCGGCGGGCGCCACCGGCGGCGGGCGTTACATTGCGCTCGCATGACGCGCGCCCTCGCCGACGCCAATCGGGCACGCTGCAATCACGTGCTCGCCGGTGCCGGCCTGCTGCTCGTGCTCGCGGCGTCCGCGCCGCCGGCGCGCGCCGAGTCGCCGCTGCCGTCGCTGCGCGTCACGGGCGCGGCGCTGCACCAGGCCGGCGACGAGCTGCTGTTCGCGCTGGAGCTCGACCGCGCCCTGCCGCGGCGCGAGCCGCAGCCGCGCCGCGGCCGCTCGATCTGCGTCCTGCTCAGCGCCGACCGACCCTCGCGGCGCCGCGTCTGCGTCGGCCGCGGCGGCGGGCGCCTGCGCGCGACGCTCGCCGCCGTCGACGAGACCGGCTACGCCAGCGGTCCGGCACGCCCGCTGCGCGGTGCGAGGGTCGCCGTGCGCGGCGCGCAGATGACGCTGCGCGCCCCGGCCCGCGAGCTGCGCGTGAGGCTCGGCGACAGCGTCTCGTGGCGCGTCGTCGTGCGGTGGCGGGACGGCTCGCGGTGCGCGGTCGTGCCCGGCCCCGCGCGCTGCACGCAGGTCCACCCGGCCGCCGGTGCGCTGACGCTCCGCACGCGTCCGGCGCGGCGCCCGCCCTTCACGCGGCTGCGCAGGCTGCGCCTGCTGGCGACCGGCGACTCGATGATCCAGATCATCGACGGCCACCTCGAGCAGCGCCTCGGCCGGCTGCGCGGTGCGACGGTGCGCAGCGACGCGCACGTCGGCAGCGGCGTCTCCAAGCCGGCGATGTTCGACTGGCTGCGCAAGGCGCGCAGCCAGGCGTCGGGGTTCAAGCCCGACGTCACCGTCGCCTTCGTCGGTGCCAACGACGGCTTCCCGCTGGCGGGCGCGCAGTGCTGCGAGGAGGCCTGGGTCGCGGCGTACTCGAGGCGCGTGGAGGCGATGATGCGCAGCTACCTGCGCGGCGGGCGCTCGTACGTCTACTGGCTCACGCTCCCCGCGCCCGGGCGCGCCGAGCTCGTCCGCGTCTACAGCCGCGTGAACGTGGCGATCAGGCGCGCGGCGCAGCGCGTCGGCGGGGGCGTCCGCGTGATCGACATCGCGCGGGTCTTCACGCCCGGCGGCAGGTTCCGCCAGACGATCAGGTTCCGCGGCAGGACGATCGACGCGCGCCAGGCCGACGGCGTCCACCTCTCGACGGCGGGCGCGGCGGTCGCCGCGACGCTCGTCATCGACCGTCTGCGCGCCGATCGCGCGCTGCCCTAGCCGGTGCGCGCGCAGGTCGCCGTCGCCCTCTGCCTCCTCGCGGCGCCGGCGGCAGGCTGCGGCTCGTCGGGCGATGACGACGGCGGCGCGACGCCGGCGGTCACCAGCGCCCCCGCGGCGATCACGATCGAGCTACCCGCCGACGGCGCGCGGCTGAAGGCGACCGAGCGCAAGGACGGCCTGCTGCGCGCGCGTACACGCGTACGCGGCCTCGCGGGAGCGGGCAGCGCGGTCTTCCTCAGCGCCGCCTGCCGGCCGGCGGCCTGCCGCGCGCAGACCCGGGCCGGCGACGACGGGCGCTGGGCGGCGACGCTGACGCTCAGCGTTGCGCGCGCTGCCCGCTTCGTGACGATCGACGCCAACGCGCAGCGCGACGTCGTCGCCGCCGGTTCGGCGGTCGCGACCGTCGAGCTCGTCGGGCCGGCCCGCGCGCAGCGCCGGCGCTCGTCCGCAGGCGGGTCGTCGCGCACCGGGTCCTCCGGTCCGCCCGCCGCCGACGGGCAGCCGTCGCGCCCGCCGTCGCGCCGCACGCTTGCCCGCGATGTGCTCGTGATCGGCGACTCGCTGGCGCTCGGGATCGAGCAGCCGCTGAAAGCGGCGCTCTCCGGCTGGCGCGTGCGCGTCGACGGGCGGATCGGACGCCCGCTCGGCGAGGGCATGGCGATCCTGAACCGCGAGTCGTCGCCGCCGCCGATCCTCGCCTTCAGCCTGTTCACGAACGACGGACCGCGCAACACGGCGGCGCTGGAGGCCGCCGTTCGCGCGACCGCGACGCGATCCGGCAGGTGCGTGGTGTGGGCGACCGTCGTGCGGCCGCCGCTGCACGGCGTCAGCTACGACGCCGCCAACGCCCTGCTGCGCCGGATGGCGAACGATCCGCAGCTCGCGCTCGGCCTGCAGCTCGTCGACTGGGCGGCGGAGGTCGCGCAGTCGCCGTCGCTGCTCGCGCACGACGGAGTCCACGCCACGCCGGGCGGCTACCGCGTGCTGGCACGGCTGTACGCCGCCGCGATCAGGTCGTGCGCCGGACGCAGCTGACCGCCCGCGCGTCCGCGGCGGTCGGCGCTGCAGAGGCCGCCGGCGGGCCGGTCAGGAGCCGAGCTTCGCGAAGTCCGCGCGCAGCCGCTGCAGGACGAACCCCATCGCCACGCCGGCGCCGGCGTCGTTGAGGTGGATGCCGTCCGCTGCGCGCACGATCGTCTGGCGCCCGCCGACCTCCTGAGCGGCGCGATAGCGCCCGCCGGGCGTGAAGACGCTCTCCATGTCCAGCACGCGGACGTTGGCGCGAAACGGCTGCGCGGCCACCTCGATCGCGGCGTTGACGGAGCGGGCGATCTCCTGCAGCCGGCTGTCGCGGGGCATCGGCAGCGTCAGCCAGTAGAGGCGCGCGGCGCCGTCGCGGCGGTAGGTCTGCATCATCCGCCGCGCGCGCGTCGCGTAGACGACCGCCCACTCGGGCCCGCAGCACTCGATGCTCTTGCCGCCGGCGCCCGGGAACGGGAACCCCTCGTTGGCGCCCATGAACATCACGACGGCGTCGGGCTCGTGCTCCCCGGACTGCTCGGTCGACAGCTCGCCCCAGTCGACGATGCCGGTCTTCGAGATGCCGGTTCCCAGGCGGGCGTCGCGCACCGTCCGCACGCCCTCGTCGGCCAGGCGGCGCGCGAGCTGGACGTCCAGCGGCTGGGCCAGCGAGTCTCCGGTCACGAGCAGCGTGTCGAGCTGCGGCAGCCTCGCCGGCTTCACGCCCAGCTCGGCGGGATCGAACGCGTCGGTGGTGATCGGCGGAAGGGCAGCTGCGCCGGCCGGTCCGCTGCCCGTCGAGGTCGCCGGTCCGGCGACCGGCGTCGTGTCGAAGCCGCCCTCGCCACCGGACTCGGGGTCCGGCGACAGGACGGAGGTGGCGCTCCGCGCGACGTCCGCCAGCGGAAGGCGATCGGCGACCCAGCCGGCCGGATGGCCGACCGCGAGCACGACGCTGCGCTGGATCCCGGGGTCCATCTTCTCGCCGGTGCTGCGGATCGAGCCGCCCGCGCTTACCAGCAGCAGCAGGGCGGCGACGAGCACGCAGACGATGCCGTCGCGCGCGCGCAGGGTGCGCCCCGTCGGCCGGTCGAGGATGTACGGATCGTGTTCGGTCTTGGCCATGTGTCAGAACTGAAAGTAGATGAAGGGCGGAACGCCCTGGTTGGAGACGGTCGCGGCGACGAGCAGGATGGCGGTTGCCATGCTGACGCCCAGCGCGACCGGATGGAGCTGCTCGAAGCGCACGCGGATGACGTCCAGCGGTCGTTCGGGCAGCAGCTGCAGCGCGATGACGAGGAACGTCACGAGCACGACGGGAACCGTCCAGAGCGTCGCGGGACCGGGCTCGACGAGGCGCGAGGCGAAGGTTGCGGCGAGCTCGAGGTCGGGCGCCCGGAACGGGATCCAGGCCAGCACGACGACGTGGAACGCGATCAGCCAGCCGAGCCAGCGCGGCATGGAGATACGACCGCGCAGGAGGTGCTCGACGACCAGCGCCGTGCCATGGATGACGCCCCACAGCACGAACCCCCACGCGGCGCCGTGCCACAGGCCGCCGAGCGTCATCGTGATCATCAGGTTGCGGACGGTCCGCCACTTGCCGCCGCGGTTGCCGCCGAGCGGGATGTACAGGAAGTCGCGCAGGAAGCGCGACAGCGTGATGTGCCAGCGCCGCCAGAACTCGCGCAGGCTCGCGGACCGGTAGGGACGGTCGAAGTTCTGCGGGAACACGAAGCCCAGCAGCAGCGCGGTCCCGATCGCGATGTCCGTGTAGCCCGAGAAGTCGCAGAAGATCTGGACGGCGTACGCGTAGGACGCCAGCCATACGTCGGGGGCGGAGTAGGCCTGCGGCACGCCGAACACCGGATCGACGATCTCGCGCGCCAGCGAGTCGGCGATCGCGACCTTCTTGACGAGGCCCACGATGATCAGCGCCACGGCGGCGCCGACGGCGACCTTGCGAGGGTCGCGCGGGCCCTGCAGCTGGGGCAGGAACTCGTGTGCGCGCACGATCGGGCCTGCGACGAGCTGCGAGAAGAAGCTGATGTACAGCGCGACGTCGATCGTGCTGGCCGGGGCGAGCACGCCGCGGTAGACGTCGACGCTGTAGGAGATCGCCTGGAAGGTGATGAAGCTGATGCCGACCGGCAGCGCGATCGCGGCGAGCGGAAGCGGAAGACCGAGCCCCGCGCTGCCGAGCAGCTCGTTGACCTCCGTGGCGAAGAAGCCGTAGTACTTGAAGACGCCGAGCGTCCCGAGATCCAGCCCCACGATGATCGTGATGATCCGCTTGCGCACGCGCGCGTCGTCGCTTGCGTGAATGAGCTTCGACGCGAGCTGGTTGGCGAGCGTTATGCCGGCCAGCAGCAGGCAGAACCTCGGGTCCGCGGCGGCGTAGAAGATGTAGCTCGCCGTGAGCATGAACGGCTTCCAGACGTTCTGACGTCGCATGAGCGCCCACGAGAGCGCGAGCACGATCGGGAAGAAGACGGCGAACTGGACGGTCGGGAAGACCATGGGAGGGGCGCACCTGGAATCGGGACGAGCGGCGGCCGGACCCTAGCGAAGCGCCGCGGCGCGGGCGGCAAGCCGAATATGGCGCCCCAGCGCCTTGGGCGGGAGCGGCCCACGTGTCTACACTGGTTGGCACATGGCTCTCCCGCCGCTTCAGAACCGTCCTTGCGGCGGTCGCTACGGGGACATCGTCCAGTCGATCGGCAACACGCCGCTCGTGGAGCTCAAGCGCCTGAGCCCGAAGGCCGGGGTCAGGATCTGGGCCAAGCTGGAATCGCGCAACCCGACCGGCTCGGTCAAGGACCGCGTCGCGCGGTCGATGATCGAGCACGCCGAGGAACACGGGCTGATCCGGCCCGGCCACACGATCCTCGAGCCGACGTCCGGCAACACCGGCATCAGCCTCGCGATGATCTGCAGGCGCAAGGGCTATCCGCTGAAGGTCGTCATGCCCGACAACGTCACGCCCGAGCGCACGCAGCTGCTCGAGATGTACGGCGCCGAGATCGTCTACAGCCCCGGTGACCAGGGCTCCAACGGCGCCGTCGCGATGGCCGCCGAGATCGCCCGCGACACCGACACGTACTACATGCCCTACCAGTACGGCAACGAGGCCAACCCGCTCGCGCACTACAACGGCACGGCCCCCGAGATCCTCGAGGAGCTCGACGACATCGCCGCCTTCGTGGCCGGCCTCGGCACCGGCGGCACGCTGATGGGCAACGCGCGCCGCTTCCGGGAGGAGCTCGGCGACGGCGTCAAGATCGTCGCCGCCGAGCCGATGCAGGGCGAGCCCGTGCAGGGCCTGCGCTCGCTCGACGACGGCTTCATCCCGCCGATCATCGACCTGAGCCTGTTGGACCGCAAGATCTTCGTGACCAACCGGGACGCGGTCATCTGGACGCGCAGGCTGCTCAACGAGGAGGGCATCTTCGCCGGCGTCTCGTCGGGCGCCATCGCGCGCGTCGCCGTGCGGATCGCCAGCGAGATCGACGAGGGCAACGTCGTCTTCATCGTGTGCGACGACGGCTGGAAGTACCTCTCCTCCGGCATCTACACCAAGCCGCTGGAGGAGCTCGAGAACCTGGATTCCACCGTCTGGTGGTGATCCGGCGGGCGTGCGCGCCCGCACCAGTCGCGGTAGGTAGCGTGAAGGATTCCCCTACACGGAGACTGGCATGGACATCGACAGCTTCCTGCGCGGCCCGCAGTCGCGCAGGCGCTTCTTCCGGAGTTCGGGCGTGATCGTCGGCGCCGGCGGCGCCGCGGCGTTCGTCGCGGCGTGCGGGAACAGCACGACGACGCCGAACGTCGTCACGGGCCCCGACGAGTCCGACGAGGCGGATGTCGAGATCCTCAACGGGGCCCTCGACCTCGAGCTGATGGCCGTCGCTGCCTACAAGGTCGGTGCCGGCAGGCTGCGCGGCCGCGCGCTGGACTTCGGCAAGACGTTCCTCGACCACGAGCAGGAGCACGCCGACGCGCTGTCGGGCGCGATCGAGGATGCCGGCGGCAGGCCGAACCGAGCGAAGTCCTCCTACGACTTCCCGGAGCTGCGGACGCAGAGCGACGTGCTGCGCTTCGCCGTCGATCTCGAGAACACCGCGATCGCCGCCTACATCGACGCGCTGCCCAAGCTCTCGCAGGGCGAGCTGCGCGCAACGGCCGCCGGCATCATCACCAACGAGGCCGAGCATCTCGCCGTGCTGCTCGACGCGCTCGGCCGCGATCCCGTCGCAGACGCGCTGGTGACCGGGAAGGCGTCGTGACGCAGCCGATCGCGATCGCCGGCGGCGGCGCGCGGACCGGCGCGCCGGCAGCCGTCGAGCGCGACCGGCGCTCGCTGCTGCGCCGGGGCTTCGGGCTCGGCGGCGCGGCGATCGCGGCATCGTCGATCCCGCTGCTGCTGTCGGTCCGCGACGCCTTCGCGCAGGCGACCGGCGATGCCGCGATCCTCGAGCAGGCGATCAACCTCGAGCAGACCGCCGTGATCGCCTACGACGGCGTGCTGGACGCCGGCCTGCTGTCATCCGACGCGCTGCGCATCGCGCGCCGCCTGCGCGACCACGAGCGCCGGCACGCCGAGACGCTGACGACGGCGCTGACCGACCTCGGCGGGATTCCCCCGGCGCCGCCCGAGGGCGTCGATGCCGTCGACAACGTCGTCGAGGGCCTTGGTGACCTCAAGACGCAGGCCGAGGCCGTCGAGTTCCTGATCGAGCTCGAGCTGGCCGGCGTCGCCGCCTACAACGACGCCCACGGCAAACTGCTCGAGGGCCGGCTGCTGCAGACGGCCGCGTCGATCACGGCCGCCGAGGGCCAGCACCTCGTAGTCCTGCGCATGCTGCTCGGGACCGACCCCGTACCGGACGCGTTCGAGACCGGCGCGAGATGACGGGCTGGACGTCATCCGGCCCCGGCAGCCATCGCCCCGTCTACCATCGATCGGGCGAAGCGACCGTCGCCGTCCGCTGATCAAGGAGAGCAGCACCACCATGCCATTCAACCTCGGGCCCGGAGAGCTGCTGCTCATCCTGGCGATCGCGCTCGTCGTCCTGGGACCGAAGAAGCTGCCGGAGGTCGGCAGATCGCTCGGCCGGGGGATGCGCGAGTTCAAGGAGTCGCTGTCGAACATGAACGCGGGCGACGACGACGAGGACGCCAAGGAGCTCAAGAAGGCATAGCCGCGGCGCCGATGGTCGATTCGACTCGCGAGATCGACCATCTAGCCTCTGTGGCGTGAGGATCGACCGCGCCCTGCTGGACGAGATCGTCGCGCACGCGGTCCGCGACGCGCCCAACGAGTGCTGCGGCGTCGTGGTCGGCCGCGACGGCACGGCGACCGCCGCCCGCGCGCTGGAGAACCTCGCGGCGAGCCCGTTTCGGTTCGACATCGACGGCCGCGAGCTGATCTCGTTCGCCTTCGCCGACGAGGACGACGACCAGCTCACCGCGATCTACCACTCGCATACGCGATCGGCGCCCTACCCCTCGCAGACCGACGTCAACTTCGCGGCCGGCTGGCCGGGCGTGGAATGGCTGATCGTCGGGATCCCGAAGGCGAAGGACGCCGAGCCGCAGGTGCGCTCCTACCTCATCGAGGACGGCAGGATCCGCGAAGTCGAGCTCGAGGTGATCTAGGTGATCCACGACCGTCGCATCCGAGCGGACGATCCACAGATGAACGGATCGACCGTCTAGTGGCCTCCGAGCCGCTCGTCTGCCCCGGCTGCGGCGAGCCGCATCCGCTCGACGAGCGCTTCTGCCGCCTGTGCGGCATGCCGCTCGTCTATGCCGGGACTCCCGTCGAGCAGCCGGTCTCCGCGCGGCACGAGCGCGCGCGCAAGATCGATCCGCGCTACACCGAGGGCGATCTCGTGCGCGTCGCCGGGGCGATGAACCAGGCCGAGGCGGAGTTCGTGCAGGGCCTGCTGCTGGAGGAGGGAATCCCGTCGACCCTGCGCCGCACCCGCGGCTTCGACGTCCCCGACATGCTCGCTGCCGGTCCGCGCGACGTCATGGTCCCCGCGTCCGGGCGCGACGCCGCCCGCGACGTCCTGCTGGAGGCCGAGATCGTCGGCGACGAGCAGGCTGCCGCCGGACCGGCGCCGTCGCGCGTGCTGGCGGCGCTGCTCGCCGTGCTCGCGCTCGGCGCGCTCGTCGTCTGGCTCGGGACCGAGCTGTCGGGCTGAGCCGCCGGGGCGCCCACGCTGCCCGTTCACTCGAAGAGCGCCAGCAGCGACTCGGGCAGGACGTCGCGGATGTGGCGAAACTCGCCCTCGTCGATGTGCGCTCGCAGCACCTTGGCGCACGCCTCGGCCGCCAGCGACGCCTCGGTCGGGCCCGCCAGCCGCGCGTGCTCGGCGAGGCGCTGCAGCAGCGTGTCGTGGTCGCGATACGTCTCGGGCGTGCGGCTCGGCACCCAGCCGGCGTAGAAGACGCCGCGCCACAGGTGCGGAAGCTGCGCGGCGACGTGCGCCGCCTCGTCGACCGTCAGCCGATCACGCAGCAGCGGCAGGAACGCGCGCAGCACCCGATAGGCGGTCTCGCGGCTCTCGCCCAGCTCGGCGCTGAGGTCGTTGATCCAGGTGTTGGCGTTCTGGACGCTGCGGTCGACCGCGGTGACGCCGGTGCTCGTCGTCATGGTCGTCGCCGATATCGTGGTCGCGTTCGCACGAGACGGCGCCTACGCGGGCGTCGGCTGCGACGGGTCCGCGGACCCGTGGCGCACCTTTCGCGCCACCAGTGCTGCGGCTCCCGCTCCGCCCGCGAGCGCCAGCCATGCCTTCTTCGGGGGGCGCTGCGCGCGCTGGGCCGGCTTGCCCCGGGCAGCTTTCCGGGCGGTCTTGCCGGCGCCCTTGGCGGCGGCCGCGATCGCCTTGAACTTCAGATACCTGGTGATGAGGTCGCCGGCGCGTGCGGTCCGGCTCTTCTTGTGTCCGATCATGGGTTTCGGCTACCCGGAGCGTCCGCGATCATGCGACGACCCGCCGGCCGACGATTCCCGCCGACGAGCGTGGGTAGGCGAGGCTGCGATGGCGCTCTTCACCGACAGGCGCGACGCCGGCCGGCAGCTCGCCGCCGAGCTCGCCACCGATCGCGACCGCGACGACGTGCTGGTGCTCGGGCTGCCGCGCGGCGGCGTGCCGGTCGCCTATGAGGTCGCCCGTGCGCTGCACGCTGCGCTCGACGTGTTCGTCGTCCGCAAGCTGGGCGCGCCGGGACACGAGGAGCTCGCGATCGGGGCGATCGCGCCAGGCGGCGCGCGGGTCCTGAACCGCCGCGTCGTCGAGGCCTACGGCGTCGGCGAGGAAGAGCTGCAGCGGGTCACCGATCGCGAGACAGTCGAGCTGGAGCGGCGCGAGCGCGCCTACCGCGGCGAGCGACCGCCGCTGTCGGTCCGGGGACGTACGGCGATCGTCGTCGACGACGGTCTCGCCACCGGCGCAACGATGCATGCGGCGATCGTCGCGCTGCGCCAGCACGGCGCCGAGCGGATCGTCGCAGCGGTGCCCGTGTCGTCCGTCGACAGCTGCGCCCGGTTCGCGCACCGCGTCGACGAGATGGTCTGCGCGCGCACGCCCGAGCCGTTCGTCGCCGTCGGGGTGTGGTACGACGACTTCTCGGCGACCAGCGACGAAGAGGTCTCGCGCCTGCTGCTGAAGGCCGACAGACATGCGCACTCATGAGGGTCCACCGGGGCGGCCCGCACCTGCATGGGGAGGCTGAGACCTTCGATCAGGGGCCCCAGGCACACGAGCAGAGGAGAGAGCGATGACGAGCAGAAAGCTGACCGCCCTCGTGGCGGCGATGGCCCTCGCGACCACGGCCCTCGCGGCGTGCGGCGACGACGAGGAGGACACGGCCGCTCCGCCGCCGGCCGCCACGCAGCCCGCCCAGACGGCGACGAACGGCGCCGACGAACCGGCAGCCGGCGAGACCGTCGAGGTCGCCGCCGATCCCGGTGGCGATCTGGCCTACGTGCAGGACTCGCTGACCGCGCAGGCGGGCACGGTCGCCTTCGAGTTCACCAACGAGGCCAGCGTCCCGCACGACTTCAACGTCGAGCAGGACGGTGAGACGATCGCCGGCACCGAGGTCATCACCGAGGCCGAGGAGACCCTGACCGTGGAGCTGGAGCCGGGCACCTACGCGTACTACTGCTCCGTCGGCGACCACCGCGAGGCGGGGATGGAGGGCCGCCTGACGGTCGAGTAGTCGGGTGTCGCGGGGCGCTGGGCGTCACGCGGCGCGGGCCCGCGGGGACCTGCCACGGGAGGGCGGGTCGCCGGCCGCCGTCAGCGGCCGGCCAGCCGCGCCAGATGCGCGCGCCAAGTGCCCTCGGTGTGCACGAGCGCGCGTCCATGGAAGACCGACACGAGCGCCTCGCGCGGCCCGCCGCGCGGCAGCGAGCAGGCCAGACGCGCCGCCGTCTCGGCTCCCTCCTCGCGCGCGACGAGGTCGATCACCGTCCCGCCCAGCAGCGCCGCGTCGCGCACCGACGGCGGGAAGTCCGGCCGGCCGCCTTCGCGCAACCGGCGGGCGATCGCCGGTCGCGCGTGCGCGGTCTGTCCGGAGAACCACTGCGCCCCCCCGGCGACCAGCCATGCCCAGCGTGCCGCCCGCAGCGTCGCGCGCGGCGACCACGGTGGCGGCAGAGCCGCGTTGCACCGCGCGATCGCCAGCTGCACGTAGAGGGCCGCCGGAGTGAGCGCCAGCATCTCCCGAGAGCCCTCGACGTTGGCCGCGCGATCGGCCAGCAGCCGTGGCGCGAGCACGTGCAGCGCCGTGCTGCCAACCCAGCCCGCGAGGTAGCGGCGCGCCGCCGGGTGGGTCAGGCGCCGGACGACGGGCAGGAACGGCTGTGCGAGGTCGAGCTCGAGGCCGCTGGCGTGCACGACGATCGTCACCTCGTCGGGCAGCGGGCCGAACAGCGGCCCGATCCGCTCGCGCGTCTCCTCGAGCAGTTCGAGGACCGAAGCGACGTCGACCTGCTCGCGATCGTCGTGGCGAGCGGTGAAGTTGCGCGATGCGGTCTGAACCCACGAGGACATCTGGCGGCCTGGGGTTCGCTATCGCGGCCGGTGCCCCTGCACCTCGACCGCGAGCTGGTACGTCGGCCGGTTCTGCCAGCCGATCATCGGCTGCGTGATGCCGCCCGTCGGGCGGAAGGCGATCTTGTCGAAGCAGGCCTGATCGCCCGGCATGCCGGCCTCGGCGCAGGCCTCGTCCCGGTACAGCGTCGCGGCGTCGACGGCGAGCGCGCGGGCCAGCGCGCCGCGCAGCGCGCGCGCACACCGCGCCCGCCGTCCGCCGCCGCAGTAGCGCTTGGCGTACGGCGCGCGGACGCGCAGGCCGAGCACGCGCCGCAGGTCCTTGCGCGCGTGGCCGTACCAGCCGGTCTGGTAGGCCGAGCCGACGTGGTCGCCGTCGCCGTTGGGCGTGTTGTCGATCTCGTGGGCGCTCGTCAGCTGCGCGTACAGCGCCGCGCCGAGCGACGGCTGGAACTGCGCGCGCATCCAGCGCGGCCAGAACGCATCGAGGATCCGGATCGCGTCGGCGTGCTCGTAGCGGCCGTCGCCGTCGCGGTCGCGCCGGTGCGCCCCGGCGGCGACCCACGCGCGCAGCTTCGCGACCGCGTCCGCGAGCTCCGGCTCCCGCGGCCGGCCGATCACGCGCAGCGCGAGCGGCAGCACCTGCTCGCCGCGCAGGTCCGTCGTCGCGGCCTCGCCCATCGCCTCGACGAGCCCGGGCAGGTCGATCTTCCTGCGTCCGGCGATCCGCGCCTCGATCTCCTGGTCGAGCATCTGCGAGCGAAAGACCGACGAGAAGAGGTTCGTGTCGGCGCCGGCGTAGCCGCGCGCCTGCTTGTTGTTCCACGAGGTCATGTACGGCTGGCCGTTGATCGCCTGCGGGTGCCTGGCAAAGGAGGTGTAGGCGGCCGTGTTGCGATCAGGGTCCAGGCCGCGCCACTCCAGTCGGGCGGGCATCGGCAGCTGGCCGGTCACGCCCTTGGCCCGCTGGGGGTTGTCGCCGGAGTTGAAGTACGCCGTGTCGCGGTCGTCGACGTAGAGCCAGTTGAACGTGTAGCCGATCTTGTGCGCGGCGCGCTGGAAGTCCTGGGCGTTGCGCATCTTCTCGGGGTTGTTGAAGTCCGAGAAGCCAAGCGCGGAGTCGACCTCGTGCATGTACGTCGAGCGCAGCTGCGTATAGGCGACCGGCTTGCCGCCGATCGTCGCGCGCCCGCTGACGAGGCCGAGCTTCGTACGCTCGGCGCGCAGCGTCTGGCGCCCGGCGGGCGTCGCGTCGGCGACCGTCGGCGCCCAGCTGTTGGTGCGCTCGAGCACCTCGATCGGCTCGCACGCGCCGCGAAACATGTAGTGCATCGAGGTCGTCGTCGGCTTGCCGCCGCCGGGCTCGCAGAGGTCGACGGCGAAGGTGTCGATGATGTCCTGCCCCGCCGACGTGGCACTCCACGCGTAGTCGCGGCCGCGACCCACCTGGACGAACAGGTTGACGCCGGGGAACGCCGCGCCGCGGGCGTCGATCGTCGGCGCATGGACGTCGACCTCGATCAGGATCTGCGGCGAGAAGTAGCCCGTCTGCGGTCCGAAGACCGCCAGCGGGCGGCCCGTGGCCGACTGCGCGGCGGAGACCACCAGCGCGTTGGAGTTGCCCATCCGGCGCAGTCCGCCGGGCAGCAGCCCGCCGCGGGCGCTCGGCGTGGCGCGTGGCCCCGAGGTCACGACCTGCGTCCGGCGCAGCGATCCGGCGTCGGCGATCGCGAGGCCGTTGCGCGCGGGCCTCTTCGGGGCGGTCTGGTAGGGGAAGCGCTTGCGCGCGGTGATCGTCGTCGGCGCGTCGGCGTCCTCGTACGCCGCCCACTCGCGCCACAGCGTCTCACCGCGGCGGCGCCCGTAGCGGGCGACGAACGACCGCCGCAGCTGCATCTGCGTCAGCTCGTCGCCGCCGCCCTTGCCGAAGATGCCCCCCACGAGCGCGGCCGTGGCGATGATGTCGGTCACCTTCCACGGGTCGGGGCCCAGCGGCCGGCCGATCGCCGCGTACTCGCCGGGCATCTTGGTTACGTCGAGCTTCGCCTCGGCGATGTACCTGTTGACGCCCGCGACATAGCTGGCGGCGTCCTGCTGGAGCAGCAGCCCGTCGGCGCCGTAGAGGTCGTCGAGCTGGTCGGCCTGGCGCTCGAGGTCGCGTTCGGTGTACGGCGCGGTGGCCCACTGCTCGGCGTCCTGCGCGCGGTTGCCGGCGGCGCCGCCGGCGAACGAGCTCAGCCGGCCGCGGCCGACGTGGCGCAGCACGTCGATCATGAACAGCCGATCCTCGGCCGCCACGTAGCCGAGGCCGAACATCGCCGCCTGTCGCGTCGTGCCGTAGACGTGCGGCACGCCGAACGCCGCGTCGCGGGTGATCGTCAGGCCGGGCGCCGGCGAGTATGCGCGGGCCTGCTCGCCGGGCGGGCTGCCGAAGCCGGCCTGCTTGAAGAGCGTGCCCAGGTTCGCGCCGGTGACCCCCGGCGTCGTCGAGAGCAGCCGGGCGTACATGTCGCGCTGGTCGGCGTTGTGCGCCGGCCGCCGGCCCGTCGCCAGGAAGGCGGCGAGCTCGACGAGGTCGGAGTGACCGTTCGCACCGGGCGGCAGGACGTCGTGAAAGCCGCCGAAGTCGTGCGTCCGGTAGGGCTGTACCTGGCCTGCGGCGGGCGCGGCGCAGATCCACAGCGCAGCGGCGGCCAGGCAGGCGGTGAGCGTGCGCTTGGGCATCGGCGTCGGCGCGGATCCTAGGTTCATCGCCGAGGGCTTGCGGCACCTCGTACTGCGACCGGTTGCGTCAGGCGGCGCGCGGGTACCTCGCGCGCCAGCGCCACGACAACAGAGGGGATCGAACGATGTCGTACGAAGCAGAGGACACCCTGAAGGATCCGGGGACCACCGGCGAACCCGACGCCGACGTGCAGAGCCCGGGCAGCACCGACGACGAGTCGGGCAGCGGCGCCGGCGACACCGGCCGGGACGAGGACGACGCAGCCGGCTGACCCGCCTCGGCGCCGCGTCCCACACACGGCGCGGTCTCGCGTCACACGGGCGGCGGCTGCGACGCCTCCCAGTCGAGCTCCGTGGCGATCCCCTCGTCGAGCAGGATCCGGTTGGCCTCGGCGAGCGTCGCCGCATGCGCGACGAGCTGCGCGCAGCGCGCAGCGCTGCTCAGGGCGGCGCCGGGATCGAAGAAGTACACGAGCCCGCCGGCCGCGGTGAGCTGCACGGTGCGGCGACCGTCGCGGATCGGCACGGCGCCGAGCGCGCCCCGCGCGCAGCGCAGCGCCATCGCGCTCGCCTCCGTCGGGACCTGCGCGGCCGCCGCATCCAGCCGCGTGAGCTGGGCTGCGCCGGGGCCCCAGGCGCCGAGGTAGCCATCAGCCTCGGCGACCTCGGCGATGCGCTCGGCGACCTGCTCGGGAGTCAGCTCACCGTCGCAGCCCGCTCCGAACAGCGCCCCCAGCACGGGCGTCCCGTGGTGCTCGAGCCGCGGCGCCGCCGCGAGGCAGACGGCATCGGCGAGCGGGCTGCCGAGACCGCTCTCGTCGCCGTGGGCGAGGACGTCGCCGCCGACGTCGGTCAGGACGACCAGGTCGCAGCGCAGCTGGCGCGCGGCGTCGGCGAGCGCGTCGGCGACTGCGGCCGAACCGCCGCCCGGATCCAGCAGGAGCACGGGCTCGCCGAGGTGACGTGCCATGTGCGACTCGGCGAAATGAAAGCCGCCGGGGCCGGTCGTGCGGCCGTCCGCGAGGCCGGCGTGCTCGTTGAGGCCGCGCAGCCCGGCGATCTCGCTGATCCGCCGCGGTCCGGGCAGCGGGTCGATCGGCCGCCGCTCCCAGCTCAGCCCGCCGACGACGGCCGGGGTACCGAGCGCGCCGGCCAGCTCGGCGACCGCGAGCGCGCCGACCACGTCGCCGCCGCCGCCGATCCCGACTGCGAGGACGCGCTCGGCGGCGGCGATCGCCGCGAGCATGGGTCTGCTGCGGTCTCGGCCGGGCCGGGCTCAGACGAGCGCCGGCACGCCGCCGTCCGCGATCATGCGGATCTCCTCGGCGGCGCGCTCGAACTCATCGTCCGACAGGACGGGCGTGCCTTCGAACGGAAGGTCGCGCTGCAGCTCCAGCCACGATCGGCAGCCGCCGTACTCGTCCTTGACTCGCACGGTGACCGGGCGCGGGATGCGATAGGTGCGCAGCAGCAGGACGTGCAGCGGATGGCGGCGCTTCCACTCCAGCCGCTTCTCCGCGTAGTCGGTGCTCCACACGTAGAACGGTGAGAGCGCATCGACGCAGCGCGGATCGGTGATCGTGAAGTGATCGGCCAGCTCGGCCCATGCGCGGATGCGCACGCGGTCGGGCTGTGGCAGCGGGTTCAGGCCGCTGCCGTCGAGGGCGCCGGTGGGCGGTTCCCCATCCGCCCAGACGCCTTCCTCAAGTGCTCGAGCAAGCTCCGGGACGTGCGATGCACGCACGCAGTCGCCGCGCTGATGGTCGAACGTGGGATACAGGAAGAAGCGATCGTGCTCGACGCGAAATCGCTTGTCCGACTCGCGAATACCGCCCTTTCGCAGGGTGATGAGCTGCTCGCCTTCGGCGAGCGCCCGGACGGTAACCGCCCACTCCTTGAACGCAATAGGCATAGATCAACCCAGACGACGACGGGACATTGAACGAGATACAACGAATCGACCCGTCGTCCCGAATCATGACGATGATTCGAACGACGGGAGGCGGAGATTGTGCCACAGGTCTATGCAAAGGGCCAAATAAGCCTGCAAATCCCGTACTCTCGGAGGCTGAGCTTGTAACGTTCAGGCGTCGATACGGGTGCCTGAGAACGCCTCGAGCGCCTCGAAGAGCGCGGCGAAGTCGTCGCCGGCATGCCCCCGCGCCATCCCGGCGACGAGCACATCGCGGGCGCGCGCGGCGGCGCCGAAGGGGACGTTCGCTGCCTCCGCCTCCTCGAGGCACAGCCGCACGTCCTTGAGCATGTGCTCGAGCTTGAAGAGCGTCGTGTAGTCGTGTGCCCGCATCGCGCCCGCCTTGAGGTCGAGCATCGCCGAGCCGCCCGAGCCCTTGGCCATGACCTTCACGAGGGCGTCGAGGTCGACCCCCGTCGCGTGGCCGACGAGCAGCGCCTCGCCGACCGTCGCCGCGTTGGCGGCGGCGACCGCGTTGTTGATGAGCTTGACCATCTCGCCCTGCCCGAGGGCGCCGACGTGGACGACGAGCTCGCCCATGATCTGCAGCAGCGGCCGCACCTGGGCGAAGTCGGCGGCCTCGCCGCCGGCCATGATCGTCAGCGTCCCGTCCTGCGCCTTCGGCGACGACCCGGTGACCGGCGCGTCGACGAGGCGCAGGTCGCGCGCCGCGAGCTCGGCGCCGATCGCCCGCGTCTGGGCCGGCGCGATCGTCGACATGTCGACGCAGAGCGTGCCGGCGGCCGCGCCCTGCGCGACGCCGTCGTCGCCGAGCAGCACGGCGCGAACCTGGTCGCCGTCGACGACCATGCTGATGACGACGTCGGCGGCGGATCCGGCCTCGGCGGGGGTCGCGGCGACCGTGCCGCCGTGCTCGGCGACCCAGGCCTCGGCCGTCGCCCGCGTGCGGTTGAAGACCGTCAGCTGGTAGCCGGCCGCGGCCAGGTTGGCGGCCATCCGCGAGCCCATGATGCCGAGCCCGACGAAGGCGACGCGACCCGGAGCTGAAGGGGCTGATGAGGGCGCCATCGGCTCGTGATCCTAGTGGTCGCCTAGCGCGGCGACGCGAGCGCCAGCCGGCCGAACCAGTGCGGCAGACCCGCATGCTCGATCGTGCGCTCGAAGCGCAGGCCCGTCTTCTCGAGCACGCGCTGCGACGCCACGTTCGTCGTCAGGGTGAACCCGACGACGTCGGTCAGCGCGAGCTCGCGCCCGCGGCCGACGGCTGCCAGCGCCAGCTCGGTCGCGTAGCCCCGGCCCCACGCATCGGGACGCAGCGCGTAGAGGACCTCGACGATTCCCTCGTCCTCGATCAGTCCGCGACGCAGCCCGCCGTGCCCGACGAAGCGGCCGCCCGCAGCCGACTCGAAGACGACCCAGGGCCCGAAGCCCTCGGCCGCCCAGTGCGCGAGGTCCAGTTCGAGCAGCTCGCGCGCCTCACCCGGCGAGCGCGCGCCGCCGTGCGGCGGCGGCCACAGGGTCTCCGTGACCGCGTCGCTGCCGAACAGATCCTCGTACAGCGGCGCATGCGCGACCCGCGGGCGCTCTCCGCGCAGCCGTGCCGTCGTCAGCCGATCGGCGGTCAACGGCGGTCCCCGGGAGGGCCGTGCCCGCCGCCCCCGGGGGTCTCGATGACCAGCCGGTCGCCGGGCTGCAGCCGGCCGGTCGCCTTGGACGCCAGCTCGGCGCCGTTGAGCATGTTGCGCCCGCATGCGCCGGGCTCCCCACCCGCGGCGCCGGCGGGCGGATGGCGCCGGCGCTCGGTGATCAGCGCGTAGGACATCACCGCCTGCGCCTCGAGCTCGCGCACGATCCCGTCGCCGCCGGCGTGGCGTCCCGCGCCGCCCGAACCGCGGCGGATCGCGTGGCGCACGACATGCAGGGGAAACTCGAGCTCGAGCGCCTCGACCGGCGTGTTGAGCGTGTTCGACATCGCGACGTGCACGCCGCTCGGTCCCGGGGCGTCGGGGCAGGCGCCCTGGCCGCCGCCGAGCGTCTCGTAGTAGGTGAACCCCCCGGCGCCCGATGCCGACGGGTCCGCTCCGAGCGTGATGTTGTTCATCGTGCCCTGGCCGAGCGCACGCCCGAACGCCGCCAGCACGAGGTCGGCCACGCGGCTGGACGTCTCGACGTTGCCGCCCGCGACGGCGGGGGCGGCGCGTCCGCCCGCCGGCGCGCGCGCATTGAGCAGCGAGCCCTCCGGCGCGCGGACCTCGATCGGTCGGTAGGCGCCGGCGCTGGGCGGGACGTCGGGGTCGGTCAGCACGCGGACGGCGAAGTAGGCGGCGGAGCGCGTGACCGCGAGCGGGCAGTTGAGGTTGCCGCGATGCTGCGCGGCGCTACCGGCGAAGTCGAGGATCAGGCGATCGCCGTCGACGGTCGCGACGAGGTGCAGCTCGATGTCGCCGTCGATCGCCTCGAGCACGTCGTGGGCCTCGCGCGGGCCGTCGGGCAGCGCTTCGATGCACGCGCGCGTGCGCCGCTCGGCGTAGTCGAGCACCGCCGCGGTCGCCTCGTGCAGCGCGCCCGTGCCCAGCCGCCGGGCGAGCTCGGCGAGCCGCCGCGCCCCGATCCGGTTGGCGGCGAGCTGCGCGCGCAGGTCGGCGCGGCGCTGCTGCGGCTGGCGCATCCGGTCCACGAGCTCGTCGATCGCCTGCTCGTCGAGCACCCGCGGGCCGATGACGACGCCCTCCTCGTCGAGCGTCGTGGAGTCGGCCGGCATCGAGCCGGGAACGCGACCGCCGACGTCGGCGTGGTGCGCCCGGTTGGCGGCGAAGCCGATCAGCTCGCCTTCGTCGTCGTGCACCGGCGTGACGACCGTGATGTCGGGTAGATGCGTTCCCCCGCGATAGGGGTCGTTGAGGATCCAGGGCCGCCCCTGCGAATGGTCCTCGTCGAGCAGGGCGGCGACGGCGGCGGGCATCGCGCCGAGGTGCACCGGGATGTGCTCCGCCTGCATGACCATCTCGCCCGCGGCGTCGAACAGCCCGCTCGAGCAGTCGCGGCGCTCCTTGATGTTCGCCGAGTGCGCGCTGCGCACGAGCACGGCGCCCATCTCCTCGCAGGCCGCGCGCAGCGCGCCCGTGACGACCTGCAGGTCGATCGCGTCGAGGCTCACGCGCTCCTCCTTCCGCGCCGGCGCAGCCGGTTGATCGGAGCGAGCAGCGCCTCGCCGAGTCGAAACCGCCGCGACTCGCGGATGACGTGCATCTGCGCCGTCGCCTCCTCCAGCGTCGCACGCGTCGCCGCGAGATCGGCGTTCATCGCCGCGAGCTGCTGCTGGATCGCCTGCGCGCGCTCGTACCACTGCTGCGCGGCCTCCTCGCGGCTGTCGCCGTCGCGCTGTACCAGCAGCGTCCCGCTCTCGTCGACGTGGGCGCGCCAGCCCGGCGGCACCGCGAGCGTCGCCTCGCGCAGCTCGCAGATCGCCGGCCCGGCGATCTCGTCGCCGGGCGAGGGGTCGCCGCTGATGACGATCGCGTCGTGCTCCTCGCCGCCGAAGACGACCGTGCGCCGCGTGCGCCGCGCCTGCGGCCTCTGATCTGCGCTGAGATCGAGCTCGGGCCCCGGCAGGCGCGCGGTCGCGCGCACCGTCACGAGCTCGATCGGGCTCGCCGCGTCGCGATAGCCGTAGCGCTCGTCGTGCAGTTCCTCGAACGCGTCGCGGACCTGCTCGACGGTCGCGTCGTCGAGCCCTCGCACCGTCAGCTCGTGCGCCTGGCCGCGGTAGCGCACGTCGTAGGCGATGTCGACGGCGGCGGTCGCCCCGGGGGCGAGCGTCCGGCGGGCCGCGCCGCCGAGCTCGGCGCAGGCGGCGCGCAGCGCTTCGTCGGTCAGCGCGTCGTCTGCGAGCAGGACCGTGCGCTGCTCGCTGGCGCGGCGCTCGGCGGCGGCGAGGCCGAGCGCGCTGAGCACGCCCGATGCGCGCGGGCAGAGGATCGTCGTCATCCCCAGCTCGTCGGCGATCGCGGCCGCGTGCAGCGGCCCGGCGCCGCCGAACGCCAGCAGCGCGAAGCGCCGCGGGTCTATACCCTGCTCGACGGTCATCACGCGCAGCGCCCGGATCATCTCGCTGTCGGCGACGCGCACGATCCCCTCGGCACAGGCGACATCGTCGAGTCCGAGCTCTTGCGCCAGTCCGCCGACCGCGCGCCGCGCGGCGTCGTGGTCGAGGGTCACGCCGCCGGCCAGCGGGCTGTCCGTGCCGAGCCGGCCGAGCAGCAGGTTGGCATCGGTCACGGTCGGCTCGTCGCCGCCGCGGCCGTAGCTCGCGGGGCCGGGGACCGCGCCCGCGCTGCGCGGGCCGACGCGCAGCGCGCCGCCGGGGTCGCGCCACGCGACCGATCCGCCGCCGGCTCCGACCGTGTGGATGTCGACCATCGGCAGCGCCAGCGGCCGGCCGCCGACCTCGCGCCCGGCCGTCTCGCGCACGGCGCCGCCCTCGACGACGCACACGTCGCACGACGTGCCGCCCATGTCGAAGCAGACGAGGTCACGGCGGCCGCTGCTGCGCGCGACGAGCGCCGCGGCGGCTGCCCCGCCGGCAGGCCCCGACAGCACGGCGAACGCCGCGTGCCGTGCCGCGAGCCCTGCGGACGCGAGGCCGCCACCGGACTGCATGATCCGCGGCTCGGGCAGGCCGGCGTCGGCGGCGCGCTCGAGCAGCCGCCGCAGGTACCGCGCGAGCAGCGGCGACAGGGCGGCGTCGACCTCCGTCGTCGCGGCACGCTCGTACTCGCGAAACGTGCCGACGACGTCGTGCGACAGCGAGACGTGGACGCCGGGCAGCGCGGCCGCGAGGGCAGCTCCGATCGCCTGCTCGTGCGCGGGGTGCGCGTAGGCGTGCAGCAGGACGACCGCGACGGCCTCGGGCCCAAGCCCCGCGACCTGCGCAGCCAGCGCATCGGGATCGTCCAGCGCCCGCAGGACGCCGTCGGGGCCGCAGCGCTCGGGCGCCGCCACGCGGCGCTCCGGTGGGACGAGCGGCGCGGGCCGCGCGGCGCACAGCCGGTACAGGTCCGCGCGCGCCTGGCGGCCGAGCTCGACGACGTCCGTGAAGCCCTCCGTGGCGACGAGGGCGGTGCGGGCGCCGCGGCCCTCGAGCAGCGCGTTCGTCGCGACGGTCATGCCGTGGGCGAACAGCTCGACCTGCGCTGGTTGCGCGCCGGCGGTCCGCAGCGCCGCCGAGACCGCCGCCATGACGCCCTCGGACTGATCGTCGGGTGTCGTCGGCGCCTTCGCCGTGAAGAGCCGGCCGCCCGTCGCCAGCACCGCGTCGGTGAAGGTCCCGCCGACGTCGACGCCGAGCAGCACGGCCGTCAGCCGCCCTGCGGACGCGCGGGGGATACGCCGGCCAGGGGCACTCGCCTATCTAAGCCGATCGGCTGGCAGGACGGCAGCGGCCGGGTGGAGCCGCGGACGCGACGGCGGGCGCGGCCGCCCGAGCTGCGCAAGCCTTGCCGCGTCAGGGGCGCCGGCGCCCGAGCGGGGGGATCACGCGGCGATCCGCTGCTCGATCTCCTCGATTTCCTCGGTCTCGGCGAGATGCTGGTGCGACGGGCAGTAGCCGTTGTGCGCGAGCGGCACGCGCTGGCACGGCGTTCCGCGACGGGTCGTGGCGCGGCACTCCAGCGGGTTGCCGTTGATGTCGTGGCCGTGCTGCGGCTGCTTGGCGAGCCACTCCTGCGCGGCGCCGACGTAGGCGCAGACGACCTGCCAGACGCGCGGCTGGGCCGCGATCGGGAAGTTCGTGCGGATGTCGTTGAAGAGCGTGCGGGCGGGCCTGGCGAAGTAGTGGCGATCGGTGGCAAGCCGCTCGATCGTGGCCTCGCAGGCGCGCAGCACCTCGGCGTGGGGGTCGCGCGCCGTCGGCGAGCACACGATCTGCGGCGACAGCTCTCTGTAGATCGCGCGGCTGAACTGATACATGGGTTCGGGAGCTCCTTTCCTCTACGGCAAGCAGGCCGCGGCAGTCTGGCGTGCTCGTATGAGGTAAGAACGAAACCAATGTTGAGTTCGTATTAAGCTTGACGACCTGTCAAGTCCAGCGGACGGTCCGCGGCTGCTCGTCGGGACCGACCTGGGTGTGCTGGTGGTCGCGCGCCGGGTCGACCGCCGGGAAGTCCTCGCGCTGGTGTGCTCCACGGCTCTCCTCGCGCCGCAGCGCGCAGGCGCCGATGAGCCGCGCGAGCGGATGGCGGTCCTGCGCCAGGCGCTGCAGGCCCTCGTGCCTGCGCACGATCCCGGCATCGCGCCAGAGCGCCTCCTGCGTGGCGCGCGTCGGGCGCTCGAGGGGCGCGGCGGGGGGAGGCGAGCCGGGCGCGGTCGCGGCGGGCTCGTCGAGACCGGCGCGGGCCGCGCGCAGGCCGAAGACGAAGCACTCGCTCAGCGAGTTGGAGGCCAGCCGGTTGGCGCCGTGCAGCCCGGTGCAGGCGGTCTCCCCGACGGCGTAGAGCCCGGCGACGGTGCTGCGGCCGTGCAGGTCGGTGACGACGCCGCCCATCATGTAGTGCGCGGCGGGCGAGACCGGGATCGTCTCGCGGGTGGGGTCGAGCCCTGCGTCGCCAAGCGCCGACACGACGTTGGGAAACAGCGACGCGTCGACGCCGCGCATGTCCAGGGCGACGGAGCTCGCGCCGGTGCGCTCCAGCAGCGCCGCGATCGCGCGCGAGACCTCGTCGCGCGGCGCGAGCTCCTCGACGAACCGCTCGCCGTCGGGACCGTGCAGCGTCGCGCCCTCGCCGCGGATCGCCTCGGTCACGAGAAAGCCCTCCCGCCCGCGGACTCCCGTCACCGCCGTCGGATGAAACTGCAGGAACTCCAGGTCGGCGAGCTGCGCGCCCGCGGCATGGGCGATCGACATCCCGATGCCGAGCGAGCCCGGCGGGTTCGTCGTCCGTGACCACAGCGCCGCCGCGCCGCCGGTGGCGAGGATCGTCGCGCGCGCCTGCACAGCCCGGCCGTCCTCGAGCACCACGCCGGCACAGCGCCCGTCGTGCATCCAGGCGCCGGTGGCGCGCGCCCCTTCGAGGACGTCGACGTTCGCCGAGTCGACGACGAGCGCGGAGAGCTGGCGGACGACCCGGCGCCCCGTCGCGCTGCCGCCGGCATGAACGACGCGCCGCACGGAGTGGCCGCCCTCGAGGCCGAGCGCCAGCACGCCGCGGCGATCGGCGTCGAAGCGCACGCCCATCGCCTCGAGGTCGTGCACCCTCGCGGGTGCCTCGCAGACGAGAACCTCTGCGGCGCTCCGGCGCACGAGGTTGCGCCCGGCTGCCTCCGTGTCGGCGAGGTGGCGCGCGAACGAGTCCTCGACGGCCAGCGCGGCGGCGATCCCGCCCTGCGCCCAGTAGCTCGCCGTCTGCGCGAGCGGGGTCGCCGAGACGAGCGTCACGGAGGCGCCGACGGAGGCGGCGGACAGGGCCGCGTACAACCCGGCCGCGCCGGCTCCGACGACCGCGAGGTCGCTGCAGATCACCGGCTCGTCGGGCACAGGCGGGGTACCGTACTCCGATGGCCGCTCCGGTCCTCTTCCACCATCCGTCGTCGCTGGAGCACGACACCGGTGGGCATCCGGAGAACGCTCGCCGGATCGTCGCGATCGAGCGGGCGCTCGAGGCGCGCGCCTGGCTGGGCTGGGACGTGCGCCTCTCGCCGGCGGCCGCACGCGAGACGGTCGAGGCGGTTCATCCGCCGGCCCACGTCGATCGCATCAAGCGGCTGTGCGAGCACGGCGGGGCGATGATCGACATGGACACGGTCGTCAGCGCCGGCTCGTACGACGCGGCGCTGCACGCGGCGGGTGGTTGCGTCGCCCTCGTCGACGTCCTCATGGACCCCGCGTCGGGCGTCGTGGCGGGTGCCTCGCTGCACCGCCCGCCCGGCCATCACGCCGAGCCGGCGCAGGCGATGGGCTTCTGCCTGTTCGGCAACGCCGCGATCGCGGCGCAGCACGCGCTCGACGCGCACGGGGCGCGGCGGGTGATGATCTTCGACTGGGACGTCCACCACGGCAACGGGACGAGCGCCATCTTCCACGAGCGCGACGACGTCCTCTTCTGCTCCATCCACGAGTCGCCGCTGTATCCGGGCACGGGTCCGGCGTCGGACGTCGGGCGCGGTCACGGTGAGGGCTTCACGGTGAACATGCCGGTGCCGGGCGGGTCCGGTGACGACGTGTTCCTCTCCCACGTCGCGCATGTCGTCGTGCCGCTGGCGCGCGCCTTCGAGCCCGACCTGCTGCTCGTGTCGGCCGGCTACGACGCGCACGCCGACGACCCGCTGGCGTCGTGCCTCGTGAGCGACGGCGGCTTCGCCGGGATGGCGGCGTGCATGCGGGACTGCGCCTCGGATCTCGGCGTGCCGCTCGGGATCGTGCTCGAGGGCGGCTACGACCTCGGCGCGCTCGCGCGGTCGGTCGTGGCGACGCTCGAGGTCGCCGGCGACCCGTCCGCGGCGGCGCCATCGATCGCGATCGATCCGCTCGCCCTGCGCGTGCAGGAGCGGCTGGCGGGGGGATACTGGCCGGCGCTGGCCTGAGACTCCTAGCGCGTCGTCCTCGTCGTGGTCGTGCCCGTCGTGGAACCCGGCGCCGGCGTCGTGGCGGTGGGAGCCGTGGTGACGGTGATCGCCGGAGGCGCGGTCGGCGTCTGGCCCGGGACCGTCGCGGTCGGCACGGTCGGACCGACGGGAGCGGTCGTCGTCGCGGTCGGCACGATCGGCGGTGGCACCACCGCGGGCGGCGGCGCGGTCTGGACGACGGCCGGCGGCGTCGTTCCCGCCGTCACGTCGTCGTCGCTGGTGAGCTCGACGAACGCGAACGCGAGCAGCGCGCCGGCGAGCAGGACGATCGCCCCGATCGCGGCCGTCGGGAGCTGCCAGTTCGGCGTCGGCGCGAGGCGCGTGCGCGCCGGAGCGCCGCATTCCAGGCACCAGTCCTGGTCGGGTCCGACGGTCGCCAGGCATCGCGGGCAGCGCAGCGAGCCGGGCGGCGGAAGCTGGCCGGCGCCCTCGGGCGGCTGCGTGCTCACGAGAGCCCACCGTCGTCGGGCGCGAGGTCGGTGGCGAGGCTCACGGCCCTCCTGTCGCTACGCGCGCTCGTCGGGCCCATGCGGAGGCGTCATCGTCTCCGTCGGCTGCGACGTCGGCGACGACGCCGGCCGGTTCTGCGGCGAAGGCGCGGCGGACGGGACCGATCGCGCCGGCGGCTGCTGGGCCGGCGGGTCGGCCGGCGGCTGGTGCGCCGGCGCTGCCGGCGCGACCGGCGCGGCCGGCGGCGGCGCGACCGCACCGGGCGCCGCCGGCTGGTGGACCGGCTCGAGCGGCGGCTGCGGCGGCGCGGCGATCGCTCCGCCGACCTCGCCCATCGCCCGCGGTCCGCCGACCTGCAGGCCACAGTTGGGACAGAAGTTCGAGTCGCTGGCATGCAGCGCGCCGCAGCGCGCGCAGGACGTGATGCCCGGCTCGCGCAGCTCGTGCAGCGGCCGGCGGTCGTCGAGGATGCGCTCCAGCGCCCGCAGCTCCTGGTCCACGGCGGCGAGCGCGTTGATCTTCGCCTCGACGAGGTCGGGGCGCTCGCGGCCGAAGCGGCGCATGTCGAACATCAGCCCGCCGATGTCGCGAAACGCCAGCTCGCGCGCGCGCCGCAGGAAGCGCAGCCGCCGGCGCAGCCTGCCGCGGTCGCGGAAGCTCGTGCCGGCGCCGGCCGCGTCACCCGGGACCTGCTGCACGATGACCTGCGTGTCCTGCGTCTGCTGCTGCTCGAGCCCGGGCGGCACCGTCGCTGCGGCCTTCCTGCCCCACGGCAGGCGGTCAGAGCCCGAGCGTCGACGAAGCAGGCCGGACGGAAGTCGGCCGAGCAGGCCGCCCGCGCCGCGGCGCGGAGAGCCGGAGGCACGGCGGCGGAAGATGCGTTGCATCAGTCCGGTCATGAGCGGGTGCCGCGTGACGACGAGGCCGGCGACCCGGCGGGAGTGTATAGCGGCTGCATGCCTGTGATGACGAGCGTGCCCACGGCAGGTTGCGGTCATGCAACAGCCCGCGTGCAGCCTCTGTGCTGATTCGTCACAGACGCGCGTAGATCCGTCACACGACGCGGCGCAGCATCGGTGCGGCACATCACCGTCCCGTTGGGAGGCCGTACATGCCGTATCGCACGATGGGCAGGATCCATGCATCTCTCGCTCGCCTTGGCAGCGAGCAGCGCGGGCAGGGGACCGTCGAGTACGTCGGCCTGATGCTGCTGCTCGCCGCGCTGCTGTCGGGCGTCGTTCTCGCCGCGAAGGGAATGAAGGACGGCGGCGGGCTGGCGAAGGAGATCGCCGACAAGCTCAAGGCCACGATCGAATCGGTCGGCAGGGAGAGGCGGTAGCCACCCCGCCGTCGCCGTCGCGCGGGGCGCCTCTGCGAACATGGCGCCCCGTGCCACCCGCGCCCCACAGCACCGCCCCGATCGGCGTCTTCGACTCCGGCGTCGGCGGGCTGACCGTCCTGCACGAGTTGCTCGTCGCGCTGCCGCACGAGGACTTCCTGTACCTCGGCGACTCGGCGCGGTTTCCCTACGGCGACCGCAGCCCGGCGCAGCTGCGGTCCTTCAGCCGGCAGATCGCCGACGTGCTGCTCGAGCGCGGCGCGAAGCTCGTCGTCATGGCGTGCAACTCGGCGACGTCGAGCGCGCTGCACGACCTGACGACGTACGTGGCGCAGATCGGCGCGGGCGTCGACGTGATCGGCGTCGTCGGACCGGAGTCCAACCTCGCCGTGGCGCAAACGCGCAACGGACGCATCGGCGTGCTCGCGACGCCGGCGACCGTCGCAAGCGGCGCCTACGATCGCGCCGTGCTCGCCGCCGATCCGCTCGTGCGGCTCACGAGCGTGGCCTGTCCCGACCTGGCACGGATCTCGCAGGACGGCGCGCCGATCACCGAGGACGACGTCGCGCTGGCGCGCACCTACTGCGCGCCGTTGCGCGAAGCGCGCGTCGACACGGCGATCCTCGGCTGCACCCACTATCCCTACGTGGGGGCACTGCTGCAGCGGCTGCTCGGTCCGCAGGTGACGCTGATCACCTCCGGCACCGCGATCGCGCGCCGCGTGCAGCATGCGCTCAGCACCCGCGAACTCGCCACGCCGCGCTCCACCGAGGGTCGCTACAGCTTCCTGTGCACGGGCGACGCAGAGGCGTTCGCCAGGATCGGATCGCGCTTCCT
The DNA here is from genome assembly GCA_046565905.1 of Thermoleophilia bacterium. Taxonomy (GTDB): domain Bacteria; phylum Actinomycetota; class Thermoleophilia; order Solirubrobacterales; family Solirubrobacteraceae; genus CADCVQ01. The sequence goes on along the minus strand of JBKHXR010000048.1, from coordinate 82,629 downwards.
GCAGCTGCCGATGGGCACAGTCGACCACGTCCAGCTCCCGATCGAGGTGCCCGCATGACCACGACAACGCCCGCCCGCTCCGACGACCGGGCGCCACAGGAGTTGCGCCCGACGACGATCGAGCCGCACTTCGTCAAGCCGGCGACCGGCTCGGCGCTCATATCCCAGGGCGAGACGCGGGTCATCTGCACCGCCTCGGTGCAGGACAGCGTCCCGCGGTGGATGGCCGGCAAGGGCCGCGGCTGGGTCACGGCCGAGTACGCGATGCTGCCCGCCTCGACCGGCGACCGCAAGCCGCGCGACATCAGCAAGGGGCGCCTGGACGGTCGCAGCGTCGAGATCCAGCGCCTGATCGGCCGCTCGATCCGCGGCGTCATCGACTTCGAGGCCCTCGGCGAGCGCACGATCTACCTCGACTGCGACGTACTGACGGCCGACGGCGGCACGCGCTGTGCGTCGATCACGGGGGCATTCGTCGCGCTGGACCTCGCGGCACGCCGGCTGCTCGAGGAGGGCAGGATCGCGTGCTCGCCGCTGACCGGCAGCGTCGCCGCCATCTCCTGCGGCATCGTCGCCGGCGTCCCGCTGCTGGACCTCGACTACTCCGAGGACTCCACGGCGGAGGTCGACGCCAACGTCGTCATGACCGGCGAGGGCGGGCTCATCGAGGTGCAGGCGACCGCCGAGCGCACGCCGCTGTCGCGCGCGCACCTCGACGACCTGCTCGCGCTCGCCGCCGGCGGCATCGGGCAGCTGCGCGCGTTGCAGGCGCAGGCGGTGGCGTGAGGCTCGTCCTGGCCACTCGCAACGCGCACAAGGCGCGCGAGTTCGCGAACCTGCTGGCGCCACACGAGATCGTCGAGCTGCCGGCGGACGTGACGCTGCCTGCGGAGACGGCGCGCACGTTTGCGGCCAACGCGCTCGAGAAGGCACGGGCCGCCGCTCGCGCCACGGGCATGCCGGCGATCGCCGACGACTCGGGGATCGAGGCGGCAGCGCTCGGCGGCGCGCCGGGCGTGCGCTCCGCGCGGTACGCCGGCGAGCACGCGACCGACGCGGAGAACCTCGCCAAGCTGCTGCGCGAGGCACCGGCGGGCTCGCCGCTGGCCTACGTCTGCGCGCTGGCCTACGTCGACGCCGGGGGCGAGGAGCACCTCGTCGAGGGACGCTGCACGGGCACGCTCGACCGCGAGCCGCGCGGCGACGGCGGCTTCGGCTACGACCCCGCGTTCCTGCCCGACGACATCGCCGACGGTCGCACGATGGCGCAGCTCGCTCGCGCCGAGAAGGACGCGATCAGCCATCGCGGTCGGGCGGCGCGCGAGTTGCTGGCCCTGCTTGACTCGTAGACGTCATGGCGGGACCGCTGATCGCTGCAGGGCTCGCCGGCAACAAGGGATCGGTCAAGACGCGCGCGGCGGCGCTGTCGATCGCCTCCAACGCGATCCTGATCGCGCTGAAGATCGCGGCCGGCGCGCTCACGGGCTCGGTCGCGATCCTGACCGAGGCGATGCACTCGTCGATCGACCTGATCGCATCGTTCGTCGCCTACTTCTCGGTGCGAGAGGCCGACAAGCCGGCCGACGCCGAGCACCCCTACGGCCACCACAAGATCGAGAACCTCGCCGCCGCGATCGAGGCGATGCTGATCCTCGTCGGCTCGGGTGTGATCATCTACGCCGCCGTGCGCAGCCTCGCGACCGGACCCGAGGTCCACTCGCTGGGCATCGGAATCGGCGTGATCGGCTTCTCGATGGTCGCCAACGTCGTCGTCTCGACCTTCATCGCCCGGCGAGCCCGCGACACCGACTCGCCGGCGCTGGAGGGCGACGCGGCGCACCTGAGGACCGATGCGGCGACCTCGGGCGCGGTCCTGCTCGGGCTCGTCGTCGTCCAGCTCACCGGCGCCACGTGGCTGGACCCGGTCATCGCGCTGGCCGTCGCCGCCGCCATCGTCGTCGCCGGCATACGCCTGCTCGCACGGGCCTCGCGCGTGCTCGTCGACGAGGCGCTGCCGCCGCACGAGCTCGAGGCCGTCCGCGATGCGATCGCCGACTTCGGACCCCGCGGCGTCGCCGGATATCACAAGCTCCGCGCTCGCCGCGCGGGCTCGCGGCGCTACGTCGACCTGCACGTGCAGTTCACGTCGGGCACGACGCTCGAGAGCGCGCACGCGACGGCGCACGCGCTGCAGGACGCGATCCGCGAGCGCCTGCGCGGCGCCGACGTGCTGATCCACCTCGAGCCCGAGGGCAGCGTCCACCCCGGGACGGAGATCCTCCCGCGCTGACGGCGGCCGGGGATTGCGCCGCGAGCCGCGACGTCTCGAGCGCTTACGACGCGCCCTGCGCCGCGCCGGGCGCCACGGGCGCGATCTCAGCGCAGGTTGATCGCGGCCGACAGCCCGACCGCGATCGCGACCGCGCCGTAGCCGTTGTAGCCCGAGAGGAACAGCAGCAGCGCGCTGACGAGCGCAGCGCCGACGGTGACGAGCCAGGCGATCCTGTTGAAGCCCACGCCTCATCCTCCCCTATCGGGACAGGTCCGGTCACACTGGTAGCTTCGACGTGTTCGAACTCCCGCCTGCCGCACAAGGAGCAGCCGCTCGTGACGAAGTCCCAGCTCGTCGATTCCGTCCAGACGCGCACCGGCCTTACGCGCAAGCAGTCCGCAGACGCCGTCGAAGCGCTCCTGGACACCGTTCAGGAGGTGCTCGGCCGGGGCGGCGAGGTGGCGCTCACGGGCTTCGGCAGGTTCAGCGTCTCCGAGCGCGACGCGCGCGCGGGCAAGAACCCGCGCACCGGCGAGGCGATCGAGATCGCGGCGACGCGCGTCGCGAAGTTCGCGCCCGGTTCGGCGCTCAAGCAGGCAGTCCGGCCGTAGGCGTGGGTCGTCCGCCGGACAGCGCAACCACGACAGCCACGTTCGCCGACCGCCTCTCCGCGAGCGTGGCGGCACGCCAGTCGCAGATCGTCCTCGGCCTCGATCCGGATCCCGCCCGGCTATGGCCGGAGGCGCTCGGCGCAGCCCCCGCCGACGGGACACCGGCGCACCGCGCGGCGGCCGCGGTCCGATCGCACTGCGCGGCGCTGATCGACGCCGCCGGCCCAGCGTGCGTGGCCGTCAAGCCACAGCTCGCCTGCTTCGAGCGCCTCGGCGCCGCGGGCTGGTCGGCCCTCGCAAGCACGATCGAGCACGCCAGGCAGCACGGCCTGCTCGTGCTCGCCGACGGCAAGCGCGGCGACATCTCCGTCTCCGCCGCCGCCTACGCGCAGGCGCTCGCCGGCAGCACGCCGACGCCGTTCGGCGACGTCGAGGGGCTGCGCGCCGACGCCTTCACCGCCAACCCGCTGCTCGGCATCGATGCGCTCGAGCCGCTCATCGCCGGCGCCCGCGCCGCCGGCGCCGGGGTCTTCGTACTCGTGCGAACGTCGAACCCGGGAGCGAGCGACGTCGAGGATCTGCAGCTGGCGCCGGGCGAGGGCGGGGGCACCGTGTGGGAACGGCTGGCGCGGATCGTCAGCGCGCTCGGCGGCGAGCCGAGCGCCCAGAGCGGGCTGACCGACGTGGGTGCCGTCGTCGGGGCCACGGCCCCGGAGCACGTCGCCCGCATGCGCGAGCTCATGCCGCACGCGCCGTTTTTGCTGCCGGGCATCGGCGCGCAGGGCGGGCGCGTCGAGGACATCGCTCCCGCCTTCGCTCCGGGCCGCGCCGGCGGGCTCGTGAGCGCCTCGCGCTCGATCGCCGGGGCGCACGAGGCGACGGGACAGCCGCCGGGCCGCGCCGCCCGTGCCGAGGCCGAGCGGCTGCGCGAGGCTGCGTGGTCGCTGTAGAACCAGCGCGACCCGCCCGAGGACGGGGCGGCGTCGAAGCCGGGGGGGCGTACGACCTTGCCGGAGGACCCCCCGGCGGCGCCCCGATGCCCGTATCCTCAACACGGCATGGAGGAGCTCGACCTAGAGCGGCTGGTCCTTCCGGCGCTGCTCGCCCTGCTGATCGTGGGGGCGTTCGTCGTTCTGGTGACGAGCGGCGGCGGCGAGGACTCGCTCGTGCCGGCACCCCCGGCGGCGGCCGAGACGGTCACCGCGCGGACGAACACCGCGCCCGCGCGCGCACTCACGTCCACGTCCTCGGGCCGCTTCGCGAAGGTCGAGGCGGGCGACACGGCGAGCTCGATCGCGGCGGCGGCGCAGATCAGCGTCGATCGCCTGCGCGAGCTGAACCCGAGCATCGATCTGGACGACCTACGGCGCGGCCAGACGCTCAAGCTCGCCCGGTGAGGACTCGCCGCATCCTCTTCGGGGCGCTGCTCGCGCTGCTCCTCGCGGCGCCCTGCGCCCATGCCCAGTCGCCCGAGGGCGCTCCGCGCCTGCAGGGCGCGAAGGCGGCGATCGTCATGGAAGCCTCGACCGGCGACGTGCTGCTGGCCCGCAACGCCGACCAGCGCCGCCAGATCGCCTCGACCACGAAGCTCATGACGGTGCTCGTCGCGCTGCAGCGAACCGATCTCGACGACATCTTCAGCGCCGCCGACTACGACGCGCTGCCGATCGAGTCGCAGATCGGCCTGCGGCCCGGCGAGCGGATGAGCGTGCGCGACCTGCTGCGCGCGACGCTGCTGCCGAGCGCCAACGACGCCGCCGCGGCGATCGCCGTCGGCACGATGGGCTCGACCGAGGCATTCGTCGCCGAGATGAACCGCCGCGCGCGCGCCCTGGATCTCGACCAGACGAGCTTTGCCAACCCGGTCGGGCTCGACGACGAGGGCAACCACTCCAGCGCCCGCGACCTCGCAAGGCTCGCGATCGTCCTGCGCCGCAACGAGTTCTTCCGCCGGACCGTCGACCTTCCGGCGGCGGTGCTGCGCAGCGGGGCCCGTAAGCGCACGGTCGTCAACCGCAACGCGCTCGTGCGGCGCGTCGACGCCGTCGACGGCGTGAAGACCGGGCACACGCGGCGTGCCGGCTACGTCCTGGTCGGGTCGGCGACGCGCGACGGCGTCACCGTCGTCAGCGTCGTGCTGGGTGAGCCGAGCGAGCGTGCCCGCGACGCCGACTCCCTGGCGCTGCTGCGCTACGGCCTGAGCCGCTACGACGCGCGGACCGTGATGCCGCAGGGCCGTGTCCTCGGCCGCGTCGGACTGCGCTACCGAGGCCAGGAGGCGATCGACGTGATCGCGGGCGCGACGGTCAAGCGGGTGCTGCGGACCGGCACGCGTACGAGCGTCACGATCAGGGGCCTGCCGGAGACGGTCGACGGCCCGCTGCCGCGCGGCACGCGCGTCGGCACGGCGACGATCCGCAGTGGCGAAGAGGTGCTCGGGCGGGTGCCGGTCGTGACCGCGCGGCCCGTCGCCGAGGCGAGCCTGGGCGACCGCCTGGACGACACGCTCGGACGCGCGCAGACCCTCGTCGCCATGGTCCTCCTCGTGGTCTGTAGCCTCCCACTCCTGTTGCTGCGCCGACGGGCGATAAACCGCAGAAGAGCGCTGGACGCCGAGCATCGGCGGGCGCGGCGGCGCGAGGAGTCGGCGGTCCCGTGATCATCACCGTGACCCTCAACGCAGCGATCGACAAGTCGCTCTCGGTGCCGAACTTCCGCCTCGGCCGGCGCCACCGCACGGTCGAGCAGACGACGCTGCCGGGCGGCAAGGGGGTCAACGTCGCGCGCACGCTCAAGACGCTCGACCAGCCGGTCATCGCCACGGGCTTCGCCGGCGGCGCGACCGGCACGCGGATCGTCGAGGCGCTCACCGACGAGTCGATCCTCAACGACTTCGTCCGGATCCGGGAGGAGTCGCGGACGAACACCGCGGTGCTGGACCCGACGAACGGCGAGCAGACCGAGATCAACGAGCGCGGGCCGGCTGTCAGCGCGCGGGAGCTCGAGCTGTTCCGCGACAAGCTGCTGTACCTCGCGCGCGGCGCCGCGATCGTGGTCTTCGCCGGCTCGCTGCCTCGCAACGTCGAGGCCGACGTCTACGCCGACCTGATCAAGGATCTGCGCAAGCTCGGGCTCGTCGTCGTCATCGACACCGACGGCGACCCGCTGCGCCATGCCGTGCGCGCCGAGCCGCACGTCGTGTCGCCCAACGTGCTCGAGGCCGAGGAGCTCGTCGGGCACGAGTTCAACGACGACGAGGACCGCATCATCGCCGTGCGCGAGATGATCTCGCTCGGTGCGCAGGAGGCGATCATGACCACCCCCGACGGCTGCTTCGCCTCGGTCCTGGACGAAGGCGACGCGGCGCTGTACCGCGTGCGCATCGAGCCGCGCGAGGCGGTCGCGGCCGTCGGCGCCGGCGACGCCTTCCTCGCCGGCTACGTCGCTGCGCGGTACGCCGGCAAGCTCCCCGCCGAGTGCCTGCGCTATGGCGTCGCCTGCGGCGCGGAGTCGGTGCAGCGCCTCGGCGCCGGGCTCGTCGACCCGCAGAAGGTCGACCGGCTGCTCGGCGAGGTGCAGGTCGAGCGCCTCGCGGCGCCGGCCGAGGTCAGCTGACCGTCACACCGGCCGGCGCGGTCGGCGTCAGGCCGCGGACGCCTGATCCTGCGGGCCGGGCTCGCCGCCGAGCGCGACCCGCGCTCGTGCGGTGGTCAGGTGATAGACGATCAGCAGCTGGACGAGCGCGAGCGACTCCGAGCGGTGCACGTGGTTGCCGACCGTGAACTCGCCGAGCTTCTCCGAGCGCAGGTGGCGCGCGAAGTGCATCCGGTCCCAGACGACCTCCTCGATCGCGGCGGCGCGCTCGCGCGCGAGCGCGCCGGGGATGAACAGCACGCATTCGCCGTTGCGCCGCTCGAGCGTGATCTGCCCGTCGCTCTCGTCCACGAACGGCGTCAGGTCGGGGTGGGGCAGGCCGTCGCGCAACGTCAGGCGCGCGTCGAGGATGAACGGGTCCGCCTCGCTGGGCATGCGGCAGACGACCATGTCGGCGTGACGGCGCTGCGGGCGGATGAACGCCTCCGAGTCGGGCTCGCGCCGGTCGAGGTCGGCGAGCACCTCGTCGGTCGTGTAGCCGCGCTTGGAGCAGTCGCGGTCGACCTTCCACTGGCGCCGCAGCGACTCCGGCGGGTCGAGGTAGACACGCACGTCGTAGGCGGAGCGCATGTCGTCGGTGTGGTAGCCGAGCAGGCCCTCGATCACCATGAAGCTGTTCGGCGCGAGGTACGTGAGCGGGCCGAAGGTGCCGTCCTTGTGCTGGTAGACCGGCTTGAGGATGCCCTCGCCCATGCGCAGGCACTGCAGGTGCTGCGCCATGATGTCGACGTAGTTGCACTCCGGGTTCAGCGGCGTGATGGCGCGCTCGGCGCGCTGACGGCGGTCGTACTTGTGGTAGTCGTCCGTGCAGATCGCGGTGACGGACTCGTCGCCGAGCAACTGCACGAGTCCCTTGCTCAGCGTCGTCTTGCCGGACGCCGAGTCTCCCACGATTCCGAGCATGATCGGACGGGCCATCGTGGGCGGAAACCTTACCCTCACTCGCCCGTCGAAGTCGTGCCCCGCGCCGCCGCCCGCGCGTCGGTCAGGCGGCGCGCTGCTGCGCCGCCGCCAGCATGACGAATACGCGGTCGCCGCGGACCGCGACGGCGTGCGCCGCGACGGCGTCGCCGGTCGTCAGAGCGGCGCCCGTCGCCAGATCGAAGCGGCGGTCGTGCAGCGGGCAGATGACCGCGCGGTCGCAGACGATCCCGTCGGCGAGCGGGCCGCCGCGGTGCGGGCAGACGGCGTCGATCGCGTACCAACCGCCGGTCGCGCGGAAGATCGCCACCCGGCGGCCGTCGAGCGTGATCGCACGGCCCTCGCCGAGCGGGACGTCGTCGACGCGGCAGGCGTAGCGGGCGGTCGCCGCGAGCGTGCTCACGGCTCGGCGCGCGCGCGCGGGCCGACGAGCGCCGGCTCGGGCTCGTCGAGGTCGTCGAACTGGCGCGGGTGGTAGGGCGCGTCGCGCTCGAGCCACGGGTCCTGCGTGGCGGCCTTGGCGATTCGCAGGCGCTCGCGCAGCGCCGCGCCGCTCTCCTCGCCGAGGACGACCTCGCGCACCTTCTCCAGCCCGATCCGCGGGATGAAGTCATACGTGCGCTCCTTGTAGTCGGCGTTCTCGCGATAGAACTGCAGGAACGTCGTCGCGACGCGCAGCGCCTCGCCGCGGGTCTGGACCGTCGCGAGGATGTCGGCCTCGCGCACGTTGCCCCCGGCCGCGCCACCGGCGCGCACCTGCCAGCCGCCCTCGACGGCGACGCAGCCGATGTCCTTGACGGTCGCCTCGGCGCAGTTGCGCGGGCAGCCCGAGACGCCGGACTTGACCTTGTGCGGTGTGTGCAGGCCCTCCCACAGCTGCTCCATCTCGATCCCCAGCCCGACGGCGTCGCCGAGGCCGAAGCGGCAGAAGTCGGTGCCGACACAGGTCTTGACGGTCCGCACGGCCTTGGCGTACGCGTGGCCCGACGGCATCCCGAGGTCGCGCCAGATCGCCGGCAGGTCCTGCTTGCGGACACCGAGCAGGTCCAGGCGCTGACCGCCGGTGACCTTGACCATCGGCACCTCGTAGCGGTCGGCGACGTCGGCGATCCGGCGCAGCTCGTCCGGAGTGGTGACGCCCCCGTACATGCGCGGCACGACGGAGAACGTTCCGTCCCGCTGGATGTTCGCGTGCACCCGATCGTTGATGAAGCGTGCGTCGCGCTCCTCACGGTGCCGGTTGGCGCAGACCTCGGAGACCAGGTACGCCAGCGCAGGCTTGCAGGTCCCGCATTCGCGGCCCGTCCCGCAGGCCGCTGCGACGTCGCTGACCGATCTCAGACCGTCGGCCCGGATCCGCCCGGCGAGCGCCTCGCGCGTCTGCCTGCGGCAGGGGCACAGGTAGGCGGGCTCGTCGTTGAGGCCGCCCGTCGCCGCCGCGACGATCTCCTTGACCGCGGGACGGCAGGAGCCGCAGCCCGTACCGGCGCGCGTGACCGCCATCACCTCGCGCGGGGTGGCGCAGCCGCCGTCGCTCACCGCGGCGACCAGATCGCCCTTGCAGACGCCGTTGCAGTCGCAGATCTGTGCGCTGTCGGGCAGATCCGCGGGCCCGGCCAGCGAGGCGTCGGCGAGCGCCTGCAGGGGATCGGCGACGGGCTCGCCTGCGCGCACCGCCGCGACCAGTGCCTCCGAGCCGCGCGTGTCGCCGAGCAGGACGGTGCCGACGACGCGCCCGTCGCGGACCGAGAGCTTGCGGTAGATGCCGGTCGCGGCGTCGGTGACGACGGCCTCCATGTCGCCGCCGGACTCGCCCGCGCAGACGAGGTCGATGCCGGCGACCTTGAGCTTCGCGCTGGGGATCGAGCCGAGGTAGAGCGCCCCGGCGTCGCCGCCCGTCGCGTCGCCGCCGGCGACGAGCGTCTGCGCGGCGACCCGCGCCTGGTCGAGGATCGGGGCGACGAGCCCGTAGACGACGCCGCGGTGCTGGGCGCACTCGCCGACGGCGAGCACGCCCGGCAGGCTCGTGCGCATCGCGTCGTCGACGATGATCCCGCGGTCGCAGACGACGCCCATCGATCGCGCAAGCTCCGTCTCGGGGCGGATCCCGATCGAGACGACGACGAGGTCGGCCGGCAGCTCCGAGCCGTCGGTGAAGCGCAGCCCATGGGCGCGCTCGGGGCCGATGATCTGCTGCGTGTTGCGCTCGAGCTCGACGTCGATGTCGAGGCCCGCGAGCGCGGGCGCCAGCAGCGAGGAGGCGCCGGCGTCGAGCTGGCGCTCCATCAGGCGGTCGAGCAGGTGCACGACCGTGACGGCGCAGCCCTGGGCGGCGATCCCGCGCGCGGCCTCGAGGCCGAGCAGCCCGCCGCCGACGACGGCCGCGCGCTCGATCCCGCTCGCGGCGGCGAGGCGGATCGCGTCGCAGTCGGCGGGATCGCGGAAGGGGTGCACGCCGGCGAGCTCGATCCCGGGGATCGGCGGCATCAGCGGCTGTGAGCCGGTCGCGATCACCAGGCGCGCGAAGCCGAGCTCGCCGCTGTCGTCGATTCCGAGCAGGCCGCGCTCGGCGTCGACCCAGGTGACGGTGCGGCCGACGAGGAGCTCGACGTCGTTGTCGGCGTACCACTCGGCCGGCCGCAGGCGCAGCGTGCCGGGGTCCTCGCCGGAGACGAGGATCTCCGACAGGCGGACGCGGTCGTACGGCGCGCTGCGCTCGCCGCAGACGAGCGTCACGGCGACGTCGCGATCGCGCTCGCGCAGCGCTTCGCACACGGCCTGGCCGGCGATCCCTCCGCCGACGACGACGATCCCGCTGTTCATGCCGGCCATCGTGCGCCACGGCGGTTTCCTCGGCGTGCCCGGCGTGTTTCCAGCCGATGAACCGGTGCGCCGCGCGAACGGTGGGTAGAAGATCGGCCATGAGCCGGGCAGCGATCCTCGCCATCGGCGGCGTCCTCGCCGCCGTCCTCGTCTTCGTCGTCGCGATGCTCGTCATCGACAGCTCGCGCAGCGACACGATCGCCGACGGCGTGCGGATCGGCAGCGTCGACGTCGGCGGGATGGATCGCGAGGAGGCCGTCTCGCTCGTGCAGCGCGAGCTCGGCGACTCCGTCGGCGAGACGGTCGTCGCGACCTACGAGGACCGCGAGTTCACGCTGTCGCCCGACGACGCGGAGGCCGAGCTCGACGCCGCGGCGAGCGTGGACGCGGCGATCGAGCGCAGCCGCGAGGGCGACCCCTTCAGCCGCGTGCTGTCCGGCAGCGACGCGAGCGCCACGGTGCCGCCGCGGGTCTCCTACGACGAGTCGACCGTCGAGCGGTTCGCCGAGCGGGTCGCCGACGGCATCGACCGCGACGCGCGCGACGGCGACATCGAATGGCGCGACGGCAAGCTCGACCGCACGCGCGCCCGCGCCGGCCTCGACGTCCAGCAGGACAAGCTCGTCGCAGCCGTCGGCGACGTGATCGAGAACCCGTCCGCGGAGCGCGAGCTGAAGATCCCCGTCGAGGTGACCGAGCGCCCGGACGTCACATACGAGGACCTCGCCAAGAAGTACCCGACGGTGATCGCGATCGACCGCGACGCCAAGCGACTGCGGCTGTACAAGAACCTCGAGCTCGAGCACAAGTACCGCATCGCCGTCGGCAAGGCCGGCCACGAGACCACCGCCGGGCGCTACGAGATCCAGAGCAAGCAGGTCGATCCGGCATGGCACGCGCCCGACAGCGACTGGGCCGGCGAGCTGGCCGGGCAGACGATCGCGCCGGGCGATCCGCGCAACCCGCTCGAGGCGCGCTGGATGGGCTTCCACGACGGCCAGGGGATCCACGGCACGAGCGACATCGACTCGCTGGGTGAGACCGCGTCGCATGGCTGCATCCGGATGGCCGTCCCCGACGTCGAGGAGCTCTACGACAAGGTCGAGAAGGGCACGCCCGTCTTCGTGCAGTAGGCGCTGTGACGACCGCGATCCTCTTCGGGCTCGCCGCGTCGAGCGCGCTCGTGATCGGCTCCGTCCTGGGCGCCTACTGGGACCCGCCGACGGCCGTCACGGGCGTCCTGCTCGCCTTCGCCAGCGGGGCGCTCATCTCCGCCCTGGCGTTCGAGCTGTTCGAGGATGCCTACGAGCTCGGCGGCGCGGCGCGCTCGGGCCTCGCGCTGCTCGCGGGCGGGGCCACGTTCGTCGTCGCCGACAGCGCGCTCGATCGGTACGTCACCGGTGAGGCCGGTCCCGAGCAGCGCGAGGTCGCCGCGGGCGCAGCGCGCGGCGGCGTCGGCTGGGCGCTGCTGGCCGCCGTGACGCTCGACGGCGTCCCCGAGAACCTCGCGCTCGGCGTCTCGCTCGCGGAGGGCGCCTCGCTGGCACTGCTCGTGGCGATCTTCTTCTCCAACCTGCCCGAGTCGCTCGTCGGCGCGGTCGCGATGCGCCAGGAGGGACGCCGGGTGAAGACCGTCGTCGCGACATGGTGCGCCTGCGCGGCGCTGCTGGCGGTCGCGGTCGTCGCCGGCCGCGCGCTTGCCGCGCCGCTGAGCGACGAGGTCCTCGCGATCGCGCTCGGCTTCGCCGGCGGCGCCGTCCTCGCATCGCTCGCCGACACGCTGATGCCGGAAGCCTTCGAGAAGGGCCGTCCGTTCAACGCGTTCGCCACGGCCGCCGGGTTCTTCCTGTCGTTCGTGCTCGCGTCCTGACCGGCGGCGAAGCGGCTCAACCGCGGGTGGCCGCCGCGTCCAGCTCCAGCAGCGACGCCACGTCGGCGCTGCAGCCGCCGCAGCCGGTCGTCGCACGCGTGCGCGCGCCGACCTGCGCGATCGTGGTCAGCCCGTCGCGCCGGATCGCGGACCGCACGTCGCCGACGCTGACGGCGTTGCAGGAGCACAGCGTCGCGCCGGGGTCGGCGGCCGGCGAGTCCGCGGTCGCCGCCTGCGCACCGGCGGTCAGCAGCTCCGACGGCACGGGCTCGCCGGTGCGCAGCAGCTCCGACAGCCGTCGCGCCGCGCCCACGTCGCCGACGAGCGCCGCGCCCGCGAGGCGCTCGCCGTCGAGCACGAGCCGGCGGTAGAGGCCGTTGCGGGTGTCGCTCAGCACGATCTCGTCATGCCCGCCGGGCGTCGCGCCGGCCGACGCGCCGCCGGCGTAGACGTCGACGCCCGCGACCTTCAGGGTCGTCGCCGGCACGGCGCCGCGGAACGTCGCCGGGTCGCCGGCGACACCCGCGCCGGCGACACGTGCCTGCTCGGCCAGCGGCGACCACAGGCCGTAGACGACGCCGTCGTGCTCGGCGCACTCGCCGACCGCCCATACCGCCGGCGCCCCGGCGCGCAGGCTGTCGTCGACGACGATCCCGCGCCCGACCGGCAGCCCTGCGGCGCGCGCGAGCGTCACCTCGGGACGCACCCCCGCCGCGACGACGACCCGCGTCGCCGGCAGCTGCTCGCCGTCGTCGAGCACGACGCGGTCGGCCTCGATCCGCGCCGCGCTGCGCCCCAGCCGGCAGGCGATGCCCTGCGCCGCGAGCGCGCGCCGCAGGATCGCGGACGCGCCCGCGTCGAGCTGCTGGGCCATCAGCCGCGTCGCCAGCTCGACGACCGTGACCTCGACGCCGCAGGCGCGCAGCCCCGCCGCCGCCTCGAGGCCGAGCAGCCCGCCGCCGACGACGACGGCGCGCGTTCCGCGCGTGGTCGCCGCGAGCGCGTCGGCGTCGCGCCAGGTCCGGAAGACGTCGACATGGGGGAGGCCGGCGCCGGGGACCGGCGGGACGAAGGCGCGCGAGCCGGTGGCGAGCACGAGCGCGTCGTACGGGTGCCGGCCGCCGGCCTCGTCGAGCACCGTGCGGGCGTCGAGATCGAGCGCGGCCGCGCTGCAGCCGCCGCGCAGGTCGACGCCGTGCGTGGCGTACCAGGCGAGCGGGCGCAGCTCGAGCTCGCCGGGCCCGCAGGTGCGCGCGAGCAGCTTGGAGAGCAGGACGCGGTTGTACGCGGGTCCCGGCTCCTCGCCGAGCATGACGATCTTCCAGTCCTCGGCGCGGCGTCGCCGCAGCGCCTCCTCGACGACGGCGAGGCCGGCCATGCCCGTGCCGACGACGACGAGCCGCTTCGGCGTCGCGGGCGCGCGCCGGCGGACCGGCTCGTCACGCCGGCGCGCCGCCTCCAGTCGCACGGCGACGGCCTTCAGCTCGGGCTGCGCGGAGATCGGATCGACCGTCGCGATCGTCAGCGCGTTGAGCACGCCGGCGCCGGACGCCGCGTGCAGCGCGCCCCAGTGAAACGGCGCGAAGACGACGCCGCGCGGCATCGTCTCGTCGAGCGCGATCGCGACGCGCAGCTCGCCGCGGCGCGAGACGACGCGCACCAGGTCGCCCTCGCCGAGACCGGCGGAAGCGGCGTCGAGCGGATGGCAGGAGAGCGCCGGCTCGCCCGCCGACGCACGCAGCGCCGGGGAGTGGCCGGTGCGGGTCATCGTGTGCCACTGGTCGGCGACGCGGCCGGTCGTCAGCAGGATCGGGAACTCGCGATCCGGCGACTCGGCGGGGGCGGCGTGCGGCGTGGGGGCGAAGCGAGCGCGCCCGTCCGCGGTGGGGAAGCGGCGGCTCTCGTAGAGGCGGACGGTGCCCGGGTGCTCGTCGGTCGGCTGGACCGGACAGGGCCACTGCAGGCCGCCGCAGCGACGCAGGCGCTCGTGCGAGACGCCCGTCATGTCGCAGGGCCGGCCCGCCGTGCAGGCGGCGAACTCGTCGAAGACGGCGGCGCTGTCGGGCCAGCCGAAGGCATCCCCGTGGCCGAGGTGGCGTGCGAGCGCCGCGACGATCTCCCAGTCGGGCTTCGCCTCGCCGGGCGGCGCGACCGCGCGCCGCAGCAGCCCGATCCGGCGCTCGGAGCTCGTCATCGTGCCCTCCTTCTCCGGCCAGGCCGCCGCCGGCAGGACGGCGTGCGCGAGCGAGGAGGTCTCGGTCGGGTGGTGCGGGTCCTGGACGACGACGAGCTCGGCCCGCTCCAGCGCGGTGCGGGCGCGCTGGCCGTCGGGAAGCGAGACGAGCGGGTTCGTCGCCATGATCCAGACGGCCTTGACGGTGCCCGCCTCGAGCGCGTCGAACAGCGCGACGGCGGGCAGGCCGGGCTGCGCCGAGAGGTTGCCCTCCGGCACGCCCCAGTGCGCCGCCATCGCCGCGCGATCGGCGGCGTCGGCGACCCTGCGGTAGCCGGGCAGCAGGTGCGACAGGCCACCGGTCTCGCGGCCGCCCATCGCGTTGGGCTGGCCGGTCAGCGACAGCGGGCCGCTGCCCGGACGGCCGATCTGGCCGGTCGCGAGGCACAGGTTGATCAGCGCCCGGTTCTTCAGCGTGCCGACAGTCGACTGGTTGGCGCCCATCGACCACAGCGCCATCGCCGCGCCGGCGCTCGCGAAGCGGTGGGCGGCCTGCTCGATCAGCGCGGCCGGCACGCCGCAGACGGCGGCGGCCCGCTGCGGGGGCCAGGCGCCGGCGACGGCGCGGGCCTCGTCCCAGCCGGTCGTGTGACGATCGACGAAGTCGCGATCGACGAGGCCGTCGCGTTCGACGACGTGCAGCAGCGAGCTCAGCAGCGCCAGATCGGTGCCCGGCCGGACCGGCAGGTGCAGGTCGGCGCCCTTGGCCGTCTGCGTCAGGCGCGGGTCCGCGCAGATGACGAAGCCGCCCTCTGCCTGACGGTCGCGGATGCGCGACCAGAGGATCGGGTGGCAGGCCGCCGTGTTGGTGCCGAGCAGCAGCAGGCAGTCGGCGAGCGCGATGTCGGCGTACGCCGGGGGCGGGCCGTCGAAGCCGAACGCGCCCGTGTAGCCGGCGACCGCCGAGGACATGCACAGGCGCGAGTTGGAGTCGACGTTGTTCGTTCCCAGGAAGCCCTTAGCGAGCTTGTTGATCGCGTAGTAGTCCTCCGTCAGCAGCTGCCCGGAGATGTAGAAGGCGACCGCGTCGGGACCGTGCTCGTCGATGATCGCGCGCAGCCGGCCGGCGAGCGTTCCCAGCACCTCCTCCCAGCCGATCGGCTCCGGGCGCGCGTCGCGGTCGGCGCGCCACAACGGCGTCGTGGCGCGGTCGGGGGCGTGGACGGCGAACGGCAGCCCGAGCGGCTTGCGGCAGGTACGCCCGCGGTTGGCGGGGTGCAGCGGATCGCCGCGGACGGTCGCCAAACGGCCGTCGTCGCCGACGTCGGCAAGCAGGCCGCAGCCGACGCCGCAGTAGGGGCACTGGGTCGGGGTGGTCTGCACTGTGCGATCAGCGTGCGGGCAGGCCGTTTCCCGGACGCGTCGGACCGATGAACGCTCTGTGAACGCGGCCGCCGGCGGCCTGCCGACGCGCCAGCTTGTGATCGGTGGCGCGCCGGCCTCCGTAGCGGGCAGCGAACGCCGACAGCAACCAGGGGGTGTGTCATGCAGGTCTCGGACATCGGAATCGCGCTGCTGGTCATCGTCGCCGTCATGGTCGTGGCGATGGTGGTCTTCATCGGGTTCGACTCGAACGTCTGACGCGCGCGACGGGCGCGGGGGCTATCCGCCGGCGAGCTCGGGCGGTAGCGCCCGGGGCCCGTCGGGATAGAGCCGCGCGAGCTGCTCGGCGGTCATCTCGAGCGTGTTGGCGAGCTCCGGCGGCGTGCCGACGACGAGCCACAACGCGCGCTCGTCGGTGTCGTTGAACACCTGGCGCACGGTGTCGGGCTCGACGAGCACGCACGAGCGCGGCGTCAGCGTCAGCGGCGGGTCGTCGTCGATCCGCATCCGGCCGCTCCCCTCGATCACGACGTAGAGCTCGGTCTGCGTGAGGTGGCGGTGGCGCGTGGACGCCTGCCCGGGCTCGAGCAGCCACAAGCGCGCCGCCATCGGCCCGCCGCCGAGCTGCTTTGCGAGGTCGGTGTTCAGCACGCCCATCTGGTTCGACGGGCGCCAGTGGGCGTCGTCTGCGTGCAGGACTCGTGCGGGCACGAGCAGGATGCTAGGCGCGGCGGTGCTCGGCGTCACTCCCACTGGTACCGGAGGAACTTGCCGTTGAGCACCACCTCGACGCGATCGCCGCCCGGATCGGCCACCCGCCGGACGTCGACGTTGAAGTTGATCGCGCTCATGATGCCGTCGCCGAACTCGTCATGGATCAGCGCGCGCAGCGCCGGACCGTAGACGCCGAGCGCCTCGTAGAAGCGATAGAGCGTCGGATCGGCCGGCACCTCGAGGCGCGATCCGATCCGCTCGCGCGGGATCTCCGTCAGGCGCGCGGTCGCGCCGGGGTCGAGTCCCAGCGCCTGCGCCGCGCGTTCGGCCTGCTGCGCCGAGAGCGGGTGCTGGCCCAGCAACGCGGCCACCGTGTGCACCCGCGGGCCGCCGATCCGGTCGGCCAGCTCCGTCCAGGTCAGGCCGCAGGCGCGGCGTGCTGCATCGATCGACTCGTGCATCGCGCGCGCTCAGCCGACCGTGACCTTGTCGGGCGCGGCCGCCTTGGACACCGCAAGCCTGTCCGAGCCCGTGCGGATGTGCGTCGCGTAGAGCGTCAGGCCGACGAACGCCAGGCCGCCGACGAGGTTGCCGACGACGGTCGGGATCTCGTTCCAGAGCAGGTAGTCGCCGACCGTGAAGTCGCCGCCCAGCAGCAGGCCCGAAGGGAACAGGAACATGTTGACGATCGAGTGCTCGAAGCCCATGTAGAAGAAGAGCATGATCGGCATCCACATCGCGATCGCCTTGCCCTGCAGCGTCGTCGACATCATCGCCGCGATGACGCCCGTGCAGACCATCCAGTTGCAGAGCATCGCGCGGATGAAGAGCGTGAGCATCCCGGCCGCGCCGTGGTCGGCGTAGCCGACCGTGCGGGCCTCGCCGATCGTGCCGAGCTGCTTGCCGACCTCGTCGGGAACCTCGGTGAACGCGAAGGTGAAGGTGATCGCCATCATCAGCGCCACCAGGAAGGCGCCGGCGAAGTTGCCGACGAAGACGAGCGACCAGTTGCGCAGGACTCCGCGCCGCGTCACGCCCGGCCGCTTGTCGAGGAGGGCGAGCGGCGCCAGCATGAACACGCCCGTGAGCAGGTCGAAGCCGAGCAGGTAGAGCAGGACGAAGCCGACCGGAAAGAGGACCGCGCCGGCCAGCGGCTCGCCCGTCTTCACCGTGATGGTGACCGCGAACGCCGCTGCGAGCGCGAGGATCGCCCCGGCCATCGCGGCGCGGATCAGCGTGTCGCGCGTGGACATGACCACCTTCGATGCACCGGCGTCGATCGCCCTGGTCGTGTACTCCGCCGGCATGAGGTAGGCCATCGTGCGTTCTCCTTCGAAGAGATCGAGCTTTCCGCGGACCGGCCCGCCGTTTCCGCGCTGCGCAGACGCCTCCGCTGCCACCGAACAGAGCAGCGATGCCATCGATCGAGTCGCCGCTGAGCCCGCATCCGGCCAGGCCGCGAAGATGGTGACCGGCGTGCCGCGCCCAGCGTCCACGAGCGCCGTTTCCTCGCGCTGACGGTTGTGTTACGTCTTGCTGACGCCGGTGTTTCGGCGCGATGACATCGGCGCCGCGCGGCGAGCGATTGGACGCGATGGCAGCGAGATAGGACCGAGCGTCCAAAGACAGGGCGGCGCAGCCGCCATACGGTCCACCCCGTGACCGGTCGCGACGAATTCGTGCTGCGCACGGTCGAGGAGCGAGGGGTGCGGTTCATCCGCCTCTGGTTCGTCGACGTGCTCGGCCTGCTCAAGAGCTTCTCGATCCCCGTGTCGGAGCTGGAATCCGCGCTGGAGGAGGGCGTCGGGCTCGACGGGTCCTCGCTCGAGGGCGCCTCGCGCCTGCGCGAGCACGACGTCATCGCGTACCCCGACCCGCGCACGTTCCAGGTCTTGCCGTGGAAGCCCGACTCGCTCGTCGCGCGGATGTTCTGCGACGTCCGCCAGCCCGACGATGCGCCGTTCGGCGGCGACTCGCGCACGACGCTGCGCGGCGTGCTCGAGCAGGCCGCCGCGCTCGGCTACACCATGCAGGTCGGCTGCGAGGTCGAGTTCTTCATCTTCGGCCCGCTGGGCGCGAACGGCGCGGTGCCGGCCACGCTCGACGACGGCGCGTACTTCGATCTGACGCCGCTGGACGTCGGCAGCGACTTCCGCCGCCGCACGATCGAGTACCTCGAGCAGATGGGCATCCCCGTGAAGGCGTCGCACCACGAGGTCGCGCCGTCGCAGCACGAGATCCAGCTCGCCCACGCCGACGGGCTGGCGATGGCCGACGCGATCTCGACCTTTCGCATCGCCGTCAAGGAGGTCGCCCACGAGCACGGCGCCTACGCGACGTTCATGCCCAAGCCGCTCGCCGGGCACCCGGGCAGCGGGATGCACCTGCACATCTCGCTCTTCGAGGGGGAGCGCAACGCCTTTCACGATGCCGACGCCGCGCAGCCGCTGTCGCCGGCGGGGCGCGCGTTCCTCGCCGGGGTGCTCGCCCACGCGGGCGAGCTGACCGCTGTGACGAACCAGTGGATCAACTCCTACCGCCGCCTGTCGACGGGCTTCGAGGCGCCGGAGTTCGTCAGCTGGACGCGGCGCGGCGCGGCAGCGCTCGTGCGCGTCCCGTCACGGCGCCCCAACCGCGTCGAGAGCACGCGCTTCGAGCTGCGCTCGCCGGATCCCGCGTGCAACCCGTACATGGTGCTCGCGCTCGTCCTCGCCGCCGGGCTGCGCGGGATCGAGCGCGGCTACGAGCTGCAGGCGGAGTCGATCGACGACGAGCCCGACGGGGCGCCGCGGCTGCCGCTGGACCTGCGCGAGGCGACCGACCTCTTCGACGGCTCCGAGCTCGCCCGCGAGACGCTCGGCGACCGGCTCTGCGACGTCTTCGTCGCCAACAAGCGCCGCGAGCTCGACGACGAGCGCCGCACGGTGACCGAGTTCGACCGCTCTCGCTACCTGCGACTGCTGTAGCGAGGCATGCGTTGATGCATCCATCCCGCACACCGGCGACCGACGGCGAGTCGTGAGCGACGCCTGGATCTACGGCACGGGGGGCTCGGAGGACACCTCGCGGCTGCTCGCCGAGCTCGGCTTCAGCCCGCACCGCGTGGCAGCCAACGGCACGCTGCGCCCGCCGCAGGGCGAGTCGCGCGCACCGGCGCTCGCGCTCGTGCTCGCCAACGGTCTCGAGCAACCCTCGTGCGCCGAGCTGTGCGCGCGCCTGGCCGCCGACGAAGACCTCGGCGAGGTTCCGGTCATCGTCGCGCTGCGCCGCGACGCGCTCGGCGCGGGCGTCGGGATCGCCGAGGGCCACGAGCTGCTCGTCGAGCCGTTCACCGCCGAGGAGCTGCAGGCGCGCATCGCTCGCGCCCGGCGCGCGGTCAACGGCGTCGATCACGACGACATCGTGCGCGTCGGCAGCCTCGAGATGAACCTGGCGACCTACCAGGTCGCGATCGGCGACCGGCCCGTCGACTTCACGTACATGGAGTACGAGCTGCTGAAGTTCCTCGTCACCCACCCCAAGCGCGTGTTCTCCCGTGAGGCGCTGCTCAACCGCGTCTGGGGCTATGACTACTACGGGGGAGCGCGGACCGTCGACGTCCACGTGCGCCGGGTGCGCGCGAAGCTCGGCAGCGAGCATGCCGCGCGGATCAAGACCGTGCGCAGCGTCGGTTACCGCTGGCAGGCGACGTGAGCCGCCCGCCGCGCACCGCGCTGGCGTCGCGGCGCGGGCGGACCGGCTACACCGGCTTTCGCTCGGTCATCAAGGCCGTCGGGACCGGGCCGCGGGGCAGCCGCGCGCTGACGTTCGACGAGGCCCGCGAGGCGACGGCAGGGCTGATCGCCGGCGACGTCAGCCCGGTCCAGGCGGGCGCCTTCCTCGTCGCGATGCGGATCAAGGGCGAGGCGCCGGCGGAGCTCGCCGGCATGGCGCAGGCGCTGCGCGACGCCGCGCGCCCGGTCGCGCCGGACCCGCCGGCCGGGGGTAGGCCGATCGTCGCCTGCGCGGGGGCCTATGACGGCATGACCGACGCGCCGCAGCTCTCGCTCGCGGCGGCCGTGCTGGCCGCCGCCGCCGGGGCGCGCGTCGTCGTGCACTGCGGCGGGCGGCTGGGGCCGAAGCGCGGCACGACGGCCGCCGACGTCCTCGTCGCGCTCGGCGGCCCGGTCCGTCCGCAGCCGAGCGAGTCGCTGGCGATGCTCGAGCGCTCCGACGTCGCGCTCGTGCACGCGGGCACCGCGATCCCCGGCTGGGACGCGCTCGCCGCGATCCGCGACGAGATCGGGCTGCGCGGACCGCTGCACAGCGCGGAGAAGCTCGTCGATCACCTCGGTGCGACGCGCTTCGTCGTCGGACACACGCACAGCTCCTACCGCGCCCGCATCCTCGCTGCGCTCGCCTTGCTGGGCGCGCAGCGCTCGGTCGCCGTCCGGGGGATGGAGGGCGCCGACGTCGTCCGCGCCGGACGGCCGTCGGCCGCCGACGCAAGCGGTCCGCTCGACATGCCGCAAGCGCACGGCAGCGTCCTGCGCGGCGACGCCGACCCGGAGGTCGCGGCGCAGCTGACGCGCGCGATCGTCACCGGCGAGGAGCACGGGCCCGCCGCACTCGCCGCGATGCTGAGCGCAGGCGTGCGGCTCTACGCCGCGGGGCGCTGCGAGAGCGTCGGCGCGGGTGCCGCGCTCGCCACGTCCGCGGTGGCGGACGGGCGGGCGACGGCGACGCTCGAGGCATTGCTGGCCGGCTGAACGCCGGCCGGCCTCCCAGGGAGCCTGTCGCAGGAAGTCCTCGGGGCAGGATGCGGCCCATCCGCGGCCGTGGATCGCCGCACGACTGCTCGCCGATGCAACCAGCATCGCCTTCGAGATCGTGCGGCGCCCACAACCACGGTTGGGCCACCCCTACGTCCAACGACTTTCACGACACACTTCTAGAGGTCGATGCCCCAGTCCTTCGTGTCGTCGGGGACGAACGCCATCCCGAAGATGAACGCGAGCATCATTACCCCCGCGATGAGCGCGAGTGCGAACTGCCAAGGCTGCACCATGTGATTCACCTCCCCTGAATCGGTGGTCTCGGTCGCGTGTACCCTATGTGTTAGGACACCGGCGCGGTCTCGTCAAGGGGAATGGCGGGTCTGCCTGCGGCCGCTGCTAGCGTCCCCGGCGATGATCGTCAGGGGATTCCGCGAGCGCTCCGGGGCGCAGATCGGCGCCGCCGCGGCGCGCGCGCCCAGGCTCGACGCGTCCGGAGACGACTGAGCGCCGTGGCCGTCTCGATCGAGGAAGCGCGCGCCGCCGTGCTGCAGTACGCCAGCGTGCTCGGCGCCGAGGACGTCTTCCTCGACGACGCGCTCGGCCGCGCGCTGGCGATCGACGCGCGCGCGCCGAACGACGTACCGCCCTTCGCAGCCTCGGCGATGGACGGCTTCGCGATCCGCGCGGCCGACACGATCGACGGCTCCGCGACGCTGACGCTGATCGGTGAGGCGAAGGCGGGGACCGAGGCCGGCGTGACGGTGCGGCGCGGCACCGCGGTGCGGATCTCGACGGGTGCGCCGCTGCCCGAGGGAGCCGACGCGATCGTCCCCCAGGAGATGACGACCAGCGACGGGACCACGGTCGTGGTCGACGGGCAGATCGCGCTCGGCTACCACGTGCGCCCGCCGGGCGAGGACATCCGCGCGGGCGAGCTCGTGGTTCCCGCCGGATCGCTGCTCGGGCCCGCCGAGCTCGGCGTCCTGGCATCGATGAACATCCCGCGACCGAGCGTGGTGCGCCGCCCGCGCGTCGCGATCGCCGGAACCGGCGACGAGCTGACCGATCCCGGCAAGCCGCTGAAGCCGGGGGCGATCCGCGACTCCAACGGACCGGCGCTCGGCGGCGCGGTGCACCGTGCCGGCGGCGAGCTCGTCGCGCGGGTGCGCGTCGGTGACGACCTGGAGGCGACGGTCTCGGTGCTGGGTGCCGCGCTGCGCGACGTCGACATGCTGATCACCAGCGGCGGCGTCTCGGTCGGTCCCCACGACCACGTCCGGCCGGCGCTCGCCCGACTGGGCTACCGGGAGGCGTTCGCCGGCGTCAAGCTCAAGCCCGGGCGCCCGACGACCTTCGCGGTCGGCGAGGACGGCACGCTCGTCTTCGCGCTGCCCGGCAACCCGGTCTCGGCGCTGATGGCCTTCCGCCTGTTCGTCGTGCCGGCACTCGACGCGATGCTCGGGCGCAGCGGCGAGCACCACCCGATCAAGGCGACCGCCGACGAGGCGCTGGAGGGCGCGGTCGGCCGTACGACGGTGATCCGCTGCCGCACGACGCTGCAGGACGACGGCTGGCACGTGCGGCCGACGAAGTCGCAGGAGTCGCACATCCTGACCTCGATGCTCGGCGTCGACGCGCTCGCGCTCGTACCCGAGCATCGCGACGGGATCGATGCGGGCGAGCCGGTCGAGATCGAGTTCGTGGGGTGAGCGGTGAGCGGGACCGCGTGGTCGCGCGAGCAGCGCCGCGCTGCGGCTCGCGCCGCGACGGCCGCTGCGTACGCCCGCTCGCCGCGGCGGTCGCCGTGCTCGCGCTCTGCCTCGTCATGGCGCCGCCGGCCGGCGCCGCCACCGGCGCTTCCTGCCGGCTGTCGCTCAACGACCAGGGGCCGCCGGGCGGCACGCCGGCGTACGAGCTGAAGCTGCGCAGGCGAGGTGCGTCGTGCGGGCTGGCGACCCGGTTGATGAAGGCCTTTCACCGCTGCCGCACCGAGGCCCGCGTCGGCTGCCCGAAGCCGCTGCTCGGGCGCTGGCGCTGCCGCGGCCGCAGGGATGGCTCGGGCCCCGGGTACTTCACGGCGTCGTTCACCTGCAGGCGCGGCCGCGCCCGCGTCGACAGCAGCTACGTGCAGAGCATCCCGGCGTGCTTCGGAGCGGCGGCGCGCGATCCGAAGCTGCGCTGCTTCAGCCGGGCCCGCTCGGTCGTCCCGGCGGTCGGGCGCGCCGATCCCGAGCAGATCTGGCAGTGCAATCCCGATCCGACCGGGGCGTCGTGCGTGTCCGGCGCGAGCGGCCCCGGAGTGACGCGCACCGTCGCGCTCGTCGGCGACAGCCACAGCGCCCACTGGCGCGCTCCGCTCAACGTCGTCGCGCAGCTGCGGCGCTGGCGGGTGCACTCGCACTTCAGCGGCGGCTGCTTCTTCTCGACCGTCGCGAGCCGGTTCACGGGGGGTTGCGGTGATTTCTACGGCAACACCGCCCGCTGGTTCACCCGCCATCCGGAGGTCAGCACGGTCTTCGTGACCGCCAACGCCGACACGCCGATCGCGATCGCGGAGGGCGAGGACATGGCGGCGGTCAAGACGGCGGGCTTCCGCAGGGCGTTCCAGGCGCTGCCGCCGACGGTCAGGCAGGTCATCGTGCTGCGCGACACGCCGCGCTCCAGCGAGGGGCAGCTCAGCTGCGCGTACAGCGCGATCGCCGCTCGCAAGCGACTCTCGGCGGTGTGCCCGCTGAAGCGGTCGATCGCGGTGCGTCCCGATCTCGCCGTGGCCGCGGTCCGCGGGTTGCGCTCCAGGCGCTACGGATACATCGACCTGACGCGCTTCATGTGCAGCACTGCGAACTGCTACCCGATCGTCGGCGGCACGCGGGTCACCGACGACATCCACGGCCACCTCAACATGACCTTCATGCGCACGCTGACGCCATACCTGATGCGCGCCATCCGCAGGCTCGAGGCGCTACGCCGCAGGTAGGCGGAGCGGGGGGCGCCGGCAGCTCAGGCGGGCAGCGTCGCGGTGGCCTCGCAGGTCAGGCCACGCGGACCGGACGCCCGCGCCGTCACGCGATCGGGTCCGTCGAGGTCCTCGAGGCTGCGGCGTACGCGAAGCGAGCCGCGCGCGCGCAGCGTCGCGCGCCAGACGAGCCGCCGTTCGTGCACGAGCACGACGCGCCACGCCTCGCCCCTGCGCCGCCGTCTGACGTCGAGCTCGACGCGTATCTCGCCGTCGCGCGAGCGCAGGCGCAGCTGCGCCGTCGCGCCCTTGCCGCAGGTCGCGGCGACGCGCGCCTCGCGGCGGTCGCCGTCGCCGTCGCGTGCGCGCGCCGGGGCGGCGCCGATGAGCAGCACGAGCACGAGCACGTACCCGGTCCGACGGAGATCACGGCTGCGCGGCATCGACCTCACGATCGTCGCCGGCGCCCGCCGGCGCAATGGGACTTTCGTCGCGGTCGCGCTCACTGCGCCGCTCACCGCGCCGCTCACCGCGCGCCGCCCGTACCGGTGGCCGCGCGCGTCGCTCAGCTCGGCTTCGCGCCGCCGATGCCGTGGCGCTCGGCCCAGAGCGCCGCCTGCGTGCGGTCGGTCACGCCGAGCTCGCGGAAGATCCGCGTGAGGTGCGACTTGACGGTCTTCTCGCTGATCCGCAGCCGCAGCGCGATGAGCTTGTTCGGAAGCCCCTCGACGAGCAGCGCGAGCACCTCGCGCTCGCGCTCGGAGAGCCCGGCGAGCGGGTCGGGCGCCGTTCGCGCGTCGATGATCGTCCGCGCGGCGCGCGGGTCGAGCGGCGACTCGCCGCGCGCCGCCGCGCGGATTCCCTCCGCGACCTCCTCGGCATCGACGTCCTTGAGCAGGTAGCCGCACGCGCCCGCTTCGAGCGCTCCGATGATCCGCGGCCGGTCCGAGAACGACGTCAGCACGAGCACGGCGGTGCCCGGCTGCCGGGCGACGATCCTCCTCGTCGCCTCGATGCCGTCGACGACGGGCATGTCGAGGTCCATCAGGACGACGTCGGGCCGGGCGCGCGCGCACTGCTCGACCGCCTCCGCGCCGTCGGCCGCGACAGCGACGAGCTCGACGTCGTCAAGCGCCGCGATCAGCCTGCCGAGGCCGTCGCGGATGACGCCGTGGTCGTCGGCGAGCAGCACCCGGATCATCGCGCCGGCAGCTCCATCTCGACGATCGTGCCGGTTTCCGGCGCCGACCGCACGGCCAGCCGTCCTCCCGCCTGCTCGGCGATCGCCTCCAGCAGCGTCAGGCCGAGGTGGCCCTGCGCCGCGCGCTCGGCGCGCCGCTGCGCAGAGAAACCGGCGCCGTCGTCGGCGACGACGAGCCGCGTCACGCCCTGCGCGCGCGTGACGGCGACGCGCACGGAGGACGCCCCGGCATGGGTCTGCGCATTGCGGATCGCCTCGCGTGCGACGCGGTAGACCAGCTCGTCGTGCTCACCGGCGCCGTCCTCGGACGGCTCGTCGACCTCCAGCGAGGTCGCGACGCCCGCCGCCGCGAGCGGGCTCAGCAGGTCGCTGAGCGCCACTCGCAGGCCGGCCGACTCGAGGTTGGGCGGGTGGATCTCGACGAGCAGCGTGCGCAGCGCGCGCACGCCCTGGCGCAGCGTCCCGGTCGCCTCGCGCAGCGCGGCCGACTGCGCGACGTCTCCGCGCGCCTCTGCCTCGGCAGCGAGCGGGGCGAGGCCGAACGCGACTCCGGCCAGGTCCTGGACGACGCCGTCGTGCAGGTCGGCCGCGATCCGGCGGCGCTCCTGCGCCGAGGCCTCGACGGCGTTGGCGAGCAGCGTCTCGCGCTCGCGATGACCGCGCTGCAGGTGCCGCGCCAGCGACCATGCGAGCGGCAGCTGGAACAGCGCGAGCACGACGAGCCCGCCGATCAGCGGCGGTGCGAGCGCGGTCAGCAGCCGGCGGCTGCTTGCGTTCACCGCGCTGAAGCGCTCGTAGATCTCGAACAGCAGCTGGGTGCCGTCCGGTGCGCGGATCGTCGTGTGCGCCTCGAGCAGCTTTCCCTGCGGGCGCTCGAAGCGGTTCTCCGGTCTGCGCAGGTCGCTCAGCTCGGCCTCCGCGCCGCCGGTCTCGAAGAGCTCGCGCTCGTCCTCGCCGAGCGCGAAGCGGCTGCCGATCAGCGCGGGCTCGTCGGAGTACAGGATCGTGCCGTCCTTCGTCCAGAGCTTGACGCGCACGATCGAGCCGCCGATCACCTGGGCCTGGACGAGGTCGTCGAGCCGGCGGATCGCTTCGCGGTCGCCGCGCATGATGCCGTCGCTCAGCCCGGCGGCCTCGACGAGCCGTGCTTCCGCCCGGACGCGATCGCGTGTGTCGTTCTCGGCCTCCTCGAGGGCGACGTCGCGCAGCGCGAAGAATCCGCCGACGACGATGACGGCGATCGCCGCGAGGCTGCCGAGCATGAAGCGCGCGACGGCGGCATCGACGCGCGGCGGCGCCCTCGTCGTGCGCTGTGCGCGCAGCGGCGCGGGGTCCTGCCGGCGCTGCGACCTAAGTCCCATTGCGGCCCGGACCGCCTCGCGCCGACAGTGTCGTCAACGCATGCCTTCCCGATTGGAGCAAGCCATGAAGACCTCCCGAGCCATCGCCCTGAGCCTAGTCCTCGTCGTCACCGCGCTGGCGCCCGCGGCGGCGCTCGCCGGCAACGGCGCAGACGACGCCCCTGACGCCGCCGACGACAACGGCGGGCTGCGCGACAGCAGCTCGCGCGACGACGACGGCGGCAACTCGCGCAACGGCGTCGCGCGTCGCGGCGACCGCGCCAAGCGGGTGACGGGCCGCTGCACCGGCAGGGCCACCGCGAAGATCAAGGCCAAGCACGACGACGGCCGCATCGAGACGGAGTTCGAGGTCGACCAGAACCGCAACGGCGTCGCGTGGAAGGTGACGATCCGTCGCAACGGCGTCCGCGTCGCCTCGACGACGGCGACGACGCGGGCGCCGAGTGGCTCCTTCAGCGTCGAGCGGCGGATCGCCAACGCCGCCGGTCCCGACAGGATCACCGCGCGGGCGACGAGCCGCTCGGGGCAGGTCTGCAGCGCGAGCGTGACGGTCTGACCGGCAGCTGCCGCCAGATCGCCGTGGCGCCCGTGCGGCGATGTGGATCGGGGCGCGGCGAGGCCGGGGTTCATAAACCCGCTGCTAAGCTCGAACCCTGGTTCTCGCCGCCCCGCAAATAGCGGATTTCGCTGTTCCCGACCCCGCCTCGGCGGGGTCGTCTTGTCCGCCCACACGCCTAGGATTCGCAAATGGAGATTGAGATCGGCCGAGGGAAGAAGGCCCGCCGTGCATACGGCTTCGACGACATCGCGATCGTGCCGTCCCGGCGCACGCGCGACCCTGACGACGTCGACATCTCGTGGAAGCTCGGCGACTACCGCTTCGACCTTCCGCTGCTCGCCTCCGCGATGGACGGCGTCGTGTCGCCGAGGACAGCCGGGCTGATCGGCAAGCTCGGCGGCCTCGCGGTGCTGAACCTCGAGGGCATCTTCACGCGCTACGAGGACGCCGACGAGCAGCTCGAGCGGATCGCGCAGCTGCCGCGCGAGGCGGCGACGCGCGAGATGCAGGAGATCTACCAGGCCCCCGTCCTGCCGCACCTGATCAAGCAGCGGATCGCCGAGATCAAGGAGCAGGGCGTCGTCGTCGCGGTATCGCTGACGCCGCAGCGCGTGCGCTCGTACTACGAGATCGCGCTCGAGGCGGGCGTCGACATCCTCGTCATCCAGGGCACCGTCGTCTCCGCCGAGCACGTCTCCAGCGACGAGTCGCGGCCGCCGCTGAACCTCAAGGAGTTCATCCGCGAGGTGCCGCTCCCGGTGGTCGTCGGCGGCTGCGCGAGCTACCACACCGCCCTTCACCTGATGCGCACGGGCGCGGCCGGCGTGCTCGTCGGCGTCGGTCCCGGCGCTGCCTGCACGACGCGCGGCGTGCTCGGCATCGGCGTCCCGCAGGCGACGGCGATCGCCGACGTCGCGGGCGCCCGCTCCCAGCACATGCTCGAGACCGGCGAGTACTGCCAGGTCATCGCCGACGGCGGGATGCGCAACGGCGGCGACGTCTCCAAGGCGATCGCGTGCGGCGCCGACGCCGTCATGATCGGGTCGCCGCTGGCGCGCGCCTACGAGGCTCCCGGCCGCGGCTTTCACTGGGGGATGGCGACGTTCCACCCCACGCTGCCGCGCGGGGCGCGCGTCAAGACGGTGCAGAACGGCTCGCTGGAGGAGATCCTGACCGGCCCCGCGCACGAGAACGACGGCACGTTCAACCTGATGGGCGGCCTGCGCACCTCGATGGCGACATGCGGCTACAAGGACATCGCGGAGTTCAACCGCGCCGAGCTGATGATCGCCCCGGCGCTGCAGACCGAGGGAAAGCAGCTGCAGACCGCGCAGGGTGTCGGCATGGGGGCACGCGGCGGCGCCGCGGCCTCGCGGCCGCCGTCGGAGCCGGCCAACGGCAACGGCGCGCACAAGGAGCCGGCCCTCACGCAGAACGCATGATCGCGCGCCGCCACCCGCCCGTGGCCGGCGTGAGGCCCGGGAGGGGGATCCGGTCATGAGCGACGGCGTCGTGACGAGCGCGACCGCCGCCACCGAGCTGGTGGAGGAGGATGTTCGCGAGATCACGGCGCCGCGCGCCGTCGACGAGGTCGTCGTGCTCGACTACGGCGGCCAGTACTCGCAGCTGATCGCCCGCCGCGTCCGCGAGCTGGGCGTCTTCAGCGAGCTGCTGCCCCACCACGTCGGCGCGGCGGAGGTCCGGCGGCGCAAGCCCAAGGGCCTGATCCTGTCGGGGGGGCCGGCGTCGGTCTACGCGCCGGGCGCGCCGCGCCTGGAGCGCGAGCTGCTCGAGCTCGGCATCCCGGTGCTCGGCATCTGCTACGGCATGCAGCTGCTCGCGCTCGCACTCGGCGGCAAGGTGGAGGGCGCGGAGGTCGGCGAGTTCGGACGCTCGGAGCTGACCGTGCGCGAGCATGGGCGCCTCTTCGCCGGGCTGCCGACCGATCAGACGTGCTGGATGTCGCACCGCGACACGGTCTTCGAGCCGCCCCCGGGGTTCACGGCGCTGGCCTCGTCGACCGGCTCGCCCGTCGCCGCGCTGGAGTCCGTCGAGCGCGGCATCTACGGCATCCAGTTCCATCCCGAGGTCGTCCACACCCCGTACGGCCAGACGATCCTCGAGCGCTTCCTGGCCGAGATCTGCGAGGCCGACCGGTCGTGGTCGCCCGAGAGCATCGTCTCCGAGCAGATCGCCCGGATCCGCGCGCAGGTCGGCGACGGCAGGGTGATCTGCGGGCTCAGCGGCGGGGTCGACTCCAGCGTGGCCGCGCTGCTCGTGCACCGCGCGATCGGCGACCAGCTCACGTGCGTCTTCGTCGACCACGGGCTGATGCGAAAGAACGAGGGCGAGCAGGTGATCGCCGCCTTCCGCGACCACTTCAAGGTGCCGCTCGTCGCCGTCGACGCCGAGCAGCGCTTCCTCGAGCGGCTCGCCGGCGTCAGCGATCCCGAGACCAAGCGCAAGGCGATCGGTCGCGAGTTCATCCGCGTCTTCGAGGAGGAGGCGGCAAAGCTCGGCGACGCCCGCTACCTCGTGCAGGGCACCCTGTACTCCGACGTGATCGAGTCCGGCGGCGGCACCGGCGCGGCGACGATCAAGTCCCACCACAACGTCGGCGGCCTGCCCGACGACCTGCAGTTCGAGCTCGTCGAGCCGCTGCGGGCGCTGTTCAAGGACGAGGTCCGCGCCGTCGGCGCCGAGCTCGGCCTGCCCGAGCGCCTCGTCTGGCGCCAGCCGTTCCCCGGCCCCGGCCTGGCGATCCGGATCGTCGGCGGCGAGGCGACCAAGGAGCGCCTGGACCTGCTGCGCGAGTGCGACTACATCCTGCAGGACGAGATCCGCGGCGCCGGCCTGTACCGCGACCTCTGGCAGTCGTTCTGCGTGCTGCCGGACATCCGCACGGTCGGCGTGCAGGGCGACGAGCGCACGTACGGAAGCGTCGTCGTCATCCGCGCCGTCACCTCCGACGACGCGATGACCGCCGACTGGGCGCGCCTGCCCTACGACCTGCTCGAGCAGATCGCGTCGCGGATGATCAACGAGCTGCGCGACGTCAACCGCGTCGTGCTGGACATCACGTCCAAGCCGCCGGGGACGATCGAGTGGGAGTAGCGCGGCTGCCGGCAGGCCGGCGCTGATCTCGGCGGGGCGTGCCTCGATGGCGGCGTCGTTCGTTCTCGCACGCTGCCCGCGGGTGCCGATGCCGCTCGCGGCAGCGCCGCCCGCCGCGCTGCCGGCCGCGCTGCTCAGGCTCGTCCGCGACCGGACGCGGCAGCGCTGAGCTCTCCCGCAGGTGGCCGAGCGCATCCTCACCACGCGCGAGCTCAACCGGGCCGTGCTCGCCCGCCAGCACCTGCTCGAGCCCGCCACCGGATCGATCGCCAGGGCGCTGCAGGCGATCGGCGGCATCCAGGCGCAGTACGCGCCATCGATGTACGTCGGGCTGTGGTCGCGGATGCGCGACCTCGAGCGCGGCGCGCTGACACGGGCGCTGCAACAGCGCGCCGTGGTGCAGGCGACGCTCATGCGGGTCACGATCCACCTGGTCGCCAAGCGCGACTTCTGGCCGTTTGCCCTCGCGACGCGCACGGCGCGGCGCGAGCTGTGGCTGCGCGGGATGAGCAAGGGCGCGACGGCGGCGCAGCTCGAGCAGCTCGCCGGGCGCGTGCGCCGGCATCTCGCCGAGCACGGCCAGATCAGCCGCAGGGAGCTCGACGCGCTCGTCGGCAAGCCGCACGCGACCGGCGTCGGCCTGTGGGTCGATCTCGTGCGCGTGCCGCCCGCCGGCACCTGGGAGCGCCGCCGCGCCGACCTGTTCGCCGCGGCCGATGAGTGGGTCGGACCGCCACCGGCGATCGGCGCCGAGGAGGCCGCCGCGCGGCTGGTGCGCAGCTACCTCGCCGGCTTCGGGCCCGCCTCGATCGCCGACGTCGCGTCCTACACGGGCCTGCCGCGGCGCGAGCTGGCGCCCGCCTTGAAGCGCCTGAAGCTGCGCCGCTTCCGCAGCGAGGACGGCAAGCAGCTGCTCGACGTGCCCCGCGCCCCGCTGCCCGATCCCGAGCACCCGATCGGGGTGCGCTTCCTGCCGACGTGGGATGCGACGCTGCTCGTCCACGCGCGCCGCGCAGGGATCCTGCCCGAGCAGCACCGGCGCAGGATCTTCCACGTGCGCAACCCGCACTCCGCCGCCGTCTTCCTCGTCGACGGCAGCGTCGCGGGGACGTGGCGGTACCGCGATGGCAGGATCGACCTGCACGCGTTCGAGCGGCTCGACGCCGCGACCCGCCGCGAGCTGCGCGGCCGGGCCGGCGAGCTCGCCGGCTTTCACGCGTAGGCCCTGCAACCGGCCACGCGCCGGGACCGGCGCCGCCGCGCCGCCCGTGCGCGTAGGCCGTGGAACCGGCCACGAGCCGGGACAGGCGCCGCCGCGCCGCCTGCCGTCCATGCATCAGGCGCTCTGGAGTCACGCTCACGGCGGCCGCCGCGCGGTCATCGCTCGCCGCCCGCCTCGCGCTCGCGAGCGGCGGCCCGCCGCCCGTTCAGCCGGCCGATCGGCAACCGGCACCGTCGTCGCCACCGCCTCCCCGCAGGCCAAGGTCGTGGCGCCCGCCCGCAGGAGCGACGCGACGATCGACCGCGCGCTGCGCGCCGCGCGGATCGGCGCCATGCCGGCCGCGATCGCGGCCGCGGGCGACGAGGCCGACGCGCTCGTCGACGCCGTAGGGCTGGGCACCGGGCAGATCGTCGGCATCCGCCGCGACAGCTTCCCGATCGCCTGCTGCGACCCGTACGCCGGTTGCTCCAAACCCGGCAGGCGGCTCGCCCGCATCCCCGGCGGGCGCTGCGCCGGGCGCTGGTCCGACGGGACGACGAAGCGCGTCTCGCGCTCTCGCCACCTGCCCCCGTATCGCAGGCCGCGACCGTTCGCGTCACCGTGACCTAGGCCGCGTCGCCACGATGATCCTGCGGTCGGCGCGGACGTAGACCGCGCTCCACGGGCGGCGCCCGCTGCGGCGCCAGTCGTAGTAGCGCCACCCGGGGATTCCGGCGAGCGCTCGTGCGCGGGCGAGCTCGCGGGCGCGGCCGCAGCTCACGCGCGATCTGCCGCGGACGACGAGCACGGCGAGCCCGCGCGTTGTCCCGCACGCCTTGGCGTGCGCCGCGTGGTCGGGGACGCGCAGGCTGTGCGGCGCGAAGAACGGCTCCAGGCGGCGGCGCACGTAGCGCGCGAACAGGCGCGCGCCGCGGTCGCTGACGTGCAGCCCGTCGCCCGCGAAGACGCCGCTGCGCCCGCGGCTGTAGCGCATCCAGTCGATCAGCACGACGCGGCCGGGATGGCGGCGCGCGGCGCGGCGCATCGCGCCGGCCGAGCCCGAGCCGGCGCGCGCCGGCGTCACGAGCCCGAGCACGCGCGCCGGCCCGACGACCCGCAACGCGCGCGCGATCTGCGCGCCGCCGATCGCGCCGTTGGAGCCGAGCGCAAGCACCGCCACCTGCGGCAGCGTCCCGGCGCGCCGGCGCGCGGCGAGCAGCTCGACGCCCCTGGCGAGGGGCCGGCAGCCGCGGGCGTCGGCCTCGATGCCGCGCGCCGCGAGGTGCCCGGCGGCGAGCAGCATCGTCGAGTCGCCGACGACCAGGGGCGCGCGGCCGGGGCCGGCCGCATGCGCGCGCACCGTCTTGCCGACATCGCAGGCCGTCGCCGGCGCCGCGCCGCAGAGCAGCGAGGCGAGCAGCGACATGCCGGCGATCGGCAACCGGCGCTTGCGGCTCATGACCCGCATCGCGGCGTCATCGCCCGATCGGGGTACGGTGGCGCGCAATGTCCGACCATGGCATCGCCGACGTCGCCGGCGCGCGGATCGCGTGGTGGTCGGAGGGCGAAGGGCCGTCGGTGGTGCTCGTCCACGCTGGTGTCGCCGACGCGCGCATGTGGGAGCCACTGCTACCCGCGCTCACAGCGTCCCATCATGTCGTGCGCTTCGACATGCGCGGCTTCGGACGGACGCGCTCGATGCCGGGGGGCTTCGTCCCGGCCCGCGATCTCGCCGGTCTGCTGGACGCGCTCGGCATCGCGCGGGCGCACGTCGTCGGCGCGTCCTTCGGCGGTCTCGTGGCGCTCGAGCTGGCGGTTGCCGATCCGGCGCGCGTCGCGTCGCTCGTGCTGCTCGCGCCGGCGCTGCCGGACATCGAGCCCTCACCGCAGCTGCTCGCCTTCGCCCTGGCCGAGGAGCAGGCGATCGCGGTCGGACGGATCGACGACGCCGTCGAGATCAACGTCAGGATGTGGGCGCGCGAGAGCACCGACGACGTCCGCTCGCTGGTCGCCGAGATGCAGCGCGCCGCGTTCGATCTGCAACTGCGCGAGCGCGCCGAGTCCGACGAGCTCGACCCGCCGGTCTCCGAGCGGCTGGGCACGATCGGCGTCCGGACGGCGATCGCGATCGGCGACCGCGACGTCGCCGACTTCCGTCAAGTGGCCGAGCGCCTGCGCCGCGAGCTGCCGCGCGCGAGCCTGCAGCAGATCCCGCGGGCCGGCCACCTGCTCGCGCTCGACCGGCCCGACGCGGTGGCGCAGCTCATCCTGCGGCACGTGGCGGGGTGACGCCAGGGCGACGCGCCTGTGGCGCTTTGACCTCGATATCCGCGGTCAACTCGACATAGACGCCGGCGCCGGTGCCGAAGCGCCCGCGCAACTTCCCCGGCCGCGGCCGGTCGCTCAGGCCTGCGCCGGCGTCGCCGGCACGCGGTGGCGCCGCACGAGCAGCCACGTCAGCCACATGCCAAAGGCGAAGAGCGGCACCCCCATCGCCGTCTTCACGACGCCGAGTGCGACCACGGCGCCGGCGAGGTACAGCGGCAGCTGCACGAGCAGCCGCAGGCCGAACAGCGCGGCCCACAGCCACGTCGCGCGGACGAACGCCCGCATGCGCAGCGGATCGCTGCGCCACTCGCTGCCCTCGCCGTCCAGCGAGGCGACGATCACGCCGACGAGCGGCCGGCGCACGGCGAGCGAGACGACGAACGCCGCCGCGTACGCGGCGTTCGCCAGCAGGCCGGGGAGGAAGAAGTTCTCGGCGCGACCGCTGCGCGTCGCGATGAACGCCGCGAACGCCACGCCGATGAGCCCCGACAGCGCGTAGATCGGCGACTCGCGCTTGACGATCCGTGCGAGCGACAGGGCGAGCGCGAGGGCGACGGCGACGATCGCGGCCGTGTTCGTGTCCGAGCCCGACGCGGTGTAGGCGACGACGAACGCCACCGCCGGCAGCGAGGTCTCGGCCATCCCGAGCGGACCTCCGACTGCCTCGCGCAGGTTCGTCGGCGGCGCCGTCGTCCGTCGCTTGGGTTCGTCGACCATCCCGGGATGATGTCGCAGACCGGCCGCCGCCCCCTCGCTACCCGCGCCGGCGCAGCGCGCCGGGCCCGAGCAGCAGCCCACCGATCACGAGGAACGGCACGAGGTTGAGCAGGTGCAGGACGAGCGCGTAGGAGAGCGCCTCGGCGTGCGGCACGTCGAAGGCGCGCAGCGCGATCACGGTCGCCGCCTCGAAGACGCCGAGCGCCGCGGGGGACGCGGGCAGCACGAGCGAGAGGTTGATCGCGACGGTCACGAGCATCCCGGCGACGAGCGGCACGTCGAACGAGAAGGCGTTGGTGAGGATCGTGTACGAGACGCCCAGCGTCGCCCACGACGCGATCGTCAGCAGCATCCCGCGCAGCGCGATCCGCGGCGTGCGCAGCGCGACGAGACCGCGCGTGGCGTTGACCGCCGCCGCCTCCAGGCGCTCGGCGACACCCTCGCGCCTGACGCGCCGCAGCGGCGACAGCAGCCAGTGGATCGCCCGCTCGTCGTAGCGGACCACGACGAACGCGAGCGTCAGCAGCACGCCGACCACGACGGCGCCGAAGACCGCCGCCGCCCGCAGCCACGAGATCTCCGGCAGCCACGGGTAGCAGGCGAACAGCAAGATCAGCAGCGCGAGCAGGTCGAAGAGCCGCTCGACGACGACCGTTCCCGCGGCCTCCGCCTTTGCCGTCGAGGCACGCCTGTGCAGCGCGATCACGCGCGCCGCCTCGCCCGCGCGCGCAGGCAGGATGTTGTTGAAGAAGTAGCCGATCAGCAGCGCGTAGGAGACGGCACGCAACGGCGGGCGCTGCTGGGCGGCGAACAGCGACCACCAGCGCAGCGCGCGCAGGGAGACCGCCAGGGCGAAGACCGGCACCGTCGGCACGAGCCAGAGCAGCTCGCTGTCGCGCAGTGCGTCGGCGGCGTCGGCCAGCGCGACGCCGCGGACGGCGAAGTACATGCACACCACCGTGACGACCAGGCTGACCGCCACGAGCAGCGGCCGCAGGCCGGGACGCTCGCTCACCGTCGTCGCAGGCGGACCTGGACGAGCACGCGGATCGCCTTGAAGCCGTCGCGCCAGGTGATGTTCTTGCCCTCGGCGTACGTACGCCCGTAGTAGGCGATCGGCATCTCGTAGATGCGCAGCTTGCGCCGGCAGACCTCGCCGGTGATCTCCGGCTCGATCGCGAAGTCGTCCTGCGTGAGGCGCAGCGAGCGCAGCACGTCGGCGCGAAACGCCTTGTAGCCGGTCTCCATGTCGCTGAGCGTCGTGTTGAACAGCACGCCGGTCAGCAGCGACAGGAAGCGGTTGCCGATCAGATGCCAGAACAGGTACGCCCGCTGCGGCGCGCCGCCGCTCAGCCGCGAGCCGTAGACGACGTCGGCGACGCCGCGCTGGATCGGAGCGATGAGATCGACGACGTCGGCAGGGTCGTACTCCATGTCGGCGTCCTGGATGACCGCGATCTCCTCGGTCATCCGCGTCGCCGCCAGGCGCACCGCCGACCCCTTGCCGCGATTGGGCTGGCGCAGCAGCTCGACGTGCGGGCGCCCGTCGGCGTACGCCTCGACGATCGCCGCCGTCGCGTCGGTCGAGCCGTCGTCGACGACGACGATCTGCGCGTCGAGGCCGAGCGCGTCGATGCGCCGCAGGACCTCGCCGATCGTCGCCGCCTCGTTGTACGCGGGGATGAGGAACGAGACGCCGATCGCGCCATTGAAGCGGAAGGGCCGGGGCCCGACGGCTTTGGGTACATTCGCCCGCGATGAATGCTGCGCGCGACGACCGCGGCCTCGCGGTGCGTCTGAGCGGCGCTGTGGCCCTCTTTCTCCTGCTCGTCGGGCAGGCGCAGGTCACGGTCCTCGACGGCAGCTCGATGCTGGCGGTCGCGCAGTCGATCGTCCACGACGGTTCGCTGGCCGTGCCGCCCGCGCTCGGCGTGCCGGGCCACGACGGCGTCACGCACTACTCGAAGTACGGCATCCTGCTGCCGCTGCTGGCCGTCGTGCCGGTCGCGCTGGCGCAGCCCGTGGCCGCGATCACCGGTCGCGTCGGGCTCGTCGAGGCCGCCGCCGCAGCGTCGCTCATGCCGCTCATCGCGGGCGCCCTCGCCGGCGCGCTCTATCTCCTCGGCCGCCGGCTCGGCGCGCCGCGCGCGGCCGCCGGCCTCGTCGCCGCCGGGACGGTGCTCGGCACCTACGTCCTGCCCTACGGGCGCGACTTCTTCACCGAGCCACTCGTGGCGCTCGGCCTCGTCGTCATGGTCGAGCGCGCGCTCGCCGGCCGGCAGCTGCAGGCCGGCGGCGCACTGGCGCTGGCCGTCCTCGCCCGTCCCCAGTCGGCGGCCTTCGCGCCGCTGCTCTTCGGCTACCTGCTGCTGCGCGGCGACGGCGTCGCCGCGATCGTCCGCACGCTCCCGCCGCTGGCCGTCGCGGCGCTCGTGACGCTCGCCTACAACGTCTACCGCTTCCGCGACGCGCTCGAGTTCGGCTACCGCCCGCCCGCCGATCCGGGCTTCACGACGCCGCTGCTCGAGGGCGCCGGCGGGCTGCTCCTCTCACCGGAGAAGTCCGTCGTCCTGTTCGCGCCGGCGATCGTCCTCGTCCCGCTCGCCCTCGTCGCGCTGTGGCGCCGCGACCGCGCGATCACGGCGCTGCTGCTCGCGCTCTTCGGCGCGACGTTCGTGCTCGCGGCGACGTGGTGGTCGTGGATGGGCGGCTGGAGCTGGGGGCCACGGCTGCTGATCCCCGGTGTTGCCGTCGTGCTCGTCGCGGTGGCGCCGTGGATCGGCGCGAGCGCCCGCCGCCGGCGGCTCGCCGCCGCGCTGTTCGGGATCGGCTTCGTCCTGTCGTTCTCCGCGGTGCTGGCGCCCGCCGGGACGCAGCTGCTCGACCAGCAGCCGGGAACCGACGGGCCGCAGCTCGTGCGCCAGTACCGCGAGCTGCCGCAGCTGACCGAGCGCTCGATCGACGCGGCGACCGATCGCGCCGCACGCGGCGGGGACTACCGCCGCTACCTGGCGCCCTGGCAGGCGAACCTCGTGCGCGAGATCGGGACGATCGGCGTCGTCCCGGCGCTGCTCGGAACGGCGGCGCTGCTGGCAGCGCTGCTGTGGGTCGCGGCGCCGCTGCGGCGCCCGCTGCGACCGGCCTGAGCGAGGATTCCCGCCACGCTCGCAGACCGCGGGATCCCGCGTCGGCGCGGCTCGCCGGGCGAGCCGGTGCCGCCGGCGCGTGACCGCTAAGGTTCCGCCACTTCGAAACAGAGGCGACAGGGGAGAGCGACACATGGCACGCCCGATCATCCTCGGCGTCGTCGGCGACTCGGCAACCGGGAAGACGACGATCACCAAGGGACTCGTCGAGATCCTCGGGCGGGAGAACGTCACCCACATCGGGATGGACGACTACCACCGCTATGACCGCGAGGAGCGCGCGCAGCGGGGGATCACCCCGCTGGACCCCGAGTGCAACCACATGGACGTGATCGAGCAGCACCTCGGGCACCTGCGCCGTGGTGAGCCGATCCTCAAGCCCGTCTACGGCCACGGCGACGGCAGGTTCGGGCGCCCCGAGTACGTCGAGCCGAAGCCGTTCGTCGTGGTCGAGGGCCTGCTCGGCTACCACACGTCGCAGCTGAGCTCGCAGTTCGACGTGCGCGTGTATCTGGCGCCACCGGAGGAGCTGCGCCGCGAGTGGAAGATCAAGCGCGACAGCACCAAGCGCGGCTACACCGAGCAGCAGGTGCTCGAGGAGCTCGACCGCCGCGAGCCCGACTCGGAGGCCCACATCCGCCCGCAGAAGGCGCGTGCGGACCTCGTCGTCTCATTCCAGCCCGGCGCCGCCGCCGACGCCGATCACCTCGACGCCGTGCTGACGCTGCGCGACGGCCTGCCGCATCCCGACCTCTCGGTCATGCTCGACGAGGACGGCGCCGACGGCATCACGCTCGAGCAGCGCGCGTCGGAGCGCTGCCTGACGATCCCGGGCACCGTCGATCGCGATCGCGGCGCCGCGATCGAGGAGGCGATCTGGGAGAAGATGCACTTCGCCCGCCACATGCGCACGGAGAGGCTCGGCGTCTTCACCGTCGGCAGCGACGAGGGCCACCGCTCCGAATCGCTCGCGATCACCCAGGTGCTGATCCTCTACCACCTCGTGACGGCCAAGGCCTCCGTCGCGGTCGGCGGCAACGGCGCCGCCGACCGCCAGAAGCCCGCGCGCAGCGTTCCGTCGGCGGCCTAGGCTGCCGGCCGGGCAGCGGGGGGTGTGGCGATTTTGTGAGGCTCAGGCTCAGAAAGTCGCCACACGACGCCGGGAGCGTCAGCCGTCCCTCAGCTAACGCAAACAAGAATCATTCTTGCTAGTGTGGTGACGTGATCCTCGTGCGTCCATGCCTCGCCGCGGCGGCGGCCGCCGCAGCGCTCGTCGCCTGCGGCTCGGGCGACGGCGACACGGGAGGTGTGACGGGCGCCGCCAGCGTCGTCGCGACCACCACGCAGGTCGCCGACCTCGCCCGCGCGGTCGCCGGCCGGCGCGCCGGCGTGCGCCAGCTGCTCCAGCCCAACTCCGACCCGCACGACTACGAGCCCCGCCCGAGCGACGTCAAGGCGGTCAGCGGAGCGGCCGTCGTCCTGCGCTCGGGCGGTGACCTGGACGAGTGGCTCGACGGGGTGCTGCAGAACGCCGGCTCAGACGCCGAGGCCGTGACGCTGATCGACGCCGTGAAGGCGCGCCGGGGCGCGGGCGAGGTCGACCCGCACTGGTGGCAGGACCCGCGTAACGCGATCCTCGCCGTGGGGCGGATCCGCGACGCGCTGATCGCCGCCGACGCCGCCGGGCGCGAGGAGTACAGCGCCAACGCGAGCGCCTACATCAAGAGGTTGCGCGCCCTGGACCGCGCGATCGCCTCCTGCATGCGCGCGCTTCCCGCGGCGGACCGCAGGCTCGTCACCGACCACGACGCACTCGGCTACTACGCCGACCGCTACGAGATCGAGGTCGTCGGGACGGTCATCCCGGCGCTCTCGACGCAGGCGCAGGCATCGGCCGGCGACGTCGCCCGGCTCGCGCGCACGATCCGTGCGGCCGGCGTCACGACGATCTTCCCGCAGGGCAACGCCAGCCCGAGGCTGGCGCGGGCGATCGCGCGCGAGGCCGGCGCGAAGGTGGGGCCCGCGCTGTACGCCGACACGCTGGGTGCGGCCGGCAGCCCGGGGGCGACCTACCTCGGTTCGCTTCGCTTCAACACGCGCGCGCTCGCCGCCGGCTTCGGCGGCGCCGGGAGGCGCTGTCGGCTGTAGGCGTCGCACGCATCCGCGAGCGTGAGCCCTCATCTCACGCCCGTTTGCGATGTCCTATGCTGATGGCCGCCGCGCGGAGAGCCGCGTGGCGCCTTGACGCCATGAAGACCTACGTAGCCAACGCCAACGACCGCGAGCGCAACTGGCTCGTTGTCGACGCCACCGGGCAGACGCTCGGACGCCTCGCGACCCAGATCGCCGACGCCCTGCGCGGCAAGCGCAAGCCGACGTACACGCCGCACGTCGACACCGGCGACTTCGTCGTCGTCGTCAACGCCGAGAAGATCGCGGTCACCGGCAACAAACGCGCGAGCAAGATGTACTACCGCCACTCCGGCTACCCCGGCGGCCTGAAGACGCGGACGCTCAACGACATGCTCGAGCGCCGTCCCGAGGAGGTGCTGCGCCTCGCCGTCAAGGGCATGCTGCCGCGCAACCGCCTCGCCCGCAAGCAGCTGACGAAGCTGAAGATCTACGCCGGGCCGGAGCATCCCCACCAGGCCCAACAACCGCAACCGATGGAGCTTTCCTCGTGATCGACGAGAGCGCCGAGCCGCCCGAGGCGCAGGAGCCCGCGGCCGACACTCCGGAGGCCGACGCCTCCGCCCGCCCCGACGAGCCTGCCGCCGACGCTCCGGCGGCCGACGCCTCCGCCCCCGCCGAAGAGCCTGCCGCCGCGGCCTCCGCCGAGCCCGAGCCGGCGCAGGATGCCGACGAGGACGACGACGAGGAGCCCACTCCGCGCGTCAAGCCCGCCATTCCCGGCGCGGACCTCGAGGTCGACATCGTCGCCGAGGGCGCCGATCCCCTCGCCCGCGAGGAGATGGACGAGTACGAGCTCGCCGAGGCCCTCGCCGCCGAGGAGGACCGCCAGGACGAGCAGCCCGTCGCCGCCGTCATCGACCTCGCCTCGGGCGCGCGCTACCGCGCCACCGGCAAGCGCAAGACCGCCGTCGCCCGCGTGATCCTCAAGCCCGGCAACGGCGCCTATACGGTCAACGGCAAGCCGCTGGACACGTTCTTCCCGCGCCCGTCGCTGGGCCGCAACATCCGCCAGCCGCTGGAGGCCGTCGGCTACGACGACCGGATGGACGTCATCGTGCGCGTGCACGGCGGCGGCGTCAGCTCCCAGGCCGGCGCGCTGCGCCACGGGATCTCGCGCGCGCTGCTGGAGGCCGACCCGAACCTGCGCGGCGAGCTCAAGCGCCGCGGCTTCCTCACGCGCGACGCGCGCGTCAAGGAACGCAAGAAGGCCGGTCTGAAGAAGGCCCGCAAGAAGCCGCAGTTCTCCAAGCGCTAGCGCGCCGCCGACTCGCGACGACTTCGTGCGCAAGCTCTTCGGCACCGATGGTGTCCGAGGCGTCGCCGGTGAGGCGCTGACAGCCGAGCTGGCGCTCGCGCTCGGCGCGGCCGCGACGCGCGAGGTCGCCGGCGAGCACCCGCGCGTGCTCGTCATCCGCGACACCCGCGAGTCAGGGCCGATGCTCGAGGCCGCACTGGCCGCCGGGATCGCCTCGGCGGGCGGCGACGTGCTGCTCGGCGGCGTCCTGCCGACGCCCGCCGCGCCGCTGCTGATCGGCCGTTACGGCTTCGACCTCGCGGCCGTCATCTCGGCGTCGCACAACCCGTTCGCCGACAACGGCATCAAGTTCTTCGGCGCCGACGGCTTCAAGCTGTCCGACGCGACCGAGCTGGCGATCGAGCGGCGGCTGGAGGCCGGGCCGCCGACCGGGCCGCCCGGTCGCATCGGCGCGATCAGCGACCTGCACGGCACGACCGAGGACTACCTCCGCGCGCTGCAGGAGCGCTTCGCGAACCTGTCGCTGGACGGTGTCGACGTCGTGCTCGACTGCGCCAACGGCTCGACGTACCGCGCCGCGCCCGAGATCTTCCGTCGCCTGGGCGCGACCGTCACCGTGCTCGCCGACTCGCCCGACGGGCGCAACATCAACGACGGCTGCGGCTCGACGCACATGGAGGCGATCATCGCGGCGATGCGTGACGGCGGCCACGGCGTCGGATTCGCCTTCGACGGCGACGGCGACCGGCTGCTTGCGGTCGATCGCGAGGGCACCGTCGTCGACGGCGACGTGCTCGTCGCGCTCGCGACGCTGCACCTGCGCGCGGAGGATCGCCTGCCGGGAGCGGGCGTCGTCGTGACGGTGATGACGAACTACGGCTTCCACACCGCGATGCAGCGGGCCGGCGTGCACGTCGCGACGACGGCCGTCGGCGACCGCTACGTGCTCGAGGAGCTGCGCGAGCGCGGCTGGAGCCTCGGCGGCGAGCAGTCGGGCCACATCATCGACATGGGCTTCGTCCCGTCGGGCGACGGGATCGCCTCGGCGCTGCTGACGCTGGAGGCGCTGGCGGGGCGCGACCTCGCCGACCGCGACGCGATGCAGAAGCTGCCCCAGAAGCTCGTCAACGTGCGCGTCGCCGACCGCGACGTCGCGATGGCATCGAAGGCGCTGGCGGCCGCGACGGCGTCGGAGTCGGCCGGGCTGCAGGGCCGCGGCCGCGTGCTCGTGCGGCCCTCGGGGACCGAGCAGCTCGTGCGCGTCATGGTCGAGGCGCCGACCACCGAGGAGACCGACGCCGTCTGCGCGCGGCTCGTCGCGATCGTCGAGGCCCAGGCCGCCGCCGCAGCTCGCTGAAACGTCCACGACCAGGGGTTCGCGCGCCCCTCGCCTAATCTCTTCTGCATGTGTGGCATCGTCGGCTACGTCGGACATCGTCCCGTCCAGGAGATCCTGCTCGCCGGACTGGAGAAGCTCGAGTACCGCGGCTATGACTCGGCCGGCGTGTCCGTGCTCGCCAACGGCGCGATCGCGTCGGTACGCGCGGTCGGCAACCTCGGCAAGCTGCGCGAGGCCGTGTCGCGCCCGCGCAACGGCTCGCTGGCCGCCGCCGAGGCGAACGGCGGCGCCACTGCGGTCGCCGTCGCCGAGCTGCCCGCGACGAGCGGCATCGGCCACACGCGTTGGGCGACGCACGGCCGCGTGACCGAGTCCAACGCGCACCCGCACTTCGACACGACCGACCGCGTCCACGTCGTCGTCAACGGGATCGTCGAGAACTACCTGCTGCTCAAGCAGCGCCTCGGCGACATGGGGGCGGACTTCACGTCCGAGACCGACGCCGAGGTGATCGCGCACCTCGTCTCGCACCACATGGCGCGCGGCAGCCTCGTGGAGGCCGTCCGCGCGGCCTACGCCGAGCTCGAGGGCCACTATGCGTTCGTCTGCATGAGCGCCGACGAGCCGGGCACGCTGGTCGGCGCCCGCAAGGAGTGCCCGTTGATCGTCGGCCGCGGCGAAGGCGAGCAGTTCCTCGGCTCGGCGACGCCCGCCTTCCTCGCCTACACCCGCGACGTGCAGTACGTGGAGGACGGCGAGATCGTCGTGCTGACGGCCGGCGGCGTCGACTTCATCGCGCCCGACGGAACGCCGATCGAGCGCGAGATCACGCGCGTCGAGTGGGACGCGGCGACCGCCGAGAAGGACGGCTACGAGACGTTCATGCTCAAGGAGATCCACGAGCAGGCCGACGCGGTCGCCGAGACCGTCGCCGACCGCACCATCCGCCTCGACGGCGTCGACCTCGCGGAGGCCGAGCTCGACGAGTCGCTGCTGGAGGGCATCGACCGCATCCTGATCCTCGCTGCCGGCACGTCGTTTCACGCGGGGCTGATCGGGCGCTACGCGATCGAGGAGTGGGCCCGCATACCGGTCGAGATGGACATCGCATCGGAGTGGAAGTACCGCAACCCGATCGTCTCCGAGCGCGAGCTGGTGATCGGCATCACGCAGTCCGGCGAGACGCGCGACACGATCGACGCCATGCGCCTCGCGCGCGAGCGCGGAGCGCGCGTGCTGGCATGCACGAACGAGGTCGGCTCGCAGGCGACCCGCACCGCCGACGGCGTGCTCTACACGCGTGCGGGCAAGGAGATCTCCGTCGCGGCCACGAAGACCTTCGTCTGCCAGGTCGCCGCGATGTACCTGCTCGCGCTGCGCCTCGCCGAGTTGCGCGGGACGATGGACCGCGCCCGGCGTGTCGAGCTGGTCGCGGAGCTCAAGCAGTTGCCGGCGCGCATCACCGAGCTGATCGACGGCCTCGATGCGAAGGTCAAGGCGGCGGCCGAACGGCACGCGAGCTCGGACTTCTACCTGTACCTCGGGCGCCACGTCGGTCGCGCGGTCGCCCTCGAGGGCGCGCTCAAGCTCAAGGAGATCTCCTACATCGCCACCGACGCCTACGCCGGCGGTGAGATGAAGCACGGCCCGATCGCGCTGCTCGACGAGTCGACTCCGGTCGTCTGCGTCGCGACCGACATGCCGATCCTCGACAAGATGA
Organism: Thermoleophilia bacterium; assembly: GCA_046565905.1. Classification (GTDB taxonomy): domain Bacteria; phylum Actinomycetota; class Thermoleophilia; order Solirubrobacterales; family Solirubrobacteraceae; genus CADCVQ01. The sequence continues at coordinate 38,361 of JBKHXR010000048.1, read as the reverse complement.
TCTCCAACATCCAGGAGGTTCGCGCCCGCGGCGCGCACGTCATCGCGATCGCGACCGAGGGCGACATGCGCCTGGAGCCGGTCGCCGAGGAGGTCATCTACGTGCCGCGCACGGACTGGATGCTCCAGGCGCTGCTCGCCGTCATCCCGTTGCAGCTGTTCGCCTACTACGTCGCCCGCGCGCGCGGCCTGAACGTCGACCAGCCGCGCAATCTCGCCAAGACCGTCACCGTCGAATGATCTGACGGCGCCCCGGCCTGCCCGGGCGGCCGGTCGAGGCCGATCCGTGCCAGCGCACCGTCCCCGGCCCGCCGGCCGATCCAGGCATCGCCCGCGCGCTCGTCGATCACGCGCCGCCCCGTAGGGGCGCGGGAGTTGTGCGAGCATCGCCGGATGCCCGTCGGGATCGACCTGCTGGAGATCGAGCGCATGGAGGCGGCGCTGGAGCGCCGGCCGGGGCTCGCGCTGCGGCTGTTCACCGACGGTGAGCGCGCCTACGCGGCGCGCCACGCGCGTCCCGGCCAGCACCTGGCAGCGCGCTTCTGCGTCAAGGAGGCGGTGGCGAAGGCGCTGCGCCTGGAGGTCTGGAGTCACCGCGACATCGAGGTCGTCGGCGAGGGCGCGCAGACACAGGTGGCGCTGCACGGGCCACTGGCCGAGCTCGAGGTGCAGGTCGACATCTCGATGACGCATTCCAAGGTGACCGCCGGCGCCGTCGCGATGGTGCGGTGAGCGCGCCGCTTCCCGACTGGCTCGATCCGCTCTTCGGCGCCGAGCAGATGCGCGCGATCGATCGCTGGGCGATCGAGGAGCGCGGCGTCCCGTCGCTTGAGCTGATGGAGCGGGCGGGCGCCGGCCTCGCGCTGCTGACCGACCGCACGGTGCCACGCGGGCCGGTTGCGGTCGTCTGCGGCAAGGGCAACAACGGCGGCGACGGCTTCGTCGCCGGGCGGCTGCTGCGCGAGCTCGGCCGCACGGTCCGCATCCTGCTGCTCGCCGAGCCCGAGCAGTACGCCGGCGATCCGGCGGTCAACCTCGATCGGCTCGCCGGCGAGCACGAGTTCTTCGATCCGCGCGCGCTGCGCGACGCGGCGGTCGTCGTCGACGCGATCTTCGGGACCGGCTTCGAGGGCGAGCCGCGCGGCGTCGCGAGGGACGCGATCGAGGCGATCGCGAGCGCCGGCGCGGTCGTCGTCGCGGCCGACGTCGCCAGCGGCGTCAGCGCCTCCACCGGCGAGGCGGCGCGGGCGTCCGTCGTCGCCCGCGCGACCGTGACGTTCGCCGCGCCGAAGCCGGCCCACTGGATCGGTCCGGGCAAGCAGCACACCGGCGAGCTGCACGTCGTCGACATCAAGATCCCGCCCGGCGCGCCCGTGACGGCGGACGTCGGGCTGCTGAGCGAGCGCGTCCACGCGCTCGTGCCGCGCCGCAGCACGTCGGCGACGAAGTTCAGCTCGGGGCACGTCCTCGTCGCCGGCGGATCGCGCGGGCTGACCGGCGCGCCGTGCCTGGCCGCCGAGGCGGCGATGCGCGCGGGTGCGGGCTACGTCACCGCGCTCGTTCCGGCGTCGCTCGAGCCGATCTTCGAGACGCGGCTGCTGGAGGTCATGACGCGCGGGCTGCCCGACGACCGGGGCGCGCTGTCGCCGGCCGGGATCGACGCCGCGCTCGAGCTGACGTCACGCGCCGGTGCGCTCGTGCTCGGCCCCGGCGCCGGCCGCAGCGAGGCGGCGTTCGCGTTCCTGCGCACGATCGCCGCACGCGCGGACGTCCCGCTGCTGCTCGACGCCGACGGCCTCAACGCCCACGCGGGTTCGCTCGACGCGCTGGCGCAGCGGGCGGCGCCGACCGTGCTGACGCCGCATGCCGGGGAGCTCGCGCGGCTGCTCGACAGCTCGAGCGACGAGGTCGGGCGAACGCGGCTGCGCAGCGCGCGCGAGGCGGCGCGGCGCGCGAACGCCGTCGTCGTGCTGAAGGGCGACGACACGATCGTCGCGCTGCCCGACGGCCGGGCGGCCGTCAACGGCCTCGCGGCGCCCGCGCTGGCGACCGCCGGCACGGGCGACGTGCTCAGCGGCGTCATCGCCGCCTACCTCGCCAAGCGGCTGGATCCATTCGCGGCGGCCTGCGCGGGCGTCAGACGCCATGTCGCGGCGGCCTGCGTCGCCGCCGGCGAGCATGGCGCCGACGGCGTCATCGCGAGCGACGTCATCGCTGCCCTGCCACGCGCCGTGCGCGGCGCGCCGGCGCAGTAGCCTGCGCGCGATGGCGGTTCAGCACGACGCGGCGGTGCGCGCGGTCGCCCGCGTCAACCTCGCGGCGATCGAGCGCAACGTCGCCCGGATGCGGCGCGAGCTTTCCGCCGACGGCGCGCTGTGCGCCGTCGTGAAGGCCGACGGCTACGGCCACGGCGCCCTCGCCGCCGCGCGCGCGGCGCTGAACGGCGGCGCGACGTGGCTGGCGGTCGTGGCGGCGCAGGAGGCAGCAGCGCTGCGCGCGGCGGGAGTCCACGCCCCGGTCCTCGTGATGGGCGCGCTGACCGCGCACGAGCTCGGCATCGCGCTCGACGCCGACGCCGACGTCGTCGCCTGGGACGAGCGGTTCGTCGCCGCGGTCGCGGAGCGCGGCGGCGGCTCGGTGCACGTCAAGCTCGACACCGGCATGGGGCGGCTCGGCACGCGCGATGCGGTCGCGGCGACGCGCGTCGCCGAGGCGGCCGCGGCGACCGAGAACGTCTTCCTGGCCGGCGCGATGACGCACTTCGCGACTGCCGACGAGCGCGGGGACGCGTTCTTCGGCGAGCAGCTCGAGCGCTTCGCGGCGTGGGCGCTGCCGCTCAAGGCCGAGTACCCGTCGATCATCCTGCACGCCGCCAACAGCGCCGCCACGCTGCGTGACGCCGGCGCGCACTTCGACATGGTCCGCGCAGGCGTCGCGATCTACGGGCTCGATCCGTTTCTCCAGGACGCCGCGGCACGCGACCTGGAGCCGGCGCTCGAGCTGCGCTCCTACGTGTCGGCCGTCAAGCCGGTCGCGCCCGGCGAGAGCGCGGGCTACGGGCGGCGGTTCGTCGCCCAGCGCCCGACCCACACCGCGACCGTCCCGATCGGATACGGAGACGGGCTGCGACGCGCGTTGACCAACAACGCCGACGTCCTCGTTCGCGGCCGGCGCCTGCCGCTCGTCGGCACCGTCAGCATGGACAGCATCATGCTCGACGTCGGCACGCCGCCGGCCGCGGCCGTCGGCGACGTCGCCGTGGTGATCGGCGCGCACGGGGAGGAGCACGTCAGCGCCGAGGAGGTCGCGCGGCGGCTGGACACGATCAACTACGAGGTGACCTGCGGGCTGCTGCCGCGCGTGCCGCGGGTCTACCACCGCGACGGCGAGCCGGTGTGACGGCGCCCGCCGAGCCAGCGTGCAGATGAGCGGGGCCGCCGGCGCTGCGCAGCGGATCGCGCGCGACGCGCTGCGCGACCGCGAGGCCTGGGTCGTCGGCGGCGCGGTGCGCGACGAGCTGCTCGGCCGGCCGACGGCCGACGTCGACATCGTCGTCGACGGAGAGCCGCGCACTGCGGCGCGCGCCGTCGCGCGCGCGGCGAGCGGACCGGCGTTCGAGCTGTCCGACGAGTTCGGGTCCTGGCGGGTGATGGCGCCCGACCGTGCCTGGCAGATCGACATCGCTCCCCTGCGCGGCGGGTCGCTGGAGAGCGACCTCGCGCTGCGCGACTTCACGGTCAACGCGATCGCCCGCCCGCTGGACGGCGATCAGCGGATCGATCCGTACGGCGGCGCCGAGGACCTGGCGGCCGGGCGGCTGCGCGCCGTCGGCCCGCATTCGCTCGCCGACGACCCGTTGCGGGTGGTCCGGCTCGTCCGGCTGGCGGCCGATCTGGCGCTCGTGCCCGACGACGAGACGACCGCACTGGCGCGCGCGAGCGCGGCCGGCGCCGCAGGCGTCGCGCAGGAGCGCGTGTTCGCCGAGCTGAAGCGGATCCTCGCGGGCGACGCCGCGGTCGCCTCGCTCGCGCTGATGGACGAGATCGGGTTGACCGAGGCGATCCTGCCCGAGCTGCACGCCCTGCGCGGCGTCGACCAGAACCGCTACCACCACGCCGACGTCCACGGCCATACGATCGAGGTGCTCGAGCAGGCGATGGCGCTGCAGGCCGACCCCGGGGCGGTCTTCGGCGGCGCCCACGCCGAGCCGATCGCGGCGCTGCTCGCCGAACCGCTCGCCGACGAGGCCGACCGCGGCCTGGGGCTGCGCCTCGGCGCGCTGCTGCACGACGTCGCCAAGCCCGTCACGCTCGGTCGCCGCGCCGACGGCGCGCCGACGTTCCTCGGACACGACCGCGCCGGGGCCGATCTCGCGCGCGAGATCCTCACCCGGCTGAAGGCCAGCGAGAAGCTCAAGTCCCACGTGGCCGCGCTCACGCGCCACCACCTGCGGCTCGGCTTCCTCGTACACGAGACGCCGCTGTCGCGTCGCTCGCTGTATCGCTACCTCAAGGCGTGCGAGCCCGTCGAGGTCGACGTCACGCTGCTGTCGGTGGCCGACCGCCTCGCGACTCGCGGGCGCAAGGCGCAGGAGTCGATCGCCAAGCACCTCGACCGCGCGCGCGAGGTGATGCCGGCGGCGCTGAAGTGGCGCGCGGAGGGCCGGCGCACCCCGCTCGTGCGCGGCGACCGGCTGGCGGCGGAGCTCGAGATCGAGAACGGGCCGGAGCTGGGGCGCCTGCTGGCGGAGATCGACGAGGCGCGGTTCGCGGGGGACGTCGCGACGGCCGACGAAGCTGTCGCCTATGCCGCGCGGCTGCGCGAGCGCGGCCACTAGGCTTCGCGTGATGGCCCCGTCCGATCCCGACTGCCTGTTCTGCAAGATCGTCGCCGGCGAGATCCCCGCCACGGTCATCGCGCAGGACGAGCGCACGGTCGCCTTCATGGACATCAACCCGGCGACGCGCGGGCACGCGCTCGTGGTCCCTCGCGTGCACGCGCGCGACGTGCACGACATCGACGCGGCGGACCTCGAGGCCGTCGCCGCGACCGCCAAGCGCGTCGCCGCCCGCCAGCGCGAGACGCTCGGGGCTGACGGGGTCAACCTGCTGAACTCCAGTGGGCCGGCGGCGTGGCAGACGGTCTTTCACTTCCACATGCACGTCATCCCGCGCTACGCCGACGACCCGCTGCAGCTGCCGTGGGTTCCCGCGCCGGGCGACATGGAGGACATCGCCGCGGCCGGTGGCGAGCTCTCGCGGTAGGCGCGGCGAGTGGTTGCGCGGTCGATTCCGCGCCCGAGGTGCGTCATCCTTCGGCGGGTGCTCACCGCCGTCATCCGTCATCCGGCCCCGATGCGCCCGCTCGGCGTCGGCGCGATCGTGACCGCGGCCTGCGCGCTGATCGTGTCGGTCGCGGTCGCGGCGCCGTCCGAGAAGGTCGTGCTCGCCGACCGCGCCGCGGACGTGGGAGGGCCGCTGGACCTGACGCGGGCATCGCTGCAGCGAGCGTCGGACGGGCGGCTGCGGGCCGTCGTGACGTTCGCCGGCAAGGTCACGCCGAAGATGCTGCTGGCGAGGTCCGGGCCACCGGGCTCGGCCTGCCTGCGGATCCATACGGCGTCCGCTGCCGACCCGAGGTCGATGCGTCCCGACCGCCTCGTCTGTGTCACCGCCCGCTCGGAGACGCAGCTGCGCGGCGGGGTGTACGAGGTCAGCGGATCGCAGTTGCCCCGGCGACTGGCCCGCGCATCGGTCAGGCGCAACTCCAGCGGGCGCAGCATCGTCATCCGCTTCAGCCAGAGCTCGCTCGGGCGACCGCGCCGGATCCGCTTCGGGATCGAGTCCACCCGACCGGGGTGCGAGCGCCCGAGCTGCATCGACAGCGTGCCCGACAAGGGCGCGACGCTCCCGTTCCGGTTGCGCTGACGTTGACGACCCCCACCGCCGCCGGCGTCCGGAACGTGGCCCGCAGGGCAGCCGTGCACGGCGGCGCGAGTGGCGACCGCCTGGACCGGTTGCCCGCGCAACGCTTTCCGGCGCGCGACGCAACAACAACCGATCGGGCGTGTTGAATGCGGGCATGACACGCCAACGACTCCTCCTGTCCTCAGCCGGCCTCGCGGCGGCCGCCGCGCTCGCGCTGCCCGCGGCGGCGCCCGCGAAGATCGCCGAGCTGGGCCAGCTCGCCGACGGCGTCCGTGGCGCCTGTCCCGACAACTGCCAGGCCGTCAGCCGGACGACCGGCTACCAGGCGAAGGTCGGGCCCGACCGCACCCTGTACCGGGCGCCCGCCGACGGCCGCATCGTCGCCTGGACGATCGCGCTCGGCAAGCCGGGCCCGAAGCAGACCGCGTTCTTCACCGAGCGCCTCGGCGGCGCATCGCAGGCGACCGTGGTCGTCCTCGACCCCGCCAAGAAGCTCGTCCGGCGCGTCGTCGCCAAGGCGCCGCTGGAGGAGCTCACCGACTACTTCGGGCAGGTCGTGCAGTTCCCGCTCAGGCGATCGCTGCCGATCAAGAAGGGCCAGTACGTCGGGTTGTCCGTCCCCTCGTGGGCGCCCGCCCTGCAGATCGGCCTCGGCTCCGACACCTCGTGGCGCGCGAGCCGCGCGAAGGACACGTGTGGCAACACGTCGACGCAGTCGGCGCTCGTTGGCTCGCGCAGGGCGGTTGCCTTCGCGTGCCTGTTCAAGACCGCGCGGCTGACGTACAGCGCGACGCTGATCACCAGCCCCATCAAGGAGTCGACGACGCGCCAGCGCCGCCGCTAGGAGGCGCCGAGCTGGGCGGCGTCCACCAGCGTCTCAGCAGGCGCCGGGGTTCTGGGCGCAGAAGTCCTCGAACTCGCCGCCACCGGCCTGGGCGCCGCCGGTGGTCGACTGGCCGGTCGCCGGTGCCTGACCGCCGGTCGTCGCCGAACCCCCGGCAGGGGGCGCGGGCGGCGGGTCAGCGGCGGCCGGTGGGGCCGCGGCAGGCGGCGGGGCCGTCGGCGCCGTTGTCGTCGAGGTCGTCTGCGTCGTGGCCGTGGTGGCCGTGTCCGGCGGGGCCTCCGTCGTGGCGGTCGGGATCGTGAGGTCCGGCGCCGTCTTCGGGACGCGCGTGGACAGCTCGTCGTCGGAGCCGCACGCCGCCACTGCGCCGGCGAGCACGATGACGGCGAGCAGGCTGAGGAGGCGCTGGCGGCGCATGCCGGCCCCGGACGTCAGCTGACCGGGTCCATGCGCCGGCCGCAGTGCGGGCAGTCGTTGAGGTCGCGCTGGGCGAGCTGGTCGCACCAGGGACAGAAGCGCAGGTTCTCGACCGCCCAGGGCAGGCGCGACTTGGACGGCGCCAGCGGCAGCACCTTGCCGACGATCTCGAGCGGCTCTCCGCTCTGCCTATCGACGTAGACGCGGCCGGGCTCGGCCTCGCGGATGATCTCTCGACCGGTCTTGGGTTCGCGCATGCGGTAGCGCTGACGGGCTTGCACGGCGCGAACCCTAACAGGCCGACCCGCTGCAAACCGCGCCCCTCGGGCCGCCCGCGGCAGGCCGCGACGGGTCCGCGCCGGCAGGGGAACACGCCGCCGTCCGCTTGACTAGACTCCCGCGCTCGAATGAGCCGAACAGCGCTGAAGACGAGACTTCTGGGCGTCGCCGGGTGTTGCCTGCTGGCCGTCGGCGTGAGCGCCTGCAGCAGCGCCGGCGTCTCGGAGAACGCCAACCTGATCGCGGGCAAGGAGGCCTTCGTCGAGAAGTGCGGGTCCTGCCATGTGCTCGAGCGGGCCGGGACGCAGGGAGCGACCGGTCCGAGCCTCGACGCCGCCTTCGAGCGCGCGCTGACCGACGGCATGGGTCGCGGCACCGTCCAGGGCGTCGTCCACGACCAGATCCTGCACCCGGCCGACGTGCCGCAGGACAGCCCGGCGTACATGCCCCCCGATCTCGTCACCGGCAAGCTCGCGCGCGACGTCGCAGCGTACGTGGCGTTCGCCGCAGCACGCGGCGGTGAGGACGAGGGACAGCTCGCCACCGCGGGCGCCCCGGAGGTTGAGGCCGACGCTCCTCCCGGAAAGAAGCTGTTCGTCGCCGGAGCCGACGAGGCTCAGGCCTGCGCCAACTGTCACGTGCTCGAGGACGCGGGGACGAACGCCAGCACGGGCCCCGACCTCGACGAGGTGCTCGCCGGTCAGAGCCCCGAGCAGATCCGCCAGGCGATCGTCAACCCGAGCGCCAGGCTGACGCCGGGCTTCGGCGACATCATGCCCAAGGACTACGGCGAGACGCTCACCGACAAGCAGCTCGAGGACCTCGTCGACTACATCGCCGAGCAGGCGGGCTAGCCAGCCGAATCGCGGCCTGGTCAGGGGCCGCGCGAGATCAGCGCAGCCGGCCGCTCGCGGCCGGCTGCCGGCGTCGGGGCCGGAGCGCGACTGCGCCGGCTACAGGATCGCCTTGAGCGCGACGGCGACCAGCGCGATCGCGACGCAGACCGCGAGCACGCGCAGGAGAAAGGCGAACGCCGCCTCCTCGGACTCCCACGGCGGCCGCAACGCCCGGCCGCCTAGCTGACCGGTTCGCTGCGTGGCGAACGGCGGCGCGCCACCAGGAGCCGCCCGTCACACGGCTGCTCGGATCCCGATGCAGCCGATCGGCGGCTGTGGGCCGCCCCACGGCCGCGCGCCGATGAAGCCAGCCTCGCCGTTGGGAGTCGTGCGCCGCGCACAGCCGCGGCTGGGGCATCCCGACATCCGACGACGTTCACGACGGACCCCTAGAGGATGTAGATCGCGGTGTAGACGACGATCCACATGACGTCGACGAAGTGCCAGTAGATGCCCGGCACCTCGACGCCGTGATGGTGCTCGGGCGAGAAGTGGCCGCGGAAAGCGCGAACCGTGACGATCACGAGCAGCGTCAGCCCGACGAAGACGTGCGCGCCGTGCAGGCCCGTCAGGCCGTAGAAGATCGTGCCCTGGGCATGGTCCTGGGGCGAGAACCCGATGTGGACGTACTCGTTGATCTGGATGAACAGAAAGCAGAAGCCAAGCAGCGACGTCAGCAACATGCCGGCCTTCAGGCCGAAGCGGTTGCCGTTCTTGATCGAGGACTGCGCCCAGTGCATCGTCAGCGACGAGCTCAGCAGGATCGCGGTGTTCATCCCGGCGATCGCGACCGGCAGCTCGTAGCCCTCGAACGGGAACCAGCGGTGCCCTTCCGCCACGAGCCTGATGAAGAAGTAGGCCGTGAAGAAGGCCCCGAAGACCATGACCTCCGAGATGATGAACAGCAGCATCCCGAGGATCTCGTGCGAGACCCGCGAGCTGCGGTTGGCGGCGGGCGGGCCGTGGTGGTCGCCGTGGCCGTCGTCGTGGTGATCCAGCGCGACGCCCGCGCTGATGCTGCCGGCCTCCATCAGCTGCTCACCTCGGCGGGTGCCTCGGCGACGACGTGCTCGACGTCGATGTTCGTCGCCTTGCGCACCCGCTCGATCAGATCGGAGCGCATCCAGCCGGACTTCGTCACCGGCAGGGTCGAGATGATGATCCGCGACACGCGGTAGAACTGCAGCGCGTTCATCGTCGCGGTATACGGATCGGGGTCGCCGATCATGCCTGCGACGAGCAGGCCCTCGCGGCGCATCTTGTCGAGCGTGTTGCCAAGGCGCGCCCGCGCGACCGCCGCCGCGCGCCCGTCGCGATGCGCCTCCAGCGGGACGACGACGATGAACAGCATGTCGCCGGCCTCGGCCGCGATCTCCTTCATCCGGCCGCGCAGCGTGCCGCGCCCCGCGGTGACGTTGGCGACCACGAGCGTGACCTCGAAGGGCAGCCCCTCGGCGTCGATGTCGGAGATGACGTGCGTCACGGGGACGTCGGTGCTGTCCTGGATGCGCTCGATCAGATCGCGCCGCAGCCACCCCGAGGAGGACTGCGGCAGCGTCGAGATGATGACCTCGTCGGGGTTGTACTCGTGGATCGCGTCGAGCGTCGCGGTGTATGGATCCTCGTCGCCGATGTCGCCGCCGGCGACGATGTCCTCGCCGCGCAGGTAGGACAGCGCGAGATCAAGCCGCACCTGCGCGGCGTCGCGCACGGCGTCGTCGTAGATCACGTAGCCCGAGCGCGGGCGCGTCATCGGCACGACCAGCGTGAAGCTCGTATCCGGCTCCTTCGCGCGCTCGCGCACGAGATCGAGCAGCTTCGCGCCGCCGATCGTCTGATTCGCCACCACGAGGATGTGCTTGGACATCGCGCTAGCCCTCGTCCTTGGTGGCGCCCGGGCGGCTGGCCGCGGCGGACGCGGCCGCTCCGGCCGGCTGTGGCACCTCGGGCTCCCTGAACACGGCATGCACCGCGCCCGGCACCCCGTACTCGTATGGCCCGCCGACGACGGTCGGAAGCGAATCGAAGTTGAAGATCGGCGGTGGGGAGGACACCTGCCACTCGATCGTCAGCGCGCGCCACGGGTTGGACTCCGCGTGCGGCCCGCCGCGCCACGAGGCGATCATGTTGTAGGCGAACACGAGCGCGCTGATGCCGAGGAAGAAGCTCATGATCGAGATCGCCAGGTTCCAGCCGGCCCACTGCTCGGCGTAGTCGGCGACGCGCCGCGGCATGCCCTGGATCCCGATCAGGTGCATCGGGGCGAACGTCGCGTTGAAGAAGATGAACGTCGTCCAGAAATGCAGCTTGCCGAGGCGCTCGTCGTACATCCGGCCCGTCATCTTCGGGAACCAGTAGTAGACGCCGGCGAAGATCGTGAACAGCGAGCCGCCGAAGAGCACGTAGTGGATGTGGGCGACGATGAAGTACGTGTCGCTGACGTGGATCGTCACGGGGATGATCGCGAGCATCACCCCGGAGATCCCGCCGAGCGTGAACATCGTCAGAAAGCCCAGCGCGAACAGCATCGGCGTGTCGAGGTGCAGCACCCCCCGCCAGAGCGTGGCCAGCCACGAGAAGATCTTGATGCCGGTCGGCACGGCGATGATCGCCGTCGTGATCATCATCGGCACGCGGATCCAGTCCTGCATCCCCGAGACGAACATGTGGTGCGCCCAGACCGTGAACCCGAGCACGACGATCGCCAGCAGCGAGAAGGCCATCATGCGATAGCCGAAGATCGGCTTTCGCGACTTCACGGCGATGATCTCCGAGATGATCCCGAAGCCGGGCAACATCATGATGTAGACGGCTGGGTGCGAGTAGAACCAGAAGATGTGCTGGTACATCAGCACGTCGCCGCTGCCGGTCGGGTCGAAGAAGTTGAAGCCGAGCGACCGGTCGAAGAACACCATGAACTGCGAGACGGCGATGAACGGCGTCGCGATGACCACGAGCAGCGACGTCGAGAAGTTCGCCCACACGAGCAGCGGCATCCGGAAGAAGCTCATCCCCGGCGCGCGCATCGTGATGATCGTCGCCAGGAAGTTCAGGGCGGTGGCGATCGACGACGCACCCGCGAACTGCACCCCGATTGTGAAGAAGACCTGCCCCTCCGGCGCGGTGACCGACAGCGGCGCATACGCCGTCCAGCCGCTGGCGAACGAGCCGCCCGGCGCCCCGAAGGACATCAGCATCATGATCCCGGCCAGCGGCAGCATCCAGAACGACAGGGCGTTCAGCCGCGGGAAGATCATGTCCGGCGCGCCGATCATCAGCGGCAGGACGTAGTTCGCCAGGCCCGCGAAGACCGGGATGATGAAGAGGAAGATCAGCAGCGACGCATGGACGCTGAACAGGCCGTTGAACGTGTTCGGGTCGACGAACTGCCGCCCCGGCTGGGCGAGCTCGGCGCGCATGAGCATCGCGAACAGGCCGCCGACGAAGAAGAAGAAGAACGAGGTCACCACGTACTGGATGCCGATGACCTTGTGGTCGGTGTTGACCTTGAAGTAGTCGCGCCAGGACCTGGCGCCATGCCCCGAGTGATCCTCGGGGCGGGTCGGGCGGCCCGATGCGTAGTGGAACCAGTAGTCGAAGGCGCCGAGGCCGATCAAAAAGCCGATCGGCGCGAGGAAGAGGCTGAGCTCGAGGACGGCGAAGCCGTCGATCACGGGGTCGAGGTCGTACCACGACCGCATGATGAAGATGATCAGGTACGAGAACGCGATCGCGACCCCGGTGCCCAGGGCGGCCCTCGTGAATCCGGGCCCGCGGAGCCTGCCGATCATCTAGCGCATCCTTTCCATCGTGGTGCTCACTGGCCGGCCACCTCGCCGAGATACGTCACGAGGGCGTCGAGCTCCTCGTCGGAGAGAGTATCGCCGTAGTTCTTCGGCATGATCCCCTGCTGGAAGCCCTCTGCGATCTCGGCGTCGGGCGCGACGATCGACTGCCTGATGAACGCCTCGTCCCTGCCCGCGAGGCTCTCGTCCAGATCGGGCCCGGTCTGGCTCTGCGAGCCCGCGTCGGCGAGCGTGTGACAGGCGCTGCACGCCGTTGCGGCTCCCTTGCCCTCGGTGAAGAGCTGCTTGCCGTCGGGCTGAGCGCCGGCGCCCGCCGCCGCGGCGGGCGCCTTCTGCTCGGCGAGCCACTCGTTGAATGCGTCCTCGGGCACTACGCGCGTCGTGGAGCGCATCACGGCGTGCCCGAGCCCGCAGAGCTCGGCACAGACGACGGGAAAGATGCCGAGCTTGTTCGGCGTCACGCGATAGCGCGTCTCGATGCCCGGCACCGCATCGATCTTCATGCGAAACGCAGGTACCCAGAAGTCGTGGATGACGTCCAGGGCCCTGACGTGGAAGCGCACGGGGCGATCGACGGGCAGGTAGAGCTCCGTCGACCTGATCGGCTCGCCGCCGGGCTGCGGGTACTCGAAGGTCCAGGCGAACTGCTGACCGACGACGTCGATCCGCATCTCGTCCGCCCGCGCCTCCTCGATGTCGACGAGCACGACCCACGCATACGCGCACAGGACCACGAGCACGACGGCCGGGATCGCCGTCCAGATGACCTCCAGCCGCGTGTTGCCGTGGATCGGCGGTCCGTCGAGCTGCTCCTCGCCCGGACGCATCTTGAAGTTGCGGACGCTGAACAGCACGATGATCGAGACCGTCACGAACACCGGCACCGACGCCCAGATGAGGATGTCGTAGAGGCGGTCGATCGGCCCCGCCTGGGTGGAGGCGGGCTCGGGGAACCACTCGATCGCCAGGCCGACGCCGATCCCGACGGCGGATGCGATCACGCCGTGGACGACCATCCACAGCACGGGCGTCTTCTCGTCGCGGCCTCGTTCCCGGTTCATGCGGCCCGGCATCCTATGTGGTGCGCGCGACGAACGCGATCAGGTACCGCGGCGCCCGGCGCGGTGGCGCTCGGCGCCGGCTGCGGGACCGCCGCCGGAGCCGGTCCGCAGGAGTGGATCAGGCGGCGACGGGAGCGACCGCTGGGGCGGCGCGGAACCGGCGCGTGTCGCGAAAGGCGGAGGGCGCGAGCCCGTGGTGGCGGCGAAACGCCTTGGCGAACTGGGCGGGCTGCCGGTAGCCGACGCGCTGCGCGACCTCGCGCACGGTCAGCCCGCGGGTCGCGAGCAGCTCGGCGGCGCGCTCCATGCGCACGGCGGTGAGGTGCTCGCGGAACGTCGTGTCGCCGATCTCGGCGTACGAGCGTTGCAGCTGGCGTCGCGACGAGGCGACGCGCCTGGCGATCTCGTCGAGCGACAGATCGGAGCCGTACTCCAGCTCCACGATTGCGACGGCATCGCGGAACAGGCTCGTCCGGTGACGGACCGTGGCGGGACGTTGGATCGGGATTTCCATGGTCACTGTTACGCCGTCTTACCCTCGGGGGGATGAGCGAGATGCCTCATCTTGGCGCGTCGGCGCTCGTTGTCGAGAGTTTGTCAGGTCTACCGCGCCGCGCCGCGCCCGGCGCGTCAGTGCTCGTCGAGCTCCTCGGGCAGTGCGCGCATCTCGCGCCGGGTGTCGGCGACCCAGCGCACGATCGTGATCGTCGTCAGCAGAAGCCCGCAGACGAGCAGGAAGATCCCGAGCGTCACGCCGAGCAGCGTGATCGTGATGCCGAGCGCCACCAGGATCGGCTGCAGACTCGGGCCGGGGAGGTGGATGTGCTCACCGGGCGGGGGCGTATCGGGCTCGAGCGCGCTCACCGGCGTCCTAGGAGACGTAGATCGCCGAGGCGACGAACGTCATGCCGAACATGAAGAAGATGATCGCGGCGGCCAGCAGGCCGGAGCGGAGGTTCTTGCGAGCGAGTTTCTGGTCCATGCGGGGCGGAGTCTAGAGCTTGACGTCGAGCACCATCGCGCCGAACAGCAGCGCGAGGTACGCCAGCGAGAAGAGGTACAGCCGCAGCGCGCTGCGGCGATCGGCGCGGCGGTACAGGACGGCCGCACCGGCGATGAACATGCCGCCCAGCACGAGCGACGAGACAAGGTAGGTCGTGCCCAGGCCGCCGGCGCAGAAGGGCAGCTGGGTGACCGCCCACAGCAGCACGCTGTAGAGCAGGATCTGCTTGCGGGTCTCGGCCTCGCCGCGGACGACGGGCAGCATCGGCACGCCGACGCGCCGGTACTCCTCCTTCATGAGCAGCGAGAGCGCCCAGAAGTGCGGCGGCGTCCAGAAGAAGACGATCGCGAACAGATACAGCGGCATCCCGCCGAGCCCGCCGGTGACCGCCGCCCAGCCGACGAGCGGTGGCACCGCGCCGGCCGCGCCGCCGATGACGATGTTCTGCGGCGTGCGCCGCTTGAGCCAGACGGTGTAGACGAACACGTAGCCCAAAAAGCCCGAGAACGCCAGCGTGGCCGCCAGCAGGTTGACCGTCGTCGCCAGCAGCACGAACGACGCCAGCGCGAGCACGCAGCCGTAGACGAGCGCGGCGCCCGGCGAGACGCGCCCGGACGGCACCGGCCGGTTGGCGGTGCGCGCCATCAGCCCGTCGATGTCGCGGTCATACCAGTGGTTGACGGCGCCGGCGCCGCCCGCCGACAGGTACCCGCCGATCACCGTCAGCGCGATCAGGCCGATGGACGGGTCGCCGGCGATCTGCATCGTGCAGACGGTCGTCAGCAGCAGCAGCGACTGCACCTTCGGCTTCGTCAGCGCGACGTAGTCGCCGACGACCTGACGGACACCCGCCTGGACGGGAGCGAGGACTGCCTGCGAGGCCACTAGTCCGCCGCCGAGCCGGCCGCTACCGAGCCCGCGGGAGCGGGGCTGAGGTCGGGCTCCGTCTGGCGCGCGACCTGGCGGCGGACGTCCTTCATCGGCTCCACGGACCGCACGCGCGGGATGACGTCGAAGTTGTTGACCGGCGGCGGCGACTCGACGAACCATTCGAGCGTGTTGCCCTTCCATGGATCGGGGCCGGCCACGACGCCCTTCTTCATCGAGCGCACGACGTTCCAGACCGTCACCATGACGCCGATGCCCAGCATGAACGAGCCGATCGTGGAGATCATGTTGTAGAGCGCCAGGTTGCCGATGTCGGGGTACTCGTAGATGCGCCGGGGCATCCCGTCGAGGCCGATCGAGTGCTGGATCATGAAGGTCACGTTGATCCCGATGTACATCAGCGCGAACGACCACTTGCCGAGCGACTCGCTGAGCATCCTGCCGGTGATCTTCGGAAACCAGTAGTAGATCCCGGCGAAGATCGCGAACACCGCGCCGCCGACGAGGACGTAGTGCAGGTGGGCGACCACGAAGTACGTGTCGTGCAGCTGCCAGTCGACGGGGAAGACGGCGAGGAAGACGCCCGTGATCCCGCCGATCAGGAACACGGAGATGAAGCCGACGCTGAAGATCAGCGGCGTCTTGAACTCGACGGTGCCGCGCCACAGCGTGGCGACCCAGTTGAAGATCTTCACGCCCGTCGGGATCGCGATCAGGAACGAGCTGATCATGAAGAAGACGAGCACGATCGTCGCGCTCGGCGTGGTGAACATGTGATGCGCCCAGACGAGCATCGCGAGGAACGCGATGACGACGGTCGCGGCGGCGATCGCCTTGTAGCCGAAGATCGGCTTGCGCGCGAACACGGGCAGGACCTCGGAGATGATCCCGAAGCCGGGCAGGATCATGATGTAGACCTCGGGGTGGCCGAAGAACCAGAACAGGTGCTGCCACAGCAGCGGATCACCGCCCTGGCCCTGGTCGAAGTAGCCGGTCCCGAAGTGGCGGTCTGTCAGCAGCAGCGTGACGGCGGCCGCGATGACGGGCAGCGCGAGGATCAGCAGGATCGCGTACACGAGCAGCGTCCAGACGAACAGCGGCAGCCGGCCCCAGCCCATGCCGGGAGCGCGCATGTTCGCGATCGTGGCGTAGAAGTTGATCGCGCCCAGCAGCGAGGAGATGCCGGTCAGGTGGACGAGGAAGATCCACGCGTCCATGCCGCCCGTCTCGGAGAAGACCTCCGCCGACAACGGCGCATACGACGTCCAGCCGGCCTCCGGCGGTGAGAAGAACAGCGAGCCGTAGAAGACCAGGCCGCCCGACAGCAGCAGCCAGTACGACAGCGCGTTGAGCTTCGGGAACGCCATGTCGCGCGCGCCGATCATCAGCGGCAGGAAGTAGTTGCCGAAGCCCGCCATGATCGGCACGACGAACAGGAAGATCATCGTCGTGCCGTGCAGCGTGAACAGCGAGTTGTAGACCGCCGGCGTCAGGAACGTGTTGTCCGGCGTGCCGAGCTGCACACGCATGAGCAGCGCCTCGACGCCGCCCAGGATGAAGAAGACGAACGTCGTGACGAGGTAGAGGATCCCGATCTTCTTGTGGTCGGTCGTGGTGACCCACGACACCCATCCGCGGGGCTCCCGCTCGACGCGATCCGCCGTGATCTCAGGGACCAGAACCGGTGTGTCTGTGGCTGCCATAGCTCCTTAGGATCCTTCGCCCTGCGCGGCGTCCTGGCTCTGCTCGACGGGGTTGGCGTCCTCCGCCGGGCTGTCGCCCCGGGCGGCGTCGCGCGCCTCCTGCTCACGGCGCTCCTGCGCCGCCTTGTTGTTCGCGTCGATCTCGCGCTTCTTGGTCTCCAGCCACGTCTCGAAGGCGTCGGGCTCGATCGCGACGACGTCGGCGAGCATGTCGGCGTGGTTGCGCCCGCACAGCTCGGCGCACTGGCCGCGGAACCTGCCCGGACGGTCGATCTTGAACCACGTGAAGTTCGTGTGGCCCGGCACGGCGTCGGCCTTCCCGCCCAGCTCGGGGATCCACCACGAGTGCGCGACGTCCTGCGCCTTGATCGCGAGTGTGACGGTCGTCTTCGTCGGGACGTACAGCGTCTTGTACTCGAACACGTTGTTGAGCACGTTCGTGTCGTCGTCGGGGTACGTGTAGCGCCAGACGTAGCGCTGGCCGTTCACCTCGATCCTCAGCGCCCTGCCGTTCGGCGGTCGCGGCTGGTAGGCCGACGCGTTCTGCACGTTGGCGATCCGCTGCGTCGGGAAGCCGTCGGCGTCGGAGTTCGGCGGATTGCGGATGTCGTCGAGCATCACGAACGTGACGACGGCGAGGATGACGAGGATGCCCGCGGCGCCCAGCGTCCAGCCGATCTCCAGGCGCGTGTTGCCGCGGATCTGCGCCGGCACGGCGTCCTTGCGGGCGCGGAACCTGATCAGCGAGTACAGCAGCGCGCCCTCGACGCCGAAGAAGACGACGGCGGCGACGGCGAGGATCAGCTTGTACAGCGTGTCGATGCTCTCCGCGTTCGCAGATCCGCCGCCGGACTCGGGCGTCCAGAAGTCCGCCGAAGCGCCGGTTGCGAGCGCGAGCAGGGCCATCAGCGCCGCGATGAGCGTGAGCGCGAAGATGCGGCGGCGGGTTCGGAGCGGGGCGGGAGCCAAGGCGGCGGGCATTCTATTCATGCGGAGGCGATCTGCTTTCCCCATGGCGCGCAGCAGGCCTGGGGCCCCGTGTTACCCACGACGGGACGGCTCATCCACCGGAGAACTTCGGGGCGCGCTTCTCGAGAAACGCGGTGACCCCTTCGCGGAAGTCCGCCGACTGCGCCATCTCCTGCTGGATGCGCGCCTCGAGCTCGAGCTGCTCGTCGAGGTTGGCGTACATCCACTGGTTCATCTGTCGCTTGGTCCCGGCGTAGGACAGCGTCGGGCCGTCCGCGAGCCGGTCCAGCGTGGCGAGCACGAAGTCCTCGAACTCGTGGTCGGGAAGGACCTCGTTGACGAGACCCCAGCGGCGCAGATCGGACGCCGGGACGCGCTCGCCGAGCATCGCCATCTGTGTCGCGCGCCCGGCGCCCACGCGCGAGGACAGGAGCGCCAGCGCGCCGCCGTCGGGCACGAGACCGATGTTCACGAACGCCAGCAGCATGTATGCCGACTCGGCGGCGACGAGCAGGTCGCAGGTCAGCGCCAGCGAGCAGCCGATCCCGACGGCGGGGCCGTTGATCGCCGCGACGACGGGCTTGGGCATCCGCCGCAGCGTCGTGAGGATCGGGTGGTAGAGCGTCGTGAGCGTCGTCTGCACGTCGATCTGCCCGTCGGCGGTCAGCCCCCGCGACGTCAGGTCGCGCAGGTCGGCGCCGGACGAGAACGCGCGGCCGCTGCCGGTCACGCAGACGGCCCGCACGTCGTCGTCGTCGGCGGCGCTGCGGACGGCGTCGAGCAGCTCGACGCCGAGCTGGTGGTTCCACGCGTTGAGCGCGTCCGGGCGGTTCAGGCGGATGATCGCGCCGCTTCCGCGGCGCTCGAGCTCGACGGTCTCGTACATGGGGCAGAAGCTAGTACAGCGTTGTATTACCTTGCAGGCCATGGCCCGTCCGGTGATCGGCATCTGCACTCCGCTGGAGCGCGCGCGCTGGGGCGCGTGGGAGCTGGACGCCTTCCTGCTGCCGCGCAACTACGTCGACGCCGTCGCCCGCGCCGGTGCGATGTCGGTCCTGCTCGCGCCCGATCCGGTGTTGACGGACGATCCCGACGAGGTGCTCGACCGCATCGACGGGCTCATGCTCGCCGGCGGCGCCGATCTCGAACCGGCGATCTACGGCGCCGAGCCGCACCCCTTGACGATCGGCAGCGTGCCCGAGCGCGACGCGTTCGAGGTCGCGCTCGTGCGCCGGGCGCTGGAGCGCGACATCCCCGTGCTCGGCATCTGCCGCGGCATGCAGGTGATCAACGTCGCCTGCGGCGGGACGCTGCACCAGCATCTGCCCGACCTGGTCGGCCACGAGGAGCATCGTCGCGTGCTCGGCAGCTTCGAGGGAGCCGACCACGACGTGCGCCTCGCGCCGGGCTCGCTGGCCGCGCGCGCGGCCGGCGAGGAGCTGCACGCGACGAAGTCGCACCATCACCAGGGCGTCGACCGTGTCGGCGAGGGGCTCGTCGTGACCGGGTGGGCCGTCGTCGACGACCTGCCCGAGGCGATCGAGGTTCCGGGCAACCACTTCGCGCTCGGCGTCCAGTGGCATCCGGAGGCCGACGAGACCAGCCGCCTGATCGGCGCGCTCGTCGAGCATGCGGCCGTGCGCGTACGCTGAGCCGCGCAGCCGAACGCTTCCGTACGGTCTGGCGCCGTACCTATACTCGCGCGTGCTCAGCGCGCAAGCGAGGACGATGGACACGACAGACCAGCCGCCGGAGGTCGACCCACCGGAGCCTCTCGAGGAGTACGACCTCGACGAGGCGATGCCGCGCGTACAGGTCACGCGCCGCAGCCTCGTGCTCGGCGGCTTCTTCGTCGTCTCTGCGGTCGCCTTCCTGTATCTCGTCCTGCCCCAGCTGGCAGACCTCAAGGAGCAGGGCAGCCAGGTCGGCGAGGGCAGCCGCATCTGGCTGGGCGTCGCGCTGCTCTTCACGGCGGGATCCTTCGGCGGCTACGTGATGATGTTCCAGGGCGTCTTCGTGCGCGGCGGGTCACGCGCCGGGGCGCGGATCGACTGGCGCGCGAGCTACCAGATCACGATGGCCGGGCTGGCCGCCACGAGGCTGTTCGCGGCGGGTGGCGCGGGCGGCATCGCACTGACGGCGTGGGCGCTGCGGCGCGCCGGGATGCCGCGGCGCAAGGTCGCCGACAAGACGCTCGCCTTCCTCATCCTCACCTACGCCGTCTACATGGCGGCGCTCGTCATCTGCGGCTTCGGCCTGTACTGGGACCTGCTGCCCGGACCCGGGCCATTCGGCATCACGGTCATCCCCGCGCTCTTCGGCCTGGCGGTGATCACGGCCGGCCTCGGTCTGTCGCGCGTGCCGCCCGACCTCCAGCGCCGCCTCGAGGGCTTTGCCGCCGGCGGCGGGAGGCTGGCGCGCATCGCGCAGCTGCTCGCCAACGCGCCGGCGGCGTTCTCGGCCGGCATCCGCGAGGCCCTCTCCCACGTTCGCGAGCGCGACCCCGCGCTGCTCGGCGCGATCGCCTACTGGGGGTTCAACATCGCGGTGCTGTGGGCGTGCTTTCACGCGTTCGGCGACCCGCCGCCGCTGGCGGTCCTGATCATGGGGTACTTCGTCGGCTTCCTCGGGAACCTGCTGCCGCTGCCGGGCGGCATCGGCGGCGTCGACGGCGGCATGATCGGCGCGTTCGCGGCCTTCGGCGTGCCGCTTCCGCTCGTCGTCTCGGCGGTTCTCGCGTACCGGGTCTTCACCTTCTGGCTTCCGACGATCCCCGGCGCGATCGCCTACTTCCAGCTGCGGCGGACGGTCTCGCGCTGGCGCGAGGAGCTCAAGCATGCCGAGCTGCCGGCCACCGCGAGGGCGTGATCGCCCGCATCGCACTACACTTTCTGAAGTGACCAGTCCCAGCCCTGACAGCATCGAGAACGTCATCATCGTCGGCTCCGGGCCGGCGGGCTACACCGCGGCGCTGTACACGTCGCGCGCGAACCTCACCCCGCTGGTGATCGAGGGGTTCCTCTGGGGCGGCCTGCTGCAGCAGACGACCGACGTCGAGAACTACCCGGGCTTCCCCGAGGGGATCGAGGGGCCCGAGCTCATGCAGCGCTTCCGTGACCAGGCCGAGCGCTTCGGCACGCGCTTCATCACCGACCAGGCGTCGAAGGTCGAGCTCGCCGACGAGCCCGGGGGCGTGCACAAGGTGTGGGTCGGCAAGGACGAGTACCGCGCGCGCACGGTGATCCTCGCGATGGGCGCCGAGCACAAGAAGCTCGAGGTCCGCGGCGAGGAGGAGCTCAGCGGCCGCGGCGTGTCGTACTGCGCGACCTGCGACGCCGCGTTCTTCAAGCAGAAGCCGACGATGATCGTCGGCGGCGGCGACAGCGCCATGGAGGAGGCGATCTTCCTCTCGAAGTTCGCGTCGAAGGTCGTCGTCGTTCACCGCCGCAGCGAGTTTCGCGCGTCGAAGATCATGCTCGAGCGGGCGCGCTCGATCGAGAGCATCGAGTGGCTGACGCCGTACACGGTGGCGGAGTTCCATGCCGGCGAGAACGGCGGGCTGGAGATCGCGCGGCTGCGCAACACCGAGACCGACGAGGAGCTGGAGGTCGAGATCGCGGGCGCGTTCATCGCGATCGGCCACGAGCCGCAGTCGCATCTCGTCGACGGGCAGGTCGATCTCGACGACGAGGGCTACGTCATCACCGAGGGCCGCTCGACGCGGACGCGCAGGCCGGGCGTCTTCGCCGCCGGCGACCTCGTCGACCACACGTACCGCCAGGCCGCCACCGCGGCCGGCTCGGGGACCCAGGCGGCGCTCGACGCCGAGTGGTACCTGCGCGACACGCCCGGCGTGCCGGCGCCGGAGGGCATGCCTGCCGGCGACCTCGCCGAGGCGCAATGGGCGCCGACCGGCGACGCCTGAGGCCGCGCCGGTACGCGGACCCGGGACCTCCGGTCCCGGGTCGCTCAGCCTCCATGCAGATCCGCGTACGGTGCTTCGCGCTCGGCCCGACGTCCGTGTCGTGCGCTTCGCTCGACCCTCCTGGTCAACCGCTACGCTGTTTCTAGTCTTTTTCTCGGCCGGGCACACTAGGGCAGCTCCCCAGGCTTTTGACGAAGCACGCACCAGCCGGCATCGGAACCCCCGCGTCTGAGGATCTCCTCGAACGCGAGGCGGAGCTGCGGGCGATCGACGAGCTGCTGGCTTGCGGCCGTGCCGCCACCGGCCGCCTGCTGCTCGTCGAGGGGCATGCGGGGATCGGCAAGTCCGCGCTGCTCGACGCCGCCGTTACGCGGGCGCGCTCACAGCGGATGACCGTCGTGCGCGCCCGCGCCTCCGAGCTCGAGAGCGAGTTCGCCTTCGGGATCGCGCTGCAGCTCTTCGAGCCGCTGCTCGCCGGCGCCGACGACGAGATCCACGACCGCCTGCTGGCCGGTTCGGCGGCGCTCGCCGGCCCCTTGCTCGAGCGCCCGACGAGTTGGGGGGGAGACGAGGCCGAGGACCGCTCCTACCCGGTCATGCACGGCCTGTTCTGGCTGCTGACGAACCTCGCCGAGACCGGGCCGGTGCTGATCGTGATCGACGACGCGCACTGGGCCGATCGCCCGTCGCTGAGGCTCGTGCTGTACCTCCTGCAGCGCCTCGACGAGATGGCGGTCTCGATCGTCGTCGCCCGCCGCCTCGGCGAGCCCGGCGCGCCCGACGACCTGCTCGGGCAGATCGCGGCGCACGTCTCCAGCCGGCGGTTGCGTCCGGCAGCGCTTTCGCGCGACGGCGCGCGGCGCTTCGTCATGGCGGCGCTGCCATCGGCCGAGCAGGCGTTCGCCGACGCGTGCTGGCGGATGACCGAGGGAAACGCGTTCCTGCTCGGCGAGCTCGTCCGTGCCGTCGAGGTGGAGGGCTGGGAGCCCGATGCGCTCAACGCGCTGCGGATCGGCACGCTTGCGCCGGAGGCCGTACTGCGCGCCGTGGCCGTGCGCCTGATGCGGCTCTCCGACGACGCGGCCGGGATCGCGCGGGCGGTCGCAGTGCTCGGCGACGACGCCCACCTGCGCCACGTCGCGGCGCTGACGCGCAGCCGTCCCGACCGCGTGGCGGCGGCCGCCGATGCGCTCGCCGCCTCGGACATCCTGCGCCCCTTCGACGGCGCTGCGCTGCGCTTCGCGCATCCGCTCCAGGCCTCGGCCGTCTACGCCGACGTGGGCACCGGTGAGCGGGCGGCCCTGCACCGGCGTGCCGCCGAGATCCTGCGCGAGGAGGACGTCGCGCCCGAGCGCGTCGCCGCTCACCTGCTGCCGACGACCGGCACCGGCGAGGGCTGGGTCGTCGACGTGCTGCGCGAGGCTGCCGAGCGCGCGCTGGCCAGTGGCGCCCCCGAGTCCGCCGCGAGCTACCTGCGGCGCGCGCTCGCCGAGCCGCCGCGCCCGGCCGGCCGCGGCCCGCTGCTGCGCCGGCTCGGCATCAGCGAGGCTGCAACGGGGCTTCCGACGGCGGTGCAGCGCCTGGACGAGGCGCTGGCGGTCGCCGACGGCGACGAAGATCGGACACGGACCCTGCTCGCCCTCGGCCGGACGCTGGCTTCACGCGGGCGCAACGCCGACGCCCTGCGCGCGCTCGACGAAGCGGCCTCCGCGAGCGCTCTTGCCCAGACGGAGGTCAAGGCGCAGGCATCGGCCGAGGCCGGCGTGCTGGCGGTGCTCGACCCGGCCCGCCGCGCCGCGGCGCTGAGCGCGGCGGCCGACCCGTCGCCCGCGGCCGACCCGGGCCCGCGCGACGGCGCGCGGGCGGCGATGCACTGCATGCACGCTGCGCTGCGCGGAGCGCCGCGCGAGGAGGTCGTCGCGCTCGCCGGGCCGGCGGTCGCGGACGAGTCGGTCCTCTGCGAGCAGGGGTCCGGCGGGACGCTGCTGTTCGCGATCAGCGTCGCGCTGCAGTCCGCCGACGAGCTGGCCCTGAACGACCGCATCCTGACCCACGCGCTCACCGACGCCCGCGCGCAGGGCTCGATGATGGCGTTCGCGACCGCCTGCCTGTGCCGCGGCGCGTCGCGCTGGGCGCAGGGCCGGCTCGCCGAGGCGCTGGAGGACGTCGAGCAGGCGCTCGACGCCGAGCGCTATGGCTGGCGCCAGTTTCTGCCGGGTGCCTACGGCGTCGCGGTCGGGCTGCTGCTCGACCGTGGCGAGCTCGCGGCCGCGGCCGCGAGCGCGTCGCGCTATCAGCCCGCCGCCGCCGAGCAGGGGTGGGCGACGCTCGCGCCGTGGCACGCGGCGCTCGGGCGCCTGGCGCTCGCCGAGCGCCGCGAGCGCGACGCGCTCGCACACTTCGACGCGTGGCGCGACGTCGTCGGCGCGATCGAAGGGCCGGGCTGCTCCGCCGCCTGGCGCTCGGCCTCGTCCTACGCGCTCGTGAGCCTGGGGCGGACCGACGAGGCGCGGGCTCTCGCCGCCGACGAGCTCGAGCGCGCGCGCGCGTCGGGCGCGCCGCGCGCGATCTCCGTCGCCCTACGGGCGCTGGCCCACGCCGAGGCGCACGGCGACCTCGAGCTGCCGATCGCGCGGCTCGAGGAGGCACTCGCGGTCGCCGCTGCCTCCGAGGCTCGGATGGAGCACTGCCTCGCGCAGCTCGACCTCGGCACCGTGCTGCGCCGCGCCGGGCGCCGGACCGAGGCCGGGCGCGCGCTCGGCGAGGCGCTCGAGCTGGCGCGCGCGTGCGGCGCTCGGCTGGCCGAGGAGCGGGCGCTGGAGGAGCTTGCCGTCGCCGGCGCGCGGGTGCGGCGAGCGGCACAGCGGGGAGCCGACGCGCTCAGCCCGAGCGAGCGGCGTGTCGTCGCGCTGGCGATCGACGGGCTCAGCAACCGGCAGATCGCCGAGGCGCTGTTCGTGACGCGCAAGGCGGTCGAATGGCACCTCGGCAACGCCTACCGCAAGCTCGACGTGCGGTCGCGCCGCGAGCTGCCCGCGGCGCTGGGCATCCCCGACGGCGAGCGCTAGTGGGTCCGCTCGCTCAGCGCACGCCGGCGGACGGGCCGCAGGCGGCGACGTCGTCGACGAGCTGGCGGCCGCGCTCGGCCGACCAGCGATCGGAGTCGACGAGCTGCTGGACGAGATCCTCGACGGCGGCGAGCTCGTCGTAGCCGTCGCCGTCGAAGAGCAGGGCGTCGGCGGCCATGCGAACGGTCTGCTGCTCGTCGGCGCTCAGCTCGACGGGACCCGTCTCGGCCAGCGTCTTCATCACGCGGCCGTAGGCCTCCGAACGCACGTTGTCCATGCCGATCAGGCTATCGAGCCTGCAGCGCGTCCTGTCCCACGGCGAGCGCGAGGGCCAGCCGGCGGTCGATCGTGCGCGCGCTGTCGGGCGTCATGTCGATCGTGTAGATGTCGCGCAGCTTGCCGATCTGGCGCCTGTTCTCGCCGAGGATCTCGTCGCCGCGCTTGAAGACGAAGTGGTAGGGGATCGGCAGCCAGTTGGCCACGTTCTCGACGTACGGGATGAACCCGACGGCACGCCGGACGAGCGCCACCCACATGTTCTTCTCCGTCGAGATGAACAGCTCCTGGCCGCTGGCGTCGTTGATGCGGAACGTCGAGCGCAGCAGGCTGGCTCCGAAGACCTTCTGGATCTCGCCGATCTTGTTGCCCGCCTCGTCGGTGATGTCGTATGTCGCGCGCGGATCGAAGCGCTGGCGGGCCTTGATCCGCAGCAGCTCCGTCGTCTTCGCGGAGTCCAGGTAGAAGCGGATGTCCTCCTTGAACTTGAAGCGCTTCTGCTCGACGAAGCAGATCGGCTCCCCCGGCTCGTCGCCGTCGGGCAGGAAGAACTCGTACTGGTTGATGACGAGCTTGATCTTCTGGCGCAGGACGAAGACGTCGTGCTGGTTCGGGTCGACGGTCATGCGAAGAGACTAGGTGCTTCGATCGACAGCAGCAGGCGCTTGCGCTCCACGCCGCCCGTGTAGCCGCCGAGGCCGCCGCCGCTTGACAGCACCCGGTGGCACGGCACGACGATCGGAATCGGGTTGGAGCCCAGCGCGCCCCCGGCGGCGCGAAACGCGCGCGGCGAGCCGGCGGCGACGGCCATCTGCTTGTACGTGCTGGTGGCGCCGAACGGGATCCGCGCGCACTCCTGCAGCACGCGCCGCCGAAAGCCGGGGGCGGTCAGCGACCAGTCCAGCGCGACGTCGAACTCCCGGCGGCGGCCGGCGAAGTACTCCTCGAGCTCGCGCCGGACGCGATCCAGCCGCGCCGGGGCCTCGACGATCGCCGGCGAGAGCCGCGACGCGATGTCGTCGAGGATGCCGTCCAGGCCGCCGTTCTCGACCTCGTAGGCGATTCGAGCGAGCCCCCGCGGGGTGGCGACGGCGACCAGCCGCCCGGCCGGGCTGTCGACGTGCGCGTAGGCGATCGGCGCGACCGCGTCGGCCGCGGCGCGGGCGGCCGTCCGTGCGGCGAGCGCGGCGGCCTCACCGGGGTGAAGCTCAGGCGGTGGCAGGGACATCTCGCAGCTCCTCTCGCAGGGTCTTCAGGCCGTCGGCGGCCGCGCGGCGCGCG
Source organism: Thermoleophilia bacterium (assembly GCA_046565905.1). Classification (GTDB taxonomy): domain Bacteria; phylum Actinomycetota; class Thermoleophilia; order Solirubrobacterales; family Solirubrobacteraceae; genus CADCVQ01. The sequence goes on along the minus strand of JBKHXR010000048.1, from coordinate 12,019 downwards.
GCCGCCTCGCTGCAGCCGAGCGCGGCGGCGATCTCCGCGTGCGTCAGGTCGGCGGCGTAGCGCAGCGTCAGCACCTCGCGCTGCCGGGCGGGGAGCGCGCGCACGCGCTCCCAGTGGTCGGGCTCGTCGGACTCCGCCGCCGGCGCCGGACGGTCGGCGATCTCCGCGACGGGCATCGGGTTGCGCCCGCGCGCGCGGTAGACGTCGAGCGCCTTGCGATGCGCGATCGTCAGCACCCAGCCGCGCAGGTTGCTGCCGGGCCGCAGCCGCGGGTAGGCGCGCAGCGCCGACAGGAAGGTCTCCTGGAAGGCGTCGTCGGCGTCGTGGCGGCCCAGCGTGGCGATCAGGTAGCGCAGCACGTCGTCGCGATGCGCGTCGAGGAAGCGCTGGAACGGGGGCAGATGGGTCGGTCGCGCAGTGGCGTTCGGCACGGGGATAGAACGCTGGCCGGTGCCGATCCGTGAGGTCCGACCGACGGCTGGACCACCCCGACCTCCGACGACGCCCACGATCGCTGCTAGTCGGCGACGAGCGCGTTGATGCCGGTCAGCGCGCGGCCGATGATCAGTTTCTGGATCTGCGACGTCCCCTCGTAGAGCGTCGTGACGCGCACGTCGCGAAACCACCGCTCGACGGGATGGTCGTCGACGTAGCCGGCCCCGCCGTGCACCTGGATCGCCTCGTTGGCGCACCACTGCGCGGCTTCGCTGGCGTAGAGCTTGGCGATCGAGATCTCGGTCGTGCAGGGACGGTCCTGGTCGCGCAGCGCGCCGGCGCGCCAGACGAGCAGCCGCGCGGCATCGGTGCGGACGCGCATCTCCGCGAGCATCGCCTGGACGAGCTGGAAGCTCGCGATCGGGCGGCCGAACTGGCGGCGCTGCGTCGCGTACGCGACAGACTCCTCGACGCAGCCCTGGCAGATCCCGACGCAGCCCGCCGCCACGGAGTAGCGCCCGGAGTCCAGCGCGCTCATCGCGATCTTGAAGCCCTGGCCGACGTCGCCCAGCAGCGCGTCGTCGGGCACGCGCACGCCGTCCAGCGAGATCGACGCGGTGTCGGAGCCGTGCAGGCCCATCTTGTGACGGATCGCCTGGCTGGTGAAGCCGTCGCTTCCGGTGTCGACGAGAAAGCAGGCCAGTCCGCGGTGGGCGAGCGCGGGGTCGGTCTGCGCGAAGACGAGCGCGACGCGGGCGTGGTTGCCGAGCGAGATCCACATCTTCGAGCCGTCGAGCTCCCAGCCGCCGTCGACCTTCGTCGCCCGCGTGCGCTGGTTCGCAGCGTCCGAGCCGGCCTCCGGCTCGGTCAGCGCGAAGCAGCCCAGCCACTCTCCCGAGCACAGCCGCGGCAGGTACGTCGCCTTCTGCTGCTCGCTGCCCCAGGCGAGGATCGAGCTGCAGACGAGCGAGGTCTGCACCGAGATGACCGTCCGCATCGCGCTGTCGCCGCGTCCGATCTCCTCGACGATCAGCCCGTAGGTGACGTGGTCCAGGCCGGCGCCGCCGTACGCGCGCGGGACGATCGCGCCGAGGTAGCCCTGCTCGGCGAGCAGGGCCACGAGCTCACGGTCGAAGTGCTCGTTGCGGGCGTTCTCCCGCGCGCGCGAGACGACCTCGCGGTCGGTGAAGGCGCGCGCCGTCTCGCGGATCAGCTGCTGCTCGTCGGAGAGGTCGAAGTCCATCGCGTCAGCGGACGCTAGCGTGCGCCCCGATGCGCGTGCTCCTGATCGGCGGCGGCTGCCGCGGCCTGCGGCTTGCCGAGACCCTCGTCGCCGACGGGCACGCGGTCCGCGCCGTCACGCGCCACGAGGCCAACCGCGCGCGGATCGAGCAGATCGGCGCGGAGTGCTGGATCGGCGATCCAGATGTCGTCGGCACGCTGCGCTACGCACTGGAGAACGTGACGATCCTCGTCTGGGCGCTGGGCACGGCGACCGGCACGGCGCAGGACGTCGCCGCGCTGCACGGCCCGCGCCTGCACATGATGCTCTCCAAGACGATCGACACGACCGTCCGCGGCATCGTCTACGAGTCGGCGGGAACGATCGCCGCCGCGACGCTCGCGGCCGGCGTCGCGGAGCTGCGGCGCACGTGCGAGCTCAACGAGATCCCCTGTGCGCTCGTCGACGCCGACCCCGGCGATCCGGCCGCCTGGGTCGACGCGGCGCGCGCCGCGATCGACCGGCTGCTCGGCGGCTGAGCCCTCGCGGCGGAAGCGCTCCTCAGCCTCGATCAAGGCTCAGTCGCGGCGCAGCAGCGGCGCCATCCGCTGCCAGGGCGAGCGGCGCCGCAGCGATCCGAGCGCGGGCGACAGCGGGTTGCCCTCGCGGTAGGCGTTCTCGACGCCGGCCCGCAGATCCTGCGTCCAGCCCCACTTCGGCAGCGCGCGCAGCTCCCGCGCCGCCTCCGTGCAGTGGTGGCAGACGACGACGACGCCCGTGCGCGGCGCCGTCCTCGCGAGCGTCGCGATGACCTCCCACGCCGCCGACTCGCTGTCGGTCGCGTCGAGCAGGACGACGTCGGCGGGGTCGGCGCGGAGCAGGCCCGCGATGTCGCCGGGCTCGGTCAGCGCGGTGACGGCGAACGAGACGTCGCCCAGACCGGACAGCACCCTCCATGCCCGCTCGCGGTAGGCGATGTCGGGGCTGATGACCGTCGTGCGGATCGGGCGCAGCCGGATGACCGGCGCCAGCGAACGCGCGCCGCCGCCTCCGACCTGCGGCCCTGCATCGAAACGATCGCTCGACTGCATGGCAGGAGTCTTGTTCTCGGCGTGGACGGCTGTCGCCCGACAAAGGTCGAGGTTCGGACGGGCAAAGGTCGGTCGCCGGTCACAGCAGCGGCACGAACCGCACGCAATCCAGCGGCGTTCGCTCGAAGCCCGCGCGCGTCCGGCGCACGAGGACGAGGCGCTCGTCGCCGTCGTCGTCGACGGGTGCGATCAGTCTGCCGCCGACGGCGAGCTGCTGCTCGAGCGTGGCCGGGACGCCGCCACTCGCGGTCGCGGCGACGTTGATCGCATCGAACGGCGCCCGCTCGGGCACGCCCGCGCTGCCGTCGCCGGCGATGATCGTCACGTTCTCGATCCCGGCGAGCTCGAGTGAGCGGGCGGCCTGTGCCGCGAGGTCGCCGTCCAGCTCCACGCCGAAGACGTGGCGGCACAGGCGCGACAGCAGCGCCGCGTGATAGCCCGAGCCGGACCCGACGTCGAGCACGACGTCGTCCTCGCCGAGCTCGAGCAGCTCACACATCCGCGCGACGAGCGACGGCTGCGAGATCGTCTGCCCGCCGCCGATCGGCAACGGGCGATCGGCGTAGGCGAAGCGCTCCAGGGCCGGCGCGACGAACAGCTCGCGCGGTACCGCGGCGACGGCCTCGATCACGCGCTGATCGGAGATCCGCGAACGCAGGCCGTCGAGAAGCTGCTCGCGCTGCGTCGGCATGGCCGGTCAGGGGCTCGCGCCGTCGAGCACGGGATCGACCCGGCCGAGCAGATCGCCGACGATTCGCGCGGTGGCCCCCCAGATCACCGCCTGCGAGCTGACGTCGTAGACGTCGCTGCGAAACGGGATCCCGCGATGCAGCAGCCGGCGGCGGGTGCGGGCCGCGCGCAGCCGGCTCAGGGGCAGCTCGAGGACCTCGTCGACCTCCCACGCCGACAGCGTCCAGGCGTAGCCGGGCTCGATCAGGCCGACGAACGGATAGACGCCGTAGTTCGTGGCGACCGTCGGCGTCGGCGGCAGGGCACCGAGGATGCGGACGGCATCGGGCGGCAGGCCGATCTCCTCCTCGGTCTCGCGCAGCGCGGTGTGCAGCAGGCTCTCGTCCTCCGGGTCGCGCCGGCCGCCGGGGAAGGAGATCTCGCCGGCGTGACGGCGCAGGTCGTGGCGGCGGCGCGTGAAGACGGCGTGCAGTTCGCCGTCGTCGACGTACAACGCGACGAGCACGGCCGCCTTCGTGCGGCCGTGCACCTCCACGGCGCTGGCCGCGACGGGGTCCAGCAGGACCGCGCGCAGCGCGTCAGGCAGCGAGCTGGGTGCGCTCGACACGCTCGTCGAACATGACCTCGCCGTCGAGCGTGCGGTGCACCGGGCACTTCGTCGCGATGACCTTCAGGCGCTGGACCTGCTCGTCGGTGAGATCCGACGGAAGGCGCAGCGTCAGCGTGAACTTCGTCGGGCAGCCGCGCTCGGCGGGGGTGTAGTCGCACTCGACCTCCACGTCGCGCAGATCCCAGCCCTTGCGGGCCGCGTACATCTCCATCGTCGTGGCGGTGCAGGAGGCGAGGCTCGCCGCCAGCAGCTCCTGGGGGCAGGGGGCGGCGTCGTCGCCCCCGGCGTCCTGCGGCTCGTCGCTGTTCAGCCGGTGCTGGCGGACCTTGACGACGTGCCGGTATCCACTGATGCGCTGGGCTGATGCATGCATGACGAAGATGCTACTCCGGGTCGGCGAGCGGATTGAACAGCAGTCCGGTCGGGACCTTCGGGAAGAAGTAGGTCGACTTCGGGGGCATGTTGACGCCTGCCGCGGCGATCTCCCGGATCTGCGCCACGGGGATGCCGCGCAGGAAGAAGCCGGCGTCGTACGTGCCCGATTCGACGAGCTCGCGCGCCTCCTCGAAGGAGCGCGCGTAGCCGAGGCCGCGCAGGTGCGAGATGTCGTCCTCGCTGAGCTGCAGGGGCCCCTTCAGCACGAGCGCCTCGAGCACGGCGGTGTCCAACCGCCGGTAGGGCTCGGGCATGCCGGGCAGCGCCTCGTCGGCGATCGCCTGGTCCTTCAACGTCAGGCGCATCGGGCGTCGGAAGTGGCTGTCCATGTAGCCGATCTGGATGCTGCCGTCGCTCTCGCCCGGCGGGACCAGGTCCTCGGCCGCGATCTCCTCGATCTCGAAGCAGCCGCGCAGCGTGGCGGCGAGCGCCTCGGGCTTGTCGGTGTCCTTCAGGCCGTCGACGAGGCGGTGGGTGGGAAAGACGGTGAGGCCGGCGTCCTGCAGCGCGACGAGGCACATGAGCACGTAGCGGTGCGCGCCCTCGCCGCCGATCTCGTCGGCGTACACGCGCGCGGTCTCGTAGCGGTGATGGCCGTCGGCGATCAGCAACTCGGCGCCGGCGAGCGCGCGCTGTACGGCCGCGATCGCCCGCGGATCGGCGACTCGCCAGATCCGGTTGCGGGTGCCGTCGTCGTCGGTGACCTCGCCGAAGGGCTCCTCGCGCGTCGCCGGCTCGAGCGCACGCCAGGCCTGCAGCTCGGGATCGGAGTACAGCGAGAAGATCGGCGAGAGGTTCGCCCGCGTCGCGCGCGTGAGGCGCAGGCGGTCCTCCTTGGGACCGGGGTGCGTGCGCTCGTGCGGTCGGATCGCGCCCGGGCCGTAGTCCTCGACGCGCACCCGCGCGAAGAAGCCGTTGCGCGTGAGCGCGCGGCCGTCGGGACCGGTGTAGTCCTGGACGATCGCCCACAGCGCCGGCTCGTCGTCCTGCACGACGGCGCCCTCCGCGCGCCAGGCCCGCAGCAGCGCGGCGGCGTGCTCGTACATGTCGCCGCCGTCGGGGTCCTCGGGGAGGTCGATCGAGACGACGTTGTGTCGCGCGCGCGACGCCAGCTGCGCCCGCTGCTCGCCGTCGATGACGTCGTATGGCGGCGCCGCGAGGTCCTGCAGCGGACCCGCCACCGCAGGGTCGTAGTGCAGTGCCTGGAGCGGCTCGACGCGGGCCATCGGCGCTGGAGACTAGTGGACGACTCGCCGGTTCCTCGGCGCGGGGCGCGGCTGGCGTCGTGTGACGGCGGCGCGCTCGGCTCGCAGGCCGTCAGCGGCGGACGCGCAGGCCGAAGTTCGTGGTGTAGGTGGCCGCCGGCTGGCCGCCGACGTCCTCCGGAGCGCCGAGCACGACGCCGATCCCGATGTGCCGGAAGCGGCGGTCGAGGATGTTGCGCTTGTGGCCCGGCGACCGCATCCACGAGCGGACGATCTGCTTCGGCGTCGCGAGCTCGCGCGATCCCCAGGCGAGGTTCTCGCCCAGCGACCACCTGCTCACGGGACCCTCGAGGTAGCTGGTGCCGGCGCGGATCCGGCTGCCGAGCGTGGAGCCCGACGGGCTGACGTGATCGAAGAACCCCTGGCGGACCATCGTCGCGCTGTAGCGCCGGGCGGCCTTGGCCAGCTGCCCGTTGGCGCGCAGCCGCACGCGGCCGCGGGCGCGGCGCTCGACGTTGAGCAGGCACAGCGTCGCCTTCTTGATCTGCGCGAGGTTCGTCGCGTCGGGGATCGTGGTGGCGTTGGCGCAGCGCTTCGCGGCGGACGCCGGGGCGGGCACGGCGAGAGCGACGCAGGCGATCAGCGCCGGGAGGAGAAGTTTCGTGAGTCGTAGCACACGGTGTGCATCGTCCGCCGGCCGTTCGTCCGCCACGGACACGACGTCGAGTGGACGGAAGGTCGAGGCGCGGCGCCGTGGGCGGGCGATCGCGGGGCCGCTTGCTGCACCCGCCGCGCCCAGGCCCTACCGTTCAGCGTCACGGGACGTAGCGCAGCCTGGTAGCGCGTCGCCTTTGGGTGGCGAAGGTCCTCGGTTCGAATCCGGGCGTCCCGATCGCCGGCACCGTCCGGCACGAGCCCCGGTAGCTCAGCTGGATAGAGCAGCGGACTTCTAATCCGCAGGTCGCAGGTTCGAATCCTGCCCGGGGCGTTGCGGATCGGCTGCTGATCGAGGTCCGCTTGTACCGACCAGCGCCCGCCTGTCGAGCCAGGCGATCAGCGACTCTGCTCAGCAGCGAGATCTCTGACCGGCGCCGCGGAGTGGCGCGCGCTGTCGCGCGGGCGCCATTCGCGCTCGGGGCGACATCGCGTTCGGTCGTCGCGGCGCCGGCAACCGACGCTGGACCGGCCCGACGCCGACGACTGTCACGACAGGCTCCCGCACTACGTGTACGCTGCCGCCAGTGACCGACAACGACCCGCTCGATTTTTTCGTCAAGGTTGTGGTCTTCGCGCTCGTCGTCTTCGGGCTTCTGACGCTCGTGGTCGTCGGGCTTGTGAAGCTGCTCTAGGACTTCGCGAAGCTGCAGGCCTGACAGACGCGCCTGCGCGGTCGACGCGTGTGCGCCCGGCGCCCGGACAGGACTGCTGACCGCGTCGCCTGACGGCGCTGTGCGCCTTGTCACACCGCGCGCCTCCCGGCAGCGAAGAGGATCGGCACCAGGAAGAGGTGTCTTCAACCGAGGGGGCTCGAGAACGTGCCACGCGTCACGGTAGGGACGGTCGTCGTCTTCAGCATCTGCCTGTTCGCCGCGTTGGCGCCGGGCGCCTTCGCGGCGCCCGCCGATCCGGACGTCGTCAAGACGCTGGAGCAGCCGCGAGGCCCCGATCTACGGGTGCACCTGTGGGGTGACGAGTTCCTGCACGGGTTCGAGACCACGGACGGCTACACGGTCGTCCGCGATCGGAGGGACAGGACGTGGAAGTACGCCGAGCGCGCCGCGAACGGCCGGCTGCGGCCGTCGCGGACGGCGGCCAGGTCCAGCGGCGGCCCGGCGAGCGCCAGGGGCCTGCGCCCGACGAGGGCCGCGTTCAACGAGGAGCGCAGGGAGCAGGGCGCCCCGATCCTCGGCGCGCCGGCCGCGGCGGCCGCGCCCGGCTGGGCCGGCGCCGACACCGACGTCCTCTTCCTCGCCGTCGAGTTCACCGACACGCAGTGCTCGTTCACGCCCGGACAGGCACAGACGAACATGTTCGGCGGCGGCGCGACCGGGCCGGGCGACCTCGACGACTACTTCGACGAGATCTCCCGCGGCAGCCTCCAGGTGGCCGGCAACGTCGTCGGCACCGCGGACGGCAGCGACTGCATCGCGCTCGCCAACGACCGCGCGTATTACAACACCGACGGCGCGGGGAGCGGCGACGACAACCGCGACGACGAGCTCGTGCGCGAGGCGGTCGAGGCCGCCGCGGACTACGTCGACTTCGCGCAGTACGACAACGACGGTGACGGCACGGTCGACGCGCTCGGGATCATCTACGCGGGCGGCGGCCCGCATGACGGCTGCTCGATCGACGCCGGCGCGAGCGGCGGCGGCGGCGACAACCTCTGGCCGCACTCCGGCTCGGTCAACACCGGCGGCGCGCTGTCGGCCGACGGCAAGACGATCAGCCCGTTCATCATCAACTCCGAGCTGACCTACCAGATCGGCGACTCGTCGAACTGCGACCAGATCCAGACGATCGGGCTGTTCGCCCACGAGCTCGGCCACTCGCTCGGGCTGCCCGACCTCTACGACACCGACGTCGGCAACGGCGGCGTGCACACGTGGAGCGCGATGGCCAGCCAGTACGTGAGCACGACGAACCTCGCCGACACGCCGCCGCACTACGACCCCTGGAGCAAGGCGTTCCTCGACTGGGTCACGCCGACCGTGCACCAGCCGGGCGATCGCGTGACGCCGGGGATGGTCCAGGTCGAGACGAGCGGCGAGGTGCATCAGCTGCGCGACAACCCGATGGGCTTCCAGGTCGGCGGGACCGGGGAGTACTTCCTCGTCGAGAACCGCCAGCAGACCGGCTTCGACGCCGGCCTGGCGGGCTGCGGGCTCGTCGTCTGGCACATCGACGAGGCGATGAGCGGAAACCAGAGCGGCGGCCACAGCGCCGGCTCGCACCGCCTCGTCGACATCGACGAGGCCGACGGCCTCGCCGAGCTGGACTCCAACGGCAGCGCCGACGCCGGCGACCCGTTCCCGGGATCGACGAACAACAGGCTGTGGGCGGACGGCACGAATCCGAGCTCCAAGCTCTACGACGGGACGAGCAGCGACGTCCGGATGTACGTGCAGAACCCCGTCTGCGGCAACTCGATGAGCGCCGCGTTCGGACCCAACCAGCCGCCCGTCGCCAACGCCGGCGGTCCGTACGCGACCGACGAGGGAACCGACGTCGGCGTGACCGCCGCGGGATCGTCCGATCCTGACGGCGACGTGCTGTTCTACGCGTGGGACCTCGACGGCGACGGTGCGTTCGACGACTCGACGAGCCAGACGCCGACGTTCACGCTGGTGGGCGACAACGGCGTGACGACGGTCAAGGTGCGGGTCACCGACACGTTCGGCGACTCCGACGAGGCGAGCGCGACCGTCACGGTCGACAACGTCCGCCCGACGGTCCCGGCTCTGTCGAACACGGGACCGAAGATCGAGAACACGGCCGTCTCGATCAACGGCTCGGTCGCCGACGCCGGCTGGCTCGACGTCCTGAGCGCGACGGTGGACTGGGGCGACGGCGCGGGCGAGCAGGCGCTGACGCTCGGCGCGCTGGAGAGCGTCCGGCCGGACGCCACCGCGCCGTTCGCCGCGGCGCACACCTACGGCGACGACGGCGTTTACGCGGTGACGGTCTGCGCTACCGACGACGAGACGGCGAAGAGCACGCCGTGCGCGACGACGCTCGTCTCGATCGGCAACGAGGCTCCGACGGCGACGATCAACGAGTCGGGCACCGTGCTGTTCAACGGCGTGCCGACGATCATCGCGCGCGCCGGCGACCCGGCCAGCCTGACCGGACGCTCGACGGACCCGGGCAGCGACGACCTGACGCTGACGTGGACGTGGGACGACGGCTCGCCGGACACCGTCGTCACGTCGCTCGTCGACGACCCGCTGCTGGACGGCCCGTTGACGCCGTCGATCCAGCCGCGTGACGTCAGCGACACGCAGGAGCACACGTTCACGGCGTGCGTGTACGAGGTCGGCTTGCGGGTCGTCGACGACGACCTCGGCGCCAGCCCCACCGACACCGTCATGGTGCTCGTGACCGGGGACGCCGACGACGCCCGCCAGAGCGGCTACTGGTCGCAGCAGTACCGGCCCAGGGGCAAGCGCGACTTCGATGACGCGACGCTCACCTGCTACCTCGAGATCGCCGGCTTCGCGAGCAAGGTGTTCAACGAGGCGATCGACGTCTCGACGTTCGAGCAGGCCCAGAAGCTGCTGTTCTCCAGCGGCAAGCCGGTGAGCAAGATCGAGCAGCTCGACCGCGACCTGCTGACGGCGTGGCTGAACTTCGCCAACGGCGCGGTCGGCTACGACGAGCTCGTCGACACGAACGGCAACGGCGTGGTCGACACGGAGTTCCACAGCGTCATCGAGAACGCCGAGACCGTCCGGCTGAACCCGGCGTCGACGCCGGCCGAGATCGACGACCAGCGGACGATCGTCAGCGCGATCAACGACGCGGTCTAGATCGATCACAGGGGCGGCGAGGGCGGCGCCCGGCGGCGCCGCCCTCGCGATGTCCGCCTCCCGTGCGCTACGAGGGAACCGGCGTGACGATCCGGTGCAGCGCGGCCGCGGCGGCCGCGACCGCGGCGATGGCGAGGGCGATGACGAGCCTGCGCTTCATGGCGCGCTCAATCCTTCCACTTGACCGAGCAGCCGCGCGGCCGCGTGTCGGCCTCGGACGGCTCGTCGCCGGCGAGGACGGCTTCGAGCGCGTCGCGCAGGTAGCGCGCATCCTGCGACGGATCCTGATGGTCGGCGTCGGGCGCGCCGCGGTAGCGCAGCCGGTGGTCGGCGTCGAGCACGAAGACGTGCGGCGTCACCTGTGCGCCGAGCGCCCGCGCGACGTCCTGGGACTCGTCGTAGAGGTAGGGGATCGGCCACGACCGGTCGCGCACGAAGCGCGCCATCGCCTCGGGCGAGTCGGCCGGATAGCGCTCGGCGTCGTTGGCGCTGATCGCCAGGACGCGTACGCCGCGGGCCTCGTAGTCCTCGGCCACCGCGCGCAGGCGCGGGTTCCAGGCGACGACGTACGGGCAGTGGTTGCAGGTCACCACGAGCACCGTCGCCGGCGGCGCAGGGTCGGCGGGCACGGTGTGCGACATGCCCTCCGTGTCGGGCAGCGTGAAGGCGGGAACGGGATCGCCGAGTTCGAAGCTCATCGTCCGGATGATCTCAGGCGCGATCTCCGCTGCTAGATTCAACGCCGCACGGTGGGCGTAGCTCAGCTGGTAGAGCTCCTGGTTGTGGTCCAGGCGGTCGCGGGTTCAAGTCCCGTCGCTCACCCTCGATGGAAGCCCCGCTACGGCGGGGTTTTCTCGTTCTCATGCCCGACTCGGCGTTACGCATGGCTGGCCTCCTGTGACACACGGTGACACACCGGACCGTGCTGGGCCGCGGGACGATGACCGACTGAGGACGCAGAACCCGACCACGTCCGACCCGGTGCCAACCCGCGAATCGCGCCCAGCTCCCGCCCGCCACGCCGACCGGTAACGCCCAGAACGGCGGCGATGAGGGGTGCGTCTCGGCAGGGGAGCCCGACGCCGAGTGTGCTTGCCCGCATCGACCCCCCAGGGTGCCGCGCGGCGGTATGGCAGGTACCTGCTGACAACGACCCGCTTCGCGGGGCAATATGGGCGCGGATCGGCTGGCGGCGCCACTGTCGCTCGCCTAGCTGACGCAGGACTCATGGACTCACTCGTCAGGGCGTGCGCCAAGGGAACATCGCGTTGCGCTTCTCTGAGATTGTCGCGAAGCACTGTTCGGCCCAAGCCGTCGCGGATGCCAGCGTTTCGTGGAGCGTGTCGCTCGTGTACTCCTGCTCGCGGGCTACTTGGGAATCCGATTCGTGGCCGATCGACATGAATGACCGCTGTGTACCTGCCTCGTTGAGCACGATGCGGAGCAGACGGCTGTTCTGCGCCATCTGAAGTTCGCTCAGGTGGCCGGACGCCGAGGAGTTATCGAAAACGAGGAAGCGCGCGACGTGGCTGATTGCCATGAACTTCTGGGCGAGATCCTGATCTGTCGAGTCGTCCACGTCATCGAGGGTGATCGCCTGATAGCCCATTCCACGGAGGATGTCCTTGATCTGATCGAGTCGCTCCCGTCGCGTACCGAAGTCGCCCAGGACGAGGACCGTCTTCTCTTTCGGGCCGCGGAGGTATTCGCGGAGGTCGAGCCGCGCCTCGCGCATCTGGCGGAGGTCCGTCAACGCCACGAGAACCTCGTCCTTGGCCCGCGTTACTGCCGCGGTTGGTGAC
>JBKHXR010000047.1:0-23984 GCA_046565905.1 Thermoleophilia bacterium | reverse complement strand
GGCCGCCTCCGTCGAGGCCTACGAGGCCAGCCGGCGCTCGCTCAGCCAGCTCGTCCGCACGGTGTCCGACGCCTCCCAGTCCGTCGCCGGCGCGTCGCAGCAGATGGCGTCGACGTCCGACGAGACCGGCAAGGCCGTGGGCGAGATCGCCTCGGCCGTGGGCGAGGTCGCCGCCGGCGCCGAGCGCCAGGTCCAGGCCGTCACCGGCGTCCGGGCGCTGGCCGAGCAGTCGGCCGCCGCCAGCGCGGAGAGCGCCCAGGCCGCGCGCGACTCGAGCACCGTCGCCGGGCAGGCGCGGCAGGTCGCCGAGGACGGCGCGCGCGCCGTCCAGGAGGCCACGCGGGCCATGGGCGTCGTGCGCGAGGGCTCCGAGGAGGCCACCACGGTCATCCGCCAGCTCGGCGAGAAGTCCGGGCAGATCGGCGGGATCGTCGACACGATCACGGCGATCGCCGAGCAGACGAACCTCCTGGCGCTCAACGCGGCGATCGAGGCGGCGCGGGCCGGCGAGCAGGGGCGCGGCTTCGCGGTCGTCGCCGAGGAGGTCCGCAAGCTCGCCGAGGAGTCGCAGTCGGCGGCCAAGACGATCGCCGGGCTGATCCGCGAGATGCAGGGCGAGACCAAGCACGTCGTCGAGATCGTCGAGGACGGCGCCAAGCGCACCGACGAGAGCGCGCGCGTGGTCGACCAGGCGCGCGACGCCTTCATCAAGATCGGCGAGAACGTCAGCGACATGACATCGCGGATCGAGCAGATCCTGACCGCGACGAGCGAGGTCGCGGCCGTCGCCGAGCAGGCGTCGGCGGCGACGGAGGAGGTCTCCGCGTCGACCGAGGAGACGACCGCCTCGACGCAGGAGATCGCGAGCTCCGCCGCGCTCCTGGCACGCAGCGCGCAGGAGCTCGACGGGCTCGTCACGCGCTTCCGGATCGCCGCTTAGTCGCAGGCGCGCCGGGTCGTCCGGGCGGGTCTCCCCACCTCTGGGAGGGGAGACCCGCCCCGGCGTCCGCCCGACCGTCGCCGACGCGCCGGCGCGCAGATCTCGCACCGCGCGTCAGGATCGCCGCCGCGGTCGCGGCCGGGCGGCGCGTCAGCCGCGCACGCCGACGGCGATCAGGTACTCCTGCTCGAACCGCGCCCGCTCCGGGGTGCCCAGGTTCCATTCGTCGCAGAAGTCGTCCAGGGCCGTGTCGAGGTCGGCCTCGCGTCCCTCGCGCGCGGCGTTGGCCCGCGCCGCGATCGTCGGGCCGTAGTAGGCCTTGAAGTGCTCGCCGTAGTCCTGAGCGCGCTCGAAGGCGGTGATCTCGAGCGTGTCGCGCTCCAGCGTGTGGAAGTTCACGCGGCCGCCGAAGAGCCCCATGAGGTGATCCTCGCTGCCCCACAGCGGCGCGGGCTGCGCGCCGGGCGGGGGTGCGGGGGCGAACGGCTTCATCGTGCGAAACAGGCCGCCGATCATGCCCTCCGGGGTCCAGCTCATCAGGCCGATCGTGCCGCCGGGCCGGCACACGCGCACGAGCTCGTCGGCCGACTTCTGGTGGTGCGGGGCGAACATCACGCCGATCGACGACATGACGACGTCGAAGCTCTCGTCCTCGAAGGGCAGGTGCTCGGCGTCGGCCTGGACCCACTCCAGCTGCACTTCCGCTGCCTGCGCACGCCGGCGTCCGGCCTCGAGCAGCTCGGGCGTCAGGTCGCTGGCGGTCACGATCGCACCCTGCCGGGCCGCCGGGATCGCGGCGTTGCCCGTGCCCGAGGCGACGTCGAGCACCCGCGTGTCGGCCGTGATCGGGCAGGCGTCGATCAGCCGCGGCCCGAGCGGCAGCAGGAACGTCTCGACCATCAAGGGATAGTCCCCCGAAGCCCACATCGTGCGGTGGCGGCTCTTCAGTTCGCTGTCGGCGACGTCCACGCTCATCCTGTCCTCCTTGTCGGTGACTTGCGAGGAGCAGCATCCGCCCAGCGGGCGGCGCGCGCATCGGCAGGAATGCCCATTCGCTGCCTATCTTGCGGCGGCGCCCGGCTCGCCGCGGGCGGCGAGCGCGGCCGCCTCGGCGCGGTTGTGCACGTTGAGCTTGGCGAGGATGCTGCTGACGTGGTGCGCGGCGGTGCGCTCGCTGATCACGAGCGTCCGGGCGATCCGCGCGTTGGACATCCCGAGCCCGATCAGCGCGAGAACCTCCTGCTCGCGCGCGGTCAGCTCGCCGGCGATGCGCCCGCGCCCGCCGCTCGCCGCCCCCATGTCGCGCAGCACGCCGGTGGCGGCATCGATCGAGCGCGCGGCGCCGAGCTCGCGAAACACGCCCAGCGCCGTCCGCGCCTCGTCGCCGGCGAGCTCGGGCTCGGCGGCCGCCAGCGCGCGGGCCAGCTCCAGGCGCGCCTCGGCGGCGTCATGCGGCATCGCCAGCGCGCCGAAGCGCGCGAGCGCGCGGCGGGCCGGTCCGGCGGCCTCGCCGGGCAGGCCGCCGGAGAGGGCGACGCGCGCGGCGGCGAGCTCGGCGCGCGCGGCAACGAGATGGATGCCCGATTGCTCGGCCAGGGCGGCGAGCTCGGCGCAGGCCGCGCGCGCGCCGTCGACGTCGCCGCACGCCAGGCGCGCGTCGACGAGCGGCGCAAGCAGCTGGGTCGTGCGCATCGTGTCGCCCTCGGTGACCGCCAGCCCGCGTCCCAGCAGGGCGGCCGCGACCTGCGGGCGGTCCTCGGCGATGCGCAGGAGCGCCAGCGCACGCAGCGCGGTCGGGCTCTCCTCGCGCCCGTCGAGCAGCTGCGCGGCCTCGGCGAGGCGGCCCTGGCGGACGCGCAGCTCGGCCATCGAGGCCGCCGTCGCCTCGCCCATCTGGGGTACGTAGCGGCGGTGCGTCTCGAGCGCGCTCTCGAGCGCCTGCTCGGCCTCGGGCCAGCGCCCGGTCGCCATCAGGACGTCGGCGTGCACCGTCCGGCAGGCACCGAGCAGCGGGGCGGTCGCGTGGGTGCGCGCGAACTCGTCGACGATCTCGCACCACTCCATCGCACGGTCCCAGTCGCCGGCGCTGGTGCAGGCCATGATCAGGTTGCAGTAGGCCTCGGCGAGCGTGTGGACGTTGCGCACGCGGCCCGCGGCCGCCGCGGCCATCGCCTCCTCGAGCAGCCTCATCCCGGCCTCGGCTCGCCCGGCGCTCACCTCGGCGCGCCCGAGCAGGCTGAGGGCGAACACCTCGAGATCGTCCGAGCCGTGCGCGCGCGCGACCTCCATCGCGCGCCGCGCGTGCGCGCCCTGCTCCTCGACGTTCGTCGTGTGGCGGGCGCGCTCGACCGCGACCCAGCCCTGGCCCGCGCACGCGCCGGCGTCCTCGAGCGCGCGCTCGGCCCGCGCCAGCCAGCCCCGCGCCGCCGATGCGCGGCCGCCGACGAGGTGCTGATGGGAGACCCACACCGCCATCCGCGCGGCGTCGTCGCAGCGCCTGGCGCGCACGTAGCCCTCGAACGCCCGCTCGCGCGACGCGATGCCGGCGGCGACGTCGCCGAGGAACCAGCGGGCGAGGCCGAGGCCCTCGTGCGCGTCGGGAACGTCGTCTGCCTCGAGCACGCGCTCGAACGCGCGGCGCGCCGCCTCCCAGTCGGCCCGCTCGAGCGCGGCGATGCCCTCGATCAGGTCTTCGCCCGGGGTCGTCTGCATGCGTTCGAGTATCCCCTGCGCGCCGGGGACCGACAAGCGCCGCGGCGACGTCGCGGCCGCCGCCGACGACCGGTCCTCCGATCCGCTGCCGCGAGCCGCTCGACGACAGGCGCCGACCGGTGAGATCACGACCTGGGTGTGCGTCGTGAAAGTCGTCGGAGGCCTGCGCCGCATCCGGCGCCGGGGACTCTTGCGACAGGCTCCTAGGCGAGCGTCCAGCCGAAGTACACCTCCACGCGCGAGATCTGCCGGCCCGTGAACGTGAGGACCTCGGTGTTCCGAAAGCGCGAGCCGTCGGTCCTGCCGGCCTCGTAGGTCACGATCACCTCGTCGCCGGACTCGATCAGCCGCACGAACCGGAAGCGCTCGATCAGGTCGGCGTTGGGCCAGCAGCGCTCGAAGTACGCCGTGCGGTCGATCCCCGGATCGGGCGGGCTGAAGAACACGAGGTCATCGGCGAGGTGCCGTTCGAGCACCTCGCGATCACCCGATTCGTAGGCGCCGTAGCAGGCGCGCGCGATGTCGCTGCGCGTCTCGTCCGCCCCGCTGTCGTCGTCTGGCACCGTGAGGCTCAGGCGTCCGCCGGCTGCTCGACGACCGCCACGTGGTTGCCGTCCGGGTCGCGCAGCATGAACAGCAGCGGCGCGCCCGGCGAGCGCACCGGCGCGGGATCGAGGTCGACGCCGCCGATGCTGCTGAGGCGCCGGTGCTCTGCGTGGACGTCGGCCGTCTCGACACCGATCGCGCCGCCGCCGGGGGCGGCGGACATCGGCGGGTTGAGCGCCAGCCGCGCGCGCGAGCCCGGCGGCGCCACCTCCAGCCAGCGCGACTCGCCGTGCTCGCCGAAGCGGACGTCGGCACGCACCTCGAAGCCCAGCTTCTCCGTGTAGAAGGCCAGCGCCGCGTCCTGGTCGGAGACGGTGAACATCGCGACGCCGATGTCGGTGACGGTGGTGGGGGACTGCGTGAGATCGTTCATGCCCTGAAGGACCGTGCGCGCAGCCGAAACTCATCGCTGCGGCGGTCGCGTCGGTCACGCTGCGTGCAGCGACGCGTCCCGCGCCCGCTCGCGACACGAGGCGGCGCTCGCTTGCGCGGCCGTACGGGGGCCGGTCTCAAGGACTGACCACCCCGGTCGATGACCGGACCGGCCTCTCCCTCGGGTCCTACGAATGAACTGCAGCCGATCCCTCCAAGGGCTGGCGGCGGCGACCGCATGCGCGCTTCTGACGGCGCCGGCCGCGCTCGCCTCCTCCTCCACCACCACCACCACCGCCGGCGGCGAGGACACGCCGCTGAACCTCGACAGCCCCGCCCAGGCGGTCGAGCACGGCGGTGGTGGCGGTGGGATCGTGCGCACGATCGTCGGGCTGGCCGTCGTGCTGGGCGTCATCTTCGGCCTGCACTGGATCCTCAAGCAGGTCAAGGTCGGGCGCGAGCAGCGCTCGACGGGCGGCGGCCTCGACACCCTCTCCACGCTGCAGCTCGGTCCCGGCCGGTCGCTGCACCTCGTCCGCTCGGGAAGCGAGATCGTGCTCGTCGGCAGCGCCGAGCAGGGGGTGACGCCGATCCGCGTCTACAGCGAGGACGAGGCCCGCACGCTCGGCCTGCTCGACGAGATCGCCCACCACGACACCGGGCTCCCGGCGGCGCGCGCAAGCGCGTCACGACCGAACCCGCTGCACGCCGCGCCGGGCTCGCCGGGATCGATCCGCGACCTCGTCAAGACCGTCCAGCGCTGGACCGTGCGCCGATGAACGAGCTCGCCGGCGACGGCGCCAACGCCGTCCAGATCCTGCTGCTCGTCGCGGGCGTCACGCTCGTGCCGGCGCTGCTGTTCTGCGTCACCGGCTTCACGCGGATCCTGATCGTCCTCGGGTTCATCCGGTCCGGTCTGGGGACGCCGACCGCGCCGCCCAACCAGGTCCTGATCGGGATCGCGTTCTTTCTGACGCTGTTCGTCATGCAGCCGACGTTCGCCCAGATCAAGGACAACGCGTGGGACCCGCTGCAGGCCGGCAAGATCACCCAGGTCCAGGCGCTCAAGCGCGCCGAGACGCCGATGCGCGAGTTCATGTTCAGGCAGACCCGCGAGTCGGATCTGGCGCTGTTCGCCGGCCTCGCCAAGCTCGAGCGGCCGGAGACGCGCCGCGACATCCCGACCCACGTGCTGATCCCGGCGTTCATCCTCTCCGAGCTCAAGACGGCGTTTCAGATCGGCTTTTTGATCTTCCTGCCGTTTCTCGTGATCGACATCGTCGTCAGCGCGACGCTGATGTCGATGGGGATGATGATGCTGCCGCCGATCTTCATCTCGCTGCCGTTCAAGATCCTGCTCTTCGTGCTCGTCGACGGGTGGAACCTCGTCACCGAGTCACTCGTCCGAAGCTTCGGCTAGTGGGCGCGTCCGCAAGCTGGCTCCGGCGAACCCGCAGAACCGGCGGACCGGTCCACGAGGTGCGCGGCTGATGGACGAGAGCGCGGTCATCGACATCACGATGCGCACGCTCGAGCTGGCGCTCAAGCTCGGGCTGCCGCTGCTGCTGTCCGCGCTCGTCGTCGGGCTGCTGGTCAGCGTCTTCCAGGCGGTCACGCAGATCCAGGAGATGACGCTGTCGTTCATCCCGAAGATCCTCGCGATGGTCGTCGTGATCGTGATCGCCGGCCCCTGGATGCTGAGCCAGCTGACGAGCTACACGCGCGAGCTCTACGGATCGATCCCCGAGCGCGTCGGGCGATGACGGCGCGCCGTCGCCCGACCGTCGCTGCCGTTCGCCGCCGGCGGAGCCGCGCGGGATGACTGCGCGCCATTGCTCGACCGTCGCTCGCGTTCGCTGCCGGCGGAGCCCCTCGCGATGAGCGCCGACATCCTCCTGCGCCAGCTCGGCGAGAACCAGGTCGCCGGCTTCCTGCTCGTTCTGGGCCGCATCGGGCCGCTGTTCGTGCTCGCGCCGCTGTTCTCCTCACGCTCGCTGCCGGCGCGCGCGAAGGGCCTGTGCGCGGTCGGCCTGACGGTCGCGATCGCGCCGATCGCGCTCGGCGACGCCGAGATCCCGCTCGACGTCATGACCTTCACCGAGCTGATGCTCAAGGAGGTCCTCGTCGGCCTCGCGTTCGCCTTCGCACTCGCGGCGCTGTTCGCGGCGATCAGCACCGCCGGCGCGTTCGTCGACACGCTGATCGGCTTCTCCTACGGCGCGCTCGTCGACCCGGTCACCGGCAACCAGAGCTCCGTCCTCACCCAGACCTACATCCTCGTCGGGATCATGGTGCTGATCGCGATCGGCGGCGACCAGCTGATGATCAAGGGGCTCGCCCGCTCCTACGACCTCGTCCCGCTGCTCGACATGCCGTCGCTGGCGGCGCTCGTCGGCGGCGCCCAGAAGGCGTTCGCGCAGGTGTTCCTGTCGGCGCTCGAGCTGGCCGCCCCCGTCGTGCTCGCGATCGTCATCACCGACGTCGCGCTCGGCATCGTGTCGCGCGTCGTGCCGCAGATGAACGTCTTCGCCGTCGGCTTCCCGGCGAAGGTGACCGTCGGGCTGCTGATCATCGGCGTCTCGCTGCCGTTCGCCGCCGGCTGGATCGCCGACGAGCTCGAGCGCTCGGTCTCGACCGCCCTGCAGAGCCTCAGCTGATGGCCAGCGGCGGCGACAAGACCGAGAAGGCGACTCCCAAGCGCCGCGACGAAGCGCGCAAGAAGGGCCAGGTCGCCAAGTCGCAGGACCTCAACGGCGCCATCGTCCTGCTCGCGGCGCTGCTGTCGCTGGGCGCGCTCGGGCCCGCCGCCTGGGGCCACATGCGCGACGCGATGCTCAACTCGCTCGCGCTGATCTCGACGCCCGACGTCGTCGGCGAGCAGGGCGTCGGGACCGTGATCCGCTCGGCGATGACCGACGCCGCGCTCGCCGTGCTGCCGATCGCGATGGTCTGCATGGCCGCCGGCGTCGTGACCGGGATCATGCAGGTCGGCTGGAAGCCCAGCACCGGCCCGCTGAAGCCCGACTTCAAGAAGCTCGATCCGCTAAAGGGGGCCAAGAACCTCTTCGGGATGCACTTCCTGTTCGAGACCGGCAAGACGCTCGTGAAGTTCGCGGCCGTCGGGGCGATCGCGGCCTACGCGCTGCTCGGCCAGCTCGACGAGCTCGCCGGGCTCGTCGGCATGTCCCCCGACGAGCTGCTCGCGCGCGGGACGCAGACGAGCGTCGGGATCGCGCAGAAGGCCGGCCTGGCGTACCTCGCGATCGCCGTGGTCGACTTCGCCTGGCAGCGCTACCGCCACGAGAAGTCGTTGAAGATGGACAAGGAGGAGATCAAGCAGGAGTTCAAGCAGCAGACCGTCTCGCCCGAGGTGCGCGGGGCGATCCGCCGGCGCCAGATGCAGGCGGCGCGCGCGCGGATGATGGCCGAGGTACCGGGCGCCGACGTCGTCGTGACCAACCCGACGCACTACGCGGTCGCGCTGCGCTACGACGGCGAGGCGCCCGCGCCGGTCGTCGTCGCGAAGGGCAAGGACCTCGTCGCCGCTCGGATCCGGGCGCTCGCCGCCGAGCACGGCGTGCCGGTCATCGCCAACCCGCCGCTCGCTCGCTCGCTGCACGCGACGGTCGAGATCGACCGCCAGATCCCCGAGGAGCTGTTCGGCGCGGTGGCCCAGTTGCTGGCATTCGTCTACAGAACCGCGGGCCGCCGCCGACAAAGCGTTGTGGCATGAAGCTCGACAGCCCGCTCATCCAGAAGCTCACCCGCCATACCGACCTGATCGCCGCGGGCGGCGTCGTGCTGATCATCGCGATGCTGATCATCCCGCTGCCGCCGTTCCTGCTGGACATCGCGATCACGCTGAACATCTCGGCGGCGCTGGCGATCGTCGTGACGACGATGTACGTGCAGAAGGCGCTGGACTTCTCGTCCTTCCCGACGCTGCTGCTGCTGACGACGATGTTCCGCCTGGCGATCAACATCAGCGTCACGCGGCTGATCCTGCTGGAGGGCGACGCCGGCCACGTCGTCAAGGCGTTCGGCGACTTCGTCGTCGGCGGCAACGTCGTCGTCGGCCTGATCATCTTCCTCGTCCTGATCGTCATCCAGTTCGTCGTCGTGACCAACGGCGCCGGCCGTGTGGCGGAGGTCGGCGCGCGGTTCACGCTCGACGCGATGCCCGGCAAGCAGATGGCGATCGACGCCGATCTGAACTCGGGCCAGATCACCGAGGACGAGGCGCGCCGCCGGCGCGACGAGATATCGCGCGAGGCGAGCTTCTACGGCGCGATGGACGGCGCCTCGAAGTTCGTCAAGGGCGACGCGATCGCAGCGATCCTGATCGTCCTGATCAACCTCATCGGCGGCATCATCGTCGGCGTCATGCAGCAGGGGATGCCGTTCGGCGACGCCGCCGCGCACTTCTCGCTGCTGACCGTGGGCGACGGCCTGGCGGCGCAGATCCCGGCCCTGCTCGTCTCCGTCGCGACCGGCATCATCGTCACGCGCTCGGCGTCCGAGAAGGACCTCGGCAACGACATCGCCAGCCAGATCATCGACCAGCGCAAGGCGCCGATGGTCGCCGGTGCGGCGATCTGCGCGATGGCGCTGGTGCCGGGGCTGCCGAAGATCCCGTTCCTCATCGTCGGCGGCTCTTTTCTGCTGCTCTCGCGGGCGCTCAAGGGTCGCCCGACGCGCGCCGAGGCGGAGGCCACGCGGCGCGCCGAGGCCGAGCACGTGCCCGCCCAGCTGCCCTCGCCGACCGATGCCGCCGTCGGCGCGCTGGCGATCGACCCGCTCGAGCTCGCGATTGGCTTCGGCCTGGTGCCGATGGCCGACAATGCGGCGGGTGGCTCGCTGCTGGCGCGCGTCGGCGTCGTCCGCCGCCAGATCGCGGGCGAGCTCGGGATGGTGATCTCGCCGGTGCGGATCCATGACGACATCGCGCTGGACTCCCACGAGTACGTCGTCAAGGTGCGCGGCTCGGAGGTCGCCCGCGGGCGCCTGCTGCCGGGCCATCGCCTGGCGATGGACCCCGGCGACGCCGTCGGCGAGCTGCCCGGCGTGCCCACGGTCGAGCCGGCCTTCGGGCTGCCGGCCGTCTGGATCGCCGACGACCAGGCCGCCGAGGCCGAGGCGCTCGGCCACACGGTCGTCGACGGCGAGTCGGTGATCGTCACGCACCTGACGGAGACGATCCGCCAGCAGGCCGCGGAGCTGCTGACGCGGCAGGAGACGCGCCAGCTGCTGGACCGCCTGAAGGAGCACAACGCGGCGGTCGTCGAGGAGGTCGTGCCCGACCTGCTGTCGGTCGGCGAGGTCCAGCGCGTGCTGCAGGCGCTGCTGCGCGAGGGCGTGTCGATCCGCGACCTTGGCGCGATCGTCGAGGCGATCGGCGACAAGGCGCGCGTCACGCGCGACCCCGGTCTGCTGGCCGAGTACGCGCGCCAGGCGCTGGGCCGCGCGATCACCGCGCCGCACGTCGATGCCGAGGCGACGCTGCGCGCGATCTCGCTCGACCCTCAAGTCGAGCAGGAAGTTGCCGATGCCATCACCGTGACCACCGACGGCGAGTACCTCGCGATGGAGCCCTCGAGGGCGCAGGCGCTGGTGCGCGCGCTGAGCGGCCAGCAGGACTCGGCGATCGCCCGCGGCCGCCGGCCGGTGCTGCTCTGCTCGGCGCGCGTGCGCCGACACCTGCGCCGCCTGTGCGAGCAGTCGCTGCCGCAGCTCGCCGTCTGTTCCTACAACGAGATCGTGCCCGGTATCCGGGTGGAGACGATTGGAGTCGTCGATGCGTAACGCCCGTGACGTCGTCCGTGGCTCGCAGCCCGCGGAGAACGAAGGCGCCGATCCCGATGCCCCGCGGACCTATCGCGGATCGGACCTCGACGAGCTGCTGCCGAGGATCCGCGAGGAGCTCGGCCCCGACGCGATCGTCGTCCGCCAGCGCGAGGGCCTCGACGGCGGCTTCGGCGGGTTCTTCCAGAAGCGCTGCGTCGAGGTAGTCGCGCGCCGCGCGACGCCCGGCCTGGACGCCTACGACGCGGCAGCGCCGCAGCCCGCCGGCCGCGAGGCGGCCGCCGAGCCGCCGGCGCCGGCGATCGCGGAGATCATGCGCGTCGCCTCGCCGTTCATCGAGCAGCTGCGCGCCGCCGAGGTGGCGGTCGCCGGCGCCGCGGTCGCCGAGCACGAGCAGGCCGACGAGGAGCAGCGGGTGACCGGCGCGTTCGGCACGACCGCATACGCGATGAGCGCGGGCGGCGGCGCCACCGTGGCGGCTGCCACCGTCGACGAGCTCCCCGATCCTCCGGCGCCTCCGCTGCAGCTCGTGCCGGACGAGGAGCCCGGCGTCGAGGGTGTGGGGCCTTTCGCGGCCTCAGGCTTCGAAAGGCCCCACGACGCCTCGGATGACGCCGATCTCGCAGGCGTGCGCGAGCCCGCCGCGCGCACCGGTGCCGCCGCGACGCACGAGCGCGCGCTCGTCGCCGCCGGCATCGCCCCCGCGCTTGCCGCCGAGCTCGTCGGCGCGACGATCTCCCACGTCCTGCCGTTCGCGCCGAGGCGCACCCTCAAGCGGGCGCTGCGCGAGGCGCTCGCGCGCCGGATCCCCGTCGCCCCGCCCGTCGCGGCAGGCGGCCGCGCGATCGCGTTCGTCGGCGCCGGCGGCTCCGGCAAGACGCTCTGCGCCGCTCGCCTGGCGGCCGCCTACGCGCAGCATTCCGATCTCGCCGTGACCGTCATGACGCTGACGGGCCCGCAGCACGGCGGGTCCCTGCGCGAGCTGCTGGAGCCCGTCGCCGTCGACGTGCTCGACGCCCGGTCCGCCGACGCGCGCGTCGTGCCGGCCGTCGCCGGCACGGTGACCGTCGTCGACACGAGTGCCGTCTCGCCGGCATCGGCGACCGCGGTGAGGAAGCTCGCCACCAAGCTGAAGCGGCTCGGCGCGCCGGAGGTCCACGTCGCGGTTCCCGCCACGCTCTCCAGCGGTGCCGTCCGCACGCTGCTCGACGGCTTCGCGCCGCTGAGGCCCGCCGCGATCGTGCTCACGCACCTCGACGAGGTCGGCCACCCCGGCCCGGTCGTCGACGAGGCGATCGCGCGCGGCATCGCCATCTCCTACACGAGCGACGGCAGCGCGCCCGACGGCTTCGCGCCGGCCGACCCTGCCGCGCTGGCGGCGCGCGTCCTGGCATGACGCAGCGCGCCAAGCACGGCTTGATCGCGGTTCCCGAGATCGGCAGCATCCCGGCGCTCGTGGAGCTCGACGACGCCCACGCGACGGCGGTGCTGCTCGTCCATCCGCTGCTCTCGCTCGACGACGTCGTCGGGACCCGCGTCGGCATCGACGTGACCACGGAGCGCGGCCTCGTGCACGTCGAGGCGCAGATCTCCGGCTTTCACGACGGCGAGGTGCTCGAGCTCGACGTCGCCGGCGCCCGGGAGGTCATCCAGCGCCGCGAGTTCGCGCGCGTGGACGCCGTCCTGGAGGCCACGGTCGCGCCGCGCGGCGCGGCGAGCAGGCGTGCTGCCGTCGCCGTCAACATCAGTGGCTCGGGGGCCGTCGTCTCGCGCCTGGAGGAGCTCAAGCCGGGCGACGCGGTCGACCTGTGGCTGCAGCTGGCGGCGAGCGAGCCGCCCGTCATGGTCAGCGGACGCGTCGCGCGCGAGTGCGACGGGCACCTGCGCGCCGTGCACTTCGAGCACGTGCACAAGGCCGACCGCGAGCGGATCGTCCACTTCGTCTTCGAGCGCCAGCGCCTCGAGCTGCAGCGGGCGAAGCGCTCGTGAGCAGGCGCAGCGACAGCAAGGCGTCGCCGGGCGAGGCGGCGACCGCGGGGGCGGCCGGCGTCTGCGTCGCCGGCCATCCGCGGTCGGCCGCGGCCGTGCGCCGCGCGAAGGGCTTCGGTGGCCTGCTCGGCACGCTGCTGACGGCGCTGCTCGCGCTGCAGGCCGGCCTGCCGCCGTCCGACGCGATGCTGCGCGGCCTCGCCGGCGGGATCGTCGGCTATCTCGCGCTCTGGGCGGTCGCCCTCGCCGTCGCCCGCCAGCTCGTGATCGCCGAGGTCCGCACGCGCTACGCCGAGCTCGTGCGCGCGACGGCGGCCGGCGCCGCGGACGCCGATTCCGGCTGATGGACCCGATCCACCCGATCGTGCCCACGAGCGTCTATCCGGCGCCCGTCGATCGCGTGCGCCGTGTCAGCCGTGCGGGCCAGGATCCGCCGTCGAAGGACGAGCGGACGCCGCGCCGCAAGCGCCCGGCAGCGCCGCCGGCCGGCCCCGCCGGGCCCGTCGTCGGGCCCGGCGGACACGTCGACACGCGGGCCTGAGTTTTTCTTCTCAAGTTGGCCCGGTCGCGGCCGATGACCCGTTCGCAGGCGACAAGGAGTCGCCTCGGGACGCAGAGCAAACCCACGTCATCAAGGAGATGAACGCATGTCCCTTCGTATCAACAACAACGTCGAAGCCTTCAACACCCACCGTCAGCTCGTCGGTTCCGCCGCGAAGATGGCGAAGTCGATGGAGCGCCTGAGCTCCGGCTACAGCATCAACCGTGCCGCCGACGACGCGGCCGGCCTCGCGATCTCCGAGAAGATGCGCGGTCAGATCACCGGCCTGGCCCAGGCACAGCGCAACGCCCAGGACGGCGTCTCGCTCGTGCAGACGGGTGAGGGTGCGCTCACCGAGGTCCACTCGATGCTGCAGCGGGTTCGCGAGCTGCGGTCGCAGTACGGCAACGACACGCTGAGCGCGACCGACAAGGACGCGATCCGGGCGGAGGTCGCCCAGCTCGCGACGGAAATCGGCGACATCAAGTCCAACACGAAGTTCAACGGCGTCGCCCTTCTCTCGGCGACGGGCTCGATCGCGCTGCAGGTCGGCGCGAACGACGGCGAGTCGGTCACGATCTCGACGACCGACCTGACCGCCTCGGCGACGAGCCCCGGTCTGGCCGAGGTCGCCGGCATCACCTCGGCTACCAACGACGCGACGTTCACGGCGCTGACGCTGGCCGACATCGACAACGCCATCAGCGAGGTCTCCGACACCCGTGCCGCCTTCGGCTCGGTGCAGAACCGCCTCGAGCACCGGATCGCCAACCTCGCCAGCTATCAGGAGAACCTGATCTCTGCCGAGAGCCGCATCCGTGACGTGGACATGGCCAAGGAGATGGTCGAGTTCACGAAGTCGCAGATCCTGCAGCAGGCCGGCACGAGCATGCTCGCGCAGGCCAACCAGGCGCCGCAGTCGGTGCTGTCGCTGCTCCGTTAGTCATCGGTTCCGCACAACCGTGACTCCGCGATGGGCGGCCCACCGGGCCGCCCATCTTGCGTTCTCGGGCCGGTGCTAGGCCGCGGCGGCGAGCGGGTCGACGAGCGTCTCGGGGGCGTGCATCCGGAAGGCCTCGACGACCGCGGGATCGAAATGCGTGCCGGACTCCGCGACGATCTCCTCGGCGGCGTCCGTGGCGCTCCACGCCGGCTTGTACGGCCGCTCGTGGGTGAGCGCGTCGAAGACGTCGGCGACGGCGACGACGCGCCCCTCGACCGGGATGTCGTCGTCCGCGAGCCCCGCGGGATAGCCCGTGCCGTCCCAGCGCTCGTGATGCGTCAGCGCGATCCGCTGAGCCAGCTGGAGGATCGGGGAGCGGCTGCCGCCCAGGATCCGTCCGCCGGCGGACGTATGCGTCTGCATCACGGCGACCTCGGCCGGCGTGAGGCGTCCGGGCTTGCGCAGGACGGTGTCGGGGATCGCGATCTTGCCGACGTCGTGCAGGCTCGCGGCCTGCTCGAGGAGCGTGAGCGTCTCGGCGCGCAGCTCGAGGCTGGTGGCCAGCAGGAGCGCAGAGCGGCCGATGCGCCGGGCGTGGCGGTTGGTGTCGTCGTCGCGGTACTCGCCGACGAGCGCCAGGCGGTCGAGCACCTCGACACGGCTGGCCTGGAGCTCGCGCGTTCGCGTCTGCACAGCCGACTCGAGGCGCTTGTTCTGCTCGTCGAGGGCGCGCTGGAAGTGGCGCGACTCGAGATGGTTTCGCACCCGCAGCAGCACCTCGGCGTGGTCGAACGGCTTCGCGATGAAATCCCTGGCGCCCGCGGCCAGCGCCCGGCGCCGCGCCTCTCGCGTATCGTCGCCGGTGAGCACGACGACAGCCGGACCCTGGCCACTGTGGATGCTCGGGGCGAGGGCCTCGAGCAGCTCGTAGCCGGTCATCACCGGCATGTGGATGTCGAGCAGGAGCAGGTCGGGCAGATGTCGCCGGCAGCTCTGCAGCGCGGCCGCCGCGCTCGTCGCCGTCTCGACCTCGACGTAGCCCACCTGGGCGAGCATGCGGCTCAGAAGCTCGACGTTGACGGCGATGTCGTCGACGACGAGGATCCGCATCCCGCGCAGCCGCTCCTGGAGTTCCATCAAGCGGTGCCCGGCGATGCCGAAGCTGCCGCAACTGATCCAAGCCGATCCAGGCCAAGAGCTGACGGTGACACAGCACTCCTCAGTTACAGGTGACGAGATGCAAACGGTAACAGTAGGAGTGGAGACGCGCCACGTTTCTCCGCATGATGGAGGTTACGCGGGTCGATCCGCTGTCAACGCGCTTGGGGCCGGCGCCCGCGGCTGCGGTCGTAGGCCGCCAGCGCCTCGGCCACGGCCCGCCGCTCGTCGGCGGCCAGCACGCGCGGCGTCCCGCAGGCGCGCGCGTGGAGGTAGACGCCGCAGGCCCACTCGAGCAACTCGGTCGCGTCGATCGCCTCCTCGAGGTCCCTTCCATGGCAGACGGCGCCATGGCTGGCCATCAGCGCGGCGCTGCGGTCCTCGAGCGCCGTGACGACGCTGGCGGCGAGCGAGTCGGTGCCGAAGGTCTCGTAGCGCGCGACGCGCACGCTGCCGCCGAGCGCGAGCAGCGAGTAGTGGATGCACGGCAGCTCGTCGGCGACGCAGGCGACGGCGGTCGCCATCGGCGGATGCGTGTGGACGACCGCGCCGGCAGCGAAGCGCTCGTAGATCGCCAGATGGAAGGGCAGCTCGGACGTCGGCGGCAGCGGTGCGTCGACGAGCTCCCCGCCGAGGTCGACGACGACGACGTCCTCGGCGGCGAGCGTTGCGAGCCGCCCGCCCGTCGGCGTCACCGCGACGAGCTCGCCGGCGCGGGCGCTGACGTTGCCGGCGAGGCCGCTGACGAGCCCGCACGCGGCGAGCCGGCGGCCGGCGCATGCCACCTCTGCCCGAAGGGCGTCGATCGTCGGAAGCGAGCGTCCGGGCGCCACGCCTCAAGTTCACCAGACCGTGCGGCGCCGCGAGCCGCCGGCTGCCTATCATCGACGGCAGTGGAGGACTTCGACCAGCTGTTCGCCGAGTTGCGTCCGCTGCTGGCGCGCCATGCATCGGCGCTCGTCGTCGTCCGCGACGAGCCCGGCGACTACCAGGTCGAGACCACGCGAAGCGGCCCCAGCGGCACGCACATGTGGTTCGGCGCGGTGCAGTCGCGCGCGGACTACGTCAGCGTGCATCTGATGCCGGTCTACAGCCACCCCGACCTGCTCGGCGACGTCAGCGACGGGCTACGTGCGCGGATGCACGGCAAGAGCTGCTTCAACTTCACCCGGCGCAACGCCACCCCCGAGCTGCTCGGCGAGCTGTCGCAGCTGATCGACCGCGGGCTCGAGCGCTATCGCGCCGACGGTCTGGCGTGATCCGGGCCTGAGCCGTAGTTTCCCGCAGCCCAGCCAGTAGTGAATCCCGTTGCCGCGCGCCGCCGGGCAGTTGATACTCCAACACGTCGGGCGAGCCACTGATCCCGCCGCTCGCCCGCCGTTCCCCGCCCAGCGAGCGCCCGCTATCCCCTGAGCGGGCGTTCGTGTTTAAGCGGATTAACCGGTGAACCCGATGACGAGCTGTGCCGTCTGGAGTGGGACGTCGAGCTGCGGGCAATGCCCGATCCCCTCCAGCTGCACCCAGTCGGCGCGAGGCAGCCAGTCATGGCGGTAGCGCGATGCGCTCGCCGGCCACGGCAGGAGCCGGTCGGCGGTGCCCCACACGATCCGCACCGGGCAGGAGATGCTCTGCGCGTCCAGCCGCCAGCCGGCGGCCAGGGCGTGGTCGAGCAGCGCGACGGCGCCGTCGCAGCGCGCGCCGCCGACGATCAGATGGGCGATCAGCTGCGGCGGGATGTGCTCGAAGTTGGTGGCGATCAACTGCGTGGCGCGGCGGCGCCCGTCGACGGTCGCCGCGATCGCGTCCGCGTGCGGCGCCATGACGCGCAGCTGCTCCTGCATCGCGACGAAGAGGCGCAGCGTCTCGCCCCAGGAGTCATCGCCCGGCGCCCAGCCGCCCGCCGGCGCCAGCGCCACGACCGACTCGGCCCGCCCGCGGGCGGCGAGCTGCAGCGCGATGTAGCCGCCGAGCGAGTTGCCGACGAGGTGGGCGGTCGTGAAGCCGGCCTCGTCCATCGCGCGCTCGACGGCGTCCGCGAGCACGTCCTCGCCGGCCCGCTCCCCGAGCGGCGGGCCGCCGGCGTGGCCGGCCAGGGTCGGCGCGAGCACGTCGTGGCGGCGCTCCAGGGCGGGCAGCACGAGCTCCCACGTGCGCCACGTGTCCATGAAGCCGTGCAGGCACACGAGCGGCGGACCGCCGCCGCCGCGGTGCGCCGCCGTGAAGAGCGACGACACGCGCTCGAGCCTACCGGCGCTCCTTGCGGCTCTGGCTGGCACCATCGCGACCCGTGAGCCGTGTCCTGCGAACGATCGTCCTCGCCGCCGCCGTCGTGCTCGCGACGGCGGCGAGCGCGGCCGCGCAGGCGGGGACGTACACGCAGTGCGAGAAGACCGGCGACGCGATCATCCTCGACGTCAGCGGGGCCACCTGCGACGAGGCGCGGGCGCTCGCGACGACGCTGACCGGCGTCGCAGCCGAGAACGTCGAGGCGGTGCTGCGCGGCGCCGGCTGGACGCCGCTGCGCGCCGTCGCCAACGACTTCGACGACTCCTACGAGCTGGTCGCGACCCGCGGCCTGGCGGCGCTGCTGATCCGGCGCCCGGGCGCCGCCCCCGACCTCGACGGCTGGATGGCCGGACGCGAGCTCGTCTTCGCGCGGGCGCGCCTGGTTCCCGGCGCGCCGGCGCCGCGCGGCACCGCCGCCTGCACGTCGGCCTTCCTCATCACCCTGCGCAACCACCCCGGCGGGCTGAGCGCGGGGCACTGCGCAGGCCTGACGAGAAAGAAGACGACGCGGCGGCGCAACGCCGCGCTGCGGCGCCCGCCGATGGCGGGGATCGTGCTCGGCGGCGTCCAGCGCAACCTGATGCGCCGCAAGCGCAGGCTCGACGCGCTCGTGCTGCCGGTCCCGTCGGGGGCCGGGCGTCCGGCGGCGGCCGTCGTCGATCGCGGGCTGTTCAGCCCGCCGTGGTTCGTCCGCGGCAAGGCGCGGCCGCTGCTCGGGCGCCGCGTCTGCTTCACGGGCCGCACGAGCGGGGCCGACCGGTGCGGCAGGATCGTGCGCTCCTACCCCGGCACGCGGCTTCCCTGCACGACGATCAGGGCGCGGTCGGGCGACAGCGGCGGCCCCGTCTACACCGCTCCGGCCGCCGACGGAACCGTGCGCGCAGTCGGCATCACGACGCTCGTCTTCGGCCTGCTCCAGAGCATGTGCTTCACGCCGATCGAGCCCGTGCTCGACGCGCTGAACGCCAGGCTCGTCACCTATCCCGGGCTCTGAGCCTCAGCTGTAGGCGGCCTTCGGCGAGCGGTCGTCCGACAGCGAGCCGGTGGACCGCGCGACGAGCAGCTCGATCGCATCGGCCAGGTGCACCGGGGTGATGTTGTAGTCCTCGCGCTCGACCCTGATGCGGTGCGCCTCCAGCAGCACGTCGGAGTGCGTGTGGCCGGCGGGCGGCTCGAAGCGGTAGGAGGCCAGCTCGATCAGCAGCCCGAGCGGATCCTCGAAGTAGATCGAGTCCATGAAGCCGCGGTCCTTGACGCCGCTGTGCTCGATCCCGCGCTCGTCGAGGCGCTCGACGGTCTGCGCGAACGTCGCCTGCGAGATCGCGAACGCGATGTGGTGCACGCAGCCGGGATCGGTCGGCGTGCGCGCCGGATCGACCGCGCGCTCCTCGTTGGTGAAGATCGTGATCAGGCGGCCGTCGCCGGGGTCGAAGTAGAGGTGGCTCTCGGCGGCCCGGTCCAGGTTCGGCTGCTCGAACACGAACGGCATCCCGAGCACGCCTTCCCAGAAGTCGATCGACGTCTGCCGGTCGGCACCGACGATCGTGATGTGGTGAACGCCCTGACTCTGGAGCTTGCGCATCAGTCAAGGGTGCCATGGCCGGCGCGCCGGGTCACGCCGCCCGCGTGACCTCGCGCAGCTGTTCGAAGACCGCCGTCCACTGCGGCGCGACCGCGGCGCTCGTGCGCTGCTCGCGCACGTGGTCGCGCGCGGCCGCGCCGATCCGCGTGCGAAGATCGGCGTCGTCGACGAGCGCCAGCATCGCCGTGCGGGCCTCGGCGGGCGTGGCGGCGTGCACGCCGGTGACGCCGTCCTCGATCGCCGGGTAGAGCACCGGGTCTGCGATCAGCGCGATGCCGAGCGCCGACGCCTCGAGCCAGCGCAGGTCGCTCTTGCCGCGGAAGAAGGCGCTGTTTGTGGCGGGCGCGAGCGCGATGTCGAAGGAGGCCATCGCGGCGGGGTAGGACTCGATCGGCGCCCACGGCAGCCCGATCGCGCGATCGGCGCCGAAGCGCTCGGCGAACGGCGCGGCATAGCCGGGAACGCCGACGCTCATGAAGCGCGTCGCGGGGCGCTGCTCCATGACGGCGAGCAGCTCGCGCAGCCAGGGCAGCAGCGCCGGCCGGTGCGCCGTGCCGCCGGCCCAGCCGATCGTGACCACGTCGCGCCGGTGGCGCGTGAGGTCGTAGCGCGCCAGGTCGATGCCGTTCTGGCAGACCCAGATGTTCGCGTTGAAGGCGCGGTAGCGCGCGGCGATGTAGTCCGTCGAGCAGATGATCCCGTCGCACGCGCGCATGTTCAGCTCCATCGAGGCGAGCAGCTTGCGGTCGAACTTGTCTGCGTGGGCGTGGTCTTTGGCCTTGCGCACGCCGTGCGCGTAGTCGTCGATCTCGAACAGCACGCGGACGCCGGCCGCCTGCAGGGAGCGGATCGCCCGCAGCCATGCGCTGCCGCGCGGCTGCTGGAGGACGACGACGTCGTAGGAGGCGAAGTCCTCGATCCCGCGCAGCGGGCGCGCCGCCTCGCCGGTGTGGAACGTCAGCGCGGGCGGCTCGCCGCGCATGCCGACCCAGTCGGCGCCGAGCGCGCGGGCGGGCAGCGCGCAGCGATACCAGCACGGCGCCGCCGTGCCGATGCCGGCGAACAGGACGTCGGCGGCCATCACTCGTAGGCCGGCATGAACGCCGACAGGTCGGTGGCCGCGTACTTCGCGCTGAGCGTCTTCCACGACTCGCTCTCCCAGCTGTCCTGGCCGTCGCCCGCGCGCGAGCGAAACAGCGACTCGGCGTGCGTCGCGCAGGCAGCGGGCTCGTAGACGCATTCGCGCCCCGACGCGAAGACGCGCAGGCAGTAGTCGACGTCCTCCCAGCCCATCCGGAAGCTCTCGTCGTAGAGCCCGACGCTCGCCAGGCACTCGTGGCGGATCAGCTGCAGCGCGCCGGTGACCGGGCAGCGGCAGGGCTGCAGCGCCTCGGGCAGGTCGGCGGGACCGAACGCGAAGCGGTGCGACCAGAAGCGGTGCAGCGTGGAGTAGTAGACGCCGGCGTGCTGGAGCAGGCCATTGGGGTACAGCAGCCGCGCGCCGACGACGGCCGCGAGCGCGCCGGTCGTGTCGGTGCGCTCGAGCATCGGCTCCAGCCACCCGGTCTCGTGGAACTCGATGTCGGCGTTGACCAGCACCGCGTCGCGGCCCTCGTCCAGCGCGCGCCGCAGGCCGACGTTCACGGCGCGCGAGAAGCCGCCGTTGACCGGCCGGCGGTGCAGCTCGATCGCGAGCTCCTGACAGGCGACGTCGATCAGGTCGACGAGCTCCCCGGCGGGGCTGCGGTCGTCGACGACGAGCACGTCGGCCTGCGGCGCGGTCTCGCGCAGGGACACCAGGCAGCGCAGGAGGACGTCGAGATCGTCCGGCGTGCGCAGGTAGATCGGCACGACCGCGAGGCAGGCAGGGGGCTGGCGCACAGGGCGGTGGTCGGCCACGATCGATCGTTCTTGAGCGCTTCAGCGGGCGCCCGCGGCGAGCGCCTGGAGGGGGTGCTCGCGGTCGAGGTCGCGCTCGAGCGCCGCGTGCGCCAGGTCGAGCAGCCGGTCGACGCGGTGCGCGAAGGTGTGCCCCGCGAGGACGAGCTCGCGCCCCGCGGCGCCCCGCTCCGCGCGCTCGGCGGGATCGGCGAGGAAGCGCTCGACGAGGGCGTGCAGCTGCTCGCGCGATTCGTATGTCACGACCGCGCCGCCGAAGCGCTCGTCGAGCCCCGCGCCGCGGTCGCTCAGCACGAGCGCGCCGCAGGCGACGGCATCGTAGAGGCGGTTGGAGGCGTAGCCGTGGCGGCGCATGTCCTGCCAGTGGTCGTTGAGGACGATTCCCGCCGAGGAGTAGACGCGGCGCACCTGCTCGCTGGGCAGCCAGGTGCCGGCGAGGTGGCGGCTGCCGATCAGCGGCTCCCAGTCGGCGCCCCAGATCGCCAGGTCGCGCTGCGTCGGCAGGAGGTCGTCGATGATCGGCCGTCGCACACGGCGCAGTTGCCGACGAAGGCGAGCTCGTGCGCCAGCGACGGGTCGGGATCGGGAACGAACACGGCCGGATCGGTCGCCTGCTCGAGGACCTCGACCGGCGTCCGCGTGCGGGGCGCGAGCTCGGCCGCGAACGGCTCGGAGGCGACGAGCACGAGGTCGCTGGCGTCGCACTCCGCCGGCGTGACGAGGTCGGGATGGCTGATCGACCAGAGGACTCCCAGCTGGGAGCGCGCGGCGGCGCGCGGCTGCAGGCCGCGCAGGTGGATGACGACGTCGAAGCGCTCGCGCCGCGCCTGCGGCCAGGTGTCGACGACCTCGATCGCGCACGGATGGCCGGCGCGGTGAAGCTCCTGCTGGATCGCGCGCGCGAAGTGCAGGTCGCCCCACGCCTGCGCGCCCGCCCACTGCGGCGCGCAGATCGTGACGCAGAAGGTCAGTGCCGCGCGGGAGCCGGCGAAGCGGCGCGCGTACGCGCTCATGGCGCCCGCGCCGTCTGCCGCGAAGGCGGGCAGGGCGGCCAGCGCACCGTGCGGCAGCGCCGCCGTGAGCACGCCGTCGACTCGCTGCGCCGCGTCGGCGTCGCTCAGGTGCCGCTCGGGACCGCGAGCAGGTCCGGTCCGCCGTCGCCCGCGAGCCCCGCATCGCAGACCGCCTGCGACAGCTCGGCGAGCGCCTGCTCGCCGGCCACGCGGATGACGAGCGTGGCGTCGTCGTGCTCCGCCAGCGCGCCTGCATAGGAGGCCATCAGCGCCGGGTCGCCGACGAGCTCCTCGGCATCGGCGAGGACGGTGAACGCTCGGGCGTCCTGCACGCCGGCCAGACGGCGATCGCTCGCGACGGGTGCGGCCGGCAGCCAGCCCACCTCGGCCGCCAGCGCCAGCGCGCGGTCGTACGCTCGGCGGTCGCCGGGGTCGAGCGCCGCGGCGGCGACCAGCGCTCGTGCGGCGCCGTCGACGTCGCCGGCGGCGAGCGCCTTCGCGGCCCGCACGTGCAGCATCTGCGCACGCCGGCGCTGCTGCGGCGAGACGCTCACGGCGGCGCTCGGCGGCCGTCCGACCGCGCCGGCGACGGTCGTCAGCGTCTGGTCGTACACGACGAGCGCGGCGACGAGGTCGGCGGCGCCCGCCTGCCTTGCGATCTCGCCGTGCAGCAGCCAGCGGCGCAACGGCAGCTCGCGCTTGGTCAGCTGCACGCGCGTGGCGTGCGGCCGGCCGAGGTTCATGTTGGTGCTGTGCCGGCGGTAGGTCGACAGCGGGCCGGCCGTGCAGCCGATCCGCCCGAGCTGGGCGGCGCGCAACGCCAGCCACCAGTCCTGCGCGCGACCCCGGCCGGGGATCGGGACGGCGAGGTCGCGGACGGCGCGGGTCACCATCAGCGTCGTCGTCGAGACGACGTTGCGCTGCAGCAGCTGGCCGAGCAGGTCGCCCTCGACGACCGGGATGGCGGACTCGGCGAAGAACGAGTCGGCGAACGGCTCGCCGTCGCTGTCGACGAGGACGAGGTCGCCGTGGACGAGCGTCAGCCGCGGTCGGCGGCGAACATCTCGACCTGCTCGCGGGTCTTGTGCGCGAACCACTCGTCGTCGCCGTCGAGCAGCGCGACGTAGTCGCCCGCCGCTTCGCGCAGCCCGCGGTCGTAGGTCGACAGATGGCCGCCGTCGCGCTTGCGCACGTAGCGCACGCGGTCGCCCTAGGCGGCCACGACGGCGGGCGTGTCGTCGGTCGAGCCGCCGTCGACGACGATCACCTCGAGCGCTTCGGCGGGATAGTCCTGCGCCAGCACGCTGTCGATCGCGCGCCCGAGGTACGGCGCGAAGTCATGCGTCGCGACCACGCAGGAGACGGTCGGCGTCACCGCCCGATGATCGGCCGGTCGCGGGCGAGCTTGAGAGCGTGGATCGAAGGCGTGTCCGCTGCCGCCGGACCGTGTCCTCGTGCCCGCGTGGTTGTCGGTCGCTCCTCCGCGACTTCCGGCGGCGCCGGTGCGACGAACTGCATCGACTAGGGAGGGGTGCCGGCCTTGCGGCGGGCTGTCTGCTCCGGTGGTGCTCGCGTCCCCGCGACGGGCGGTGCGGTTGGCGGATGTTGCTCGCATAGCGAGCACGATTCGCCACGCTCGCGGGCTGCGGGGGCGACAATCCACGTCCGGCGCCGTGACCCGATATCGAGCGCGCCGTGCATCTGTGGCGCCGTGACCGCGATATCCGAGGTCAAGGCGCCATAGCCCGGTCTCCGGCGCTGCGAACGCAGCAGCCGCCCCGGTCGAGCGTCGGTCACGGGTCCGGTTGGCAAGCGCCAGAGCCGTTGCCGGCGTCGCAGGCGATCACCTCGCGCGCGCCGCGCGCGCGTCCTCGTCAGCGCCGCCGGCCGCGCGCGTCGTCCAACCGCCGGCGGTCGCGCTTGGTCGGGCGCATGCCGAGATCGGCGCCTGGCGGCGGCGCCTGCAGCCGCCGCTGCTCGGCGGCCAGCTCGCGCGCGGCGACGCTGGCGGGCTTCTCCTCGTAGAGCGTCTGCGCGGCCGTCGCCGGGCCGCGCCGGTCCGACACGCCGCGCACGATCACGGTGCGGCGCGTCTGACCGATCGTGATGCGCAGCTCGTCGCCGGCGGCGACCTCCTTGCT
>JBKHXR010000046.1:0-10781 GCA_046565905.1 Thermoleophilia bacterium | reverse complement strand
GCGCGCCATCCGAGGGAGTTGCGCTCAGCACATCCCCGGCCCAGGAGTCGCTGGGCATCTGTGTCACGACATGCTCGTCGGGAACGAGATCGAGCTAAAGCAGGCGAGCAGGGTACGCCGACCTGGTCTCGTAACCGGTTGGCTGTGCATCGGCGATCAGAACCGGTCGCGGCGGCCGGCGATCCCGTTCGCCATGTGCTCGAGCACGCCGCGGCTGGCCGGGCACGCGGGGCTTCGAGGCCGAGCCGCACGCCGACGGCGCCCTTCCCGGGCCCGCTGGTGTCCGCTGCCATGCGAGCGGCATCGACGTGCCGCGCCAATGCCGCACATCGACACCGCGCTGCTGCGCGAGTGGCGGCGCGAGCGGCGCTCAGCGGGCCGGCTGGGGCCGGCGCGGCGCCGCGGGGTGCGCCGTCGGCAGGAGGTGGCTGGGGCGAACGATCGGAGTGAGCATGAGCCCAACCTACGTCCGCCGGCGAGGGCCGCCATCGGTGTTGAGCGCTGCTCCTGCATGCACGGGATCCACATGCTTGATCCGTACCTGGAGGTGAGCGCCGGTGCGGCTAACTACGGCGCAGCTGGGAGCACATGGCGCTCGTCATGGAATCGGGCGACCTCGCCTTCGTCTTCACATCCGTGTCTGCCGTGGCGCTGCTCGCCACCATGGCGGCGTCGCGGCGAGCTTCGCGGGTGCGGGGGCGGGGGGGAGGCGTCGCCTTCCGTGAGCGGCGCGGGGCGGACGGGCGGCCGCGAGGTGGGCTGCCAGCGAGCGCTTGAGGCAGCGCTTCTCGTGCTCGGCCCGCTCGGCGCCGCGCCGAGCAGGCCGGTCGTGAAGCCGATCCTCCTGCCGGCGCTCGCGCTCCGATCCTTCCCCGCCGCCGCATCATCACGACCGCCGTCAAACCGCCCGTCCAGCCGTTGCTGTTGGGCGTCCCGGCGGTCCCGGCGGTCCCGGGCGTCCCGGCGGTCTCGGCGGTCCCGGCGGTCCCGGCGGGCGTGATCGGCCTCCTCGCGGCGCTCTACGTCGTCGTCGGCTGCGGCGCGACCGGTGTGCTACCGCAGGCCGCCGCAGCCGGATCGCCGGCCGCCGGCGTGCGAGCGGCGGCGCATGGCGCCTCGGGCGGCCGCGGTCAGAGTCCACCCGAGGCGCGGGTGCCGTTCTACGGCTGCGCGCAGATCACGTAGGCGTGCAGGCCCGTGACGCTGGCGGGCGCGGTCAGCCCGCCTTCGTCGTTGAGCGCCATCCAGACGCGCCAGCCCGTCGGCGTCTGCCCGTCGCCGGTGGCCGGCGGCGTGGTCGGGTTCGGCGTCGGATAGCTCGACACGACGCGCGGGAAGAAGACGTTGGTCTCGTTGTAGACGCCGCCGCCGGTGGCGCGCTCACCCGGCTGGCAGGATGCGGTGCCTGTGGCGAAGCCGTTCTTGTTCACCGAGAAGCTCGCCCCCTGGCGCATCAGGACGTTCGTCGCACCGGCTGCACCGGCCGGACCGGCCGGACCGGCCGGTCCCGCCGGACCCACCGAGCCGGCCGGCCCGGCCGGCCCCGCCGGCCCCTTCGGAAGCTGGCCGAGCCTGAAATCGGCAGCGAGCAACGATCCATTGGCGACCTTCGCGCTGTTGATCGCGTTGCTGGCGATGTCGGCGCGCCGGACTTGACCATTCTTGATGTGCTTCGAGAGCACGCTGTTCTTCGACAGCGTCACGGCGGCGACGCTCGTCCCGCCGAGGGCGACGAACAGCGCCATCAGCGAGATCACGGTGGCCGGGTGGGGTCGGCTGAGTCTGGGAAGCATCTGGACACTCCTTGGATGACGGTTGCGGCGGGACGAAGCGCGAGGCTCGATGCTCGTACTGTCGTCGCCACCTCCGGACGCGCCATCGGTAAAACGCCCCCGCCGAGGCTCGGGAAGTCCGCAACAGCGGGATCGATCTCGGGACGATCTGTCAGCAGGACGGACGCTGACCGCAACGCCCCGCGGCACGGTCGCGATCTCGAGACGCATGTGGACCCCGAGCCGGCGGCGCCCAGGACCAGCCGGAGCGCGTTGCGCTCGGGGATCGCCCGGCGTCGCGCAGCAGTGGCGGGCGGGCTGTCACGCGCAGTCTGCCAGGCTGTCTGGGTGCGTTTTGGCAGAGATCGCGCTCGGGGGGCCACGTCGCGGCGGCGGCTGGGGTCGAGCCTCGGCGTGCACGACATTGCGATTGATCTCGGGACCGCGAACACGCTTGTCTACGTCGGCGGGCAGGGAATCGTCGTCGACGAGCCCTCCGTCGTCGCGATCGACACCGACAGCGGCCAGGTGCATGCGGTCGGCGCGGAGGCGGAGCGGATGATCGGGCGCACGCCGGCGACGATCTCGGCGGTTCGCCCGTTGCGTCACGGCGTGATCGCAGACTTCGAGGTCACCGAGCAGATGCTGCGCTACTTCATCGCGCGCGTGCTCGATCGGCGCTGGGCGCACCCGCGGTTGATCGTGTGCGCGCCGTCTGGCGTCACGGAGGTCGAGCAGCGTGCCGTCGAGGAGGCGGCGCTGGCCGCCGGCGCGCGCCGCGTGCAGCTCATCGAGGAGCCGATCGCGGCAGCGATCGGCGCGGGCGTGGCGATCGAGGAGCCGGTCGGGCGGATGATCATCGACGTCGGCGGCGGCACGAGCGAGGTGGCGGTCATCTCGCTCGGGGGGATCGTCGTGTCGCGCTCGGTCCGTGTCGGGGGCTATGAGATGGACGAGGCCCTCGGCAACTACATGCGCGGCGCGCATCAGCTCGTGATCGGCTCGCGCACGGCCGAGGCGATCAAGCTCGCGATCGGCTCGGCGCACCCGCTCGCCGACGAGCTGACGTTCGCCGTCCGCGGGCGGCACATCACCAGCGGCATGCCCGGCGAGGTGCAGTTGCACAGCGAGGAGGTTCGTGAGGCACTGCGCGCCCCGCTGGGCGAGATCCTCGCGGCCATCACGGCGACGCTCGAGCAGACCCCGCCCGAACTTGCCAGCGACATCGATCGCCACGGCATCCTGCTGGCCGGCGGAGGCACTTTGCTGCGCGGCCTGGCCGACCTCGTTGCGTCCGAGACGCAGATCGCCACGAGCGTCATCGATTCGGCGCTGACCTGCGTCGCGGTCGGCTCCGGCATGGCGCTGGAGCACTACGACCAGCTCGCGGGAAGCTCGACCGCCAAGCGGGCACGGGCTGGCCGGGCGCCGGCATGACCGCCGCGCGGCAGCGGCCGGCCGTCTCTGCGCGGGAGCTCAGCCTCAACGGCCATGATCTCGCGGACGTCATCTCGGTTGATGAGGATGTGATCGAGCGCTGTGCGCCGCCACGTTCCTCGCGACGGTGACCGTGCTGTCGGCGGGAGCAGCACGAACTCGACGCGCGCCGCTGCACCTCCTGCTCGCCGCAGCAGGCAACGCGACAGTCCCATGGCGTGTGACCCGCCGCTGGCTGCGTCGCGCTGAGCACGCGCTCGCCGAGCACTCCTCGCGCTGCCGGAGCGCAACGATCATCGCTGCGCAGCCATCAGCCGCCCGGTCAGCATCTCGCTGACGGCGGCCGCGATCTCGGGCGGGCGGAGCCCTTGGTCGCGAAGTGGCTCCCACGTGTTGAGGTCGACCAGGGCGCGCGCCACCGCGCGGTCTTGTTGCGTGATGTCGAGGGGCTCGAGCGCCGTGTCGACGAGCGCGCTGAGCGACGCCTCGAGTGCGGCGCGGTCCTGGGCGACGCGCGGATGGACGTCGCTCTCGCGGCGGATCGCGCGCAGCTGCGGGGCGCCGCGCTCGTAGATCGCGAATGCCTCGCGGACGAGCTGCTCGATGCGCTCGGCCGGGCTGGTGGCGTGCTCGAAGAGCGCCGCTACCGTCGACGGGTCGGGTGGCGAGATGAGCTGCATCGTGATCTCGCCGCAGGCCGGGATCAGCTCGTCGAGCGAGGGGAAGTGGCGGTAGACGGTGCCCACGCCGACGCCCGCGCGGGCAGCGATGTCGTCCCAGCGCGTCGCGGCGATGCCCTGCTCGCTGTGCAGCTCGCGGGTCGCCTCGACGATCCGCTTGCGCGTCTGGGCGACGGCCGCGGCCCGTTTGCTCATGTCGTAATTTCGCGGAGACATTTGCTTGATCAAACTTCGAGAACCTGATCGAAGACGTCAGCGTGTGTCGGCGGCGGACGCCTTCACCTCGGCCAGCATGCAACGTCGCCGAGATCCTCCGGCGCCACGGCAACGAGCTCCTCGGCGCTTGAGCCGCTGCGGTGCCGAGGCGGCCCTCGATCGGGGCCGCCTCGCGCTGCGTTCACAAACCTGCAGGCTGCGGCTCGCACGGCCCATACGCGGTGGCGTTCGGCTGGGCGCGCGTCCGAGGAACCGGCGTGGCGCATCGCGGGTGGGCAGTTGGTCCGTGTCCGTCACGCACGACAGGAACCGGTGCGGCTCGCCGCCGGCGTCCAGAGCCTGCGTCGTCGTCGGCCTCCTCGCTGAGCGCCGGCTCACCTCGACAGACGCCCGCGGCCGGTGTCGGCTCTTCGTTCGTCTGGCGCACGGCAGCGCTTGAAGTGCTGCCGTGAGCTGCCCCTCGCGGGAACTGTGCGTCGGAGCGTGGCGCGTAGAAGCGTCGTCACCGCTGGCTGGCTTCGCGGGCCCGCGTGTCAGCCTGCGAGCGGGTGTCCGGGGGAGACAGCGGTGCGCCCGGTGCGTGCCGGTCGTGTTCGTGCTGCGGCTCGTCGGGACGGTGGTGTGCGGGAAGCATCGCGGTGACGGTCGTGCCGTCGCCGGGGGAGGAGATGATCGTGAGCGTGCCGTCGAGCAGTTCGGCGCGCTCGCGCATGCCGAGCAGACCGAAGCCATCGGCGGGGCGCGCGGGGTCGAAGCCGTCGCCGTCGTCCTGAACGCTGACCGTCAGGGTGCTGTCGTCTTCGCTGATCTGGACGGTCGCATGGCGTGCGTTCGCGTGCTTGTGGGCGTTGGTGAGAGCTTCCTGGGTGATCCGGTAGGCGGCTGTCTCGAGTTCCGCGAGCAGCCTGCTGGACGCACGGCCCTGGTCGTAGGCGAGTTGCACGCGAACGTCGACCTGCATGCCGTTGAGTCGGGCGCGCTGGGCGAGCGCGTCGATCGCGGCGTGTGGCCCGAGCTGGCTGAGCGCGGCGGGCCGCAGCTCGGTGATCAGGGAGCGCAGGCTGGCGATGTCGGTCTCGAGTTGCTCGATGGCTGCGGGGAGCGCAGCGGCGAGCGCGTCGGGGTTCGTGTCGCGGTGGGCGCTGGCGAGCGTGAGGCGCAGGGCGGCGAGGTTCTGCAGCGTGTCGTCGTGCAGTTCGCGCGCCCAGCGGTCGCGTTCGTGCTCAGTGGCAGCGACGCTCTGCCGGCGGCGGTCGGTGGCGGCGGTGTTCGCGGTCGCGATCGCGGTCGCCGCGCTGGTGGCGAAGGATTCGAGCAGGTGCTGGTCGTCGTTGCTGAAGCCCGGGCCGTCGGTGAGGCGGTCGATCGCGACGAGTACGCCGTGGGCTTCGCCGCGGAAGACGAGCGGTACGACCAACCCGGCGCGGGCGCTGAATCCGAGCTGGCCGAGGCCGTGGCGCTCGAAGCGCAGATTGTTGGGCTCGTCCTCCAGGCGCTGGGTGAGGGTGGTCCGCAGGACGGTGCTGGCGACGCTGTCGCGCAGGGCGATGCTCTGTCCGATGATGCCGGCGGGTAGTTCGCCTGCCGCGGCGGCGATGACGAGCTGGTCGCCGCGGCGCTGCTCGATCACCAGTGTTCGCGCCGACACGAGCGCGCGGCCGCGCTTGGCGACGAGTTGCAGGATCGTGTCGAGGTCGGTCTCGCCACCGACGGCGCGCACGATCTGCGTGCTTGCATCGAGCGCCTGCACGGTGCGCTGCAGCTCCTCACGGCGGACCTCTGAGCCGGTGAAGCGCCGCGCGTGATCGATCGCAAGGCCGGCGAATTGTGCGAGCAGCACGAGCGCGTGCTCGTCCTCGGCATCGAACTCGTCGTGGTCGCGCTTATCTGTGAGATACAGGTTTCCGTAAAGCTGATCTGCGACGAATACCGGGACGCCGAGAAATGTCGTCATCGGCGGATGCCCCGCCGGAAAGCCATAGGAGTGCGGGTGAGCGCCGACGTCCGCCAGGCGCAGCGGGGCTGGATGCTGGACGAGCTCGCCCAGCACCCCGCGTCCGGTCGGCAGCGCGCCGATCTGCTCGATCATCGCGTCGTCGACCCCCGCGGTTATGAAGCGCTCCAGCGCGCTGCGCGATTCGTCGAGCACGCCCAGCGCCGCGTAGCGGGCGCCTGTCAGGTCGCGCGCCGCCTGCAGCACTCGCGCCAGCACGGCCTCGAGGTCCATGTCCGACAGCAGGCTGCGCGCGACCTGCAGCAAGCTGCTCACGACACCGTCGCTCACTCGCGCTCCCCCGCCGC
Organism: Thermoleophilia bacterium; assembly: GCA_046565905.1. Lineage (GTDB taxonomy): Bacteria > Actinomycetota > Thermoleophilia > Solirubrobacterales > Solirubrobacteraceae > CADCVQ01. Next base: position 4,375 of record JBKHXR010000046.1, on the reverse strand, counting down.
CGCCCAGAGTCGGCTGCGACGCTTGATCAGCCGCCGACGGCGGCCCGATCGGCGCTCCGCCGGCCGATCGGTCGTCCGCAACGCCTCGGGCCCCGCTCGAAGCAGCTGATGGCCGCGCCCAGCCGTCACGAAGCTGCGGGCGATCGCGTCATGGCGCGCGCCTGCGCACAGCAGCAGCGCCGGTCGTACGCCAACCGACCCAAGCGTGTCGTGGTGACGCACGAACAGCGCCACGCCGGCCGTGTCGAGCTCGACGACCACATGATGCGATACAGGAGACGTGCCGAGGACCGTCACGAGCGCCGATCACGACCGGCGGAGAGCTGGCCGCGCGTCGGCACGGAAAGCTCGTCGGCCCCGTAGCGCGCGCCGGCGTCGGGCGACGTGCGCAGCGCGACGGCGACCCGCGCGCGCGCGATGCAGCGCGGGCAGTGCTGGGGGGTCAGCCAGACAACCCGTGGCGTGATCGTCAGCCGGCAGCGCGGGCAGCTCAGCCGCAGCATCACCTCACCGTCCCGCAGGCAGGCGGCGCCCTGTCAGGCGTTGGCGTCGCGTCCGACCGCCCGGCATCGCCGCGTCCGCCCGCGGGCGGCCCGGCACGCAGACTCGCACGAAAGTTCGCGGTGCGCGATCTGCGCCGCGCGCGGAGAAGCTGATATCGCCTGTCGCCACAGTGCGTGGCGCGCCGGCTCGACCGGACATGCGTTGCTCCAAGGATCCTGTCTTCGACGAGCCGGTCCAGATCCCCAAACCCGAACTGCGCACGTCGTTCACAGCGGGCATCCAGCCACCCACCCGGGGCGCATCGATGCTCGACGAAACACACTAACCCAAAGGGCCCGTTGGCGCCAAGCAACAACCGTCCGGACACCGCTGAGCCACGTCGGACTCATCGGCCAGCTGACGCCAGAGACTCGGCCCGGCGCGGTCGCAGATCCGGTCGGCGAAGACGGCTGGCATGACGGTCGCGGCTGCCGCTTCCACGATCGCCGATCAGCGCCTGTGAAGTGCGCGGACGAACGTCTGTGTGCGGGCTCCCGGGTCCCCGTTGGGGGCGAATGCCTGTACGGCGATGCTGTAGAGCCCGGGTGTGACCGCACGACCCGTCAGCGACCGCGCGTCCCACCGCACGGTGACCGGTCCTTGCGAGCGAAAACGGGTGCGCAGGGTGCGGACGATCTGGCCGTTGCGGCGGATGTTGATGACGGTGCGCGCCGGCGCGGAGAGGGTGAAGCGGATCGCGATCCGGGCGCGTGGTCGCGAGCGGAAGCGCTTGGGGGTGATCCGCAGCGCGGTGATCCTCGGCGCGCCGGGGCGAGCGTTCGCTGTGCCCGGCGGTGCGGGCCGGCCCGCGGATGGCGCCAGCGGCTGTTGTTCGCTGGGCGGCGGCGGTGCGGCGGGCTGGTCGTCGTCGACGATCCGCAGTTCGGTGATGATGGTGGCGCCGAGCAGCGCGCCGCCCTGCGGGTCGTCGAGGCGGAGGTGCAGGACCTCCACGGGCTCGGCGACGGCGTCGTCGATCGTCTTGACCGTGACGGTCGCGCGCCGCTGGCCGTGGTCGAACGGCACGCTGGTGTCGACAGGCGTGAAGTCGGTGCCTGCGCCGGCGGTGGCGGCGTCTGTGGTGATGGTGGCGCTGACGGCGCCACGGCTGCCGAGCAGCCGCTCGACCTCCACGTCGGCGTCTTCCCCTTCGCGGACCTCGATGACGGGTGCGCGCAGGTTGATCTTTCCGGGGCCGGTGTTGTAGGGGAATGCGGCGGGCGCGATGCGGCGGAAGTAGGCGTCGAGGTCGCCGGGGCCGTACTCGTTCCAGACGACGCTCATCTTCGAGCCGTCGGCTGTCGGGCGTAGCTGCGCGCCGGCTTGCGCGGCGGGGCCGTCGGCGATCTGGGCGTTGGCGGCGTACTCGTCGCCGTGGTCCTGGCTGAACGTGTAGTGCAGATCGATCGGCGTCGGACCGGCGTCCTCGTCGAGCAGGACCTCGACGTCGTCCTCTTCGAGGTCGCCGCCCTGCGGTTCGCTGGTGCCCCATGCCTGCCACAGCACCGACGTGTCCTGTACGTCCTCGGGGTATGGCGAGCCGCTGATGGTGCCGGGCAGTCCGACGAGTCGCGGCTCGATCACCGTGCGCTCGTATCCGTCCAGCCGCGACAGGTTCTGCGCCGGCTCGAACTCGCCCGCGTCGAGCTGCTCGCAGTCGGGTTCCCCGAGCCTGCCGTCGGCTGGATCGTAGAAGTAGAGGCAGCTCGTGCGTCCGCTGCCGCCGAGTTCGGCGGGCGTCGTGGTGAACGTGCCGCCGCCGTCGAAGGACCGTCGCACGTAGTAGTTCTCGACGTCGCGGCCGGCGAGGAACTCCTCCCAGTGCGGCGTCCACTCGTAGCCGAGGGCGAGGAAGTCGCCCTTGATGAACCCGCGGTGCGCGCGCCCGTCGTCGTCGGCGAACGCCGACGTGCCGTCGTCGAGGTTCTGCGCGGTCTGCCGCCAGCGCGTCACGCGCCGCGCGCCTGTCTGCGGGTCGGTCCACTGCGCCAGCGGCGTGACGCTGCTGATGTTCGCGATGCCCGGCGCCAGGTTGCCCGGACGCAACGGGTTGTCGGTCGCCGCGTCGCCGTGCGGCACGACGAAGCGCTGCATGACGACGTCGGCTGCGCCGGCATGCGGCTGCACGCCCATTCGATACAGCGCGACGGCGATCGTCCGCGAGGCGCCGATCTGGGCCTTGGGCTGCACGAGGTAGCGCAGCCGCCGCGCGTTCTCGCGCGCCGGGACGGGGTCGCCCTTCCAGTCCAGCAGCGGGTTGCCGTCCTTCTCGACGAACAGCGGCTGCCCGGAGGCGCCGGTCATCTGCGGGTTCAGCAGCGTGCCGCCGGCGACGACGTCGGGCGAGCGCAGGTCGAAGGCGTGGTGCACGACGTTCTTGCCGGCGGCGCCGAGCGCGGCGCCGCCCTCGCCGTCGCCCTCGCCGTCGCCGTCGCCGTCGCCGTCGCCCAGGCCCTTGGTCTCCTCATAGCCAAGCGCGACCCAGGCGCTGCTGGCCGTCGTGCCGTCCGGACCGGTGTACGTGTACGGCGACAGCATCAGGCTCGGCCGCGTCGCACCGCGATCGCCGTTCAGCAGCCGCTCGTCGTCTGTCACGCACCACTGCTCGTAGGTGTCGGCGCAGAGGCGGGCGGCCTCGCCGTCGGGCACGTCCTGCGCGGCGCGCGGGGCGTTGTCGGAGATCGGCGCCGGCATCGACATGCGCTTGTGCACGACGGGCGCCGCCGGATCGCCGCCCGGCTGGACGGCGTCGAAGTCGCTCATCGGGATGTAGGAGAACCAGACGTCGGTTCCGTCGTTGGGGTTGGCGCCGCTCCAGCCGGGCCCCGGTCCGCTTCCCTGCCCGGGACGCACGCCCTCGGGGTCCTCCGCCCAGGCGATCGCGAAGCCGGCGTTCGGAGCTGAGTTCAGCGCGATCTGCATCGCGTGCCGACTGCCGGACGTCAGTCGCTCGGGCTGGCGCCAGACGACGGCGCCGGTCTTCGTGTCGACGACGCCGCGCGCCGTCCACAGGCACTTGTTGGGCAGCTCGCCCACGGCCGGGAATCCGAGCTGCGCGTAGTCCGTCGAGTTCTGCTCGCCCGCCACGCCCCAGCGATCGGCCTCGGGCTCGGCCTCGTAGCGCGGTGATCCGTCGTCGCAGTACGTGCTCGTCCACGCGACCAGCACGCGATTGCCCTTCTGCGTGATCGCGGGCTTGGAGATCCCGCCCGGGTACGGCGTCGCGTTCTCGAGCGTGAACGACGACCTGGCCGCCGACATGCTGAGGTTCGTTCGCGCCCAGCTGTCGCCGTCGTCGAGCGAGTAGCCGGCGAAGACATCGGCGCCACCACCGGCGTCAGGCTGCTGGTCCTGATAGATCGCCACAAGCGGCTTGGCCACGTCGCGCTGCTCGACGACGTCGCCGGAGCTGTCGCGATACTCGACCGTAGCCGGCTGCCCGTCGGCACGCTTGGCCGGGACGTAGAACTGCAGCGCCTCGAGCTTGGCCTGCGTCGTCGGCAGCTCGGCGGTGCTGGAGAGGTTGCGCTCAAACGCGAAGCTGGAGGCGTCCGGCGTATCGGACGTCGCGGCCGACGCCAGCAGGCCGAGCGTCGCCGCGATCGCGGCCGCCGACAGCGCGGAACGGACTGATCTTCTGTGCATCGTGGTGTCTCCCGTCAACGCTCGCCGTCGGAGGGGCGCGCGTCGCGCCCGTCCCGAGCGCCGCGAGCCCGGGGCCGGCGAGTCGCCTCGCCGGCCCCTGGGTCTGATGATGCGCCGCGTCCTGTCGCTCAGCGCACCGCGACGCGGAACGTCTGCGTCGCCGTCGGCACGTGCTCCTCGTCACCGG
>JBKHXR010000045.1:0-35891 GCA_046565905.1 Thermoleophilia bacterium | reverse complement strand
CGACGCGGTCTGACCGCGGGGCCACGACCCACCCCCGCCTTCGGATCCGGTTGTCGAGAGCGCCGCGCGCCGCGTGAGCGCCGACGGCGCACCGCCGCGCTCCCCCCCGGCGCACGCCCCCGGCATCGCAACCCCCGCCGACCCCGACTCCCACCGACCCAACCTCCCGCCGACCAAGCTCCGCCGACCCGGCGCACTGCCCGGCCGCCGCACGCCCGCCAACGCGCGTCGTCGCCGGGTAGCGTGCGAGCAGTGATGACCGCTGCCCGCCTGCGACCGTTCGGCACGACGATCTTCACCGAGATGTCCGCGCTCGCGGCCGACAGCGGCGCGGTCGACCTCGGGCAGGGCGTTCCCGACACCGACGGCCCACCGGAGATCGTGGCGGTGGTCGAGACGGCGCTGCGCGGCGGCGAGGCCAATCAGTACGCGCCGCTGGCCGGCGTGCCCGAGCTGTGCGCCGCGATCGCCGCGCACCAGCGCCGCCGCTACGGTTTGGAGGTCGACCCGCAGGACGGCGTACAGGTGACCTTCGGCGCGACGGAGGCGATCGCCGCGGCGATGCTCGGGCTGCTCGAGCCGGGCGACGAGGTCGTCGTCTTCGAGCCGTTCTACGACTGCTACGCGGCGGCGATCGCGATGGCGGGCGCGACCCGCCGGGTCGTCACGCTGCGCCCGCCGGACTTCGCGCTGGACCTCGACGCGCTGGCCAGCGCGGCGCGCGGTGCGCGGATGCTCGTGCTCAACTCGCCGCACAACCCGACAGGCCGCGTGCTCGCGCACGCCGAGCTCGAGCAGATCGCGCGCGCCTGCATCGACAACGACCTGATCGCCGTCACCGACGAGGTCTACGAGCACCTCGTCTTCGACGGCCAGCACGTCCCGCTCGCGACGCTTGCGGGGATGGCGAACCGGACGCTGACCGTCTCCGGCGCCGGCAAGTCATTCTCCTTCACGGGCTGGAAGATCGGGTGGGCCAGCGGTCCTCGGCATCTCGTCGCCGCGGTGCGTGCGGCGAAGCAGTTCCTGTCGTTCTCGGGCGGGACGCCGTTTCAGCATGCGATCGCCGCCGCGCTGGTCGATGCGGAGCGGCTCGTCGCGCCCCGGCGGGCCACGCTGCAGGCCGGCCGCGATCAGCTCTGCGAGGGCCTGCGAGCCGCCGGCCTCGAGGTGTGCGTCCCGCACGGCGGTTACTTCGTCAACGCCGACATCTCGTCCCTGGGCGCAGACGACGCGCGCGAGTGGTGCCGCGCGCTGCCCGAGCGCGCGGGCGTGGTCGCAATCCCGACGAGCGCTTTCTACGACGATGCCGACGCCGGTCGCACGCTGGTGCGCTTCGCGTTCTGCAAGCGGCCGGCGGTCCTCGAGGAGGCGATCGCGCGACTGGTCGCGGCGGCGGCCGCGTAGACGGCTGACGGCGCGGCTGCTGCCGGTCGTGCGATCAGCCATCTAGTCTGCGCGCCATGGCAAAGCTCTCCGACAGCGCGAGCACCGACATCGACGCCCCGATCGACGCGGTCTGGAAGATCGTCGAGCACGTCGCGGGCTGGCCCGCATGGCAGCGGACCCTCGGCTCGCTGGACATCCTCGAGACCGACGGCGCCGGGCGCGCGTCGCTGTGCGCCGTCGAGTTCGACGCGAAGGTCACGAAGATCAGGATGAAGCTCTCGTGCACCTACTCGGCGCCGGCGCTGATGTCGTTCGAGCGCACCTCCGGCGACCTCTCGGACCTGTCGGGCTCCTGGAGCCTCGAGGAGCTCGCAGGCGGACGCACGCAGGCGACCTACCAGCTCGACGTCAACCCCGGCGGCGTGCTGAACCTCGTGCTCAACGCCGAGCGCATCGGCAAGCTCCGCGCGACGCTCGTCGACGTGCGCCCCGGTGAGCTGAAGGCCCGCGCCGAGGCGACCGGCCAGCCGGATGGCTGAGTTCACGACCGCGCGATCAACCCTCTGATCCGCGCCCGCACGCGGCCGGGACGGAGACGACGACCTCCATCCCCTCGCGCGCCATCACGAGCGTCCGCGGGTCGCGCCCGAGCGACTCCCAGCGCTCGCGCGCCTGCGCCGCCATCGCGTCGAGCCGGTCGTCGTCGTGCAGCGGCTCGTGATGGAAGAGCAGCATCCGCGCCGCCTCCGCGCGCGCACCGAAGGCGAGCGCGTCAGACAGCGAGCAGTGCCCCCAGCCGAGGTGGTCGGGGTACTCGTCGTCGCTGTACTGCGCGTCGTGGAGCAGCACGTCGGCGCCGCGGGCGAGCTCCAGGCCGGAGATCCACTCGTCCTCGAGCGTCTCGATCGGCGCGCCGAGAGCGGGCTCGTGGTCGGGGATGTAGGCAAGCGTCGCGTCGCCGTCCTCGATGCGGTAGCCGAGCGTCGGGCCGCGGTGGCTGACCGCCCGCGCGTGGACCGTAGCCGAGCCGATGCGCCATGCCCCGGCCGGCGCCTCGCGAAACGACACGCGGCACGGCAGCTCGCGCAGCTCGACCGGTGACAGCGGCGCCGAGATGTAGCGCGCGATGCGGTCCAGCAGCGGCGCATCGGCCGCGGGCGGTCCGTAGATCACGATCTCCGTATCCGGGTCGAAGCAGGGCGCGAAGAACATCAGGCCCTGGATGTGATCCAGATGCAGGTGGGTGAGCAGGATCGTGACGGGACCGCCCGGCGCCTCGGCTGCATGGCCCATCGTGCGGATCCCCGTGCCGGCGTCGAGCACGACGCAGGTGCCGTCGCCGAGCGTCACCTGGACGCACGACGTGTTGCCCCCGTAGCGCATCGTCTCGGGCCCGGGGGTCGGGATGGATCCGCGCGCGCCCCAGATCTTCAGCCTCACGATCCTGCCACCGTCGCGTCGTCGCCGACCGTCGGCCTCACGATGCGCCCGCCATCGGGTCCTCGCCGACGGGCCAGAAGACGACCATCGCGCCATGGAAGCTCGCGTCGCCGATGATCGGCAGGGCGCTGGCCTCGATCTGGTGCTCGACGCCCGTTGCCGAGCGGATCCGGAAGCCGGCGTGGGCCGGGCGGTTGCCGCGCAACGCCGCCGTCAGCGGCAGGTCGTCGAACGGGATCGGGCGGTTGTCGTCGTCGAACGGGCCGAACGTCGACGTCCACTCCCCGGCGAGCATCTTGCCGGTCTCCTCGTAACGGCGGCCGAGCATCGCGCCCGCAGCCTCGTTGAAGAACAGTACGTTGCCGTCCGCGTCGATCAGCAACGCCGGCGTCGACAGGCTCGACAGCAGATTGCGGGCGAGGATCAGCTGCAGCGGTCGTCCGGGCACGCGCGCACCCTCTCAGTTCGCGCAGCGCTGGGCTAGGAGGCGACGGGGTCGTGCCCGCGATCCCACCCGGCGCGGGCGCGATCGAACTCGGTCCACATGTCGTCGGGCGGTCCGCCCGCCGGCTCCGGTGGCGCGGGCGGCTCCGGCCGCTTGCGCGGACCGCCGCCACCGTCGTCGCCGTCGTCGTCGTCGTCGCTGCGCGGCGTCGCACGGGCCGTCAGCGCATACCAGAGGCTGCCGGCGACGATGACGACCGAGACGCAGCCCGCGATCCCCGACTCCAGCCAGTGCCCCATGAACGACAGCGTGATCGCGACGCTCATGGTCGCGCCGCCGCCGCCGCACGCCAGCGCCCAGCGCGCCGCCCGGACGCGGCGCGTAGCACCCTCGGGAACCGGCGTCAGCACGGCGATCGAGAGGCTCAGGGCGATGACGTACAACACGGCGTTGAGGATGAGCACCATCATGCGGATCATCGTTCCCTTCGCGCGCGGGCACAAATCCCGAGGACAGACGTTCGGTCGCGGCCAGGTGCCGGCTCGAACAGCCGTCCACGTGGCGGATATCGTGGCTCGATGAAGCAGACCGGCACGCCCCCCGGCATCGAGCACGCCGCGTCGTCGGCGATCTGGCTGCGCCACACGCTGGAGGAGATCCTGTCGCAGGTGCGCGTGCTGCTGGACGTCGACGGGTGCGCGTTCCAGACGGTCGACTGGGAGCGCGGGCAGATCAGTCCTGCGGCTGCCTGGTTCGAGACGGCGGAGATCCGCGCCGCGATGCGCCCCGTGCTCGACCGGCCCTACGACGTCGACCGCGGCGGCGTGACCGAGGCCGCGATCGAGCGCGGCGAGCCGCTGCTGATCACGGACATCGAGTCCTGGCCCGGCGCCGCCGCGCTGCGCGCGCGGCTGCACGAGCAGCTCGACGAGGAGGCCGCCGCGACGGCTTGGGCGTGGTACCGCACGTCCTCGTTCATCTCCTGCCCGGTGCAGACCACGCTCGGGCGCACGCTCGGTGTGCTCGCGCTGTCGGCTGCGCCGCCGCGCGCGCCGCTCGGCGGCGAGCAGCTGCGCGTGACCGAGGTGTTCGCCGGCCTCGCGGCGCTGGCGCTCGAGCGCACCGAGCTGCTCGAGCGCGAGGCGCGGCGCGCGGAGACCGAGGAGCTGCTGCACAACGCCGCCAAGCAGATGACGGCGTCGCTCGACCTGGACGCCGTCTACGCGTCGATCTGCGAGCAGGCCGTGCTGCTGTCCAACGCGCCGACGGCGCTGCTGCTGCGCCTCGACGGGGTGACCCAGACGCTGCGCTGCGTCGCCAGCAGCGGCGCCTCCGAGCGGCTCGTGAGCCACCGCTACGCGCTGGGCGAGGGAATGATCGGTGCGATCGCCGGGGGCGGCGAGCCGTACGTCAGCCGCGCCGAGGACCGCCACCGCTTCCTGCCATGGGCGCAGGACGAGGGCGTGCGGTCCTTCGCCCATGTTCCGCTCGGGCTCGGGCCGAGGCGCTTCGGCGTGCTGACGGTGTGCCATCCCGTGGAGGGCGCTCTGGACGAGGCGCGCCTGGCGCTGCTCGAGTCGCTGGCGCGGCCGGCCGCCGCCGCGATCGCGAACGCGCTGGAGTTCCAGCACGAGCGGCGGATCGCCGGCGCCCTGACGCGCGGCTACATCCCCGGTACGCCGCCCGAGCTCGAGGGCTATGAGCTCGGGCTCGTCTACGAGCCCGTCGGCCATGAGGTCTCCGGCGGCGACGTCTTCGGCGTGTGGCGCCTGCCGAGCGGTGCCCTCGCGGTGCTCGTCGGCGACGTCAGCGGCAAGGGACTCGAGGTCGCCGCCGTCAGCGCGATGGTCCGCTTCTTCGTCGAGGCGCGCACGTGGGACGCCGACTGCCCCGCCGAGGTGCTCGCGCAGACCAACGCGATCCTGCGCCGGCGGCTGCCGGGGCGGGTTGCGCTCGTCACCGCGTTTCTCGGCGTCATCGACGGCGGCATGCTGCGCTACGCCAACGCCGGACACGTCCCGCCGCTCGTCGTGGACGTCGCCGAGCCGGACGTCGAGCCTCTGGAGCTGCGCACGACCGGCCTGCCGCTCGGCGTCGTCGACGATGCCTCCTTCGAGGCGCGCGAGGTCGCCTTCACGGCAGAGCATCTGCTGTTCGCCACGACCGACGGCCTGCTCGAGGCGCGCCGCGAGGCCGAGCTGTTCGGCCAGGAGCGCGTCACCGAGCTCGTCGCCGCCCACGCCGCGACGTTGAGCACGCAGGAGCTCGTGGAGCGCGCCTACGCGGAGGCCGAGGCGTTCGCGGACGAGCTCAGGGACGACGTCGCGATCATCGCGCTGCGGCCGACGTGATCGAGCTGCGCGACGAGGCCGCGGACGGTCCCGCGGCACGGATGCTGTTCGACGAGTACATGGCGCTCGTGCGCGAACGCTCGGGCATCGCGGACTTCGCGCCGGCGGAGCGGATCTTCGCGGCCGCCGACTCGTTCTCGGCCGCCGACGCCGCCTGGGTCGTGGCGTACGCCGATGGATCGCCGGTCGGCTGCGGCGGGCTGCGCACGCTGGCGCCCGGAATCGGCGAGATCAAGCGGATGTTCGTCACCGACCGCGCGCGCGGGCGGGGGATCGGCCGTCGGCTGCTGCGCACGCTGGAGGGGCGCGCGGTCGCAACCGGCCACGCGCACGTGCGACTGCTGACGACGCCGATGCTCAGCGAGGCCTGCGCGCTCTACGCGGCGGAGGGCTATGTCGAGGTCGAGCGCGCCGGCGCGGGCGCCGGCCCCGTCGAGATCTGGCTGGAGAAGGCGCTGCGCTGACGATGTTGCCGCGTCAGCCGGCGTCCGCCGACGGGACCGCCGGAAACTCCGCGAGCACCCACTCCTCGCCGAGCAGCGGACGGCGGTAGGAGCGCCCGCCGACGCGAACGTAGTCGCCGGTGCGCGGGTTGAGCGGCAGGTCGCGCTCGATCGGATACCAGGCGTTGTGCTGCTCGATCAGCTCGTTGAGCTCGTCGAAGTCCCACGATCGCGCGCAGTCGCGCCAGCGCGCGGCGAACACCGCCGGCTCGCCCGCGCACTCGCCCTGCAGCGCGCGGTAGGCGCGCGCCAAGCGGCGACGCTCGCGGGCCATCCCCGCGTCGATGTCGCCGACGCGCTCCATCCAGCGCGGCCGCACGCCGGCCTTCAGGTAAGCCTCGATCGAGCGCTGGGTCTGCGCGGCGCGGCTGGAGAGCGGCCTGCCCTTGCCGGAGTGCTCGTCGAGGTCCTGACCGACGATCCGCTCCACCGGCGAGCGCCGTTCGTCGTCGTACTGACGCATCGCGACGAAGGCTAGAGAATCAGCACGCCACGCCGCTCACCACCGCGCAACACGGACGAGCATCGCGCCTGACCGCGCTCGCGCGCGGCGGGAGCGGCTGCACGGCGAGGACGAAAAGCGCCTACTCGTAGACGACGAGGTCCGGCGGCGGGCGCAGATCGAGCACCGCGCCGGGCGACATGAGGTTCGTGTCCTCCTCGTAGAACAGCTTGAATCCGTCGTGGAAGCGCGTCACCTCCGCCGTGAACTGGGCGTACTTGGAGATCTTGTTCGGGCGGTCGCCGAAGCCGTCGACGTTCATCGTCACGGCGAGCCCGGGCTGCTTGGCGACGCGCTCCTTGTCCTCGATCATCCCGCTCGTGAACTGGTGTACGACGAACAGCTTCTCGGGCAGGTTGTGGTCGATGACGAAGCGCGAGACGTATGCGGACGCGGCGTTCACGACGTCGGCGGTGACCGAGCCGATCACCTTGCCCGGCACCTCGCCCGGCTTGACGTGCCACTCGGGATCCAGCGCGATGCCGACGTCGGGCTCGCGCAACCAGCGCTCCAGCCGCCGGACCTCGCTGAGGAAGTCGCCGCGGCCGGGCTGGATGTCGAGCACGAGCAGCGCCCTGGCCCTGCGCGCCGCCCGCAGGTAGCGGGCGATGACGGCGTTGGACTGGTGGATGCGATACAGGCCGTCGTCGCCGGGGTGTGCGGCGGCGATCGTCGAGATCAGCTCGAACGCGGGCAGCACGGGGCGCGTCTTCCTGGCATAGCCCCGGGCGACGCGCTCCAGCCGCCTGGCGACCGCGGCGGGCGTGCCGGTGCCGAGCACGCCCAGCTGCTCGTCCTGCGGCGCGCCGTAGAACGCCACGACGCGGAAGTCGGGGAAGATTCGCCGGCCGCCGCGCGGAAGCTCTGCCGGGGGCGCTTCCGGGGCCGGCTTCGCCGCCGGGGCGGAGGCCGTCGGCGCAGGCTCGCCGGCGCAGGAGCGCGCCGCCAGCACGGCGACGAGCAGCACGCCGGCGACACCGGCCAGAGCCGTCGCGCGACGCCTGCGATAGACCGAAGCTGGCTCGCCCACGCCCACATCCTGCCTTCGTCTGCCGAGAAACGCACGACCATGCTCAGGGATCGGCGCCCGTGTGCCGAAGATGGCGAGGTGCAACATCGATACGAGCGAATCTCGATCGACACGCCGCGCCACCGCATCGTCGGTGTCGCGACGCTGGCGAGCGACGGCTATCGAAGCCGCCTGTCGGATCTCCTCAACGCTCCCGAGCGCGACTTCATCGCGCTGACGGATGCCACCGTGACAGCGCTCGACGGCGACCACGAGGTCGCCCACCACGAGTTCATCGCGGTGCACCGCCAGCACGTCGTCTTCGCCGTCTCCGTGGGCGAGGTCGAGGAGCCCCGGCCCGGCGGCGTGGTGGCCTGAGCCGACATCCTCCATCCCTCGGCCGTGAACGGCCCCGGGGCGCGCCGCAGATGCGCCACGCCCCGGGGCGTTCGCCTGCTCATCGCACGCGGACCTCGCCCGAGAGCCTGAACGGCGCGACGAGCTCGATCCGGTCGCCGCTCCAGAACGCGCCCGGGTCATAGAAGCTCGCCGGACGCCGGGCCGGCAGCAGGCCCATGTGCTGGTAGGTCGTGGCAACGAGCTCTGCGCAGTAGATCGTCTCCAGCGCAGCCGTCGGGCGGCGGCGTATGCGACCGCTGACCCAGCGCCGCGCGAGCCGCGGCATCGTCGGAAACGGATGGCCGTCGAAGCGGTCGATGATCTCCATCAGCCTGTCCTCGTGGTGACGCTCCAGCGTCCCGCCGGTCAGCTGGCGCACCCACGCCTGCTGCCCGTACTTCTCGCTCCACGTCCGCGCGGCGTCGACGAGCCGGTGCAGCTGCACGCCGCGCTGGCGCTCGCCGGTCCAGACGTCCTCGAGCGAGCGGCCGAGCTCGGCATGCCACAGCAGCGGGGGCAGATCGTCGAGCGCGACGACCATGCCGACGTGGTTGACCGGGCTGTTGGTCAGCGTCTGGATCGCGCGATCGGCAAGCGTGTGCCCGCGAAACAGCCAGACGTCCGCGGTCGCTGCGGACGCGACGGCATCGTCCAGCGTCAGGCAGGACTCGGTCACGGCCGTAACCTTGTCAGGCGATGCGCATCCCCTGGAAGCTCGTGGGGCTCGCGGGCGTCGCGGGCGTCGCCGCGACCGGCGTCGCGGTCGCGCGCAAGCGCCGCGCCCATGCGGAGCTCACGCCCGAGGAGCTGCGCGACCGGCTGCGCCGGCGCCTGGCGGAGGTCCCGCCGCCCGACGCGCAGCCGGGTACGCCGCCGGCGGCGTGAGCGGCGCTCAGCGGACGGGCTTCACCGTCCGCGGCGGCGGCTCGTGGTCGGCTTCGCGGCTGATGCGATCGCGCCGCGTCAGGCGGTTTCGCGGAATGTCGGTCAGCGTGACGATGTCGCCGCGGGCGACGCAGTTCGGGCAGATGCCGCCGTACGGCGCCGGCAGCGGCCGCGGGAAGCAGGCGTGACACGCGCGGCAGTAGACGTCAGCCATCGGCGTCGCCGGGGGCGTGCTCGAACGGGAGCAGCGTGTCGATGCCGGCGATCACGCACACACGAAAGACGCTGTGCTTCGGCCGCAGCAGCCGCAGGCGGTAGGTCGCGGTCTGTGCGCGGTTGCTCGCCTCGATCAGCAGGCGCAGGCCGGTGGAGTCGATGAACGTCAGGCCGCGCAGATCGACGACTACCGAGTCGGCCGGCCGTGCCGCGGCCTCGATCGCCACGAGCGCGGCCTCGACGCCGGTCGCGCCGGCGAGGTCCAGCTCACCGTCCAGCGCGAGCAGGTGCACGTCGGTTCGGCGCCGCGAGCGGATCGTCAGGGCGCCGAGATCGAGCACCTCGCTCACGGTCAGGGGCGTGGATGTCATCGCGCTGGTGCAGGCAGGCATGGGACCTCGCAGATCGCGATGGTCCCTCTTGGCGCTGGGTACGCCGCCGGTCCCGTCGGGGTGGGTTGAACGCTCCCGGCGCCGCACGAACCAGCGCCGAGATCGACAGACGGCAGTCTATGCATCAATGACATCCATCTCAACCCCAGGAACGCGGTTGCGGGTTACGCTTTCGCCATGTGCCGAAACATCCGCCAGCTCCACAACTTCGAGCCGCCCGCGACGGACGAGGAGGTTCGCGCCGCGGCGCTGCAGTACGTGCGCAAGATCAGCGGGTCGACGAAGCCGTCGACCGCCAACGCAGAGGCGTTCGAGCAGGCCGTCGACGAGGTCGCCGCGGCGTCCGCGCGACTGCTCGCACGGCTCGTCACCAACGCGCCCCCGAAGGACCGCGACGTCGAGGCGGCCAAGGCGCGCGCTCGGGCGGCAGCGCGCTACGCCGCATAGCTGCGGGCCGGCGAGCGGTCCGCGCGCGCATGCCGCAGGCGGCATCTCAGGCGAGCGGAGAGGGAGGGATTCGAACCCTCGGTGGGCGTTAACCCACACACGATTTCCAGTCGTGCCCGTTCAGCCGCTCCGGCACCTCTCCTGGGAGCGCTCAGGCTACCGAGCGCCGCGCCCGCGAGCGCCTCAGATCTGCCAGGCGCCCCCACGCAGGACCGGCACGCGCGCGCCGTCGCCGGCGATACCCGTGACGTCGACGTCGGGCGAGCCGATCATGAAGTCGATGTGGATCTGCGAGCGGTTGATGGCGTCGTGGTCGTCGTCGGCGACAGTGAACTCGTAGGCCGATCCGAGGGCGACGTGCGAGGCCGCGTTCTCGTCGATGAGCGTGTCGTAGAACACCGTCTCCAGCGGGCCGATCCGGCCCTCGCCGTCGACCAGCGCGACCTCGCCGAGCCGTGACGCGCCATCGTCGCGCCTCGCGTACTGGGCGAGCAGCTCGCCGCCCTCGTCGGCCTCGATCGATACCGCCCGCCCGGCCTCGAATCGCGCGCGCAGGCCGCTGATGATCGTGCCGCCGGCGACGAGCGGCTTCGTCGCGCGCACGAATCCGTCGACGCGCCGCGGGTCGGGCGTCGTGAAAACCTCCTCGGACGGCAGGTTCGGCATGTGCACGATTGCGTCGACTGTCTCGAAGCGCGCCGAGATCCAGCGCGAGGTCGGTAGCAGGCCGACGCGCAGGTCGGTTCCCGGGCCCTCGAAGTGCAGCGCGTCGAAGCGATGGCCGGTCAGGCGCTCGGCGACGCCGACCAGCGTGTCCTGGCGCGCGATCCACGCGGCGACGGGGTCGTCCTCGTCCAGGCGGCACATGTGCAGCACGTCCCTCCACAGGCGCGCGAGCGCGGCGTCCGGGTCGAGGTCGGGGTGCACGAGTTGCGCCCACGGCTGCGTCGGGCACGGCACCGCGGTCCAGTTCGTCGTGCGGTCGTTGACGACCTGCGCCGACTCGCGCAGGAACGGCAGCTGGTCACGGCCGGCGCGCGCCGGGTCGAGGTCGCTCAGCAGGCCGGGCATCGACGGCCCCGTCAGCGCGATGCGCGCGGCGCGATGCTCGCCGAGCGCGAGCACGCGCTCGCCATACCACGGCGGCACGTAGTCCAGGGTGTCCTCGGCGGCGTGCAGGATCCGCGAGCGCTTGACGTGCAGGTCGAACAGCGCGACGTCGACGAACTTCGCGCCCGCGCGGTACGCGCAGTCGGCGACCGCACGCGTGAGCTCGAGCTTGCCGGGCTCGGTCGAGATCGCGACGATCTGGCCGGGCTGCACGTTGGCTGCGAAGCGGACGATGAGCTCCGCGAAGCGCTCGAGGGCCTGCCCGCCCTTCCCGTCCGCGTCCCCTTGGGCAGAGTGTGATGCAGCGGGCGTGGACGCGGAGCCCTGCATGAACGTGAGAGTACACACGGGCGGACATGCCGCTTGGATCGCCGTCCGAATTGCGCTCGACCCGCTCGACGTCGGGCCGCGCCTTGTAGATTCTTCGCCATGGCCGTCGCTGCTGCCACCCATGCGCTGACCGAGCGCTCCGCCACCGATCTCGCGCGTGCCATCCGCACCGGCGAGACGACCTCGCGAGAGGTCGTCGAAGCCCACATCGAGCGCCTCGAGCACATGCACGAGCGCATCAACGCCGTCGTCGTCAACCGCTTCGACGCAGCGCGCGCCGACGCCGACGCCGCCGACGAGCGCGTCGCGACCGCCGGCGACATCGACGAGCTGCCGCCGTTCCTCGGGGTGCCCTGCACGATCAAGGAATCGATCGCGATGGCCGGGATGCCCAACTGCGCGGGCCTCGTCTCGCGCCAGCCGATGCGCAGCAACGAGAACGCGCCGACCGTGCAGCGCATGATCGACGCCGGCGCCATCCCGCTGGGCGTGACCAACACGCCGGAGCTCTGCCTCTGGATCGAGACCGAGAATCGCCACTACGGCCGCACGAACAACGCCTACAGCGCCAAGCGCACCGCCGGCGGATCCTCGGGTGGCGAGGGCGCGGCGGTCGGCTCCGGCGGCTCACCGCTGGGCCTCGGCGCCGACATCGGCGGCTCGATCCGCATCCCGGCCTTCTTCAACGGCGTCTTCGGCCTCAAGCCGTCCCCTGGCATCGTGCCGAGCACGGGTCAGTTTCCGACGACGGAGACCGAGGTCGCCGCCAAGATGCTCACGATCGGCCCGATCACGCGCCGCGCCGAGGACCTGATCCCGATGCTGCGGGTGATCGCGGGCCCCGACGGCATCGACCCGTACGCGCGTGAGGCCGTGATCGGCGATCCGGCCGACGTCAGCATCGCCGACACGAGGATCCTGCTCAGCGAGGACACCTCGTTCGTCCCCGTCAGCCGCGAGCTGCGCGCCGCCCGGCTGCGTGCGGCAGAGGCGCTCGAGCAGGCCGGCGCGACCGTCGAGACGATCTCGCTGCGGTCGATGAGGCGCGCGCTGGAGCTCTACCTCGCCGTGCTCAAGCTCGAGGCCGGGGTCAGCGTCGCCGACCTCATCGTGGCCGAGGGCTCCGCGAAGGTCGGGCTGCGCGCCGGGCTGAGGCGCAAGGGCCCGCACACGCGCGCGCTGCGGCTGCTGCTGATGAGCGAGTGGATGACCGGCAAGCTGCCGCAGGGATCGCTGCGCAAGGCGGCGGCGGCGCGCGAATCCTTCGAGCAGGAGATGAAGGCCGCGATCGGCGACGGCGTCCTGCTGCATCCGACGCATCCGCGCGTCGCGCCGCGCCACGGTCGCACCGTCGGCAGGCCGTGGCTGCTGACGACGACAGCGGTCTTCAACCTCGCCGCCGTCCCGGTGGCGCAGATCCCGCTGGGCCTCAACCCGCGCGGGCTGCCGCTCGGCGTGCAGGCGGCAGCCGGGGTCGATCGCGACCACGTCGCGGTCGCGGTGGCGCTCGAGCTCGAGCGGGCGTTCGGCGGCTGGGTGCCGCCGACCGAGCCGCGATGACGCCCGATCCCGTCGCCCACCACTGCCTGTTCTACGACTACGTCGAGGACGTCGTCGACAAGCGCGCGCCGCTGCGCGCCGACCACCTCGCGCTCGCGCGCGAATGGAAGGCCGACGGGCGGATCGTGATGGCCGGCGCGCTCGGCATGCCGCCGACCGGTGCGCTCTTCGTGTTCCTCGTCGAGGACGCCGCGCAGGTCGACGAGTTCGTCGCGGCCGACCCGTACGTCTCGGGCGGGATCGTCACGCAGCACCGCGTCGTGCCCTGGAACGTCGTCATCTGAGCGCCGGCGCCGCGCCGCGCGAAGCCGTAGCCTGCACGCCATGCCCGACGAAGACCGGCTCGACTCGCTGTCGGCCAAGGATCTGCACGACCTCGCGGTGCGCTACGCGCTTCGCCACCTGGACATCGCCTTCTTCATGCGGCTGATGCGCGACCTTCCCGTCGCCGAGGCCGCCGTCGGGCAGCTCGACGAGGCCGAGGCCGACGCCATGACGATGCACGCGCACGTCGACGACGTGACCGATGCGGGCGAGGGCGAGGTCGCCGAGCTGCTGCGGCCGGTCTACCTCGACTACCTGCGCGAGCACGGCGTCACGCCGGAGTACGGCGAGTAGCAGGGCCTAGCAGTCGGCGGTCGGCGCGATGCTCGCCAGCGAGGCCAGCGCGACATCGACGGTCCGCGAGCCGGCGGCGATGCGCACCCTTCCGGGCTGCGGGGCGTCGCGCAGCTCACCGCACGCCGTGGCGCCGTCGGCGGTCTGCACGCGAACCTGCTGTGCTGCACCCGCGCCGTCGGCCTCCTTGGGCCACCAGGAGGCGGCGGTCGCCAGGGCGAGGGCGGCGATCGACAGGAACGTCAGCACGAGGCCGCGGGTGAGCTGCCGGCTCGCCGCCTCGACGGCGCCCGCACCGCGCGGTGCCGACTGCGGATCGCCGCGGTACAGCGGCCAGGCGGCGCGGCCGACGAGATAGATCCCCGCGCAGGCGAGGGCGAACGCGACCAGGACGAGGACGCCCGACATCACCTGCAGCGTCCACGGGTTCGTCGAGTCGCCCGTCTCGATGACGCCGCACAGGCCGATGAAGCCGAGCGCGGCGAGCTGGATGCCGTGCCAGCCCTTCGCCGACGCGCGCAGCTCGGTGAGGCGGTCCTGCGCTTCGGGGACGCCGTCGCTCATCGCGTGACGCGATCCTACGCCCACCGCCGGATCACACCGTCTCATAACCGGATCCACCGACTTCGCGGCAGATCACCCGTCGCGGGGATCGGCGGATCCACGCCTGGCCTGGATCCGGGCTTAACGCGGCCGGGCGAGCCGTAGGCCCGCCCGTTGGAACCGCCCGGTCATAGATCGCCGCTGAACTACTACGTCCCCGGAGTGTGTGTCACCGGGGTAAACGTGACACTCCCGACCACCTGGACTGGCCGCGGACCCGAGGGCCCGCGCGTTGCCGGGCTGAGCGCCGAAGCGCTCCGGTCGAGTTGGCGATCCGCCGGTCCTCACAGCCTAGCGGCCGCCGACCCGCTTGCGCGCGCGAAGCGGCGGCGCAGCCGCCGGCCCTCGCTCGCGCGCGCGAGCCGGCGGCGCAGCCGCCGGCCGACGCAGCGGCGCGCTACGCGACGCTCGCCGCGGCGGCGCGCGTGCCGCGCGGCAGGCGCGCTCGCGTCAGCAGCGGGCCGACGATGACCGTGCTGACGAGGCCGATGAGCGTCAGCGCCGCGTGCGTGCGCGTCGTGATCACGCCCGCGTGCAGCTGCTCGAGCGAGATCGCGATCGTCATGATCCCGCCGCACTGCAGCAGAACGCCGGCGGCAACCGACGACACCCCGTCGAAGCCGGCGGCTCGCGCCGCGACGTAGCCGGCGACGGCCTTCGCCGTGACGACGACAGCGATCAGCACGGCGACCGGCAGCAGATCGTCGGCGCCGAACTCGCGCAGGTTCGTGTGCAGCGCCGCGACGCCGAGGAAGACGGGCAGCAGCGCGCCGCGCACGATCCGTCCGAGGCGGGCGTCGATCGACGACGCCGGCGCGCCGCCGCTGCTGACGAGCACGCCGACGACGAGCGGCCCGACCAGGGCCGTGCCGATGAGCGCCTTGCCGAGCACGCCGGAGCCGACCGCCAGCGCCAGCAGACCGGCGATGCGCATCTGCCGATGCAGCCTCACGCGCGCGCTCTGCAGCAGGGCGGCGAGGGCGGCGATCAGCAGCGCTCCCGCGATCGGAATCGGGATCAGCTTCGCGGCCGTGCCGGCGCCGCCGCCCTTGATCGCCACACCGGACATGACGAGCGCGACGGTCGTGATGCAGGCCCCCCCGGCGATCACCGCCATGCCCAGCTCGGTGCGCAGCAGCGCGAGCTCCTCGAGGATCCGCGCGACGATCGGAACGCCGTGCGCGCTGATCGCCGCCGACAGCCCGAGCACGAATGCGAGGACGCTCGCATCGGTTGCCCTCCAGCCGTCGTCTGCCGCCAGCCACAGGCCGGTCGCCATCGCGACTGCGACGCTCACCAGCAGGAGCGCGACCACGATCAGGCCGATCAAGGGCCAGCGCCGCGCGATCGGACGCGCGTCGATCGTCATGCCGACGAGCAGCATGTAGAGGATCAGTCCCAGCCCGCCGACCCAGGTCAGCAGCTCCATCGTGACGGGCGCGAAGAGCGCGCCGACCGCGCCGCTGCTCTCGGCGCCCGCGACGACGCCCTCGATCTGACCGCCGAGCACGGTCGGACCGATCGCCATGACGCCGACCAGCTCCCCCGCGATCCGCGGCTGGCGCATGCGCACGGCCAGCCAGCCGCCGGTCCGCGCCACCACGACCACCAGTACGAGGACGAGGATGGCGAACAGCCAGTCGGCCGCCCCGGACAAGATGCCCACTCCGCTACCGCGCGCCCGGCGACGACCGCTCGCGTCGACCACACCGGCCACGCTCGTCGACGAGCGTGCCGAGGCAGCGCCGGCGGCGATGCGTGTCGGCGATCATGGGCAGCAGAAGTGTCCTTGCCCGGCGTGCGCTGCGCAACCGCCGCGCCGCGTCCACCACCGCCGTCCGGGCGCCGGTCGTCGCTGCACCGGCGCGATTGCCTAGCATCCGCCCGATGCAGAACCCCGACGGCTTCGCCGATCCGATCGAGGCCGTCGCAGCGCGGATGCAGGCGCTGGCCGATTCGCTGGACCCAGACGACGGGGTGCGCCGCTTCAACGAGCTCTACCACGCCGTGACGGTCGAGGTGGCGCGGGTGCAGGCCGAGTCGACGACCTTCGAGGACGCAGCGTTCATGACGCGGCTGGACGTCGTCTTCGCGGACCTGTACTTCGAGGCCGTCGATGCGGACCTCGGCGGGCGGAGCATCGGGCGCGCCTGGGCTCCGCTGTTCGACAAGCGGCGCGCGCCCGGCATCGCCCCGCTGCAGTTCGCGATCGCCGGCATGAACGCGCACATCAACCACGACCTGGCGCTCGCGCTCGTCGCCACGACGGACGAGTTCGGCACCGGCCTGGGTCGCGATACCCCGCAGCACCGCGACTACCTGCTCGTCAACGGGCTGCTCGAGCGCGTGCAGGACGAGATCAAGGACCGCTTCACGACGGGCGCGATCAGGGACATCGACCGCGCGGGCGGCCGCTTGGACGACATGTTCGCCAGCTGGAGCGTCGCGCACGCGCGCGACAACGCGTGGACCCAGGCGCAGACGCTCGCCGCGCTGGCCGGCAGCGACTTCCTGCGCAGGCAGTTCCTCACCGCGCTGGGGCGCAACGTCGGTTTCGCGGGGCGCGCGCTGCTCGTCCCGCTCGGCTAGAGGTCGGCGGATTTCGCCTGCGGGCGCCTTGTGCGCATCGCCTCGTTCGGCCATTGCGCGTTGCGGGGCTCGACCTCGGGGGAATCCTGGCCGATACGTCCTGCAACCGAAGATGTATCGAAGGGGGCGCGTTCGCGTCCTACAAGCAACCACCTGGACCGCACATGAAGCCTTCAGCTCACGACACGCGCCTCGGCAAGCTCACGCTCGATCAGTACCTCGGCCTCTCGGAGGGCATGAGCCTGAAGATCGCCGGTCGCATGATCACGCTCGCCGGCGACTACACCAACGACGTCATCGCGCTGCACGACGAAGCCATCGACCCGCGCCACGACCATGCGTCGCTGACGCATCTCGCGCGCGCCGCGACGCGCGCCGAGACGAGGCTCGCGCAGCTGCTCGTGCTCGCCGTCGAGCATTGCGCGGAGTGGCAGCTCATGGACGTCCCCGAGGCGATCCGGTCGAACATGAAGACCGTCGCGCGTTGCCGCAGCGCGCTCTGCCTGATGGCGATGTCCGCGCAACAGAGCCTGCGCGACGAGCGAATGGCCGCATAGCGCGCGAGCCGCTCTCGTCGAGCTGATCGCTCCGGGTTCACCCAGGGCCTATGATCGGTCGCGTCGCCGCATGCGACAGACCGATCTACCTACGGCCCCACCGTGCAGACTCCCTCGCGCCAGACCATCGAGCCGTCCATCCCGCAGACGTGCATCGCGGCAGGCGCTGTCCTGCACGAGCGCGACGGGCACACCGTCGCCACCAGCTACGGGTCGGTTCCCGGCGAGATCGCGGTCTGCATGAAGAGCGTCGGCGTCGCCGACCGCTCGGACTACGGCGTCCGGGAGCTGCGCGGCGACCAGACCGTGCTCGACCGCGCGCTGATCGCGCGGCTGGGCGACCCGCCGGTCGCGCCCGCTACGGCGCGGCGCCTGCGCAGCGTCTGGTACGTGCGCCTGGACCAGCGTCGCGCGCTGCTCGTCGGCCCGCACGGCGCGCTCGCCGCGGAACCGCAGATCGCAACGGGCCGCGAACGGGCCGACCTCGTGCACCGGGACATCGGCTCGAGCGTGGCGATCCTCAGCGTCGTCGGGCCGCGCGCGGCACGGCTGCTTGCCGCGGCCGAGCTGCCCGCCGAGCTGCCGATCGGCGCGGTCGGACGCGACTCAGACGATGCCGGCGTCGTCGCGATGCTGCGCGAGAGCCAGCGGCGCTTCCTCCTGCTGGTGCGGGAGGCGGGAGCCGAGGCGCTGTGGACGCGCCTGCTCTGCGCCGGTGAGCCGCTCGGCGCGGCGTTCGTCGGACTCGACGCGCTGACGCTGCTCGGCGCCTCGTCGAGCTCCAACGGCTGAGCCGGCGCGCCCGGCGAGACGATCGCGCCGCTCCAGAGGCGCTGATACCGTCGTGTCCATGACCGATCTGGGACCGGAGCACTTCACCAAGCCCGTAAGCGAAGTCGATCCAGAGATTGCGCAGCTGCTGAGAGACGAGGCGCGCCGTCAGGAGACGACGCTCGAGATGATCGCGTCGGAGAACTTCGTGCCCCAGGCGGTGATGGACTGCCAGGGCTCCACGCTGACCAACAAGTACGCCGAGGGCCTGCCCGGAAAGCGCTACTACGGTGGCTGCCAGCATGTCGACGTCGTCGAGGAGTTGGCGATCCGCCGCGCGAAGGACCTCTTCGGCGCCGAGCACGTCAACGTCCAGCCCAACGGCGGCGCGACGGCGAACGCCGCGGCGATGATGGCGATGATCGATCCGGGCGACAAGGTCCTCGGCATGCGCCTCGATCACGGCGGCCACCTCACGCACGGGATGAAGCTCAACTTCTCCGGCAAGCTGTACGACGTCGTCGCCTACGGCGTCAGCGACGAGGACTCGCGCGTCGACATGGACGCGCTGCAGAAGATCGCCGAGGAGGAGCGCCCGCAGCTCATCATCGGCGGCTGGTCGGCATATCCGCGCCAGCTCGACTGGGAGCTGTTCCGCGAGATCGCCCACTCCGTCGGCGCGCTGTTCATGGTCGACATGGCGCACTTCGCGGGCCTCGTCGCCGCCGGCGAGCACCCCAGCCCGATCCCCCACGCCGACGTCGTCACGACGACCGTCCACAAGACGCTGGGCGGTGCCCGCGGCGGGATGATCCTGTGCACCGAGGAGTGGGCCAAGCGGATCAACACCGCCGTCTTCCCCGGCCAGCAGGGCGGTCCGCTCATGCACGTCATCGCCGGCAAGGCGGTGTCGCTGAAGATCGCCGCGACGGAGATGTTCCGCGAGCGCCAGCGCCGCACGCGCGCGGGCGCGGTCGTCGTCGCCGAGGAGCTGATGGCGGCGGGGGTCGACGTGCTGACGGGAGGAACCGACGTCCATCTCGTGCTCGCCGACCTGCGCGACTCCGAGCTCGCCGGTCCCGACGCCGAGAGCCGCCTCGATCAGATCGGCATCACGGTCAACCGCAACGCGGTTCCGAACGACCCGCGCCCCGCGATGGTCACATCGGGCCTGCGGATCGGCACGTCGGCGATGGCGACCCGCGGGCTGCAGGTCGACGACTTCCGCGAGATCGGCAAGGTCATCGCCGAGGCGCTGACGGGACGCTTCGAGCCGTCCGACGTCGCGGCGCTCTCCGAGCGCACGCGAGCGCTGGCCGAGAAGCATCCGCTGTACCCGCACCTCAACGCGCCGGCCGCGGTCTAGGACGAGCGGGAGACGGACGGCGGCGGCGCCGGCCGCCGGCCCCTGCGGCGCCGCCCACCGGGCGCGCCGCCGCTAGGCGGCGGCGGCCGTCAGCGCCCCGAGGTTCAGGTTCTCGTGGATCGCCGTCACCGAGCGGGCCTTGTTCAGGCAGTAGAAGTGAAAGCCCGGCACGCCGAAGTCGAGCAGGCCCTGGCACTGCTCGGTGCAGTAGTCGATGCCCATCTGGATCGCGGCCTCGTCGTCGTCCTCGACCGTCGTCAGCAGCTCGTCCAGGCGCGGCGGGATCTTCGCGCCGCACAGCTTCGTGAAGCGCCGGCACTGCGCCGCCGAACGGATCGGCAGCATGCCGGGCACGATCGGCACCTCGATCCCGATCGCGCGGCAGTCCTCGACGTAGCGGTAGTAGTCGTCGTTGTCGAAGAACAGCTGCGTGATGATCACGTCGGCGCCGGCGTCGACCTTGCCCTTGAGGTAGCGCAGGTCGGCCTCGCGACTCTCCGCACGCGGGTGGACCTCGGGAAAGCCGGCGACGGCGATCGAGAAGGTGTCAAACCAGCCGCTCTGGCCGCGCCGGATCGTGTTGACGAGCTCGCGCGAGTTCTGAAAGCCGTCGTGATGCGGAGCCCACGGCGCGTCGGGACCACCGGGGGGATCGCCGGCCAGGGCGATGACGTTCTCGATCTCGTTGCCCCACAGGTCGCCGATCAGCTCGCGCACCGCATGGCGGCTCTGGTTGACGATCGTCAGGTGGCACATCACCTCGAGCTTCTCGCGCCACTTCATCCGCTTGACGATGTCCATCGTGCGGTCCTGCGTCGAGCCTCCGGCGCCGTAGGTCACAGACACGAAGTCGGGCTTGAGCTTCTTGAGCTCCTGGAGCTCCCGGAAGAGGCTCTCCACGCCCTCGTCGGTCTTCGGCGGGAAGAACTCGATCGAGAACGTCAGCCCGTCGCGGGCATAGATGTCACGCAGCTTGGTCACCGTCGGGTCTCCCTGCTGATGGCGCCGGCAGCCGACGAACCGCTCTTCGTCGGGCCGCAGGCCGCCGTGCTTTGTCGAGGGCTTCCTGCGTGGCATTCGCACAGGAGCCGTTGCGGACGACGTCGTCGAAGCGGTCGGCCCCGCTCTGCTTCAGGTAGGCGACGGCGTTGCATCCAGCAGACAGAGTAGACGTGCCGCCGCGCTATCGCTGCTCGGGCTCGTCGCCGCCGCGGTGACGCAGCCGCTCACCGACAACATCGGCCAGTTGGTTGCCCGGGCGCTCTTCGGGCTTAGAATCCGCTCTTGCGGACAGCGCAGCTCCACGCGGAGACGCGCCGACCAGGATGGGACCGCGCGACGATCGCTGCTCGGCACCGGGCAGGGGTCGGACTTCGGAACCTGATTGATGCCCCGGATCGATGATCGACGACCCCTCCCCGGACAACGTCTCGCGCGCCGACGAGCTCGTCGATCTCGGGCACCTCAGGATGCGGTCCGAGCGCAGCGGCGACGAGCATGTGATCGGCCTCTTCGGCGAGCTCGACCTGGCCGGTGCCGACCGCGTCGAGGAGGAGCTCCTGCGCATCGAGTCCAGCGACGTGCGGTCGATCGTCCTGGATCTCTCGGGTCTGGAGTTCATGGATTCCACGGGGGTCCGGCTGATCCTCGCCGCCGACGCAAGGTCGCGCGACGACGGCAAGCGGCTGCTGTTGCGGCGCGGCCCTCCGAGCGTGCAGCGCGTGCTGCAGATCTCCGGAGTCGAGCAGATGCTGGCCTTCGCAGACTGAGCGTCGCCGGCGGGTCGCGGCCGTTCGCGCCGCGCGCAGGGCGGTAGTAGCGTCGTACGCCCCGTGACGCCGGACGTCAGCTCACCGGAGCTCCTGCCCGCGCTGCTGGCGAGCATCGCCGACGGGGTGTACGTCGTCGCAGCCGACGGCTCGATCGCGTTCGTCAACCCGGCCGGGCTGGCGATCCTCGGGTACGACGACCAGGGGCAGCTGCTCGGCCTGCCCAGCCACGCGACGATCCACGGCCGGTTCCGCGACGGCTCGCCCTATCCGGAGGACGCATGCCCGCTGCTTGCGCCGCGCAAGACGGGCGAGGCGGTCCAGGTCGACGACGACTGGTTCGTCCGCCGCGACGGCTCGATGGTCCCGGTCGCCTATTCGTCGGCGCCGTTTCAGACGGCCGGCGGCCGCGGAGCGGTCGTCGTCTTCCGCGACGTGACCGGCCGGCTTCGCGCCGAGCAGGCGCGGCTGCAGGCCGAGGCCGAGCGGGCGCAGGCGCAGGAGCTCGCCGCGTCGCGGCGGCGACTGGTGGAGGCCCAGGACAGCGAGCGACGGCGTCTCGGACGCGACCTGCACGACGGTGCGCAGCAGCGGTTGGTCAACGTCGTCGTCAGCCTGCAGATGGCGCTCGCCGAGCCGGCGGTCCCCACGGACGGGCACTCGCTGGTGGCCGGTGCCCTGGACGAGGCTCGCGCGGCGATCGAGGACCTGCGCGAGCTCGCCACCGGCCTGCACCCGTCGATCCTGGCCAACAGGGGCCTGCGCGGGGCGATCGTCGCGCTGACGGCAAGGGCGCCGCTGCCGGTCAGCTTCAGCGTGCCGGACATCCGCCTGCCGGCGTCGGTCGAGGCGGCCTGCTACTTCGTGACGGCGGAGGCGCTGACGAACGTCGCCAAGCACGCGGCCGCCTCCGAGGCACACGTCGACGTGACCGTCGGCGACGGGCGGGTGATGCTCAGCGTCACCGACGACGGCCGCGGCGGAGCGCAGGCGATCGCGGGGCGCGGTCTCGGCGGCCTGCGCGATCGAGTGGCCGCGTTCGGCGGCCAGCTCGAGGTTCTCAGCCCGTCGGGCGAAGGCACGACGGTGCAGGCGAGCATCCCGCTGGACGGCCGGCGGTCAGAGGGCGCGTAGGACTCGAAGCACCGCGAGCACGCGGCGGTGCGCCGTCGGCTCGTGGCCGAGGTCGAGCTTGTTGAAGATGCCGGTGACGTGCTTCTCGACGGCGGCCGGCGTCACGTGCAGCGCCTGCGCGATGCCCTGGTTGGAGAGGCCCTCGGCCATGTGCGAGAGCACGTCGCGCTCGCGCGGTGACAGCAGCTCCAGCGGGTCGTCCTTGCGACGGCGCCCGAGCATGCTCGCGACCACGCGGGGATCGAGCGCCGAGCCGCCCGCCGCGACGCGGCGCACCGACTCGATGAAGGTCGCGACGTCGCCGACGCGGTCCTTGAGCAGGTACCCGACGCCGGCGGCGTCCTCGCCGACGAGGTCGACGGCGTAGCTCTCCTCGAGGAACTGCGAGAGCACGAGCACCCCCGTGCCGGGCAGCTCCCGGCGGATCTGGACGGCGGCGCGCAGGCCGTCGTCGGTGTGGTCGGGTGGCATCTGCACGTCGGTCACAACGACGTCGGGCTTGTGCGCCCGCGCCTTGCGCAGCAGATCGGTGGCGTCGGCCGCCTGCGCCACGACGTCGATGTCGCACTTCTCGAGGATCCCGACGAGGCCCGCCCTCAGCAGAACCTGGTCTTCGGCGACGAGCACGCGCAGAGCTTGCATTGCGGCAACGCTACTGCCGCCCGGCATCGACGACGTGGGGTTTGCCCGACATGACTCGGGGCCTGGCCCCCGGCGCCGGCGGCGTTCGCCAAGCCACGATCGGTCGTCACCCCCAAGACCCGATCCAGGAGGCATCGTGAGCAACACACTGACAGGCAGCAGCCCCGATTCAGACACGGCGACCGCGACGCAGCGCAGGACGCTCGTCTTCCTCGTCGGAACCGATACGACGGCCGATCGCGGGCCGCTGCTGACGGCGCAGCACTTCGCAGCCGTGGCAGCGGGCGCCGGACTGGCAGCCGAGCTGCGGCTCGCGGCGCGCGCGGCGCGCAGCGTCGGCGACCTTCCCGTCCAGCCCGATGGCGTCGACGTGACGGTCTGCCCGCGCGCAGTCGAGAAGTACGGCATCTCCGTCGATCAGCTCGACGCGAGCGGCGCGCGGCCGCGCTCGCTCGCCGAGATCCTCACCGAGGTCGCCGAGGGCACGTCGGTCCTGATTGCGGTGACGCACAGCATCGACGATCCGCAGGTGACGTGATGCGTGGGTCGATCCAGGCCGTCGGGCGGCCGCTCGCGGCCGTGCTGGCGGCCGCTGCGCTCGTCGCCGTCGCCGGATGCGGCGGCGAGCAGGAGGCGGCGACGGCCGCGAGCAGCGGGCCGCAGACCACGAAGCTGCGGGTCTCCTACGTGCCGGCCACCACGGTGCTGCCGCTGCACGTCGCCGAGCAGCAGGGCTTCTTCGACAAGCAGGGGCTCGACGTGACCCTGCAGGAGGCCGCGAACATCTCCGACGTCCCCGCGACGCTGGGGCGTCAGTTCGACATCGCGCTCGGGACCGCCACCGACCTCATCAAGGCCGGCGGCGCCGGCGTCGACGTCGTGCAGATCGCCGGCAACACGATCGATACGAAGGACAACCCGTTCGTGCAGCTGATGGTCCGCAAGGACCAGTCCGCCAAGATCAAGAGCGTCGCCGACCTGGCGGGCAAGAAGGTCGGAACGCCGACGCTCGGCGGTGTGATCCACGCCGCTGTGCAGTACTCGGCCAGGCAGCAGGGCCTGGACCCGTCGCGGATCCAGGGCGTCGAGGCACCGTCGCCGACGCTGCCCGATCAGCTGAAGGCCGGCCGCATCGACGCCGTCGAGGCGCTCGAGCCGTTCGCGACCACCATGAAGCGCAACGGGGCCGTCTCGCTCGGGGACCCCTTCGCGTCGATCGGCCAGCCGCTGGCGACGAACTTCTGGATCGCCGACGGCGCCTGGGCGCGCGCGAACAGGGATGTCGTGGGCAGGTACGTCGGCGCGCTCGAGGAGGCCGTGGCCTACATCGAGTCCAACTCCAAGCGGGCTCGCCGCATCCTCCAGGGCTACACGAACATGCCGCGGAAGGTCTCGCAGATCGTCCCGCTGCCGACGTACGACCTCGCGATCCGCGCCGGCGACCTCACGAGGTGGATCGACGTGCTCGCGGACGTGGGGCAGTTCAAGGGCGACGTCGACCCGCAGAGGCTCGTCCTGTCGGGCGCCGGCTGAGCGATGAAGCCCGTGCCGGCACACGCCGCCGTGGAGGGCGCCAACCGGCCGGTCTCGGATCGCGCAGGCGATCCGGGGCGCGGGCGGGGCCTCGTCTTCGAGGCCGGCGGCGTCGACGTCGAGGTCGGCTCCGGCAGGCAGACGCGACGCATCCTCGAGGACGTGAGGTTCGCGGTCCGCGAGCGCGAGTTCGTATCTGTCATGGGGCGCTCGGGCACCGGCAAGACGACGCTGCTGAAGGTGCTCGGCGGGCTGCGCGACGCCACGCCGGCCTCCGTGGTGCGCGCCAACGGCGCGCCCGTCGACGGCCCGCCGGAGGGCGTCATCCTCGTCTTTCAGGACTACGCCGCCTCGCTGTTGCCGTGGCGCACCGTCGAGCGCAACGTCTCGCTCGGCCTCGAGGGCAGGCTCGGTCGGCGAGAGCTCGAGCAGCGCGTCTCGGAGGCGCTGGCGACGGTGGGCCTCGACGATCGCCGCAAGGACCACCCGTGGCAGCTGTCGGGTGGAATGCAGCAGCGCGTCCAGCTGGCGCGATCGCTCGCCATGCGGGCATCGGTGCTGCTGATGGACGAGCCGTTCGGCTCGCTCGACGCGATCACGAAGGCCGCGCTGCAGGACGAGCTGCAGCAGGTCCAGAGGGACACGCGGGCCACGATCGTCTTCGTCACGCACGACATCGACGAGGCCGTCTACCTCAGCGACCGCATCCTGATCCTCGAAGGGGAGCCGGCGACGATCGCGCGGAGCATCCCCGTCGACCTGCCCCGCCCCCGCGAGCAGCTCGCCACGAAGGAGCTCCCCGCGTTCCTCGCCGCGCGCCGCACCGTCTACGAGGCGATCGTCGGCCGTGCATAGGGTCGCGTCGCTCAACTGGCCTGGCCTGCTGACGGTCGTCGCCCTGCTGTGCCTGTGGCAGGCGCTCGTCGCCGGCGGCGTCGTAGAGTTCGAGTACCTGCCCGCTCCCGCGGCGATCGCCGACGCAGCCGGCAGGCTGGCGGTCTCCGGCGCGCTCGCCGAGACGACCGCCCACACGCTGCGCGTCGTGCTGCTCGGCTGGCTGGCGGCCGGCACGATCGGGATCGCCCTCGGCCTGCTGCTCGGCATCTCCGGCGGCGCCTGGCGCTGGTCGATGGCAAGCCTCGAGGCGGTCCGCGCGGTTCCCCCGATCAGCCTCGTGCCGGTCGCACTGCTGATCTTCGGCTTCTCGGTCCGGATGGAGCTCACGATCATCGTCTACGCCGCCGCGTGGCCGGTCATGATCAACACGATCGACGGCGCGCGAAGCGTGCGACCAGAGCTGCTGCAGGTCGCACGCATGCTGCACCTGTCGCGACCGCAGACCGTTCTTCGCATCATCCTGCCTGCAGCGCTGCCGCTGGCGATCGTCGGGCTGCGGCTTGCGCTGTCGTTCGCGCTGCTCGCGATCGTCGCCGAGGTCGCCGGCAACCCGAGCGGGCTCGGCAACGCGATCGTCAGCGCCCAGCAGGCCCTGCGCCCCGACGAGATGTTCGCCTACGTCCTCGCGATCGGCGTGCTCGGCGTCGCCCTCAACGCCGCCTTCGGCCTGCTCGTGGCGCGAACCATCCCCGTGCTCGCCGGCGTCCGGACTACGAGGACGCGCTGATGGCCGTCAACGCGGCGACCGCGTCCGCCGACCGCCGGCGCGGGCCGCTGCGCCGCCACGGGCGATCGCAGGCGCCGGCAACGCTGATCCCGCCGATCCGCGGACTGCTGCCGCTTGCCGTCGTGCTCGGCCTCTGGGAGGTGACCGGCTCGCAGGGCTCGCCCTACCTGCCGCGCCCCTCGACCTGGCCCGCGGCGCTCGGCGATCTCTGGACGGCCGGCTCGCTGCTGCCGGCCGCGCTCGCCACCATCACGACGTTCTTCCTGGCGCTCGCGACGGCCATCGTGCTGGGAGCGCTGCTGGGACTGCTCGCCGGCGGCGTGCGAACGATCGACCGGGCGCTGAGCCCGACGCTGGAGTTCGCGCGGGCGATGCCGCCCGCCGCGATCATCCCGATCGCGACCCTGCTGATCGGCTACAACGACCGGATGAAGGTCGCGGTCGTCACCTCCGCCGCGATCTGGCCGATCCTGCTCAACAGCCGTGCGGCGCTGCGACGGGTCGACCCGGTCCTGCTGGAGACCGCCAGGTCGCTGCACCTGACGACGTTGCAGCGAGTCGGGAAGATCACGCTGCCCGCGCTCGTGCCGGGGGTCTTCCTCGGTGCGCGGATCGGAGGACCGATCGCGCTCGCCGTCACGCTCCTCGTCGAGTTCCTCACGCAGGTCGACGGGGTCGGCGGCCTGATCGCGACCGCGCAGCGCAGCTACCTCTCCGACCACGTCTGGGGACTGATCCTCCTGGCGGGCCTGTTCAGCCTGCTCGTCGGAGCCGTCATCGCCGCCGTCGAGCGCTACGCCCTGCGTCATCGGCCGAAGGCATCGTGACGACGCACCGGCGATGATCTCGTCGCGTCGTCCAGCGTCGCCCCGGCGTCGCCCCGGCGTCGCCCCCGCAACGCGACGACGCGCCGGCGATCTCGTCACGTCGCTGCGGCGTCGCCTCCGGGAACGAGCGCGAATGCGTCGGCGAGCAGCTCGTACGACCGCCGCCGCGCGGCGTGGTCGTGCGTCACCGTGACGACGAGCAGCTCGTCGGCGCCGTAGTCGGCGGCCAGCCGGCGCAGCTCCGCCGCAATCGTCGGCGGCGCACCGGTCAGCATCCGCTTGCCCGGCGCGCGCGCCGCCGACGGCACCGACGCCGCCTGCTCGAGGAACCGCAGCGCGGTCTGCACCGGCGGCACGGGCACGGGCCTTCCCCGCCGTGCCAGGACCGCCGCCATCCGCGCGCTAGCCGCGAGCATCTGCGCCTCCTCGTCGCTGTCGGCGCACAGCGCCCACACCGCGACGACGACGCGCGGCGCCGGCACCGGCTGCGAGGCGGCGAAGCGCTCGCGGTAGAGCTCGACGATGTCCACGCCCCCGCCGGGATTGATGAAGTCGGCGAACGCGTAGGGCAGTCCCAGCTGCGCGGCCCAGACGGCGCTCTGTGCCGAGGATCCCAGCAGCCACGGCACGGGACCGTCCGCACCGCCGGGAAGCAGCGCCGGCAGTGCTGCGAAGGGATGCCCGGGGGCGAAGCCCGCGTACAGGTAGGCCAGCAGCTCGACGAGCTGGTCGCCGAAGTCGTCGGGCGCGGGGTGGTTGCGGTCGCGCTGGAGGGCGAACTTCGGAGCCGGGTCGTCGGTGCCGTCGGTCCGGCCGATGCCGAGGTCGATGCGGCCCGGAAAGAGAGCGCCGAGCGCGCTGAAGGTCTCTGCGACCTTGAACGGGCTGTAGTGCGGCAGCATGACCCCACCGCTCCCGACGCGAAGCTGCGCCGTCGTGGCGGCGATCGGCCCGACGAGAGCCTCCGGGCTCGTCCCGGCGAGCATCGGCGCGCCGTGGTGCTCCGCCACCCAGTAACGGTGATAGCCGCGCTCGTCGGCGAGCGCGGCGAGGTCGAGCGTGTTGCGCAGCGCCTGTGCGCCGGACGACCCCTCGGCAACCGGCGACTGATCCAGGACGCCTAGGCGCAGGTCGGGGAGCACGTAAGCATGATCGCAAGCCGGGGTGGTGGCGAACGGCAGCTATATTCGGCAGATCCGGCTGCCCTGCCAGCCACGAAGACATGGAGGAGTACGACATGGCCGCGCCTGCCGACCTCTCGAGATGCGACAGCTGCGGACGGCCCGTGCCGCCGTCCAACCGGCCCGAGTTCGCCGCGTGGACTGTCGTCAAGGAAGACGGTCGCGTCTGCGGGATGCGCTGCCCCAGCTGTGCAGCGGCTGCCCCGGGCGGCGCCGCGTCCGCGCCGGAGTGAGCCTCCTCCGGCGGACCCGGACAGGCCCGGCGCGCCCCACGTGCGCGCCGGTCCCGGGCCGATCGCCGGACTAGTTCGAGGCAGGCGGCTCGCTGTCGGTCTTCGGGGCCCCGCCGTGCTCGTGCGGATCGTGCTGCGTGTCGGGAACACTCGGAATGCGCGGCATCTCGTCCTTCGGATCGCGGCCCCCGTAGCCGCCGACACCCGGGTCCTTTGACTTCTCGGGCCCGATCTCGTCGGCGGTGGCGTCGCTGACGACGTTGGGGTTCGGCTCGTCGCCCCCGAACGGCGCCTGCGGCTCCTCGGTGCGTACCTGCTCGTAGGGCGGTACATCCTCGGACTCGTGAATCGGTGGCTTGCCTTCGGTCATGCGGCATCTCCTTCGGTCGTGGGTTGTCGCGAGGAGCTGCCTGCGCTGCAGTCGCGCAGGCGTTCACCAGCAGCCATACCCACTGTCCGCTCCCGGTGCGCCCCGAAGGCCTGCCGCGCCGGTCGTCAACTGCGCTGAGACGGCGAGCGGAGTGCCTCAGGCCAGGGGGCCTCCCGACTTGACTCGGGTATGTGTATTCGTCATATATGTAGCGTGGACTCCCTCCACGCTGCCGGCGCCGGAGCCATGTGGGCGCTGGGGTGGTGGCCGCGGCCCGTGACACCCACGGTTGCGGGCCGCGCGTCGCCTCCTCAGCAGCGCCGTCGGGTCGCCCGGCGCAAGGCGTCATCGGGCCGTCGCCACGCAGCTAGGTGTTTAGCTCCCATATGCCCGGGGAACCAGATCTCGCGTTGACGCTCTCGCTCCAGGTGGTGACGCCGCGCAGCGGCCGGCGGCCCGTGATTCCTCCTCCCCTGTCACGGGCCGCCGAGCGTCGGCGCCAACTTCACGGCGTCGGGTCGCGCGCCGCTCAGGACAGCGACAGCAGGCGGTCGCCGCAGCGCGCCAGGAATCCGCCCAGCACGAGCTCCGTACGGCGCAGTTCCTGCGTCGCTCCCCGTAGCCAGGCGCTGCCCTCCGCGGTCGCCGCGTAGGCGACCGGCGCATCGCCGTCGGCGTTCGCCAAGAGCACGAGGCCCGCATCCGACAGCGCCTGCAGCGCCGTGTCGACGGCCGTCGTCGTCTGCTCGAAGCCGAGCGGCCGCAGCCGGTCGCGGACGTCCGCGCTCGTGCTTGCGCGCTCCTCCAGGAGCAGCAGCAGGCAGACGTGCAGCAGGTGGTCGTAGAAGTCGTCGCGGCCCGCCGTGCGCGGACCGTCGGGGCCGACGCCGAGCGCCGGCTGGGCAGCCGTGCTCCAGCGCGGCGCATCGGCCCCGGTCACTCGATCGTGCTGGCTTCGAGCTCGGCGAGCTCCTCCTCGTAGGGGGCACCGAGCTGTTCGAGGAACTCCCGCGTCGCCTGCGCTTCCGCCTCGTCGATCTTCGACATCGCAAAGCCGACGTGGATCAGCACCCAGTCACCGATGCTGACGGCATCCTCCGTCTCGGCGAGCAGGCCCACGTTGACGTTGCGACGCACGTTGGCGACCTGCACCTTCGCGATGTTCAGCTCCTCGTCGACCCATTCGACGATCTGGCCGGGAATCGCTAGACACATGACATGAACCTCCTCGTGCGATCGAAGCGCACCGGCCGCGACGTCCGATCGCTCGGCGGCACCTCGTCGCTCAGTAGTTTCTGTAGACGGACGGCGGCGGTTCGACGGGCGTCGACGTGCCCACGCCCGCCGGCTCGCGGTCGAGTTCGTGCTCGGCGGGCGGCGCCGACTCCGCATAGCCCTTGCGCACCTTCAGGCGCTCGACCGCCCCGCCGAGCGCTTCATGGCCGGCGCCGAGATCCGCGCTGATCTCGGAGATGATCGGATCGAGCACCTCGGTCTTCTCGCACACCGTTCCGACGACGCCGAGGATCGTGTTCAGGCGGGAGAACACGTTGGCCAGCTGATAGATGACGGTGATCAGGAACGCCGCGATGACGGCGATGGCCAGACCGACTGCGATGAGCGTGACAACGGGGGCTGCTTCCATGACTCCTCCTACCTACAGGTTGTCTACTGCTCGCGAGTAGCGCACGATCTCAGGAGCGGCGGTCTTGACGAGGTCGCGCGTCCGGACGAGCTCCTGGGCGATGTCGTCCAGGTGCCCGGGAAACTGGCCGGCGTGCTCCAGGATGTCCTCCGCGTACTGCCTGATCTGGAAGATCGGCGTCAGGACCTGGATCAGGATCGCGACCACGACGGGGATGACGACTGCGATGAGGATGATGTTGCCGATCCACCAGAGCGTCATACCGGCCTCCCGGTCTTGCGGGCGACGGCGTCGGACAGCCCCGGCAGGACCGTGGCCGCGTCGGTCAGGCCGGTGTTCAGCCCGCGGAGGTTGGCGGGAACCGCACGCAGCTGCCGCTCGACGGCGCGTGCGCCCCAGGTCACCTCGGCGAGCGTCGCGACGATCTGTCGCAGGCCCTGCGCGACGACCAGCAGGTAGGCCCCGAGCACGGCGACGAGCGCCACGATCTCGACGACGGTTATGACGGTGAGCGTGGTCTTGCTCATCAGCTACCTCCCCGCAGCAGCTTCTCGTGGCGAAGCAGTTCCTCGCGCAGCGCGCGGACGACCGATCCCGAGCCGGCGATCTGGTAGAGCCCCGTGGTGTTGGTCGCGAGCAGCTTCGTGTCCGTCCACAACTGGACGACGTTGCGATCGATCGTCCGTACGGTGATGAGCAGCAGGCTCAGCAGGCCGATCACCGCCATCACCAGGATGGCTCCCGCGACCAGGACAGCCTTCCAGAGGCTTACTTCATCAGGTGACATCTATCTCCCCTCCAGAACCTTGCGAGCGGACTCTGCAGCCCGCCAGATACCCGTTGCGGATCGATTTACGTCGCGCAGCTTCCACACCGCCATCGTGTTGGAGTATGCCTGCAACATCCCCTTCGATCCTGCCGTCGCTTGGCCCGCGATCTTGTGCGCGAGCGTGATGATCGTCATCACGAGGATGACCACGAGGGTCACGATGGCGAGGCCAATACTGATCCCGAGCCACCAACCGCCGACCGAGGCGATGGTGGGATTCCCCATCAATAGCGTGTCCATCGACGGAGGGTAACACAACACTGTATGTGTCGCACACCTATCGCGCGCCAGGTCTCAGG
Organism: Thermoleophilia bacterium; assembly: GCA_046565905.1. Lineage (GTDB taxonomy): Bacteria > Actinomycetota > Thermoleophilia > Solirubrobacterales > Solirubrobacteraceae > CADCVQ01. Next base: position 4,323 of record JBKHXR010000045.1, on the reverse strand, counting down.
GCCGCTCGCGGCAGGCCGGCGCCGCGCCCGTTCCGGCTGCAAAACAGCACAATCGACAGAGCTGCGGCGATCGGCGACGACGCGCGCGTCAGGCGCTCGGCGCGCCAGAAGGTGCGATCTTGCGCACCGGCCGATCGCTGGCCAGGCCACCGATCAGCTGGGCCAGTCCCGCCACCGCGCGGGGGTCGTGACCCGGCACGAAGTCGTCGATGAAGGGCATCGCCGCGCGCATCCCGATCGCCAGCGGCTGCTGGTCGACGCTCATCGGGCGCGGGTTGATCCAGACCAGCCGCCGTGACTGAAGCTGCAGACGCCGCACCTCGGTCTCGAGAACCTTCGGGTCGCCACGGTCCCAGCCGTCGCTCACGACGAGCACGATCGCCCCGCGGGCGAACCCGCGCCGGCCATAGCTCGTGTTGAAGTCGTTGAGGGCATGGCCGATCCGGGTCCCGCCCGACCAGTCCGGTACCGCGGCACGCGCCTTGTCGAGCGCCTGCTCGAGGTCTCGGCCGTCAAGCGTCTTCGTCAGCCGCGTCAGGCGGGTGGCGAAGACGAACGCCTCCGCGCGCCTCGCCGCGCCGACCGCAGCCTTCAGCGAGGCGAGCAGCACGCGCGAGTAGCGCTCCATCGACCCCGAGACGTCACAGATGAACAGCAGGCGGCGCGGCCGCAGCGTAGGCGCGCTGAACCCGAGATGGAACGCCTCGCCATCGGTCGCGAGCGACTCGCGGACGGTCCCGCGCACGTCGAAGCGGTGTCCGCCCGGCGACGGGCGCGCGCGACGCGAGCGGCGCGCCGGCGCCTGGCGCTTGATCTCCTGCGCGAGGAGGCGCAGCGCGAGCAGCTCGTCGTCCTGGTACTCGAGGTTCTCGCGCGCGCTGAGCATCTCCTCGTCGCTCCAGGCGGCGAGGATGCCGCGCTCCTGGTTGCTGGCGCTGTCCTCGCCCTCGGCGGTCGGGATGTCCTCGGCCGCGCGCTGACGGTCGCCGTCGAGCGGCACCTTCTGCGTCGCCTCGCCGCCGTACTGCGGCAATGCCTCGCCGCCGTGATGGGAGCCCTGCATGCGGGCATCGCTCTCGCCGTGCTCGGAGCCGCCCTCCTGGAGGATCAGCGGACGGCCCTCCCAGAAGCGCTCGAAGATCGAGTCCCAGACCGGCAGCTGGCTGGGTGAGTTCACGAACGCCGCCTGCCCGGCCCAGTACATCTGCGTGCGGTCGCGCACGTCGATCTCGACCAGCGCCCGCAGGAACGTATGCTCCGCGTCGACGCTCGCCGAGAGGCCGAACTCGCGCAGCGTCCGCGCGAGCCCGACGACGGCCGCCATGATCGCCTGGTCGGGCGTGCGCTGCGGGGCGCCGAGCCTCACTGGTAGTTGCCCTGCCGCAGTTGCGCGGCGCGCTGCGCGGAGCGCGCGATCGCCTCGTCGAGGTTGCCGCCGCGGATGCGCTCGAGGTCGTCGCGCTCCTTCAGCAGCGTGCCCAGCGTGCTGCTGACCGTCTGCGGGTCGAGCTCGTGGTGGCCGAGCGTGTGGAACGCCTGCACCCAGTCGAGCGTCTCGCCGACGCCGGGCGAGCGGTAGAGGTCCAGCCAGCGCAGATCCTGGACGAAGGCGCAGACCTGGTCGGCGAGGTGCTGCCCGATGTGCGGCAGCCGCGCCCGCGCGATCGCGATCTCGCGTTGCAGGTCGGGATGGTCGATCCAGTGATAGAGGCAGCGCCGCTTGAGCGCCTCGTGCAGATCTCGCGTCCGGTTGGATGTGATGATCACGATCGGCGGCTCGGTCGCGCGCACGACGCCGACCTCGGGGATCGTCACCTGGAAGTCCGACAGGAACTCCAGCAGGAACGCCTCGAACTCGTCGTCCGCGCGGTCGAGCTCGTCGATCAGCAGTACGGCCCCCGGGTTGGCGAGCGCCTCCAGCAGCGGCCGGCGCAGCAAGAACTCCTCGGAGTACAGCTTCGTCGACGTGCCGGCGCGCAGCTGCAGGAGCTGACGCGGATAGTCCCAGTCGTAGAGCGCCTGGTGGACGTCGATGCCCTCGTAGCACTGCAGGCGGATGAGCGGCGTGCCCGTCGCAGCGGCGAGCGCCTTGGCGAGCTCGGTCTTGCCGACCCCCGGCTCGCCCTCGACGAGCAGCGGCTTGCGCAGGCGCAGTGCGAGGAAGACGACCGTCGCGAGCCCCTCGTCCATGAGGTAGCGCTGGTTCGTCAGCGCGTTGCGCATCTCATGTACCGAGTCAAAGCCAGGCATGTACCGTCTCCTCGATCTTGTCGACTGCGATGGCCAACGCGCGCTGAACGGGCGGCGATAGTCCCTGGCACAGCTCTTCTGTGTCCAGGGGCTGACATCCGATGATCACGACGCGCTCCGGCAGGATGCCCATCGTCTTCGCCATCGAGAGAACCCTGCCCGGGTTGGCGAGGTGGATGTCCGGCACGTGCTCGCCCTTCTCGATATCGGGCTCGATGTAGAAGACGGTGCCCGGTTCGGCGCCGCGTTCGACGGCGTCGATGATGATCAGCGCAGAGCAGCCGACCATGATCTCCTGGAGCAGGGCGATGCCCCCGGTGCCGGTCTCGATCACCTCGGCTCCGTCGGGCAGACCGGTAAGCAGCTCTGCGACGGCAGGACCGAAGCCGTCGTCGCCGCGCAGCACGTTGCCCACCCCGGCGACGAGGATGCGCTGGGATCGAACCTCGACCGCCTCGGACGGGATCGCGGTGCTCACGCGACGTTCGCTGCGACCTGGAGGGCGCCGTCGATGACGGCGATCGGCACGACGGCCAGCGCCGGCGCGTCCGGCTCGTCGTCGACGCGCTTGCCCGACCGCGCGTCGTAGGCGCAGTTGTGCCACGGGCAGACGATCACCGAGCCGCTCACCTTCGCCCCGTCGAGCGGCAGCCGGGCGCCCGCGCTGGGGCAGATGTTGACGAACGCGTAGGGCTCGCCGTCGAGCTTGAGGACGAGCACCGAGCGGCCTTCGACATCGACGGCCTTCAGCGCGCCTTCCGCCAGATCGTCGAATGCGCCGACCTCGACGAACACAGGGCGGCGCAGCTTCTCGATCTGCAGCAGCTCCGCCGTGGCTGCCCCGCTCTGCTCGCCTGCCCTCGACATCGGCTCGATGTGCAGCAACGGCAGCGAAGCGCCGGCGCCGGCCTGCTCGGCCTCGTCGTCCTCGGGCTCGAGCGCGACGACCTCCTTGAACCAGTCCAGCCGCTCGCGAAGCTTGCCCTCGATCCCGCGCCGCAGCGTCATCGCCGATGCGGCGCAGCCGTTGCAGGCGCCGCTCATGCGAACGCTGATGACGCCGTCCTGCACGTCGACGAGCTCGAGCGCGCCGCCATGGCCCTCGATGTACGGGCGGATCTCGTCGAGCGCCTCCTCGGCCTCGATCCGCTCGTCGACGGGCGCGAGGCCGTACATCGAAAGCAGCGCGAGCGCGATCGGGTGGTCGGTCTGACCGCCGACGATCAGCTCCAGTCCCGGCCGGTGCACGAAATCCATCAGGTCGAGCAACAGCAGCGCGCGCTCGTCGCCGTCGCGCTCGAGCGTCTCGACGAGCGTCCCGAGCTGAGCTACGGCTTCGTCAAACTCCATACCGTCTCCACGATGTCTGGAAGCTTCGCTTCCATCTCGGGGCTGAAGCCGTCGCCCCATGTCTCATCCACCGGCTCGACCTCCACGACCCAGATGTCCTCCGGCAGCGCCTTGAATGCCTCTGACACGATCAGAAGGTTATCCAGCGAGATCGAGCCACCGACGGAGTCCGAGACGCGGTCCTGGATCTCCTGGGTCGACGGCAGCTCGTGGTCCCACCGGTACGTCGTGATCGTCGTCGGCTCGCGCCCTCGCTCGACCGCCGCCACGAAGACGATGCGGTCGTACGGAGAGCGTTCCTCGAGGTTCTGCACGAACCCCACCGGGTGGTAGCCGAGATCCTCGAACTCGATGCCGTTGCTCGCCTGCGGCGCGAGGGTATCGGTCACCCACACGCCCAGAGCGTTGTCGCGCAGGAATCGGTAGCCGACGCCGCAGACGAGCACACGCACGGATCTAACGCTCGAGTCGTATCAGCAAGCGACTCCCGCTGCTTCTAGTGCTCATGCGGACCGTCAGCCCCGCACGCGCAACTGATGATCTCGCGGGTGATCGTCCTGTCATCCATGTGCATGTGCGTCGTGCACGGCATGCACGGATCGAAGCTGCGGATCGCGCGGAGCACGTCGATGCCCTTGAAGTCCTCCGGCTTCTCGTAGTTCTCCAGCAGCGGGGTCGCCAGCACGGCCTCCTCGTAGGGACCGGGGTTGCCGAACGGATCGG
>JBKHXR010000044.1:0-46966 GCA_046565905.1 Thermoleophilia bacterium | reverse complement strand
AGCGCCGCCCGGCCGCGTGCAGCTCGACGTCGACGCGCCCGGACGCCAGGCTCGTGATCGGCGCCAGCACGTCGAGCACGCGATTGCCACGCTCGATCGTCGCCCGCGCCAGCGACAGCTTCGCCGTGAGCTTCTCGCCCGGCGCCGGCGGTGGCGGTGGCGGCGGCGGCAGCGGGTAGACGCCCGGCGCCGGCGCCGGCGCCGGCGCCGGCGGAGGCGGAGGCGCCTGCAGCGCCCGCCAGTCACAGCGCTGGAACTGGGAGACCGCCGCCACCCGCTGCACCGACAGCGGACCAGCGTCACCGTTGACGGCGCTCATCCTGTAGGCCGCGAAGATGTCGTCGGAGATCGTCGACTCGCGCGATGTCGCGAACAGGATCTCCGCGCCGTCGGGCGACCACACCAGCGGTACGTCGAAGTCCGTGAACGGTTCGGGCACCGGGCTGTCGAGATTCGTCGTGAGCCTGACCGGATCGCTGCCGTCGCGGTTCGCGCGCCACACATCGAAGTTCTGGTTTCCGGGAACCGTGCCTCCACGCGTACTCGAGTACGCGATCTGCTGGCTGTCGGGCGACCAGATGATGTCGCGATCCAGCCCGTCGGAGTTCTCGTTCACCGGCGTGACAGCGTCGTTCGGGGTGCCGGGGTTGTTGCTGACGTTCGTGCGGTCCGTGCCGTCGGGGTTCATGGTGAAGACCTCGAGGTTGACGGGGAGCGTCGACGGGTTGCCCGGCGGGAAGCCCTGGAACGCAATCTTCGTGCCGTCCGGCGACCAGGACGGGATCGCGTCCTGCCCGCGGTTGAACGTCAGACGCGTCGCGGGGGTCACCGACTCTCCGGTCGTAGCGCTCATCTTGTAGATCTCGAAGTCCCGGACGGGCGAGGTGCCGCCGTCGGTGAACGTCGTCTCGCGCCCGCTGTGGAAGACGATCTCGGTGCCGTCGGGCGACCAGCTCGGCGAGAAGTCGGTGGCGGCTATCCCGTTCAGCGTGCCGCCGGTGAGCTCTCCCTTGTTGAATGTCAGGCGCTCGACGTCGGGGCCCTCGAGATCGCCGTCATTGTCGGCGACGTAGATCTCGGTGTTCGCGGGCTCGCCGTCGACGTTGTGGCGCTGGCTCTCGAACGCGATCTTCGTACCGTCGGGAGAGTAGGCGGGGCTTCCGTCGCGGACGTCGTTGGATGTAAGCGTCGTCTCGCCCGTGCCGTCGGAGTTGACCTGGAAGATCTCGATGTCGGTTCCCGGTGAGCGCACGCCGCCACAGGCGATCGGACCGTTCAGGCCGGGAAACGCCGCCCGCGCCGGCGCGCTGTCTAGAAGCATTGCGGTTAGCACGGCGAGCAGGACGCTCGCCGCGATCACGGCCTGAGCGGTGAGGTGATCGGGGCGATTCGAGCCACGCTTCAGCACCAGGTTCATCGGCGACATCCTCAGTACGCATTGGGGCCGGGACCCGGCCGAGCAGATGGCACCCTAGGGCACTCGGTGCCTGTGAGCTAGATGTCTGTGACGTCTAGCAGTTTGGTGTTCGCGCACATCAGTCCTCGCCCGCCGGCCGGCGCCGCTGGCGCTTGCGATCCGACGCGCGGCGCTTGGCCTCGAGCCGGCGCGTGCGCGAGGCGCGCGTCGGCTTCGTCGGCCTGCGCGTGCGCGGAACCTCGAGCGCCCGCGCGATCCGCCCCGCCAGGCGCTCGAGCGCGAGCGCGCGGTTGCGGGCCTGCGAGCGCGCGTCCTGCGCAACGGCACGCACGACCGGCCCGCAGCGCGCCGTTATCCGTGCCTTCTGCGCGTCGCTGAGCGTGGCCGAGGCCGCGACGTCGAAGCTCGCCTCGATCCGCGAGGCGGTGACGTTGGCGTGCTGACCGCCCGGCCCGGACGAGCGGCTTGCGCGCACGGCGACCTCGTCAAGCGGGATCGCCAGCGCAGGCGTGATCTGCAGCAGGTCGGGCATGGCTGCCAATAGAGTCGCACCTATGTCTGCCAACCTCGCTTCGAACCTCACCCGGACGGCTGCCGAGCACCCCGACCAGATCGCGGTGAAGCTCGACGACGCCGCCTTCAACTACGGACTGCTCGACAACGCCAGCCAGCGCGTCGCGTCGATGCTCAGGAGCAAGGGCGTCGGCGTCGGCGATCGTGTCGGGATCATGCTCCCGAACGTCCCCTACTTCCCGGCCGTCTACTACGGCGTGCTGCGGATGGGCGCCGTCGTCGTGCCGATGAACGTGCTGCTCAAGGGCCGCGAGGTCGGCTTCTACCTCTCGGATCCGCAGGTCAAGGTGCTGTTCGCCTGGCACGACTTCATGGAGGCCGCCGAGGCGGGCGCGAAGGAGGCGGGCGGCGTCGACGTCGTATCGGTCAAGCCGGGCGAGATCGAGGGCGAGATCTTCGCCCACGAGCCCGATGCGGACGTCGCAAGCGTCGCCGGCGACGACACCGCGGTGATCCTCTACACGTCGGGCACGACCGGCCGGCCCAAGGGCGCGGAGCTCACGCACGACAACCTGCGCCGCAACGTCGAGATCTCCGTCGGCCTGTTCGACATGGGCGTCGGCGACGTCATCTTCGGCGGCCTGCCGCTGTTTCACTCCTTCGGCCAGACCTGCACGATGAACGCCGCGATCGCGTGCGGCGCGACGGTCACGCTGCTGCCGCGCTTCGAGCCCGGCAAGGCGCTGCAGATCCTCGAGCGCGACGGCTGCACGGTCTTCGAGGGCGTGCCGACGATGTACGGCGCCCTGCTGAACCACCCCGACCGCAAGGCCTACGACGTCTCCAGGCTGCGCGTCTGCGCGTCGGGCGGCGCCTCGATGCCGGTCGAGGTCCTGCGCGGCTTCGAGGAGTGCTTCGGCTGCAAGGTGCTCGAGGGCTACGGCCTCAGCGAGACCTCGCCGGTCGCGTCGTTCAACCACCCCGACCGCGAGCGCAAGCCGGGCTCGATCGGCACGCCGATCGAGGGCGTCGAGTTCCGGCTCGTCGACGACGACGGCAACGACGTCGGGCCCGGCGAGATCGGCGAGATCCTGATCAAGGGCCACAACGTCATGAAGGGCTACTGGAAGCAGCCCGAGGCGACGGCCGAGGCGATCAGGGACGGCTGGTTCGCCACCGGCGACATGGCCAGGGTCGACGACGAGGGCTACTACTTCATCGTCGACCGCAAGAAGGAGCTGATCATCCGCGGCGGCTACAACGTCTACCCGCGCGAGATCGAGGAGGTGCTCTACGAGCATCCCGCCGTGCGCGAGGCGGCGGTCGTCGGCGTGCCGCACGACGAGCTCGGCGAGGAGGTCGGCGCGGCGATCGCGCTGAAGGAGGGCGCGGAGGTCGAGATCGACGAGCTGCGGACCTTCTGCAGGGAGCAGGTCGCGGCCTACAAGTACCCGCGCGAGATCTGGGTGGTCGACGATCTGCCGAAGGGGCCGACGGGCAAGATCCTCAAGCGCGAGATCGTGCCCCCGGGGGCGTAATCGCGCTCCGAGCGCGGGCGACGCCCGAGCGCGGGTCGCTCCGCGCCCGCGCCGGGTGTCCGCCTAGAGCCCCGGCGGGTGGCGGGCGAGGAACCCCGCGGTGCTGCGCATCTCACGCGTCCAGCGCGTTCCGCCGCCGCGCAGCGCCGTCGTGTCGAAGCGCCAGCCGCCGACGACCATGAACATGTGCCCCGGGTTGGTGTAGATCGTGATCCACCTGCCCGGGCCGCTCTCGCCCCAGGTCATGAAGCCGGGGGAGGCCATCGGCGAGCTGACGAGGCCTGCAGCCGCGAGCGCGTAGCTGATTGAGCCCGAGCAGTCATATGCGGTGTCCTTGAAGCCGCCGTGCCCGCCGCCGTAGAGGTAGGGCAGGCCGGCGATCGCGTTGCCGGCCGCCATCACGAGGCCGACCGCGGCCGGAGCGCCGGGCGGTGGCTGGGCCACCCCGCCGGCCTTCGTCGCGATCCCCTGCCGTGCCGTGCGCGCCAGGCGCTTGCGCAGAGCCGCGAGGCGGCGCTGGACCTCGCGCAGCTCTGCGCGCCGGAAGCTCGATCGCGCGAGGCGCCGCTCGCGCACGCGCAGCAGCGCCGTCTCGACCGCGTGCGCCGCGTCGAGCCTGCGCTCGAGCCTGGAGGCCAGCTCCTGCTCGCGGCGCTGCATCGCCGCCAGCCGCTTGGTCTGGCGCGTGACCGAGACGCGCGACGTGCGGGCGATGTCCATGATCTTCGCGTTGCGCTCGGCGACGCGCTTGAGGAAGTCGGCCTTCTCGAGCAGATCGGTGAAGCCGCGCGCGGTCATGATCACCGAGACGATGTCGGGCTGCTCGCTGCGGTAGGCGGTCTGCAGGTTCGCCGTCAGCGCGTCGGTGGCATCGCGCTGCAGCCTGACCAGCCGCGTCAGGCGGTCGCGCGCGCGGACGAAGTCGTCCTTGACGCGCTTGAGGTCTGCTTGCTGAGCCTCGGTCTCGGCCCGCAGCACGCGCAGCCGCCGCTGCGCGCGGGCGATCCCGCGCGTGGACTGCCGGATGCGCGCCGACTCGGCAGCGACGGCGGCGCGCAGCGCCGCGGCGCGGTCGGCGCTGGCGTCGATCCTGCGGTTGAGGTCGGCGCCCGCGGGAACCGCCGTCCCGAGTACGACGGCGCCCGCCGCGGCGAGCGCGGCGAGGGCGCAGATGAGGACGAGGCGGCTGAGGGTCATCGCGGCCGCCGCGACGCTAGCAACGACCTCGCCGCGCGGGCCTTAACCCCTGCTCATTGCACGAAGACTTGCAGCGGGTGCTGCTGCGTGCTGTCGGCGGCCGAGCGTCAGGAGCGGGCGCGGACGATCGCGACCAGCAGCGTGCCGAGCCCCAGGCACGTCGCGACGAAGCCGACGATCCCGCCGGCGATCGGGATCAGCGCCAGCGCCTGGAGGATCAGGATGCCGACGACGAACGCGAGCAGCGTCGCCCGCTTGAGGATGAGCCGCCCGACGACGAGGCCTGCGGCGCAGTACGCGATCGCGTAGAGCGGGATGATCAGCAGCAGCAGCACGACGCCGAGCGGCAGCCCGATGACCGACACGAGCGCGCCGAACGCGATGACGGGGAGCAGGAAGAACGCGACGACTCCGACGAGGCCCGCGATCCCGGTCTTCTCCCGGCCGGTCCGTGCGACCGCGTCCGCGGCGCGCGGCGCGAGCAGCAGCAGGATCAGTCCCAGCAGGAGCAGCGAGACCGTCAGCGCCACCCAGATCGCGATCGCGCCGATCACGCTGACGTCGCCGACGTCGAGCTTCGTGACCTCGCCGGCGACGCGGGAGCCGGGCGCCTGGACGGGCCGGTCGTCGCCGTAGACGAGGTCACCGCCGACACGGCCCCGGCGGCCGAGCGTCGCCAGGCCGGAGATCGCGACGACGTCGCCCGCGACGGTGCCGCGGATCGTGATGTCGCCGTCGACGACGACGACGTCGCCGGTCACCTGACCGCGGATCGTCACGTCGCCGTCGAGGACGACGATGTCGCCCGCCGTCTCGTCGCGATCGATCAGCACCGGACCGAGCAGCACGACGCGGTCGTCGTCGGCGCCGTCGGCGGCCGCCGATGCACCCGCCGCCGGCAGGAGCCAGCAGAGCAGGAGCACCCCGATGAGGAGGGAGCGCCGCATGGTTCCGGCGAGCTTACACGTCGGGCTCGCGACGAACGTGACCCCGCCGATCGATCTCGTGGTGCACCGGTCGGATGGCCGGTGCAGCACGGTTCGGTCTGCGTCAGGCCGGGCTCGAGGCGCCGGCCGGCTCGGCGGGGGCGACCGCCGGCGCAGCCGGCAGCAGCCGCTCGATCCAGCGCGGCAGCCACCAGTTCGCGCGACCGAGCAGCTGCATGATCGACGGCACGAGCACCATGCGGACGATCGTCGCGTCCAGGAGGATCGAGCTGGCGAGGCCGATTCCCATCAGCTTGAGGATCACGTCGTCGGCCAGCGCGAACGAGCTGAAGACGGCGATCATGATCGCGGCGGCGGCGGTGATGACGCGCGCCGTCGTCGCGAGGCCGTCGGACACGGCGCGCGAGTTGTCGCCGTGGCGCACGTACTCCTCGCGGATCCGCGACAGCAGGAACACCTCGTAGTCCATCGAGAGCCCGAAGAGGATCGCGAACATGAACACCGGGATGAACGGCGGAACCGGCGTGGCGGTGTCGATCCCGACGAGCTCGCCCGCCCAGCCGCCCGAGGCGACGAGCGCCACCACGCCGTAGGCCGCGCCGATCGACAGCAGGTTCAGCACCCCGGCCTTCAGCGCGACGGGCAGCGAGCGAAAGGCCGTCAGCAGCAGCAGGAACGACAGCGACACGACGGCGCCGATGAACAGCGGCAGGCGCGCCAGCGTGTACTCGCTCTGGTCGACGATCGCCGCGGTCATGCCGCCGACGTGGATCGTCATGCCGGCCGAGCGCTGCAACGCGGGCGCGACGTCGCCGCGCAGGCGGTCGACGAGTCGCTGCGTCGCCTCGTCCTGCACCGAGGTCCTCGGTGTCGCGAGCAGCACGGCGGCGTCGCCGGCGGGGTTGATCTGCGCCGGCGCCACCGACCGTACCCCGGCCTGCGCCGCGACACGTTCGCGCAGCAGCGCCGCGCCGCGCTCGGCGTCGCCGCCGCGGGGCATCTCGGCGGTCAGCAGCAGCGGGCCGTTCGTGCCCGGGCCGAAGCCCTGCGCCACGAGGTCGTACGCGGTCCGCGTCATCGTGCCCGCGGGATCGTTGCCGGCGTCGGGGAATCCGAGGCGGAAGTCCGTCACCGGGAGGGCCAGCGTCACGATGACCGCCGTGCCGGCGATCGCCGCCGTCCACGGGCGGCGCTGGATCGCGCGCGAGTAGCCGATCCAGCGCGACGGCCGCGCCGCGCGGACGCGGCGACGCGTGCCCGGCACGCGCAGGCGGTCGATGCGCGGGCCGATGAAGCCCAGCAGCGCGGGCAGCAGCGTCACGGCCGCAAGCGCGGCGACGAGCACCGCGATGCTCGACGAGATCGCGACGCCGTTGAGGAACGGCAGGCGCATCGCGAACAGGCCGAGCAGCGCGATCACGACGATCAGGCCCGCGACCAGCACGGAGCGCCCGGCCGTCGCGATCGCCTCGGCAACCGCGTCCTGCGGTTGCCTGCCGGCGGCGAGCGCCGTGCGGTAGCGCGTGACGACGAGCAGCGCATAGTCGATCCCCACGCCGATCGCCATCATCCCGGCGATCGCGGGCGCGAACTCCGGCACGTCGGTCAGCGCCGCGACCGTGCCGACGAGCGTCGTGCCGATGCCCAGGCTGAACAGCGCGGTGGCGAGCGGCAGCCCGGCGGCGATCAGCGAGCCGAAGGTCAGCAGCAGCACGAGGGCGGCGATCGCGAAGCCGACGACCTCGGGGCTGACCTCGCTCTCCTGCGCGTCGCTGATCGCCCAGCCGGCGACCGCCACCCGCAGGGCGTCGTCGGTCGCCCGCTCGGCCAGCGCGATCAGCCGCTCGCCGGTCGCGACCGGCACCTCGCTGTCGTTCTCGGCGTCGATCTGCAGGCGCACGATCGCCGTGTTGCCGTCTGGCGCGTACTCCGGCCTGCTGGCGCGGCCGATGCCCTCCAGGCGCCGCGCCGAGGCGAGCAGGCCGTCGATGCGCTGCCTGACGGCGGGCGACCGGACGCCGTCCTCGGCGCGCCAGACGACGTCGATCGTCGCCGACGAGCGGTCCGGGAAGCGCTCCTGCAGGACACGGTCGGCGGCCTCGGAGTCCGAGCCCGGCGTGTTGAAGTCGGCGCGGAACTCGCCGGCGAGCGGCGCGAGCACGACGAAGGTGAGCGCGAGCGCCGCGACCCACGCGCCGAGCACGCGGCGTCGACGGCGAAAGCACCAGGCTCCAAGGCGGGCAAGACGTGACGACGGCAGCATGCTGCTCCTCCTGATACGGCGTGAGCGGACGCCACGCAGCCTTGCGGCGGGGTCGGCGCGCTTCCATAGGGGATGACCCCGAGCGGGGTAGGGGATCGCCCGGATGGGGATCGGCCGCGACGGGCACGTCGGGCAACGAGGGCCGACAGCGTCCCCACCTGTCAACCCGTGGCTATGGCGATCTGACCCCGGATATCGAGGTCAAGGCGCCATAGCCGGACGGAAGCCGCCTGCGCTGGCGCTACTTCGCGGCCGCTGGGTCGAGCAGGCCGCGCTCCACCAGCAGCGCCTGAAGCGCGGTCAGCCAGGCCGTGTAGTACGCGGTCGCCGCCGTGATCTCATGCTCCTGCGGGGTGGCGGCGATCGCCGGCACGAGATGGCGGCGGAAGTCCTCCCAGGAGGCGCCAGTCCGCTCCAGCGCCGCGATGCCCATCGCCAGCGCGCGGCCCTGCCAGGGCTCCTCGAAGACGAGCTCGCCGTTGTCGCGCGGCAGCGGTGCGGCGCTGCCCAGCGCCTCGTCGACGGCGGTGAGGTCGGCGCTCACGGCGCGGCGGCGCGCGGCGCCCGATCGGCTGTGGTGAGTCCGGCGCTCACGATGCGGCGGGCTGCGCGGCGACCGCGATCGCCGTGCCGACCATGCAGTCGCGGCTGACGATCGCTGCGAGCTGCTGCTCGGTCCAGCCGTCGGTTCCCGCAGGGCGCGTGGGCAGGACGAGGTAGCGCAGCTCGGCGCTCGAGTCCCAGACGCGCAGCTCGACGTCGTCGGCCAGCTCGAGGCCGAACTCGCGCAGCACGGCGCGCGGCTCGGCGACGACGCGCGCACGGTAGGGCGCGCTCTTGTACCAGGCGGGCGGCAGGCCGAGGACGGGCCACGGGTAGCACGAGCACAGCGTGCAGACGATCACGTTGTGGACCGTCGGCGTGTTCTCGACGGCGACCATGTTCTCACCCTCGGCCCCGCCGAAGCCGAGCTCGGCGATCGCCTCGGTCGCGCTCGTCAGCAGCCGCTCGCGGTAGCGCTCGTCGACCCACGCGCGCGCGACGACCTTCGCGCCGTTCTGCGGCCCGACGTCGTGCTCGTAGTGCTCGATGATCGCGTCGATCGCGTCGGTCGACACGAGCCCGCGCTCGGCCAGCAGCGCCTCGAGCGCCTCGGCGCGCAGCTCCGCCGGCGACGCCGTGCGGGGATCGTGATGGCCGCCCGTCATCTCGTCGTCGCAAGCCCACGGCTCAGCGGGCGGATCGAGGCCGGATCGCGCGACGAGGGCGTCATGCCGGATCCAGGTAGCTGTCCCAGAGGTCGACCATCACCGTCCAGGGCGGCTCGCCGCCGGGCCCCCACAGTTCCTGCGAGGCGAACGCGACGCCGTACACGGCCTCGGGCTCGGTCTGCTCGCCGTAGACGGCGCGGTCGGGCAGCGGATCTGCGCCGTGGACGCGCTCGACGACGCCCGTGGCGCCGCGCACGTAGCGCGGGCAGCGGGTGTGCAGTGGCGGATGCATCCGCCGTACGCGCACGCGGTCGCCGGCCGCGAAGCGCGCATCCTCCGGCGGCGGCCGCATCGGGTTGTCGCCGCGCAGGCGCTGCACGGCGCGCCGGCCCATCTCGCTGTCGTGATGCTCCGGCGCCGGCTCGCCGGCCGCGAGGCGATCGATCATCAGCTCGACGTCGCCGTCGGCGATCGTGCCCTTGCGCGCGAGGCGGCGCTCGGCGCTGAAGACCCAGCGCTCGTAGTAGGAGGCGGCGAGGTAGTGCGCGGGCTCCATCTCCTCGCGGACCGGGCGCCCGCCCGGTCCTGCGCCGAGGCGCTCGAGGTTCACCAGCATCTGGATCGCGAAGGCGCGCGGCTCCCAGGGCTCGTGGTAGGGCAGCTCGCCACCGGGTTTCACGACCGCTCCGAACCCGTGCATCCCGCCCATGTCGTGGACGCCATCCACCGCCGGCGATCCTACTCGCGCGCGCCGAGCGGCGTGGGCAGACCTCGCTACGGCTGCAGCAGTCCGGAGGCGCGCCTGAAGTCGCCGATCTCGCAGCCGTTTCTGCGCGAGAAGCGCCGCTCGACCTTCTCGCCTGCGATCGTTCCCGTCACGAGCGCGGTCTCCGGACCGCCGTAGATCTGCGTGCAGGCGCGGCGCCTGTCGGGCTCGGACGTCAGCAGGTCGCTGATGCCGCGCGCGTGCGCGCAGAGCTCGTCGGCGGGCGCCCGGCCCTCCAGCGCGCCCTCCGCGCGGCGGTCGCCGCCGCGGCAGGTCAGCGTGCCGGTCGTCTTGCGCCCCGAGCCGTCGTCGTAGACGATCGTCAGCTCGACGGCGCCCGCCGGGTTCGTCGTGGTCTGCCGCGTCGCGGGCTCGTCCTCCTCGCCGCAGCCGCCGGCGATCAGCGCGACGATCACGGCCAGGCTGGCGACGCCCCGGCGAGGCATGTCAGTCGGTCTCCTCGGATGGCAGCAGGTGGCCGTCGTTCTCGACGTAGCCGTCCTTGCCGCCGACGGCCACGTAGACGAGGTCCTCGTCGCCGACGTTGCGGATCCGCCGCACCGTCGCGGCATCGATGCGGGCGATCCCGCCCGGCCCGAGGCGGTGCACCGACCCGTCGCCGAACTCGAGCTCGGCATGTCCGCGATGAATGAAGTAGGTCTCTTCCTGCGTGTCGTGGTAGTGGCGCCTGCCGGCGAACTCGGGCGGCATGACGATCGCGTTGATGCCGAGCGCCTTGACGTCGAGCGCCCGCCGGATCTTGCGAAAGCCGCCCCCGTCGCCGAGCGCGCCGACGTTGCCGACGGCGTAGCCGTCGCCGCTCACGACCTCGTGTGCCTCCTCATCGCCCATCGCGTTCTCCTCCAGGTCGCAGGGTCGAGGATGATCGTAGGAGAACTCTGCCCGCCGCCACGCTGCCTGCGTGGTAGTTTGCCGCGCGAAAAGGGCCGGGTGAGACCCGGCGAAGCTGTGCGGGCGTCGCAGATTCGGGCCTCGGCTCTCCTCGGCAACGCAGCACGCAAGTCACGGGGAGAAGGGCTCATGCCAACCGGCACCGTCAAGTGGTTCAGCGACGACAAGGGATTCGGCTTCATCACGCCCGACGAGGGCAGCCGCGACCTCTTCGTCCATCACACCGGGATCGTCGCCGACGGGTTTCGCACCCTCAGCGAAGGTGCGCGGGTGGAGTACGAGGAGGAGCAGGGCGACAAGGGGCCCAAGGCGGTCCAGGTGATGAAGATCTAGCCGCGCCGCGCCGCGCCGCGCTGCGTTTCGTGGCCCGACGGACGAAAGGCCCGCTCGAACGAGCGGGCCTTTCGCGTCAGAGCAGGATGATCACGAGGATGATGATGATCAGCAGGGTGCCGAGGCCGATGTACATGTCGCTCCTTTGGTGTGTGCGACGAGGTTCCTACCCCTGCTTCACGGCGCGCACGCCATCGATGGACGGATGGCTCAGGGCGGATCAGTGGCTGGCGACGTGTGCGCCCTCCGGCACGAGCGGGCGGTTCTCGTCGGCCCAGCGCCGCAATCCGCCCGCCATCGAGTAGGCGTCGATGCCGACGCCGCGAAACGCCTGCGCGGCCATCATCGAGCGCGAGCCGGAGAGGCACTGGAAGATCACCGGCCGGTCGGTGTCGATCTTCGCCGCGTTGGCCGCCAGCTGCTCGAGCTCGATGTGCAGGGCGCCGTCGATCCGCCCGGCCTTCCACTCGTAGGGCTCGCGCACGTCGATCAGCTGCGCCTTGTCCTCGGCCAGCGCGGCCTGCGCCTGCTCGGGCGTCACCTCGAAGTTGGAGGGATCGAAGATCGATGACATGTGCGCGAGGGTAGCGCCCGGCGCTCAGCGCATGCCCGGGGGCGCCGTCCTGAGATCCGGCAGCGGACGCGGGCGCATCCGCTGCCAGAGGCCGGCGCCGAGCAGCAGCAGCAGGCCGAGCGCGATGAACGAGCCGACGCGGTACAGCGACTCGAGCGCGGCGAGGTCGTACAGGAACACCTTGCCGATCGTCGTGCCGAGCAGCGCCAGCGAGCCGAGCCGCAGCGTCCGCTCGTCACGCACGAGGCCGGCGACCAGGCCGGCGAGCCCGGTCGTCGCCCACAGGCCGCTCAGCAGCAGCTGGCCGAGGTCCTCGGCGGCGACCGTGACGACCGCCGTGGACGCGAGATACAGCAGCGCCAGCAGCCCCGTCGCGGCGAGCACCGTGCGCCCGCGCCGGAGCAGTCGCGCCGCGCGCAGCGCCACGAGCGCCGGCGCGCCGAGCGCGAGCGCCGCGGCCGGGATCGACTGCAGGCCGTCGACGAGCGCGATCGGCGGCGCCGCGAAGGCGAGCGCATGGCCCAGCGCAAGCGCCAGGAACGCGCCGCCGCCGGCGGCGGCGACGTCGTCGCGGCTGCGGGCGGCGATCGTCCCGAGCGCGAGCGCCTGCGCCGCGAACGCCGCTGCGAGCACCGCGCCGTCGAGCGTCAGCATCAGCAGGTAGGCGATCCCCGCCATCGCGGCGGCGTCCAGCGTCGCCCGCCACGCCGGCCGGATGCCGGCGGCGAAGCGCCCCGCGGCGAACGCGGCGGCGGCGGTCGCGGCGACGGCGACGTGACCGCCGAAGGCGATCGGGTCGCCGGCGGCGACCGTCTCGGGCGGCGCCTGGGCGAGCGCCTGCGTCGCGCTGAGCAGCAGATGTCCGCCCAGCCCGAGGCCGACGAGCAGCTCGTCGTAGGCCCCCTTGCGGCGGGCGACGACGCTGCGCGCCAGCAGCGCGAACCCGGCGGTCGTGACCGCCCAGACGCCGGCGAGGACGGGGCCCTCGAGGATCGTCGCGGCGGCGACGTCGGCGAGCACGACGCCGAGCGTCAGCGACAGCAGGCGCAGATCGCGCGCGATCCGCGTGGCGCGCGTCGCGAGGCCGACGGCCAGATGGACCGTCGCCAGTCCGACGAGCCAGGCCTGTGCCAGCGACGAGCCCTCGAACGCCCAGCGGCCGGCGATCGCGAGCAGCAGCGCGTTGAGGCTCAGCAGCAGCGCGGAGGAGATCGGCAGCCGCGCGACCGGCACCCGCAGCTCGAAGCCCACTGCAGCACCGACGTTCAGCGCGCCGAAGGCGGTGAGCACGAGCAGCGCGGCGGGCTGCGACGGCGCGCTGTCGACGAGCCACCACAGCCACTGCGGCGCCGCGACGGCGAAGACGGCGAGCGACAGCCAGTTCCAGCGCTGCCAGACGAGGACCGCGACAGCGGACAGACCGGCGAGCCAGAGCAGGACGAGCGTCGACGACTCGGCCGGCGCGCCGGCGAGCACGGGCGCCAGCAGCGCGCCGACGATGCCGAGGGCGCCGATCCCGCGCGACTGCCAGCGGACGGCGACCGCGGCCGCGAGCGCCCCGGCGGCCAGCGCGACCGCGTGTGCCACGGCGGCCGGCAGGACGCCGTAGACGGGGCCGCCGACGGCGACGGTGACGAACAGCCCTGAGACCCCCGCGGCGACGGCCGCGAGCGCGGCGTCCGAATGGCGGCGGCGCTCCTGCTGCCAGACGCCGCCGGCGATCAGCGCGAGCGAGAACGATCCGGCCAGCAGCGTCCGCGTCGCCTCGCCGATCCAGCCGTTGGAGACGGCGATCGCCAGCAGCAGCGCGATGCCGACGAGGACGGCGAGACCGCCCGCCCACGCCAGCAGGCGGCCGCCGACGAGGTCCTCGAGGCTCGGGCCGCGATCGGCGGCCCGCGTGGCGGCGTCGGCGGTCGGTCTGACCGCGGCGGCCGTCGCCGGGGTCCGAACGGCGGCGGTCGAGGGGCCGGGCGCCGGCCAAGTGGCGCCGGCCGGCGCGGGCGCGGCAAGCGGGGGCGCGACGCCCGCCGGCGGCGGCGGGGCCCACGATGCGTGCGCGGCGGAGGGCGCAAAGCGCGCCTCGACCGCGTCGAGTCGTGCGGCGAGCGCCTGCGTCGTGCGCTCCAGCGCGTCCAGCCGTTGCCTGCCGTCGATCTCGCCGTGCATCATGCTCACCTCAGCTTGTCAACCATCGGTCAGCAGCAAGGTACCAGGCTTGTCGACCGGCGGTCAAGAGTGCGCTAGACTCGCCGCATGGCGCCACCCGCATACCGGCGCATGCAGAACGACGAGCGCCGCGCGCTGCTGCTCGAGCGCGCGACGGAGCTCTTCGGGGAGCACGGCTACGACGCGCTGTCGATGGCCCGGATCGCGCGCGAGGCGAAGATCTCCAAGGCGCTGCTCTACCACTACTTCCCGAGCAAGCATGCGCTGTTCGAGGCGGCGCTCATGTCGGGCGCGGCGCAACTGCGCGAGCGCGTCCAGCCCGACCCGGCGCTGGCACCCGCCGAGCAGGTGTCGACGACGCTCGACGCCTTCCTCGCGTGGGTGCAGGAGCGCCCGAAAACCTACGCGAAGATGCTCGAGAGCGCCGGCGCGCGCGAGGTGCGCGAGACGATCGGCCAGCTGCGGATCGACACGGCCGAACTGATCCTCGCGGGGCTGGAGTCCGACGGCGAGCGGCCGGCGACGCGCGCCGCGGTGTTCGGGTGGCTCGCGTTCCTCGACGCGGCGATCCTCGACTGGATCGAGCACGGCGACATGACCCGCCAGGAGCTGCACGGCATGCTGCTCGGGACGTTCGCCGGCGCGCTGACGGCGTCGGGCGCCGGCGGCGCGACGATGGTCTCCGGCGCGCCCGGCTGACGCAGCGCGGACGGCGAGACGCGAAAGCCGAAGGCTGCGCCGTCAGCGGTCGGCAGCCGCGCTGCCGCGTCGGCGGCGGGCGCTCGGCCGCGCGCGTTGCGGGCCGGTGCCGGACCGCCGATCAGACGTACGGGTCGCGCTCGACCGCGCGGTCGCGCGTCACGACGCCGCGGTCGGCGCGCGCGAGGAAGATCAGCGAGAGCAGCAGACCGACCACCCCGACGACCATCAGGATGACCCCGACGGTCGCGAGCTCGATGCCCGAGACCGTGGCGGTTACGGCGAACTTCAGGATCGCGCCCAGCGCGATGAGAAATATCGAGGTGCCTATGCCCATGACTCGATGGTTCCCCACTGCAGCGCGTTCCTAAGCGCCTGCCGACCGCTTGTACCATCAACGAGGTGACGACGGCGACGACCGACGCGTACGCGATCCCGCAGGAGCTCGCCGATCTGCGCGACATGATCCGCCGGCTGGCACAGGAGAGGATCGCCCCGCGCGCGGGGGAGATCGACCGCACGGCTCAGTACCCGCAGGACATCCGCGAGCTGCTGGCCGAGCACGACGTCCTCGGGCTGCCGTTCGACGAGCAGTACGGCGGCACCGGCACCGGCACGCTCATGCTGCAGATGGCGGTCGAGGAGATCGCGAAGGCGTGCGCTTCGTCGGCCCTCATCCTCATGGTCCAGGAGCTCGGGACCCTGCCGATCCAGCTCTTCGGCAGCGACGAGCAGAAGGAGCGCCTCCTGCCGCGCTGCGCGAGCGGCGAGTGGACGCCGGCCTTCGCGCTGTCAGAGCCGGAGGCCGGCTCCGATCCCGCCTCGCTGCGGACGTCCGCGGTCCGCTACGGCGACGAGTGGGTCATCAACGGCCAGAAGAACTGGATCACGAACGCGGGCGTCGCCGACTTCTACGTCGTCTTCGCCAAGACCGACCGCGAGAGCAACCGCAGCTCGGCGTTCGTCGTCGAGGCCGACCGCGAGGGCTTCGATCCCGGCAAGCTCGAGCACAAGCTCGGCATCAAGGGCTCGCCGACCGGCAACCCGTCGTTCACCGACGTTCGCGTGCCGGCCGCCAACCTGCTCGGCGCCGAGGGCAAGGGGCTGTCCGTCGCGCTCGCGACGCTCGAGCGCACGCGCCTGGGCGCCGCCGCGCAGGCCGTCGGGATCGCGCAGGGCGCGACCGACTACGCCGCCGCGTACGCCCGCGAGCGGATCGCCTTCGGCCAGCCGATCAACGCGATGCAGGGCATCCAGTTCAAGCTCGCCGACATGGAGACGCGGACCGCCGCGGCGCGCGAGCTGCTCTACAAGGCCTGTGCGAAGGCCGATCGCAACGAGCCCGATCTCGGCAAGTACTCGTCGATGGCCAAGCTGTTCGCCTCGGACACGGCGATGGCCGTGACCGTCGAGGCGGTGCAGGTGCTCGGCGGCTACGGCTACGTCAACGAGTATCCCGTCGAGCGGATGATGCGCGACGCGAAGATCACGCAGATCTACGAGGGCACCAACGAGATCCAGCGGGTGGTCATCGCCCGCTCGATGAGGTAGCCCGGTGGGGAGGCCGACGCCGCGACGCGTGCTGCTGGCGGCGGTCGGCGCCCTCGCCGTCGGCCTTGCCGCGGTCGGCATCCTCGGCGGCTTCAGCCTCTCGACGCCGGTGCGCCTCTTCCAGGGCGGCGTCCTCGTCGTGCTCGCGATCCTCGTCGTCGGCGCGCTGATGATGTCGCTCGGACTGCGCCTGGCCGGCTGGAGCGAGCCGGAGTCCGAGGCGGAGTTCGAGCGCCTCGTGCAGGAGTCCGAGCGCCTGGCGCGCGACGGCGGGGCGGCAGATCCCGACGAGACGCACTTCATGGACCTCGATCCCTATGACGACGAGGACTTCGAGGAGCTCGTCCGCGAGGCGATGGACGAGCTGCCCGACATCCTGCAGCGGGCGCTGGAGCGCAACGTCGCCGTCGTCATCTCCGACGGCGGGCGCAGGATGCGCGCCTACGGCCTGTACCACGGAGACGGCGTCGCCCGCGACGAGGTTCCCGACCGGATCGTGATCTATCGCGACACGCTGCGTCGCGACTTCGGCCACGACGCCGACAGGCTGCGCGAAGAGGTCACGCGGACGGTCCGTCACGAGCTCGCGCACCACCTCGGCGCCGACGAGCTCGGCGTCCGCGACCTCGGCCTGTAGCCGCCGCGGGGATTGCGGCGCGCCGCCGGTCGCCCGGCGCCGGGCCCGCACCGGCCGGCGCCGGTCCCGGCTCGCTCGCAGCTGCCGTACGATCCCGGCGCAGATGATGATCGTCATGCAGCCGGGGGCCGGGACGGCTGAGGTCGAGGCCGTGCGAGAGCGTCTCGCGCAGACCGGCGTGCACGTCGTCGTGATGCCGGGCGAGCTGACGACGGCGATCGGCGCGATCGGCGATCCCGAGGGCGTGGCCGAGCTGGGCCTGGAGGGGATGCCGGGCGTCGACCGCGTCGTGCCGATCTCGCGGCCGTACAAGCTCGCCTCGTCGGAGCTCAGCCACCACGAGCCGTCGCGCTTCGAGATCGCCGGCCGCGCCGTCGGCGGAGGCGAGACGTTCTGCCTGATCGCCGGACCGTGCACGGTCGAGTCGCGCGAGCAGACGCTGGCGGTCGCGCAGGCGGTATGCGCGGGCGGCGCGTCGATGCTGCGCGGCGGCGCCTTCAAGCCGCGCACGTCGCCGTTCGCGTTCAAGGGGATGGGGGCGGCCGCGCTGGAGATCCTGGCCGAGGCGCGCGAGCAGACCGGCCTGCCGATCGTCACCGAGCTGCTCGATGCCGAGCACGCCGCCGTCGTCGGGGAGGTCGCCGACGTCGTCCAGATCGGCGCGCGCAACATGCAGAACTACGCGCTGCTCGAGGTCGCGGGCCGGCTCGGCAAGCCCGTGCTGCTCAAGCGCGGCCTGTCCTCCTCGCTGGACGAGCTGCTGATGGCGGCCGACTACGTGCTCAAGGAGGGCACCGAGGAGGTGATCCTCTGCGAGCGCGGCATCCGCACCTTCGAGACCGCGACCCGCTTCACGCTCGACCTCGGCGCCGTGCCATGGCTGAAGCTGCACACGCACCTGCCGGTCGTCGTCGACCCGAGCCACGCCGCCGGCGACCGGCGCCTGGTGCAGCCGATGTCACGCGCCGCCGCCGCGATCGGCGCCGACGGGATCCTCGTCGAGGTTCACCAGGATCCCGAGCACGCTCGCTGCGACGGCCCTCAGTCGCTGCATGCCGCCGACTTCGCGGCGTTCGCCTCGGACGTCATGGCGCACGCCCGCCTCATCGGCAGGCAGCTCGCCTGACGACTTACCGCAATGACGCTGCTAGGCTGAGCGCGCTCTCGGGGTCGGCAAGGTCTCGGCGGCGGCGCTTTGCGGTGAGACGGCAGTCGGCGGCAAGCCCGTAGGGAAGGGCCGCGGCGGACCATCGCGCACGTTCCTGTTGCGATGGGAGGGTTCGATGTCGTATCTGCAATGCCGCCGTTGCGGACTTCAGATCAAGATCCAGGCGCCGTTCCTGCGCGTCGAGAACTGCCCGCGCTGCCTCGGGCGCACCGCGACGGTCTCGCCGCTGCAGCACAGCGCCGAGTGGCTGAGCCCCGCGACGCGCTCGCGGTCCGGCGGGCGCGGCGATCGCTCCGACCAGCAGTCCATGCGCGGCAGCTGACCGACGGCGCCCGCCGCGCCGGATCCGGCCGGGCCTCGCCCTACCCCAGCGGCCTGCGCTCGAGCCGGTGCACCGCGGGGCCGTGCAGGACCTCACCCGACGGGGCGAAGCGGGAACCGTGACACGGGCAGTCCCAGCTGCGCTCGGCGGTGTTCCAGTTCACGCGGCAGCCGAGATGCGTGCAGGTGGGTGAGACGGCGGTCAGCATCCCGGCGTCGTCGCGGTGACCGGCGACGATCTCGCCGCCCGAGCGGACGATGTCGGCCTCGCCGGGACGCAGATCCTCGATCGGGCGACCGCCGCGCTTGGTGACGCGGTCGCCGACGAAGCGCAGAGCGACCTGCGCGTTCTCCTTGACGAGCTTCGTCGCCGACGCGCGGAGGGTCAGGCGGTTGGGATCCAACAGCGCCTTCGCCGGGCTGTCGCGCTCCTGCAGCAGGGCGGTCAGCAGGTGCGCCGCCGCGGTGCCGCCCGTCATGCCCCACTTGGCGAAGCCGGTCGCCATCAGGACGCGGTCCGAGCGCGGCGTCAGCCTGCCGACGTAGGGCAGGCCGTCGGCCGTCGAGTTGTCCTGGGTGGACCAGCTGTACTCGATCGACTGCACGTCCCAGTGCTCGCGCGCGAAGTCCTCCAGGCGCCGGTAGCGCTGCCGCGTGTCGCCGCCGGTGCCGGTCTTGTGGCCCTCGCCGCCGACGAGCAGCAGCTCCTCGGCGCCGAGCGGGACGGCGCGCAGCGAGCGGGTGGGGGAGCCGGCGCTGATGAACATGCCCTCCGGCGGCGTGCCCGCGATGCGGCACAGGATCGCGTAGGAGCGCTGCGGGTACAGGCGCGCGAACGCGAGCGAGCGGTCGAGGAACGGGTAGTGCGTCGCGAGCACGGCACGGTCGGCGGTCACGCGGCCGCCTGCGGTCTTGATCGCGCAGCCGTCGTGCGTGTCGACCTGGACGGCGCGGGTGTGCTCGAAGATCTGGCAGCCGCCGTCGGCGGCGAGGATGCCGGCCAGGGCGAGCAGGTACTTGCGCACGTGGAACTCGGCCTGGTCGTCGAAGCGCACCGCGGCCTCGACGCCGTAGGGCAGCGGCGTCGTCTGCACGAGCCGTGCCGGCAGGCCGGCGTCGGCGGCGGCCTGCGCCTCGTCCTCGGCCTGCGAGAGCTGCGCGGGCGAGGTGACGTATGCGTAGGACGCGCGGCGGCGGAAGTCGCAGTCGATCGCCTCGCGCTCGACGCGGGCGGCGATCCAGGACAGCGCGTGCTGGTTGACGTGACCGTACGTCTGCGCCGCCTCGGCGCCGAAGCGGCTGCGCAGCCGGGCGTAGATCATCCCGTGCTGCGACGAGACCTTTGCCGTCGTGTGTCCGCTGACGCCGCGGGCAAGCCGGTCGGCCTCCAGCAGCACCACGCTCGCGCCCGCCTCGCGCAGCAGCAGGGCCGTCGTGATGCCGACGATGCCGCCGCCGATGACGGCCACGTCGGCGCGCGCATCGCCCTCCAGGCGCGGGAAGGGCGGCTGTGCGGGTCCGGTGTCGAGCCACACCGGGCCGCCGCGGGACTCGGCGGCGCTCACGCCGCCCTCCTCAGCGCGAGCTGCTCGAGTCGCATGAGCGACTCGGCGTTGCGCGCCTTCGTGAACAGATGCACGAGCGGGTTGAGGCCGAGGATCGCGGTCGGCCCGTCGGGCGTCTCCGTCATGCGCACGAGCGTGCCGCCGTCGCCCGGGATCATCTCCAGGGTGATGCGCGCCGTCCCCAGCGGCCGTGCCTTCGCGCGGATCTGCAGTCGCCGCGGCGCGTCGGCCTCCAGTGCCCGCGTGTGATCGCTGATCGTGAACGGCCCCACGGCGACCGTGTGGTGGAACCTCGATCCGGGCGCCGGCCACTCGGGGTCGGCGTCGCGGACCTCCCGTGAGCCGACGACCCAGAAGCCGTAGCCGCCGGCGTCGGCGAGCGCGTCCCAGACCGCCGCCGGCGGCACGGGCATGAATCTCTCGTTCGAGGTCACGCGTCCCGCCGTACCCGGCAGCGGGGTCGCGGACGCCTGCCCGTGGGCGGGAAGGCGCCGCTCGCGCGCTCGACCCGGACGGCTAGCCCAGCGTGCCGCGGCGCCTGGTCTTGTAGCGGTTGACGACGTTCTCGCAGCCGCGCAGCTTCGGGCGCTTGTTGCCGGTGAAGACCGTGTCCCAGCCGGGCCCGCAGTCGATCACGCCGCGGCCGTTGGTCAGCGCGTGCACGATGTCGTTGCCCGCGCCGGCCCATACGCGCGTGTTGCCCTTGCCGCGCATCCGGATCTCGTCGTCGCCGGCCTCGCCGCGGATGAGGTTGCGGAAGGCGCCGCCCTGCAGGTAGTCGTCGCCGCTGCCGCCGTAGATCCGGTTAAACCCGCGGCCGCCGTAGATCGTGTCGTTGCCGCCGCCGCCCCGCAGCGTGTCGGTGGCGCGGTGGCCGCCCTCCGGGAGGTGGCGATCGCCCCAGATGACGTCGTCGCCCTCGGCGCCGTTGAGGCGGTCAGAGCCGCGCCCGCCGAGCAGGTTGTCGTTGCGCACGCCGCCGGTCCGCGAGCCGCCGCGATCGGCGATGATCGCCTTGACGCCCTTGCTGGGGTCGGTCACGGGCTCGGCCTCGATGACGCGCTCGCAGTTGCGGATCCGGCCGGCGCGCAGGTCCTGCGCGTTGGAGACCCCGCCGCGCATGTGGTACGGGTTGATGACGATCGCGTCGTCGCCGGGGCCGCAGTCGACGACGCCGCTGCCGGTGCCGTTGTTGACGTAGACGGTGTCGTTGCCGTCGCCGGCCATGATGACGTCCGATCCCGAGTCGGAGTAGACGACGTCGTCGCCCGCACCGCTGTCGATGTCGTCGGCGCCGCCGCCGCCGTGGATCAGGTCGTCGCCGGCACCGCCCGTGATCTTGTCCGGCGCGGCCTCGCCGGCGAGGATGTCGTTGCCGGGCCCGCCGTCGAGGACGTCGGCGCCGTAGCCCGCGAACACCTGGTCGGCGCCGTTGCCGCCGTACATGAAGTCGCCGCCCGAGCCGCCCTTGATGTGGTCATCGCCGTCGTTGCCGAAGATGCGGTCGGGGCCGGTGCCGCCGTCGAGGCGGTCCGGCCCGGGGCCTCCGATCAGGCGGTCCGGGCCCTCCATCCCCAGCAGGGCGCCGCCGGAGGCGCGCCGGATCGTCAGCCGGTCCCCGCCCGGCAGGCCGATCAGGGACGGCAGGCGGCCGGTCGGAAGCTGCACGATGGCCGGGGCGTTGGGCAGCCCGGGCACGGAGATGACGTTGGAGATCGGCGGCAGGCCGGGCACGAGCGGCACCTTCGGCAGCTCGAGCGCCTGGGCGGGCGCGGCGACGACGAGCGTGAGGCCTGAGGCGAGCCCTGCGCGGCGGATAAGACGTGGGAGAACCGATGCCATGCGGCTGTCATCGGCGCGCGGGCGGGATCTGCCGCACGCCGTGTCCAGCGGCGGACGCATGACCGACTTGACGCTGTGTCAGATGATCAGCGGCCGCACGCGTTCATCTGGCAGAATGCAGGCCAGGAAGGCTCCGGCGAGTGCGACGCCGGTGTGAGAGACACCCCCGTGGAGTGCGACCGCCGGGGGTACAACCGACCAATCAAGAGGAGCACCGCATGCCAGAAGCAGTGATCGTGGACGCCGTCCGCACGCCGATCGGCCGCGCGTTCAAGGGCTCGCTGGTGGGCGTTCGCGCCGACGAGCTCGCCGCAACCCCGCTGCGCGCGCTGATCGAGCGCAACCCCGGCGTCGACTTCGCCCAGACCGACGACGTCATGATGGGCGCCGCATCGTCCGTCGGCGAGCAGGCGTACAACATCGGCCGCAACGCCTCGCTGATCGCGGGCATCGACCACCACGTCCCGGCCTGCACCGTCAACCGCTTCTGCGCCTCCTCGCTGCAGACGCTGCGGATGGCGTTTCACGCGATCAGGGCCGGGGAGGGCGACCAGTACATCGCCGCCGGCGTCGAGGCGGTCTCGCGCGCAGGCCTGGGCGCGGGCATCCCCGACGAGGCCAAGCACCCGCAGCTCGACGGCTCCGACGGCTCGGCGTACGACGTCTACATCCCGATGGGCCTGACCGCCGAGAAGGTCGCGGTCCGCTGCAAGGTCAGCCGCGAGGCGCAGGACGAGTGGGCGCTCGTCTCGCAGACGCGCGCCGTCACCGCGCAGGAGTCGGGCCACTTCGACAAGGAGATCGTCGCCGTCGCGCTGCCCGACGGCGCCGGCGAGCTGACCAGGGACGACGGGCCCCGCCCGAACACGACGCTCGAGAAGCTCGCCGCCCTCAACCCCGTCTTCGATCCCGAGAACGGCACCGTCACGGCCGGCAACGCCTGCCCGCTCAACGACGGCGCGGCCGCGGTGCTCGTCATGTCGGCCGACAAGGCCGAGTCGCTCGGTCTCCAGCCGCGCGCGCGGATCATCGCCTCGACGGTCGCCGCCGTCCGCCCCGAGATCATGGGCCTCGGGCCGATCCCGGCGATCCAGGCGCTGCTCGCGCAGACCGGGATGTCGATCGACGAGATCGACATCGTCGAGATCAACGAGGCGTTCGCAGCGCAGATCGTCCCCTGCCGGGAGGAGCTCGGGATCGACGAGCAGAAGCTCAACCCGTTCGGCGGCGCGATCGCACTCGGCCATCCCTTCGGCATGACCGGCGCGCGGATCATGACGACCCTGCTCAACGGCCTCGACGCGGTCGACGGCCGCTACGGGATCGAGTCGATGTGCGTCGCCGGCGGCATGGGCCAGGCGATGCTCGTCGAGCGCCTGTCCTGATCGGCGCTCGCCGCTGACCGGCTGCGCAGCTGGCGCATCCGGCGCAGCAGCGCCCGCCCGCTGATCGCGCCGCTGACCTGTACGCGTGCAAGCTCGTACGGCGCGGCGGGGCGGGCAAAGCCGCGGCTGACCGTCGTCGCCGCCAGGTAGCCGGCCTTGCGGACCGCCGCCACGACGCGCGCGTCGTAGCGGCCCCCCGGGTAGGCGAAGAAGCTCGCGCGGACGCCGAGGCGCCGGCGCAGCTCGGCGCGCGCGCCGGCGGTCTCGTCGGCGAGCCGGTCCGCGCTCACGCGCCTGAGGTCGGCGTGCGTGCGCGAGTGCCCGTCGATCTCCCAGCCGGCATCGATCAGGCGCCTCGCCGCACGCACGCCGCCGAGCTCGTCGACCCAGTCCAGCGCGAGGTGCAGGACGCCCGGCCAGCGCTCCCGGCGCAGCACCGGCAGCGCGATCCTGACGTGGCTCGCGTAGCCGTCGTCGAAGGAGATGACGATCGGCCGCCGCGGCAGCCTGGCGCGCCCGTGCCAGGCCTCCCACACGCGCTGCAGCGTCACCGCTCGGTAGCCGGCGCGGCGCAGCGCGCGGATCTGCTCGGCGAACCGGCGCGGGCGTACGAACAGCGACGGCAGGCGGGCGTCGGCGGGCGCCGTGCGGATCGCGTGGTACATGAGGATCGGGACCGCCGAGCGATCGCGATCGACGGCGCCGGCGGCGACCGCGCCGCCCCCGGCGCGCTCGGCCGCGGGCGTGGGCGCGACCGCGAGCACGATCAGCGCGGCCGCGGTGAGCGCCGCGGCCGGCAGCAGGAGGCGCGGCGCGAGCTTGCGATCCATCCGCGCCACGCTAGCGGAGGGCCGCCCCTCCGGCGGGCGGTCGACGATCCCCGCGACGACCGCGATCGCGAGCTCGGACGTCGGCATCCCCGCTGCCCGCGCTGCGCGCGGGCGGGACCGGATCTGGCGTCCGATCGCGGCTCCGCGGGCGGGCGAGCGCGCGATCACGTCACGTCGCGCCGAGCTCCCAGCGCTCGGCACGGAAGTCCGGTCTCATGCCGGCAGACTCGTAGAGCCCGGTGGCGGGAGCGTTCGTGGCGGCCACCGAGAGCGCCGCGGCGGGCAGTCCGGCACGCCGGAAGGCATCCAGCAGCGCCAGCAGCAGCGCGCGGCCGTGGCCACGGCCCCGCGCGCGGCGGGCGACCGCGAGCTGCGCGACGTATCCGATGCCCTCTTGCCGGCGCTGGCCGATCGCGACGCCGACGAGGCCGCGGTCGTCGTCGAGCGCCAGCCGGAAGGCGGGCTCCGAGCCGGCGGCGGTCTCGGCCCTCCAGCTCTCGAAGGACTGCGCTGAGTTCGCCGCGATCTCGCCGAAGGCCTCCTCGACCAGCTCGTGCACCACCGCGCCCTCGGCCGTGAGGTCGAACAGGCGCACCGGCGCGTCCAGCGGCGCAGGCACGTCCTGCATCGACGCGCGCATCCGCTGGTAGACCTGGATGCGCTCGTAGCCGGCCGCGCGCAGATGCTCGACCGCCGTCGTGCCGACCGGGCTGAGATCCTGGCGCATGCGAAAGCCGCGCTCGCGCATCCGGCGCTCGACGGCGTCGCGCAGCAGCGTCCCGACCCCGCGGCCCTCGTGGCCGGGGGCGACCGCGACGCGGGCACAGCGCTCGTCGGTATCGGCCCAGCCGACGATCGTCGCGTCGTCGTCCTCGACGACGAAGACGTCGTGCTCGAGCTCGACGCCGGGCAGCCCCCAGTCGTCGTGCACGTCGCGCAGCGTGTACTCGGTGCGTCCGATCCTCGCGATCTCGCTTGCCGCGATGATGGCAAGCACGGCCTCGGCGTCGCCGCGGCGGGCGGCGCGCAGGCGCATCAGCGCGGCGCCATGCGCAGCGCGCCGTCCAGCCGGATCACCTCGCCGTTGAGCATCCGGTTCTCGGCGATGTGGCAGGCCAGCGCGGCGAACTCCGCCGGCTCACCGAGCCGTGGCGGGAACGGGATCGAGGCGGCGAGCTGGGTGCGCGCCTCGGCGGGCAGACCCGCCAGCAGCGGCGTGTCGAAGAGGCCCGGCGCGATCGCGCAGACGCGGATGCCGGAGGCGGCGAGGTCGCGCGCGGCCGGCAGCGTCAGCGCGACGACGCCGCCCTTGGAGGCGGCGTAGGCGACCTGACCGATCTGCCCGTCGTAGGCGGCGATCGAGGCGGTGTTGACGATCACGCCGCGCTCGCCTTCGTCGCCGGGCTCGTTGGCGAGCATCGCGGCGCTCGCCAGCCGCAGCGCGTGAAAGGTGCCGACGAGGTTCACGGCGACGACCCGCTCGAAGCTGTCGGGGCGGTGCGGGCCCTTGCCGCGCGCGATCCTCTCGGCGTGGCCGATGCCCGCGCAGTGGATCGAGATCCGCAGCCCGCCCGGCGCCTGCGCAGCGAGCGTCACCGCCAGCTCGAGCTGGTCGGGCCGCGTCACGTCGGCGGCGGCGAACTGCGCGCGTGCGCCGAGCTGCACGGCCAGCGCGGCGCCGCGCTCGGCGTCGAGGTCGGCGACGACGACGTGCGCCCCGCGCTCGTGCAGCGCGCGCGCCGTGGCCTCGCCCAGCCCCGACGCGCCGCCGACGACGAGCACGCCCGCTCCCGCGATCCGCATCGCCCGGTCAGCCCGGGGCGGGGGCCCCGTCGAGCTTCTCCCACGTCGCCGGTCCGACGATGCCGTCGGACATCAGCTGCGCCCACTTCTGAAACGACTTCACGGCGCTCTCGGTGTACACCCCGAACACGCCGTCGACGGCGCCGGGCTTGAAGTCCAGCTTGATCAGCGTCTCCTGCAGGTCCGTCACGTCGTGGCCGTCAGATCCCCGCTTCAGCGTCGGCTGTGCCATGCGTTCCCCTCCCGGGATCGTGATGTGGCCGTCGAGCATACGCGTGGCGTGGGGCGGCGATCGCGCGCGCCGGCGGCCGCTGCCCGGGGCGAGGATGGAGCCTTTCCCCCATATTGCGGCGCCGGTCGGCCGGGAACCCTTGATGGGCGATGCGCCAACGCCCCCGCCCGCCGGTCACGGTGCCGCCCCGTTGCAGGCGCGCGCGCAGGGCGCGCCTCTGGGTGCTGCTGGCGTTCAGCGGCGCGGTGCTGCTGCTCGCGTCGTGGGCGGGCGCGCAGCAGCGTGAGGCGGCGGCGGTGTCGATCGAGCTGTCGGGCACGATCGATCCCGCCACGGCGAACTGGGTGAAGACCGCGCTCGACGACGCCGAGCGCGAGGACCGCCCGCTGGTCGTCATCCGCCTCGACACCCCCGGCGGGCTGGACAGCTCGATGCGCCAGATCGTCCAGGCGATCGGCGCGGCCGACGTGCCGGTCGTCGTCCACGTCTTCCCCAACGGCGCGCGCGCCGCGTCGGCGGGACTGTTCGTCACGCTCGCCGCCGATGTCGCCGCGATGGCGCCGCAGACGAACATCGGCTCGGCGACGCCGATCAGCCTCGGCGGCGGCGAGACCGACGAGGTCCTCGGGCGCAAGATCCGCAACGACGCCGCCGCGTACGTCCGCGCGCTCGCCGAGGCGCACCACCGCAACGCCGACCTCGCCGAGGAGATGGTGCGCGACGCGGTCAACGTCACCGCGACGCAGGCGCGCGAGCGCGGACTCGTCGAGCTGGTCGCCGCGAGCGAGGAGCAGCTGCTGGCGCGGCTGGACGGCCTCGAGATCCCTGGTCCCAAGAGCCGCACGCTGCAGACCGAGGGCCTGCGTCTGGAGCGGCGCGACATGCCGCTGCAGTACGAGATCCAGCAGTTCCTCGTCAACCCGACCGTCGCCTACCTGCTGCTGCTCGGCGGGCTGCTGGGGATCGCGCTGGAGATCGCCGGCCCCGGTCTCGGCGGACCCGGCTTGTTCGGCGCCGTCGCATTCGTGCTGGGCCTCTACGGGTCGGCACAGCTGCCGGTCACCGCGGCCGGGATCGTCCTGCTCGTGCTGGCGATCGGGCTGATCGTCGCCGAGACGCAGGTGCCGAGCTTCGGCGTCCTCGGCGCCGCGGGGATCATCGCGCTCGTCGTCAGCGGCCTGCTGCTCTACGACACCGACTCCGAGGCGTTCTCGATCTCCGTGCCGATCGCCGCCACGACGGGCGCCGTACTCGGCGGCTTCAGCCTGTGGGCCGCCTCGAAGGCGCTCGCGCTGCGCGAGCGTCCGCCCCGGTCGGGCGCCGAGGACCTCGTCGGCGATGTCGCCACCGTGCGCTCCGCGCTGGACCCCGAGGGACACGTCTACGTGCAGGGCGCGCTGTGGAAGGCGCGCCTCGAGGACGCGGCGGCTGCCGATGCGCCGGCGGCCGGCAGCCGGGTCCGCATCCAAGCGGTCCGCGGCCTGACCCTGATCGTCCACCCCGAACCGAAGGAGTCCCCATGAGCAGCCTGCTCGCAGCCGTCGCCGCGGTGGCGTTTCTCGCCGCGATATTGCTTGCCTCGGCGATCCGCATCCTGCGCGAGTACGAGCGCGGGGTGGTCTTCCGGCTCGGCCGGCTGCTCGGCGAGAAGGGGCCGGGCCTGATCCTGCTGATCCCGGTCATCGACAAGATGGTGCGCGTCGACCTGCGCACGATCACGCTCAACGTCCCGCCGCAGGAGGTGATCACGCGCGACAACGTTCCCGCGCGCGTCAACGCGGTCGCCTACTTTCGCATCGTCGACTCGGTCAACTCCGTCGTCAACGTCGAGGACTTCCTGCGCGCGACGTCGGAGATCTCGCAGACCACCTTGCGCTCCGTGCTCGGCAAGGCCGACCTCGACACGCTGCTCGCCGAGCGCGAGCGCCTCAACGAGGAGCTGCAGCAGATCATCGACGAGCAGACCGAGCCCTGGGGCGTCAAGGTCGCCGTCGTCGAGATCAAGGACGTCGAGATCCCGGGCGACATGCAGCGCGCGATGGCGCGCCAGGCCGAGGCCGAGCGCAACCGGCGCGCCCGCGTCATCAACGCCGAGGGCGAGTTCCAGGCCGCCGAGAAGCTCTCCGAGGCGGCGACCGTCATCAGCCAGAACCCGGCGGGCCTGCAGCTGCGCTACCTGCAGACGCTGGGCGACCTCGGCGTCAACCAGAACACGACGGTCGTCTTTCCCGTCCCGATGGAGCTGATGAGGGCCTTCGGTCAGTCCGGGGACGGCGACTCGCGCCCGGCGCCGCGACCGGCGTGACGCGGGGCCCGACCGCCTCTACGTCAGCTGCTCGATCGCCGGTGCGGCCGGTCCGAGCAGCGCATCCTCGTCCTCGGTGGCGAAGACGTGCAGTCCCAGGGCGGCGGAGATCTCCCTGCAGACGCTGACGCCCCGCACGCTGTTGCCGTAGGAGTCCAGTCCCGGCGAATAGACGCCGATGCCCATCTTGCCGGGGACGACGGCGAGGATCGCCCCCGCGACCCCGCTCTTGGCGGGCACGCCGATCTCGTAGGCCCACTGGCCGGCGGCGTCGTACATGCCGCAGGTGTACATGACGCTGAGCAGGTCGCGGATGCGCTCGCGCGCGAGCGCGCGCTCGCCGGTGCGCGGGTTGACGCCGCCGTTTGCGAGCGTCGCGCCGATCACCGCCAGCTGCGTGCACGTCACCTGCACCGAGCACTGGCGCAGGTACAGCTCCAGCATCTCCTCGACGTCGCCCGCGAACATGCCCTCGGCGCGCATCAGATAAGCCGTGGCGCGGTTGCGGTCGGCGCCGCGCAGCTCGTGCTCGAAGCCTTCCTCGTCGACGTCGAGCGTCTCGTCGCCCGCGCAGCTGCGCACGAAGGCGAGGATCCGCGCGAACTTCTGCGCCGTGCCGTCGCCGCGGACGAGGTCGCTCGTGACGAGCGCGCCGGCGTTGACCATCGGATTGTGGGGACGGTGGTGGCGCTCGTCGAAGGTGATCGAGTTGTACGGGTCGCCGCTGGGCTCGACTCCGACGCGGGCGAGCACCTCCTCGCGAGCGTTGTCGGCGAGCGCCAGCGCGTACGCGAACACCTTGGAGATGGAGTGCAGCGAGAAGCGCAGGTCGTGATCGCCGGTCTCGTAGGCCTCGCCGTCGACCGTCGCCAGGCAGATCGCGAAGCGGTCGCGCTCCTCACCGGCCGCGTCGGGCGCGTAGTCGCCCCGCCGTGACTCGTAGTAGTGATCCAGCCGCTCGTCGTCGACCGCGATGTGGCGCCCGTAGAGCTCTTCCAGACGCTCTCTGATCTGAGCATGGACCTCCGGGCTCGGCATGACCGCGACTATCCCAGACCGGCGCCGGTGATCGGCCGCGGTGGGACGCGCGGCGCCGCGGCGGACGCCGCGCGCCGGCCGTGGCGAGGCGCGGCGATCGAGTGGCTGAGCGACTGGCGGCAGCGGGTCGACAGGTGGGTCGGCGACGAGCGCCGCCCGTCGAGCGCGCCGATCGCCGACGGCGACGGCTCGGCTGACGCCGCGTGCGCCGGGGCGATCACCCAGCGCAGCGCGTCGATGGTGTGGTTGACCGTACCTCGAGAGGCCTGGGACCCGTATGGGCGCCACCACCGCGCGCTGGGAGGCTGCAGCCGCGTCCCACCGATCGTCGAAGGAGCCACGGATGACCACCCTGCCCGCCACCCCCGCAGCCGACCTCGCCGCACACGTCCGCGGTACGGCCTTCACACCGGCCGACGAGGGCTGGGACTCAGCCCGCGCGGCGTGGAACCTGGCCGTCGATCAGCGTCCGGCGGCCGTCGCCCATCCCGCCGACGAGGACGACGTGTCTGCGATCGTCGCGTTCGCGCGGGCCCGCGGGCTGCGCGTCGCTGCTCAGGGAACGGGCCACAACGCCAACCCGCTCGGCTCGCTGGAGAGCAGCGTCCTCCTGCGGACCTCGGCGATGCGCGGCGTCGAGGTCGACGCCGGCCGCCGCGTCGCGCGCGTGCGCGCCGGGGATCTGTGGCAGGACGTCGTCGGCGTGGCCGCCGCGCACGGGCTCGCCCCGCTCGCCGGCTCGTCGCCCGACGTCGGCGTCGTCGGCTACTCGCTCGGGGGCGGGATCGGCTGGCTCTCACGCCGCTACGGCCTGCAGGCCAACAGCATCACGGCTGTCGAGGTCGTCACCGCCGACGGAGCGCTCGTGCGCGCCGATCGCGACCACGAGCCCGACCTGTTCTGGGCGCTGCGCGGCGGCGGCGGCAACTTCGGCGTCGTCACCGCGCTGGAGTTCGCGCTCTACCCGGTCACCGAGGTCTACGCCGGCGCGCTGGCCTGGGACTGGAGCGAGTCCGAGCGCGTGCTCGCGCGCTGGGCCGAATGGGCGCCGACCGCGCCGGACGAGGTCACGACGGCGGCGCGGATCCTGCAGCTGCCGCCGTTGCCGGAGATCCCCGAGCCGATCCGCGGCCGCCGGCTCGTCATGATCGACGGCGCCCACAGCGGGCCGCTCGAGGACGCCGAGCGCGTGCTCGCCCCGCTGCGCGAGCTGCGCCCCGAGATCGACATGTTCGGTCCGCTGCCGGCGCCGGCGCTCGTCCGGGTCCACGGCGATCCCGAGAACCCGGTTCCCGCCGCCAGCGACAGCGCGATGCTGGCCGACCTGCCCGCCGCGGCGGTAGAGGCGTTTGTCGCCGCCGCGGGACCGGGATCGGGCTCGCCGCTGCTCGCCGCGGAGCTGCGCCAGCTCGGCGGCGCCCTCGCCCGGACCCCCGGCGAGCACGGTGCGCTGGCCAAGCTCGACGCCGCATACGCGATGTTCGCGGTCGGAGTCGCCGCCACGCCGGAGTTGGGCGTCGCCGTCGCGGGGCACGCCGCGGCGCTCGTCGAGACGATGCATCCGTGGGCGACCGGCGGCAGCTACCTCAACTTCGCCGAGCGGCCGACGGACACGCGGACGGCGTACACGACCGACGCCTACGAGCGCCTGCGCGCCATCCGACGCGCCGTCGACCCCGACGGCGTCTTCCAGGCCAACCACGCGATCGAGATCGGTTCGTAGCCCTGGCGACCAGGAGCGTGTCGAATAATCCGGCCCAGGAGCGGATTACTCGACACGCTCGCCCCTGCGGACCCTCTAGGTCGGAGTCTGCTGGTGGAACGCGAGCTTCCACTCGCGAACGTGCTGCTGACGACCGCCGAACAGGGCTCCTGGCCCTCGCGCTGGGCGACGATCGAGTAGACGACGACGCCGCTGTCCGGCGTCAGGACGACGACGCGCGGATCCTTCATCTCGAAGCGCGCCCACGGCGGTGCGGAGTCCATTGCCTCGATCGCCTCGTCGCGTGACCGCACGCCGAAGGCGAACGCCATCAGCGCGTTGCCGGTCAGATGATCGCGGTAGTAGCTGCCGCCGCGACCGCCGGACAGTGCCGTCCAGCCCTCGCGTTCGGCTTCGACGAGCTCGTCTTCGATGCTCATGCGATGCCTCCTGGCCCTGTCTGCGAGATGCGGCGCCCGCTCGGGCGCACTCGCCGCGTCGTGTGCCCGCTGCGCGCTCGAATGATCGCCCGTGTTCATGCTCGCTCTCGCCCGGCCGCGCTCAGCTGGACGGGCCGCGCCGCGGCACCGCGCGGCACGGCGAGGCGCCGTGCCGCGCGGCCGCGAGCGGTTGGAGCGCTCAGCGGCTGCTCCTGAGCACGACCTTGCGAACGGCCGCAGCGTCGTCGCCGATCGTGAACCGGACGGTGTACTTCCCCGCGACCCTCAGCGCGCGGTCGACCCTGACGCGCGCGACGTAGCGGTAGTCGCTGCCGTGGCGGCCGTCGGCGGAGACCTTCCGCGTGGCGCCGGCGTCGCTGACCGCGACCTTGACTTCGCGGGCCCGAACCGGCCTGTCGGTGACGAACCTGACCTGGACGGTCCGGTCGTCGACGCGGTACATCTGCGGCGCTCCGCGCAGCGCGTTGTGGGCCGCGATGCCGGCTGCCGGCGCGAGCGCCGCCACTGCCAGCAACGCGGCCGTGATGGTGGTGATGCGTGACATCTCGATCTCCCGATGACGTGTGGTGACGAGCGCATGTTCTGCGCGTCGTCGCCGCGCCGCATCGGGCCCGTGCCCCAATCCTTGCCCCAACGTCCGGCGACGCGTCAGCGCTCGAGGCGGCCGGCGTAGGCGCGGGCCTGCGCGTACAGCCGCGCGAAGTCGGCGGGCTTGTAGTGCGCGTTGAGGCCGCTCGGGTTGGGCAGGACCCAGAGCGGGCGCCCGCCGATCCGCTCGGGCTGCAGGCCGATCGTCGCCCGCGGGCGCGCGAACGCCGTGCGGTATGCCGTCAGCCCGACGATCGCGACCAGCCGCGGCTGGTTGGAGCGAACGGTCCGCTCGAGCTCGAGCGCGCCCGCGCGCAGCTCCTGCGGCGAGATCTCGGCCGCCGTCCTCGTCGGGCGCAGGGCGAGGTTCGTCACGCCGACGCCGTAGGCCGGCAGCAGCGCGTCCTCGTCGGGGCGCAGCAGCCGCGGGGTGAAGCCGGCGGCGTGCAGCGTCGGCCAGAAGCGGTTGCCCGGGCGCGCGAAGTGGTGCCCGACCTCGGCGGAGCGCAGCGACGGGTTGATGCCGACGAACAGGACGTCGAGCTCCGGCTCGACGATCGGTTCGAGCGGTCCGCCCGCGTCCGCGGCGCTCATCTGCCGCGGCGCCGGCGCGGCCGCGTCACGCCGCGACCAGCGCAAGCGCCCGCACCGGGCTGCCGGTGCCGCCGACGAGCCGCAGCGGCGCGACGACGATGACCGCTCCGGTCGCAGGCAGCCGGTCGAGGTTCGCGAGCTGCGTCAGCCCGTAGCGGCCGTTGCCCAGCAGATGGTGGTGGACCGGGAAGGGGGGGTCGAACCCGCCGGCGGCGCCGGCGTCGATGCCGACGGTCTCGACGCCGAAGCCGACGATCTCGCGCTCCGTCGCCAGCCACAGCGCGGCCTGCGCGTCGGGCCCGGGCGTCACCGGGCCGTCCGGCCCGGCGTTGAGGAACGCCTCGGCATCGTGCGCCCGGGCAGCCCAGCCGGTGCGCAGCAGCACCCACGCCCCGGCGGGAAGGCGCCCGTGCTCGGCCTCGAACGCCTCGATGTCGGCGACGGTCAGCAGGTAGCCCGCGTCCTCGGCCGCCTGCGCGGACCGGTCGATCACCACCGCCGGACCGACCAGGCGCTGCGGCGCGATCGAGGCGACGTCGTCGCCGTCGCGGCCCGTGATCCAGTGGATCGGCGCGTCGAGATGGGTGCCGGTGTGCTCGCCGAGCATCAGCACGTCCCACGCCCACGCCGGGCCCGCGTCGTCGTAGCGGCTGAGCGCGCGGCGCGACAGCGCCGGCGTGTTGGCGAAGGGCGGCGGAAGCGCGATCACCGGCGTGCGCTCGCTCAGCGGCTGCGTCAGGTCGACCACCCGTACGGCGCCGGCGGCCAGCGCGTCGAGCAGGGCGGTGGTGGCAGTCGGCATGCGTGTTCCTTTCGGGCGAGGAGGTCGCCGACGAGGTTAGGGTGCGCACGATGGAGCGCCACACCGCCGCGCATGCAGTGGGCGACACGCTCGCGCAGCTGGGCGTCGACACGGTGTTCGGGCTTGCCGGCAGCGGCAACTTCGTCGTGACGAGCGCGCTCGTGGCGGCCGGCGCGCGGTTCGTTTCGGCGCGGCACGAGGGCGGTGCGGTGGCGATGGCCGACGGCTGGGCGCGGACGACCGGCCGCGTCGGGATCGCGAGCGTCCACCAGGGGCCGGGCCTGACGAACACGCTCACCGCGCTGGCGGAGGCGGCGAAGGCCCATACGCCGCTGGTCGTGCTGGCGGGCGACACGCCGCCCGCTGCGCTGCGCTCGAACTTCCGCATCGACCAGCACGACCTCGTGGCCGCGGTCGGCGCGGCGCCGGAGCTGCTCTACTCCGCCGCGACGGCCGCGGCCGACGCGGCGCGCGCGCTGCGCCGGGCGCAGCTCGAGCGCCGGCCGGTCGTGCTGATGATGCCGATCGACGTGCAGGCGGCGGCCGACACGACGCCCCGATCGATCGAGCCGGCGGCGCCCGCCGCGCTGCCCGCGCTGCCCGCGCTGCCCGCGCCGCCCGCGCCGGCGGCCGAAGCCGTCGCGCGCGCGGCCGACCTGCTGGCGGCGGCGCAGCGCCCCGTGATCGTCGCCGGGCGCGGCGCCGTCCTCGCCGGAGCACGCCGCTCGATCGAGGCGCTCGCCGACAGGACCGGCGCGCTGCTGGCCACCTCGGCGATGGCCAACGGCCTCTTCTCGGGGCTGCCCTACGCGCTCGGCATCGCCGGCGGCCTGGCCTCCGCGCACGCGGCAGAGCTGCTGGCCGACTCGGACGTCGTCGTGTCGCTCGGCGCGACGCTCAACCACTGGACGACGCGCCACGGCGCCCTGCTGGCGCCCGGCTCGCAGCTCGTCCAGGTCGACGTCGACGCGGCGGCGATCGGGGCCCACCAGCCGGCCGCCGTGGGCGTCGTCGCAGACGCGGAGCTGGCCGCGCGCGCGCTGCTGGCAGAGCTCGAGGCGCGCGGGCACCGCGCGACGGGCCGGCGGACGCCGCAGATCGCCCAGGCGATCGCCGCCCGGCGGTGGCGCGACGAGCCCTACGAGGACGATCCCGCGCCGGGCACGATCGACCCGCGGACGCTCGCGATCGCCCTCGACGAGCTGCTTCCCGCCGACCGCGCGGTCGCCGTCGACTCCGGCGCCTTCACCGGCTGGCCGGCGATGTACCTCGGCGTGGCGGACCCGCGCGCGTGGCTGTTCTGCAACGCCTTTCAGTCCGTCGGCCTGGGCCTCGGCGCCGCGCTCGGCGCAGCCGTCGCGCGGCCGGACCGGATCACCGTCGCGGCGCTCGGCGACGGCGGCCTGTTTCTCTCGCTGGCCGAGCTCGACAGCGCCGCGCGGCTCGGACTGCCGCTGCTCGTCGCCGTCTTCAACGACGCAGCCTACGGCGCCGAGGTCCACCACTTCGGCGCGCTCGGACAGGACGTCGGCATCGCCCGCTTCCCCGACGCGGACCTGGCGGCGATCGCGCGCGGCGCCGGCGTCGCGGCGCACACCGCGCGCTGCGCGGACGACCTCGCGCCCGTCGCAACGTGGGCGCGGGATCCCGCCGGACCGCTGCTGCTCGATGCCAAGGTCGATCCCGCGATCGCGGGCGACTGGCTCGCCGAGGCCTTCCGCGGCGGGTAGCTCTCTGTCGCCCCGGCCGGCGCGGCAGATCGCCGACCGCCGCCGATTCGCCCCCGGTCGCCGGTCGCGTCGAGGGCGTGGACGCGCCGCGCCATCGGCCTACGCCCCTCTGCCGCGCCCGAGTCACTACCGTGGCGGCTGATGGCGGAGTGGTACGAAGAGCTGCTCGAGCTTCAGCTGCGCAAGAACCGCGAGATCTGGGCGGACCTTCAGCTGCACCTCGACGAGGACGCGCGGCTGCGCCTGGGCTTCGTCTACCTTGCGCCGGGCCAGGCGGAGGCGCGCGCGCTCGTCGTCTTCCTGCGCGCGGAGACCGACTACGACGTCGAGGTCCGTTCGCGGCGTGACGGCGACGGGCCCGACGGCGAGGAGGAATCGTGGCTTGTCGTCGGCACGACGCAGCCGACGCCGGTCACGCTGGAGCTGCTCGACGACTGGGCGCAGTGGATGATCGCCGCGGGCGCCGTCGAGGGACCGTGCGCGTTCGACGGCTGGGCCGCGCAGCTCGTACGCGGCTGACGGCGCTAGCGCGGCCGCGCCAGCGACAGCGCGAACAGCTCGTCGGGATCGGTCAGCAGCTCGACGAGCTCCAGGCCGGAGGCGGCGAGGTCCGCGCGCAGGCGCGCCGGGGTGAACTTGGCACTGATCTCCGTGCGCATCTCCTCGCGGTTGGCGAAGTCGATGTCGAGGTCGAGCGCCTCGATGCGGACGTGCTGCGGCCTGGTGGCGCGCAGGCGCATCTCGATCCACTCCCGCTCGCGGTCGAAGAACGCGACGTGCTCGAATGCGGCGACGTCGAAGTCGGCCTCCAGCTCGCGGTTGAGCACGTGCAGCACGTTGAGGTTGAACTGCGCCGTCACGCCGGCGCTGTCGTTGTAGGCGGCCTCGATCACGTGGGGGTCCTTGACGAGGTCGGTGCCGAGCAGCAGGTACCCGTCGTCGCCGAGCACCGCGGCCAGGGAGCGCAGCATCCGCCGGCGGCTGCCGGGCGGGAAGTTGCCGATCGTCCCGCCGAGAAAGGGCACGAGTCGCGGGCCCGCGGCCGCGGGCAGGTGTCCGAGGTGGCGCTCGAAGTCGCCGACGACGCCGTGCACGGACAGCCCGGGGTACTCCTCGGCGAAGAGTGCCGCGACGGCGTGGACCGTCGTCGCGCTGACGTCGAGGGGTACGTAGCGCGCGAGCGTCCCGGCGCGCGCCATCGCGTCGAGCAGCACCCGCGTCTTCGTCGCCGAGCCGGAGCCAGGCTCGACGAGCTCGACGGCGCCGGTCATGTCGGCGATCTCGTCGGCGTGCGTCTCGAGGATCAGCCGCTCCGTGCGCGTCTGGTAGTACTCGGGCAGCTCGCAGATCGCGTCGAAGAGCTCCGACCCGCGGGCGTCGTAGAGATGCTTGGGCGGCAGTTCCTTGAGCGGCCGGGTCAGCCCGTCCAGGACGTCGTCGGCGAGCGTGCGCTCGTCGTTGGCTTCGAGGTAGGAATGCACCTCGACGCCGCCCTCGAGGATCGGCTTCATCACGTCACGTCCTTTGCCAGTCGCACGCCGGCAAAGATCTGCCGCCGTTGGGGGAGATCCCAGTTCCTGAAGGTGGTGCAGCGCACGCGCGCCTCCGTCGCCCAGGACGACCCGCGCAGCACGCGGTAGCCGTCGCCGAAGAAGACCTCCGAGTACTCACGATAGGGGTAGGCCTTGAAGCCGGGGTAGCCGCCGAAGTGGCTGGAGGTCCACTCGAAGACCTCTCCGATCTGCGCGATCGGCTCCTGGGTCCAGGTCGCCGCCTTCTCCCACTCCGCTTCGGTGGGGAGGCGTGCGCCGTGCGCTCGGGCGAAGGCGTCGGCCTCGAACCAGGAGACGTGCATCACAGGTCGGTCGAGGTCGTCCCGCGGCCGCCCGTCTGCCGTCCAGCCCTCGGGGTGCGTTATGTCGTACTCCTCCTTCCACGCCCAGCCCTCGTCTGACCACCACTCGCGCCGCTCGTAGCCGCCGCCCTCGCAGAAGTGCAGCCAGCTGGCGTTGGTGACCGGCCGGCGTGCGATCCGGAAGCAGCCGATGTCGACGCCGTGGCGCGGGCGCTCGTTGTCGAAGGCGAAGCCGCCGGCGCGCGCGCCGATCGGGAAGCGGCCGGCGGGCACGTCGATCCATCCTTCGGCCACGCCGGCGTCGCGCGGCGCCCCGGTCGGGTAGCCGCCGGGGAGATTGGCCAGAAACAGCGTCTGGCGCATCGTCTCGTTGTGCTGCGCCTCATGGCGGATCACCATCTCGAAGAGCGTGCCGTCGCCCGGGCCGTGCTCGTCGAGCACCTCCAGCGCGCGGGCGCGCACGGCGTCGAGGTACTCGAGCACGTCCCGTCCGCGCAGAAACGGGATCTCGCCGCGCGCGGCGCGCGGCGTCTCGAATGCGTCGTAGAGAGCCGCCAGATCGCCGCGCAGCAGATCGCCGCCGCCGTGGCGGTGCACCAGCCAGAGATCCTCGTACGCGGCGATGTGGCCGAGATCCCAGTCCAGGGGGCTCATCAGCGGGTGGTGGACGCGCGCGAGATCCACCTCGGAGTACGGCGCGACCAGCGCGAGCGTCCGATCGCGGGCGTGTTGCAGGGCGCCGGCAAGGGCTGGATGGGCTGCAACCGCCATCGGAGCCTCAGCCTACCCAGCGCCTCGAGGGGGAACCGTGCCGCTCGGCGACGCGGTCAGGCGGCAAGCGCCTGGAGCGCTGCGTCGACGTCGCGCTCGGTGTTGTAGAGGTGCCACGACGCCCGCATCCGGCCGCCGCGCAGCGCCGCCACGATGCCGGCGCGCCGCAACCGCTCGGCGGCGCCGTCGTCGGCGACCGAGACGATCGCCGAGTTGGACGGCGCCATGCCGAGGCCGGCGCGGAAGCGGTTGGCGAGGGCGACATCATGTGCGTATACGGTCTCGACGCCGATTCGGTTGAGCAACGCGAGCGCCGGTTGCGCGCCAACCCACGAGAACCACGCCGGCGAGGTGTCGAAGCGGCGCGCGTCGGTCGCCAGGCGCAGCGGCGGACCGAAGTAGCTGCGGTGCACCTCGGCGCCCGCGTACCAGCCGGCGCTGTGCGGGACGATCGACTGCTGCAGCTCGTCGCCGACGGCCATGAACGCAGTCCCGCGCGGCAGCGTCAGCCACTTGTAGCCGGCGCACACGACCGCGCCGAAGCGCGTCGCGTCGATCGGCATCCAGCCGCACGCCTGCGTCGCATCGAGCAGCGTCTGCGCGCCGTGGTGACGGGCCGACGCGACGATCGCGTCGACGTCGGCGACGTCGCCGGTGCTCATCTGCACGGCGCTGAAGGCGACGAGGTCGGTCCGCGCGTCGATCGCCTCGGCAAGCCGCGCCGCCGGCGCCGTCGTGACGGTCACGCGACGCTGCTCCTGCTGGACCAGGAAGGGAAACAGCGTCGACGTGAACTCCTCCTGCGGGACGAGCACGCGGACGCCGTCGGGCAGCGACGCCGCGACGAGCCCGACGAAGCCCGACACCGTCGCGCCGATCGCGACGCGCGTCGCCGGTACGCCGACCATCCGCGCGAACGACGCGCGCGCGGCCTCGCTGGACTCCCCCCAGTGCTCCCAGCTCGTGCGGCCGCCGCGCCAGTCGGCGAGCGCCGCCTGCATCGCCTCGAAGCCGTCACGCGGCGGCAGCCCGTAGCTTGCGGTGTTGAGGTAGACGCCCTCCGGCGCCCACTGCTCGCGGGCCTCGTCGATCGTCGTCACCGGCGCATGGTCTCACCCCGACGGCGGGCGCGACCCGTTCGACCGGACTTCCGGGCAGACGTGCCGCACGCCTTCCAGCGGTGGTGCCACGTGATCTAGCGTCGCGCTCATGACGAGGATCGACGAGCCGCCGGCGGTGGTCGATGGTGGCGTGTCGCATCCCGTCGCCGCGCTCGCGCCGCTGCCACGGCCGGCGCGGGCGGTGGCGCCGTTTCAGGCGCTGGATCTCGAGGTCCAGCCGCCGCTCGCGAGCGGCCGGCTGCGGGCGCGCTACCGCGCCGTCGTGACCAACCGCGGGGCGGCGCCGGTGCTGGCGCTGCTGTCGGTCGAGTCCGAGGGCGGCGCGCTGCGCGCCGACGTCCTCGCGCCCGCCGTCGCGCTCGGCCCGGGCGAGCGCTTCAGCGCCGACGTCGTGCTGCGGCCGCGGCGGCCGCAGCTGCTGCGCGGGGAGCTGCGGCACAGCGCCTCGCTGCGGGTGCGCGGCGCCGACGCGGGCCAGCGGGCGACGCGGCAGGTCGTCTTCATGCAGGCCCGCGTCCTGCCGATCCGGGTGATCGCGCTCGTCGTCGTGCTGCTGGCCGCCGCCGGCGTCGCAGCGAGCCTGATGCCCGATCGCGTCAGCGTGCCGACGGTCACCGGCGCCCGGGATGCCGCGACGGCCGAGCGCGCGCTGCGCGGCGCCGGCCTGCAACTCGACCCGCGCCTGCGGTCGCGGACGGCAGC
This sequence comes from Thermoleophilia bacterium, assembly GCA_046565905.1. Classification (GTDB taxonomy): domain Bacteria; phylum Actinomycetota; class Thermoleophilia; order Solirubrobacterales; family Solirubrobacteraceae; genus CADCVQ01. Next base: position 7,424 of record JBKHXR010000044.1, on the reverse strand, counting down.
GGGCGTGCGGGCGGGAACGATCCTCGACCAGATCCCCGGTCCCGGCAGCCGTGCCGAGCGGGGCGAGCGCGTGTCGCTGCTCGTCGCCGTCGGCGCCCGCCGCTCGGTCGTGCCGGCGCTCGCCGGGCAGAGCGCCGCGCGCGCCGCGGCCGTGCTCGACGCCGCCCGGCTGAGCGCCGGCCCGGTGCTGCCGTCGGGCGCCGCCGCGACGTCGGTCGTCGCAAGCCAGCTGCCCGCCGCCGGCGCGCGGGTGCCGGCCGGCACCGCTGTGACGCTCGTCGTCCGTCCCGCGCCGCGCGGCGAGACCGGCGCGCCCGCGCCAGCGGCGCCCGCCGCGGATGGCGCTCCGCCGGCCGTTCCCGAGATCGACGGCCGCAGCGTCAGCGACTACGCGGGCGCCGTCGTCGCCGCCGGGCTCGTGCCGAAGATCGTCCGCGCCGTCGACCCGGCGCCGCTGGGAACGCTCGTCGGCGTGCGACCGCCGCCCGGCGTGCCCGCGCGCCCGGGGGAGCACGTGCGCCTGCTGGTCTCGGCCGGCGTGCCGCAGATCGCGTTCGACACGGGCAGCCTCGTGCGCCTGTTCGACCCGCGCACGGGCCGGACCGTCCGCGAGGCCTCGCCGCCGCAGGGCACCGCCGTCGAGCCGTCCTGGTCGCCCGACGGCCGGCGCGTGCTCTATCGCGTCGGCCGGCGCCTGCTGCTCGTCTCCGCGCGCTCGGCCGAGGGCGGGCGCGTCGTCTACGACGGGGCGACGAAGTACGCCGCCGCCACGCTCGCGCCGGCGCCCGCCGACGGCGTCGTCGCGCTCGTCCGCCGGACGGGCGCCGACGGCGACCTCTGCTTCGGGCGCCTCGGCGCGGGGCGGATCGCACCGCGCTGCAGCGCCGACCCGCGCTGGGACCTCGGCCGCCAGATCTCGTGGCGCCGCGGTGGCCGCGAGCTGCTGGTCTTCGCGGTCCGGCGCGGCCGGCCGGGGCGGTTCGGGATCCTGCGCTACCGCAGCACGCGGCCGTTCTCGACGAACCCGGCGCACTGGCGCGGCACGCTCGTGACCGACACCTCCGTCGAGGGCCGCGGCGTGATCGGCGCGCAGTACTCGCCATCGGGCGAGAGCGTCGCGCTGATCACCAACAGCGGCCTGCCGCGCTTTGCGCTGCTCGTGACGCCGGCCGCCGACCTGCGCGACCCGGCCGCGCCGGCGCTGCCCGTGCGCGCCTGCGAGGTCGCGTGGCGGCCCGATGGCCGCGAGCTCGCGGTGGTGCAGAGCGACGACGACTGCAGCCGGCCAGTCGGCCAGATCGTGCGCGTCGACCCGGCGCGCCCGCGCCAGACGGTCACGATCTCCAGCGGCGCTCGCCACCCGGCCTACCAGCCGCTGACCTACGCCGGCCCGAAGGGCGTGTCGTGAGGCAGCTGCCGGCAGCGGTCGTGCTGCTGGTCGCGCTGGGCGGTGCTGCGCCCGGCGCTCACGGCGCCCCCGAGCCGCTCTGGGTACCAGACCCGCAGCAGCTCGTCGGCGACGCGGGCGCGCCGGCCGATGCGCGGCTCGAGGTCGCCGCCCCGGTCGCGCTCGACAGCCCCGTGGCGGACGATCCGTCGCGCGTGGCCGTCGCCCACTGGATGGCGAGTGCCGCGCGCGAGGCCGGGCTGCCGGGCGAGCTGCCGGTGATGGCCGCGCTCGTCGAATCGGGGCTGCGCAACCTGCCCTACGGGCACGCCGACAGCGTCGGGCTGTTCCAGATGCGGCTGAGCGTCTGGGACAGCGGCGCGTACGAGGGCTATCTCGCGCGGCCCGAGCTTCAGCTGCGCTGGTTCGTCGAGCACGCGATCGCCGTGCGCGACGCGCGCCGCGCGGGCGGCGACGACGACTTCGGCGACGACCCCGCGAGCTGGGGCGAGTGGATCGCCGACATCGAGCGCCCGTTCGAGGCCTATCGCGGGCGCTACGCGGAGCGGCTCGACGAGGCGCGCACGCTGCTCGCGCTGCCGGCGCCCGCCGTCGCGCCGTTCGAGCTGGGGCTGACCGTCGGCGGTGCCGCGACGCCGGTCGTCGACCCGGCGGGAGCGGAGCTCGCCGAACGCGTGCTGGCCGACGCCGCGATCACGCTGGACGAGCGCGCCCGCGCCGATCTCGCCGCCCACCGCGTCGACCCGCGCGTGACGGCGCTGCTGCTGCAGGCCGCCGCACGCGCGCCGATCGGGATCTGGGTCTTCCAGACGGGCCACTCGTACTACACCGTCAACGGGAGCGTCTCCAACCACTCCTTCGGCCGCGCCGTCGACATCGGCTCGGTGGGCGGCGCCCCCGTGAGCGCGTCCAACGCCGCGGCGAGGGACCTGGCGCTCGCGCTCGGACGGCTCGACGGGTCGCTGCGGCCGACGGAGATCGGGACGCCGTGGGCGATCGACGAGCCCGGCTACTTCACCGACGGCGACCACCGCGACCACCTGCACATCGGCTTCGACGGCCGGCCCGCGGCGGCCGCCGCCGCGGCCGCGAGCGAGCCCCCCGAGGTGACGATCGTGCCCGTCCGCAGGCGCGCGGCCTCGCCGGCCGAGCCGCGCTTCGACGCGGGCGCGCGGTCCGGCGCCGGTGCCGGCGGCGACGGCGAGCCGCGCTTCGAGGTCGCGAGATGACGGCCGCCGGCCGGTCGCTGCGGCAGCTCACCGCGTGCAGCGCAGGTGCGCTGCTGCTGTTGCTGTGCTCGGCCGGGCAGGCGCAGGCAGCCGCCGCCGGCGTATGCACGTCCAACGCCCCCGACCCGGGCTCGACGATGACGATCACGATCGACTCCGGCGTCGCGCCCGCCGCCACGACGATCGCGGTGGCCGGCGACGTCGTCACGATCAACATGGCGCCGCAGGCCGCCTGCGCCGGCCTCGACGCGATCGTGGTCAACGGCGACGGGGCGATCAACGCCGTGACGTTCACGGGCTCCGAGGCGTTCACGGTGACCGGCGACCTCGGCGCCGGCGACGACGAGTTCACGACGATCGGCAGCCAGCCGGTCGACATCGACGGCGGCGCGGACGCCGACACCCTGCGCGGCGGCGACGGCAGCGACACGCTGTCGGGCGGCGACGGCGCCGACCTCCTGCAGGGCGGTCCCGGCACGGACACGCTGAACGGCGACGGCGGCGCCGATACGGCCTCCTACGCCGAGCGCGTCACCGACGTGGCGGTCTCGGTCACGGGCGGCGGCGAGGACGCCCTCGCCTCGGTCGAGAACCTGACCGGCGGCGGTGGCGACGACACGCTGACGGGCGACGCCGGCATGAACGTGCTCGACGGCGGCGCCGGCGACGACCTGCTGGTGCCCGGCCTCGGTGGCGGCGCGAACACGGGCGGCACGGACGGCACGGCCGGCGGCGCGCACGGCGCGGCCGGCGACACCGTGAGCTATGCCGACCTCGCCGCCGACCTCGTCGTCGACCTCGCCGGCGCCCCGGGCAGCGCGACCGCCACGGGGCTGTCGCAGACGCTGACGACGATCGAGAACGCGACCGGCGGCGACGGCGACGACACGCTCGCGGGCGACGCGGGGGCGAACATCCTCGACGGCGGCGGCGGCGACGACCTGCTCGTGCCGGGCCTCGGCGGCGGCGCGAACGCGGGCGGCACGCACGGGACGGCGGGCGGCGCGCACGGCGCCGACGGCGACACCGTCAGCTACGCGGCGGTGACCGACGATCTCGTGGCGGACGTCGACGGCACGGCGACCGCGACCGGCCTTGCGCAGACGCTTGCGAGCGTCGAGAACCTCGTCGGCGGCGCGGGCGACGACACGCTGACGGGGGACGCGGGTGCCAACGACCTCGTCGGCGGCGCGGGCGACGACCTGCTCGTGCCGGGCCTCGGCGGCGGCGCCAGCACGGGCGGCACGCACGGGACGGCGGGCGGCGCGCACGGCGCCAGCGGCGACACGGTGAGCTACGCGGGCGTGGCCGCCGACGTGACGGCGGACGTCGCCGCGACAGCGACCGGCAGCGGCCTGTCGCAGACCCTGGCGACGGTCGAGAACCTGACCGGCGGCAGCGGCGACGACACGCTCGCGGGCGACGCGGGGGCGAACATCCTCGACGGCGGCGGCGGCGACGACCTGCTCGTGCCCGGCCCGGGCGGCGGGTCCAACACCGGCGGGGCGCACGGCACCGCGGGCGGCGCGCACGGCGACGACGGCGACACCGTGAGCTACGCCGGCGTCACGGCCGATCTCGTCGCCGACGTGGACGGCACGGCCACCGCGACCGGCGTCGCGCAGACGCTGGCGACGGTCGAGAACCTCGTCGGCGGCGCCGGCGACGACATGCTGACGGGCGACGCCGGCGACAACGACCTCGACGGCGGCGCCGGCGACGACGTCCTGCGGCCGGGCCTCGGCGGCGGCGCGAACACGGGCGGCGCGCACGGCATCGGCGGCGACAGCGTCAGCTATGCCGGCGTGAGCGCCGACGTCGTGGCCGACGTCGCCGGCGCGGCCACCGCAACCGGCCTGTCGCAGACCCTGGCGACGGTCGAGAACCTGACCGGCGGCAGCGGCGACGACACGCTGACCGGCGACGCGAACGACAACGACCTCGACGGCGGCGCGGGCGACGACCTCCTGCGGCCCGGCCTCGGCGGCGGCGCGAGCACCGGCGGCACGCACGGCACGGCGGGCGGCGCGCACGGCGACGTCGGCGACACGGTGAGCTACGCGGGCGTGACGGCCGCCGTCGCGGCCGACGTCGCCGGCACCGCGACCGGCACGGGCCTGTCGCAGACGCTGGCCACGGTCGAGAACCTCACGGGCGGCGACGGTGACGACACGCTGACCGGCGACGCGGCCGACAACGACCTCGCCGGCGGCGGCGGCGACGACCTGCTCGTCCCGGGCCTCGGCGGGGGGACGAACACGGGCGGCGCGCATGGCACGGCCGGCGACACGGTGAGCTACGCCGGCGTCACCGCCGGCCTCGCCCTCGACGTCGCCGGCACCGCGACCGGGACCGGCGTCGCGCAGACGCTGGCGACGGTCGAGAACCTGACGGGCGCAGACGGTGACGACACGCTGACCGGCGACGACGGCGCCAACGCGCTCGACGGCGGCGCGGGCGACGACCTGCTCGTGCCCGGGCGCGGCGGCGGCTCGAACACGGGCGGCGCGCACGGCGCCGGCGGCGACACGATCAGCTACGCGGACCTGCCGGCGCCGGTCGGCGTCGAGGCGAGCCTCGCCGGCGGCACGGCGACCGTCGACGGCGCCACGCAGACTCTCGTCACGGCGGAGAATCTGACCGGCGGCGCCGGCGACGACACGCTGACCGCAAACGGCGATCCCAACGTCCTGCGCGGCGGCGCCGGCGCCGACATCCTCAGCGGCCTCGGCGGCGACGACCTGCTGATGCCCGGCGCGGGCGGCGGCGCGGCCGACGGCGGCGACGACACGGACACGGTCAGCTTCGCCGACGTGACGCCGTTCGCCGCACCGGCCGTGACCGTGCAGGCGAGCATCGCCGGCGGCACGGGCACGGTCGCGGGCGCCGCGCAGACGCTCGCCGGCACCGAGCACCTGACCGGCAGCGCCGGCGACGACGTCCTCGCCGGCGACGACGGCGACAACATCCTCACCGGCGGCGGCGGCGAGGACACCGTCTCCTATGCCGACCGCACGACCGGCGAGGACGTCGTCGCATCGCTCGCGACGCAGTCCGGCGGCCAGGCCGGCACGGCGGAGAGCGACACGCTCGCCGGGATCGAGAACCTCACCGGCGGCGCCGGCGACGACACGCTGACCGGCGACCCGAGCGCCAACGAGCTGCGCGGCCTCGCCGGCGACGACGTCCTCAGCGGCGCAGCCGGCGACGACGTGCTGCTGCCCGGCCTCGGCGGCGGCTCGAGCACCGGCGGCGCGCACGGCGCGGCCGGCGACACCGTGAGCTTCGCGGACCTGACGTCCGTGCCGGTCGCGGCAAGCCTCGCCACCGGGACGGCGACGCTGCTCGACCCGGGCGCCGACCCCGACCCCGTCCATGCGCTCGCGGAGGTCGAGAACCTCACCGGCGGCGGTGGCGACGACCTGCTGGCCGGCGACCACGCCGACAACGTCCTCGCCGGCGGCGCGGGCGGCGACACCGTCTCCTACGCCGACCGCACCGCCGCCGAGCCGGTGACCGCCTCGCTCGCGACCGGGTCGGGCGGTCAGGGCGGCACGCTCGAGGACGACGACCTCGACTCGATCGAGAACCTCACCGGCGGCGCTGGCGACGACACGCTGACGGGCGACGCCGGCGCCAACGTCCTGCGCGGCGGCGGCGGCGCCGACACGCTGAGCGGCGGCGGCGACGACGACCTGCTGGCGCCCGGCGGCGGCGGCGGCTCGGCGAACGGCAACGGCGGCAGCGACACGATCAGCTACGCCGACGCCGCGCCGCTGGCGGCGCCCGCGGTGACCGTGCAGGCGAGCCTCGCCGCCGGGACGGCGACGGTCGCGGGCGTCGCGCAGACGCTCGCCGGCGCCGAGCACCTGACGGGCAGCGCCGGCGACGACGTGCTGGCGGGCGACGACGGCGACAACACGCTGACCGGCGGCGACGGCGAGGACACCGTCTCCTACGCCGACCGCACCGCCGGCGAGGACGTCGTCGCGTCGCTCGCGACGCTGGCCGGCGGCGAGGCCGGCGAGGACGACAGCTTCGCCTCGATCGAGAACCTCACCGGCGGCGCGGGCGACGACACGCTCGTCGGCGACGCTGGCGCCAACGAGCTCGACGGCGGAGCGGGCGACGACCTCCTGCGCCCGGGCGGCGGCAACGGCGCGAGCACCGGCGGGACGCACGGCACGGCGGGTGGCGCGCACGGCGACGACGGCGACACCGTGAGCTACGAGGACGTCACCGGCGACGTCGCCGCCGATCTCCTCGCGGGCACGGCGACCGGCACCGGTCTGGCGCAGACGCTGGCCACGGTCGAGAACCTCACGGGCGGCGGCGGCGACGACACGCTGGCCGGCGACGCGGGCGACAACGACCTCGACGGTGGCGCGGGCGACGACGTGCTTGCACCCGGCGCGGGCGGCGGCACGAGCACCGGCGGTCCGCACGGCACGGCGGGCGGCGCGCACGGCGCCGACGGCGACACCGTCAGCTTCGCGGGCGTCGCTGCCGCGCTTCTCGTCGACCTCGGCGGTGGCAGCGCGACGGGCAGCGGCGTCGCGCAGACGCTCGCGACGCTGGAGAACGCGACGGGCGGCGCCGGCGACGACACGCTGCTCGGCGACGCCGGCGCGAACCGGCTCGACGGCGGCGCCGGCGACGCCCTCCTGCGGCCGGGCACCGGCGGCGGCGCGAACACCGGCGGCGCGCACGGCGCCGCCGGCGACACCGTGAGCTACGTCGATGTCGGCGCCGCGCCGGTCCACGCGCAGCTGTCGGGCATCGCGACG
>JBKHXR010000043.1:0-60134 GCA_046565905.1 Thermoleophilia bacterium | reverse complement strand
CTCGACGTGCCGACCGTCGACAACCTCGACACGGCCGCGGGCAAGGCCGCGCTCGTCGCGATCCTCGTCTCCGGCGCGGAGGGCAACTTCGGCTCCAAGCCGAGCGCCGACGCCAAGCTCGTCGACGGCGAGGTCAAGGCGCTGTCGGCGACGACGAGCGACGGCGGCATCGGAGCCGGCACCTACCTGCTGCTCGCACTGGTCGTCGTCGCCGTGCTGTGGTCGGCGCTCGGGCTGCGTCCGCGCCGCCTGCGCGGCGCGGACGTCGGCTGACGATCAGCCGTCGAGGAACAGGTCGACCTGGAGCTCTGCCCCGGGCACGTACGCATACGGGTCCAGGTCGGTGACGCCGGCGGCGACGAGCACCTCGTCGTCGATGAAGAAGTTGCCGGTCGTCGTGCGCGCCGCCCGCGTCAGGATGACGTGGGCGGCGTCGGCGACGATCTCCGGGCGCCGCGCGCGGCGCATCGCGGCGTCGCCGCCGAGCAGGTTCTGTACCGCGGCGGTCGCGATGATCGTGCGCGGCCACAGCGAGTTGAACGCGATCCCGGCATCGCGGTGCTCGGCGGCCATGCCGAGCGTGCACATGCTCATGCCGAACTTCGCCAGCGTGTACGCGAGGTGCGGGCCGAGCCACTTCGCGTCCGGGCTCAGCGGCGGGCTGAGCGTCAGCACGTGCGGGTTGTCGGCGTCGCGCAGGTACGGGACGGCGGTGCGCGACAGCAGGAACGTGCCGCGCGCGTTGACGTCCTGCATCAGGTCGTAGCGCTTCATCGCGATCGTCGTGCTCGGGCTGACGTCGATCGCGCTGGCGTTGTTGACGACGATGTCGATCGAGCCGAAGCGCTCGAAGGCGCGCTCGACGGCATCGGCGACGGTGCTGTCGTCGCGGACGTCGCCGACGATCGCGAGCGCCTGCCCGCCGGCGGCCTCGATCTCCTCGGCGGCGCTGTGGATCGTGCCCTGCAGGCGCGGATGCGGCTCGGCGGTCTTCGCCAGCAGCGCGATGTTCGCGCCGTCGCGGGCGGCGCGCAGCGCGATCGCAAGCCCGATGCCGCGACTGCCGCCGGACATGACGATCGTCCTGCCGGCGAGGCTGGTCATGTCAGCAGGTCGGCGTAGCCACGGGCGACGAGCCGCTCGTCGGCGATCCCGAGCACGCGGCGCAGCTGCTCGACGCGATCGCGCTGCGCGTCGAGCCCTCCGGGTGCGGTGGCGATCGCCTCGAGCTCGACGAAATGCCCGAGCCCCGTGACGCGGTCGAGGTGGATGCGCACGTTGCGCCACAGCAGCAGCCGGCGCGCCTTCTCGACGACGCAGCGCACGCCGAGCGCGTCGCTCAGCGCATCGATCAGCGCGAGATGGTCGCCGACCGGGACGATGCGGTAGAGGCTGACGGCCGGACCGGCGAGATCGGCGCGGTCATACGCGATCAGCTCGGCGGGATGCGGCGGCGCCTCGCGCAGCTTCAGGTGGCCGATGACGGCATGGAAGTAGGTGTCGCGCTGGTGCATCAGGCCCTGGTCGGCGGCGCCGAGCTCGAGCGCCGCCTCCAGCGTCGCATGCGGGTCGGGGTCGACCGCCTTCAGCTCGAGATTGCGGTGCTTGCCGGACATCGCGCGCGGCGGTTCAGCCGCGGTGCGGTCAGTAGCCGAGGCGGGCGAGCCGCTCGCGCTCGGCGCGGCGCTTGGCCTCGCGCTGCTCCTTGCGATTGCGCTCGCGCTCGCGACGTTCCTGGTCCTCGTCGTGGCCGGTGACGATGCGGATGCTCGTGCGCAGCTTGCCGTCCTGCGCGTGGGAGGCGTACTCGGAGCGGTTGGGCCGGTCGTCGCGGCGCGGCCGCCCGCCCGCCGAGCGCTGCCCGCCGGGACGGCGGCCGCCGGGGCCGCGCTCGGAGCGCTCGGCCTCGGGCGGGCGCGGAAGCAGCGCCTTGACCTCGCGTACGGGCGTCGCGGCGAGACGGACCCATGCGTTGAACACCGGATCGCCGGGCTTCATTCCCTCGGCGGACTGCGCGCAGACGGCGGCCCACTTCAGCGGCTGGCCCTTCTCGTCCTGCTTGGGCTTGAGCGCCTCCTTGATGACCTCGGCGCCACCGACGCGCTCGATCGCCGCCGTGACGCGCGCGGGCGAGGTCGGCGAGCGGTCCTGGCCGGCTGCGCCGGACTCGTCGGCTGTCGCGGCGCCGGCGCCATCAGGCTTCGATGCGGCGGCTTCGTCGGCGGCGACGGAGTCGCCTGCGGCGGGGGCGTCGGCAACCGGATCCGCCGCTGGGGAAGCCTCCGCTGCGGGAGCCTCCGCTGGCGGAGCCTCAGCCGCCGGAGCCTCCGCTGCCGGAGCCTCCGCTGCCGGAGCCTCAGCCGCCGGAGCCTCCGCTGGCGGAGCCTCCGCTGCCGGAGCCTCCGCTGCCGGAGCCTCCGCTGCGGGAGCCGCGTCGGCAGCCGGAGCGCCGGAGGCCGGGGCGGTCTGACCCGCTGGAGCGTTCGCCGATGGGGCCTCGTCCGGCGCGGCGCCGGCGGAAGGCTGCTCGGCGGACGGCATCGTGCCGGCGCGGCGAAGCTCGGTCAGCGCCGAGAAGAAGGCGCGGCGGTGGCGCTCGGCGGCCGACGGACGGCGGCGGCGCTTGCGGGTGGGCAGCGTGGCCTTGACCGTGGGCAGTGGCTTGGGCTCGGCGGCGACTCCCAGGATCCTCGGTCCGACGGCAGGCCGCTCGACGTCCGGCTTGACGGGGGCGGCGTCGTCGGCGCCGGCGGGGACTTCGCCACCGGCAGCAGTTCCGGCGGTCGGACCTTCGGCGTCGGGGGCGGGCTGCTCTGCGGCGGCCGCTGCCGGCGCCTCGGCGATCGCCTCCTCGACCGGAGTGCGGGCGGCGGGATCATCGGCCGGAGCGTCGGCGGCCTGCTGCTCGGCGGCCGGGTGCTCGACGGCCGGCTGCTCGACGGCCGGCTGCTCGACGGCCGGCTGCTCGGATCCGGAAGCCGCGGCGGCGGGCTGCTCGGCGGCCGGAGCCGCAGCGGCGGGCTGCTCCGCGGCGGGTCCTTCGCCGGTGGCCGGCTCGGCCGGCTGCGCGGCTGCGCTCGACTGCGGGGGCTCGGATGCGGGCGCGGCGTCGTCACGGGATGCATCGTCCGCCTGCGCGGCCGTGCTCTCCCCGTTGGGCTTCAGCGCCGTCTGGCCGTCAGGATCGGCCGTCATCTCGGCTGACGAATCGCCAGTCACCGACGTGAGGTTATCGAGGCTTGGAGCATTGCTGCACCGTCGTCGGAAAATCGGTCGATTCCCGCCCCGGTCGGCAGCCTCCGCACTCGCGCGGGAGCGCCACGAGCCGGTGTCGCGCAGCAGCGCGACGAGGCGCGTCCCGACATCGTGTCCGGCCCGCTACGCGACGGGAACATCGGGAGTCGCGGCGATCGCCGCCGCGGTGACGAGCAGGTGGACGTGGGCGAAGCGCTCGGTCAGCGAGTCGCCCAGCGGGAGCGTCAGCGCAAGCGCCAGCAGCTCGCGGATCGTCGCGGCCAGCGGCGCCTGCGGCGCCTCGTCGCCGACGAGCGTCGCCAGGCGCGCGAGGTCGATCATCTCGGCGTTCTCGCCGCCGCCGATCGCGATCCCGAACGCCGCCTCGACGAAGTACTCGACGCGGGCGAGCAGCGGATCGCGGCGGATCCGGCCGTCGCCGACGGCGGGGCCGAGGTCGACGATGTCCTCGCGCGCCACGATCCGCTCGAGCTGGCCGCCCATGACGCTCTCGAGCTGCGCCGGCGTGAGGCCCGCTTGAAGCGCCGGCCGCAGCGACGCGATCACCGTCAGCGCCGGCGTGCCGAACGGGATGTCGGTCGCGTACAGGATCTGTCCCGGCGGGATGTGGGAGTAGACGGCGAGCTGGTCGGCGGCGCTGAACCACGCCGTGTCGAAGAAGACGTTGGGGTACTCGTGGATGCGCTGCCAGATCCACGCGAGGTCGCAGACGGCGCAGTGGGCGAGGATGAAGCGCGCGCTGGGGAACTCCCGGGCGAACTCGAGCACGTGGAGGCCGAGGGCGGGGATTCCCCTGCCCGCGTGGATCAGGATCGGCAGGCGCTCCTCCTCGGCCACCGCCACGACGGCGCGCACGCCGGGCTCGTCGAAGTCGAACAGCTCCGCGCGCGGGTGCAGCTTGATCCCGCGCGCGCCGGCGGCGACGCAGCGCCTGATCTCGGCGACCGGATCGGCCCGCGGATCGACGCGGCAGAACGCCACGAGCCGGCCGCCGGAGTCCGCCGCCCGCTCGATGACGTGGTCGTTGGCCGGCGGATAGCCGGCCGGCTCGTGCATCGGGAACACGACCGCCCGCGAGCCGGTCGGCGCGAGCGTCTCCAGCAGCTCGCGCGCGGTGCACTTGAACCCGTCGGGATCGTTGACGCCGATGTGGGTGTGGGCGTCGAAGAGCGTGACCGGCGGCAGCAGCGCCAACGTCTGCTCGGCCCACGGTGTGAGCAGGTCGTCGGCGTACACGCGCGCCAGTCTAGGCGCCGGACGCGTGACAGCCGCCTTCTGCGGGCATACACTTTCGCGGCGTGAGCTACAGCAATGGGAACGTCGGCGTGTGCGCTTGTGGCCAGATGGCCGTCGACTCCTGTCACCGGTGCGCGGCGATGATCTGCGACACCCACGCGCGGCTGCTGCCCGACGCCCCGGCAGGCATCTCGCCCGACGCCCTCAGCCGCTACGAGATCGCGATCCGCGCCGGCGGCCCGTACTGCGAGAGCTGCCGCGCCGACATCGGCAGCTATGCCCTCGCGGAGGCGACGAACGTGCCGCGCGCGCAGCTTCCCGAGCACTGGCTCGACCGCGCGATGGCGCTCAGCAGCGACCAGACGCGCAGCGATCTGGAGAAGGTCGAGGATGCGAATCTGCCTCGCACGCTGACGCCGAAGGAGGTCGCAGCCGAGTTCCTGCGCCGCATCGGCCAGCCGCCGCACGAGCGCGTTCCGATCTCGCCGCCGAGCCTGATGCGCGCGCCCGAGTTCGTCGCCGGCTGGTCGGTCGACTGCCGCCGCACGGAGTACGCCGCCGCCGGCGGCCCGCAGGCTCGCTACCCGCTGCCGTGCCTGATCTCGACCGAGGGCGAGCTGCTCGGACCGGCGCTCGAAGAGGGCGATCGCCACGGCCAGACGTGGTGGATCGTCCCCGACTCGGACATCGAGCTCTCGCGCCTGGTGACAGGCGTCGCGCAGCTGCTGCTGCTCAGCGCGTTCGCGCCCCCGCCGCAGACCTAGCGGCCGCGTGGACGCCGCCGGGCTGCTGGCCGACCTCGTCGCGATCGACTCCGTCAACCCCGCGCTCGTCCCCGGCGCCGCCGGCGAGCAGCAGATCGCCGAGTACGTCGCAGCGTGGATGGCCGAGCGCGGCCTGGAGGTGACGGTCGTCGACGATCCGCCGGGGCGCCCCAGCGTCGTCGCCGTCGCGCGCGGAAGCGGCGGCGGAGCGTCGCTCATGCTCAACGGCCACACCGACACCGTCGGCGTCGCCGGGATGCAGCGCCCGCACGAGCCGCAGCTCCGCGAGGGACGGCTGTACGGGCGCGGCGCGCACGACATGAAGGCCGGCGTCGCGGCCTGCATGCTCGCCGGCGTCGCGGCCGTCGCCGCCGATCTGCGCGGCGACGTGATCGTCGCGGCCGTCGCCGACGAGGAGCACGCGAGCCTCGGCATGCAGGCCGTGCTGCGGCGCGTCACGGCCGACGCCTGCGTCGTGACCGAGCCGACGGCGCTGCGCGCGTGCGTCGCCCACAAGGGCTTCCTCTGGGCCGAGCTCGAGACCCGCGGCCGTGCCGCGCACGGCTCGCGCCCCGACCGCGGGATCGACGCGATCGCCGGCATCGGGCCGGTGCTCGCCGGCATCGCCGCATTGCAGGAGCGCCTCGACGCCGCACCGCACCCGCTGCTGGGCCCGGCCAGCGTCCACGCCTCGCTCATCGAGGGCGGGCAGGAGCTGTCGAGCTACCCCGAGCGCTGCGTGCTGGGCATCGAGCGCCGCACGCTGCCCGGCGAGCGCGCCGACGACGTGCGGCGCGAGCTCGAGGAGCTGCTCGCGCTGGCGCCGGCCGCCGATCCGCGCCTCGACACCGAGCTGCGGACCGGCCTGTGGCGCGACGCCTTCGAGATCGACCCGCGCGCCGAGATCGTCGCCGTCCTGCGCGCGGCCGCCGGCGCTGCGCTCGGCGCCGAGCCGGAGGTGTTCGGCGACCATCCCTGGATGGACGCGGCGCTCACATCGGCGGCCGGGATCCCGACGGTCGTCTTCGGCCCCGCGGGCGCCGGCGCCCACGAGCTCGAGGAGTACGCCGACATCGCGAGCGTCGAGCGCTGCGCCGCGGTGCTGACCGCGACCGCCGTGCGCGTCTGCGCCTGAGCCTGCAACCACTCCAGGGCGAGCGCTGCCCGGCCGGCTGCTGGATCCGGCCGGCGGCGCTCGATCGGTGAGCGTCGCGGCGGTCAGCGCGCGGGGAACGGCGCGAGCAGCGCGGCGAGCCGTCCGGGGCCGTCGACCTGCGCGAAGTGCGAGCTGCGCTCGAGCCGGTGAAGCTCGGCATCGGGCACGAGCGCGTGCAGCCGCGGCCCGATCGCCGGCGCGACCGTCGGGTCCTGGCGCGCGTAGACGAGAGCTGCAGCGCCACCGCAAAGCCGTCGCCGGCGTCGCGGCGTCGCGCGAGCGCGCGCGTCACCACGGCCCGCGCGCCGGCAGATCGACGAGCCCGCGACGGGCGCCCGTTTCGCCGCCGGCGGCTGGGACTCTCTAGCGGCCGGGTGGTGCGACGGACGGCCCACGGCGCGGGCGATCGTCGGCCGCCGCGACGGCCGCAGCCGGCGCTGGCACCGGGTCCGGCGCGGGCGGTGCCGGCGGCGGCCCGTGCGCCGCGTCGACGACGGCGGCGGGCGTGACGTCGGCCATCGTCGTGCGCAGCTTTCCGCCCGAGGCGGCAAGCAGCTTCAGATCGTGCGGGTGCGTCGCGTGGCGCAGCGCGACCTCCATCGACACGAGCCCCTGGCTCGTCGCCGCGTAGAGCGCCTGATCGAAGGTGTGCATGCCGTAGAAGTCGCCCTCCGCGACGATCTCGGTCAGTCCGACGGCCGACTTCGGCTCGGCGATCGCGTCGTGGACGCGACCGGTCATCGTGAGCACCTCGGTCACCGCGACGCGGCCGCCGGCGTTGAGCGCGGGGACGAGGCGTTGGGAGACGATCCCCTTCAGCGTCCCGGCCAGCATCGCGCGGACCTTGAGCTGCTCGTGCGGCTCGAAGAAGTCGAGGATCCGGTTGAGCGTCTCCGCCGCGTCGGCCGTGTGCAGCGTCGAGAGCACGAGATGTCCCGTCTCGGCGGCCGACAGCGCGGTGCCCACCGTCTCGGCGTCGCGCATCTCGCCGACGAAGATGACGTCCGGGTCCTGGCGCAGCACCTGGCGCAGCGCCGTCGCGAAGGACTCGGTGTCCGAGCCGACCTCGCGCTGGTCGACCGACGACTGCTTGTCGGCAAAGAGGTACTCGATCGGATCCTCGATCGTGACGACGTGCTTGCACATGGTGGCGTTGATGTGCTCGATCATCGCGGCGACGGTCGTCGACTTGCCCGAGCCTGTCGTGCCGGTGACGAGAACGATGCCGCGCTGCTCCTCGGCGAGTCGCCGCACGACGTCGGGCAGCGCGAGCGCGTCGATCGTCGGCACCGCCCCCGAGACGGTGCGCATGACGATCGCGATCGAGCCGCGCTGGCGGTAGGCGTTGACGCGGAAACGGCCGAGCCCCGGCGCGCTGTACGCGAAGTCGATCTCGTTGCAGCGTTCGAAGTCCGAGATGCGGCCCGCCGGCAGGAGATCGTGCAGCGCGCTCTCGGTATCGCACGGCTTGAGCGGCTCCAGGTCGCCGTCCAGCCGTGCGAGCCGCCCGTTGACGCGGACGAGCGGCCGGTTGCCGGCCTTCAGGTGCAGGTCGGACGCACCCATGTCGACGACGCGCTGCAGCGCCTCGACGAGGTCAAGCTGGGTCGTCTCAGCGAGATCGGATCTCACGCATGAGATATCGGCCGCAACGACGCTTCACCTGTCCGCGAAATCCTCGGTTCGTGGCGCCGGAGAACTACGCAGCGACGGTGGCGACTGCCCGGCCTGGCCGACGTCGCCGCGCTGGGCTCGCGGACGCGACGGCGGCGGTCGTCTGCGCCGTTATCTTTGGAGCGCGATGACAGGCAACGGGCTGAGATCCGGCTCGATGGCTGCCGCCTGCGGCAACCCCACGTTGCGCGTGCGTCTCCTGGGCGGCGTCGATCTGCGTCTCGGTGAGCAACGGCTGCAGCCCCTGGACTCGGGCCGCGCCGAGTCGCTTCTGGCCTATCTGCTCCTGCATCGAGAGATGCCCCAGCAGCGCGGCCACGTCGCGTTCATGCTCTGGCCGGATTCGACGGAGGCGCAGGCGCGCACGAACCTCCGACACGTCCTGCACAACCTCCGGCGGGCGTTGCCCGAGAGCCACCGATTCGTCGATGCCCGCGCCCGCACGCTCCAATGGCGCTCGGATGCTCCGCTGTGGCTCGATGTCGCGACGTTCGAGCAGGCCCTCGAGGAGGGCCGGCTCGAGGACGCGGTCGAGGCATACAAGGGCGAGCTGCTCGAGGGAAACCTCGACGAGTGGCTTCGCGAGGAGCGCGAGCGTCTGTCGCAGCTCCAGCTCGGGGCCCTCGACCGCCTCGCCAGGGATCTGCAGGCCCAGGGCCGCTTCGGCGAGGC
Source organism: Thermoleophilia bacterium (assembly GCA_046565905.1). GTDB lineage: Bacteria > Actinomycetota > Thermoleophilia > Solirubrobacterales > Solirubrobacteraceae > CADCVQ01. Next base: position 51,377 of record JBKHXR010000043.1, on the reverse strand, counting down.
GATCGGCTATGCGGAGCGGCTCCTGCGCCAACAGCCGCTGCGCGAGGAGACCTACCGGCTGCTGATCGACCTCTACGACATGTCCGGTGACCGCGCGGCGGCGCTGCGTACCTACCACGCCTGCGCGACGACGCTGGTGCGCGAGCTCGGCGTCGAGCCGTCCGCGGTGACCCGCCGGGCGTACGACGCCCTGCTGGGTGCGCCCCACGAGCCAGGGGCGGGGCTCGCGGTGGCGTCGGCGGCGAGACCGCAGCTCGTCGGACGCCGGGCGGAGCGCCGGCGACTGACGCAGCTGTGGCGCGAAGCCGAGCGCGGTCGGGCCCAGCTCGTGCTCGTCACCGGCGAGGCCGGAATCGGCAAGAGCCGCCTCGTCGAGGAGCTGCGGTCGTGGTCTGCCGACCGTGGTGCGGTCGTCGCAGAGTCGCGCTCCTACCCGGCGGAGGGGACGATGGCCTACGGCGCCTTGGTCGACTGGCTTCGATCCGAGCCGATCGCCACGCGCCTTCGCCGCCTCCCATCGGTCGATCTGATCGAGCTGACGCGACTGCTGCCCGAGCTGGTCTCCGAGTTCCCGCAACTGGCGGCAGCGGAGCGGCTGCCCGAGGACGAGCACCGCCGGCGCCTGTTCGCGGTGGCCGCGCGCGCGATGCTGATCGCCGGCGCCCCGCTGCTGCTCGTCGTCGATGACCTCCAGTCGTGCGACGTCCAGACCCTCCAGTTCGTCCACTACCTGCTGCGCGTGGAGCCCCGGGGCCACCTCCTGGTGGCTGCCACCGCTCGCCTGGAGGAGCTCGAGGCTCACCGCCCGGTACGAGAGCTGGTTGCCGCCCTGCGGGCGCTCGACGTCGTCTCCGAGGTCGGGCTGGAGCGACTGAGCCGGCCGGAGACGGCGCTGCTCGCCGGGCGGATCACGGGCCGGCAACCGGCCGACGACGAGGCGGAGCGCCTGCACCAGGACAGCGAGGGCGTCCCCCTGTTCGTGGTCGAGGCGCTGCGAGCCGGGCCCGACGCGGCCGCGCGGGCGATCGAGACGACCGAGAGGGTGCGCGCGGTGATCGCATCACGGCTGGCCCTGCTGTCCGAGCAGGCCGCGGAGCTCGCGGGAGTGGCTGCGACGATCGGCCGCGAGTTCACGGTCCAGGTGCTCGCCGACGCCAGCCGCGCAAGCGAGGAGGCGCTCGTGCGCGGGCTCGACGAGCTGTGGCGACGAGCGATCGTGCGGGCACGAGACGCCAGCTCCTACGACTTCAGCCACGGCAAGGTCCGGGAGGCGGCCTACGCCGCGCTCAGCCCCGCGGCGGCGCGCCATCACCACCTCCGGGTCGCCGAGGCGCTTCAGCGCTCGCCGGCCGACACGCTCGATGCCGCGAGCGGCCAGATCGCGGCCCATTACGAGGCGGCGGGCGCGACCGACGACGCGATCGCCTGGCACATGAGGGCGGCGGATACCGCTCAGCGCCTGCACGCGAGCGCCGACGCGGTGGGCTTCCTCGAGCGCGCCCGTCGACTGGTCTCCGAGCTGCCGGCCGGCGCCGAGCGCGACGCCCTCGAGCTGCGTGTGCTGAGCGAGCTTCCCACCCCGCTGCTGGCCGTCGAGGGGTATCTCTCCGGCCGCGTCGCAGAGGTTCACGAGCGGGCGCTCGAGCGCGCTCGATCACTCGGCGTGGACCTCGACGCGCCGTTGATCCGGTCGCTGGCGCTGGGGAGCCTGGCTCGCGGCGAGTTCGAGGCCGGGCGCGAGTTCGGCGACCAGCTGCGCATGCGCGGCGAGAGTGAGCGCGACGGGGTGCTCAGGGTCGAGGGCGGCTACGTGCTCGGGATCGCCGCTTACTGGCAGGGCAGGCTCGCGGCAGCGCGGTCGCACTTCGCCGACACCGTCGAGCGCTGCCGGCCCGAGCAACGTTCAGCGCACCTGATCCGCTACGGGCAGGATCCCGAGATCGTCTGCCTGACGCGCCTCGCCCACACGCTCTGGCTGCTCGGCGAGGAGCGGGACGCGGAGCGCACGCGCGACCGGGCGCTCGCGCTGGCGGACGAGCGCGGGCATGCCTACAGCCGCGCGGTGGCGGCGGTCTTCGCAGGAATGCTGGCGCTCGATCAGGGGGACGAGCAGCGGCTTCGTCGTCAGGCGGACCGGCTTCGCTCCGGCGACCCCGCGTACAGGGCCCCGCAGATCGCGATCGTCGCCGGTCTGTTCGCCGGGTTGCTCGAGGTTCGCTCGGCTGAGGCGAGCCGGGGGATCGGCCACGTGCGACAGACGGTTGTCGGCGCCCGTCGCCTGCAGCCGGCCACACCGGGCTTCCACGCCCTGCTGACGCGCATCCTGCTCGAGGCGTGCGCGGCCGCCGACGATGCCGAGGCCGGGTTGGCGGCGGCCGATGAGGCGCTTGAGATGGGTGGCGGGACCGAGCTCTGGGAGGCGGAGATCCGTCGGCTTCGCGCCGAGTTCTTGACCAGCCTCGATGCCGACCCGCACGCGATCGAGGCGGAGCTGCGGCGGGCGATCGAGGTCGCCGTCGAGCAGGGCGCAAGAGCATTCGAGGTCCGCGCTCGCGCGAGCCTCGAGCGGCTGCTCGCCGCAACGCGCTGAGGAACGCTCGCGGAACGCGGCCCGCGGGAGGATCGCGCTCGAGACGCATGGCGAGGCGCCAGGCGGCTCTCGGAGCCTGCCGAAGCGGCGACGTCCAGCCGCCTTCGGCGTCGCTCGATACCGAGGAGCCCCCGCGGGCAGAGGAGGTGCGTGATGTCAGTCAGTGAACGGCAGCCGACGGCGGCGATGCACACGCTCGACGAGCTGCGGCCGCGATTTCGCGGCGCGATGCTGCGATCCGGCGAAGAGGGCTACGACGACGCCCGCCGGATCTGGAACGGGGCGATCGACCGCCGCCCCGCCCTGATCGCGCGATGCGCCGGCGCCGACGACGTCGCCGCGGCGGTGCGATTCGCGCGTGAGCGCGACCTGCGCATCTCGGTACGCGGCGGCGGCCACTCGATCGCCGGACACTCGGTCTGCGAGGGCGGGGTGATGATCGACCTGTCGCTGATGAGATCGGTGCGGGTCGATGCCGAGAGGAAGGTCGCTCGCGTGTCCGGCGGGGCGCTGTGGTCCGATGTCGACAGGGCATGCGCGCCGCACGGGCTCGCCACGACGGGCGGGATCATCAGCCACACGGGGGTCGGCGGGCTCACGCTGGGCGGCGGGCTCGGCCACCTGATGCGCCGGCACGGCCTCACCGTCGACAACGTCCTCGCCGTCGAGCTGGTGACCGCGGAAGGCGAGCATCTCCGCGTCGACGCGGACTCAGAGCCCGAGCTCTTCTGGGGTCTGCGCGGCGGCGGCGGCAACTTCGGAATCGCCACCGCGTTCGAGTTTCGCCTCCACCGGGTCGGCCCGATCATCCTCGGCGGTCCGATCTTCTGGCCGATCGAGGAGATGCCACGCGTGCTGCGCTTCCTGCGTGATTTCGCTCCGCAGGCTCCCGACGAGCTCGGGATCACGCTCAGCATCGCCGCAGCTCCCCCGGCCCCTTTTCTACCGCTCGAGCGGTTCGGCAAGCCGATCACCGGCGTGGTGCTCGCCTGGGCGGGCGATCTGGACGAGGGCGAGAAGGCGATCGCGCCGCTGCGCGACGTCGCGCCGGCGATCGCTCAGGTGGTACGACCGATTCCCTACGTCGCGCTGCAGGGCATGCTCGACGGCGGCGCCCCACATGGCCGCTGCTACTACTGGAAGTCGCACCGATTCGAGACGTTCCCGGATCAGCTGATCGAGACCTTCGCGAGTCGCGTCGAGTCGGTCGAGGCGCCGTTCTGGCAGCTCAACGGCTGGGCCGTCGGCGGCGCCGCCAGCCGCGTCGACCCGGAGGCGACGGCGGTGGGTCATCGCGAGGTCGGCTTCGACCTCAACGTGGTCGCCGCCTGGCCACCGTCCGATCCCAGGGCCGAGGAGTACGTCGAGTGGGTGCGCCAGGGCCACGGGCAGATGGAGCCGCACGCCGACGGCGTCTACGCGAACTTCATCTGCGACGAGGGGGACGAGGGTGTGCGGGCGGCCTACGGTGAGCGCCTCGCACGGCTGGTCGCGCTCAAGGACCGCTACGACCCGGCCAACGTCTTCCGCCTCAACGCGAACATCGCGCCGAGCGAAGAGGGCGCCTGATCGAGATCGCTACGGTCGCAGCCGCGCGCTCAGCGCGGGTGCGATGCGGCGCGCTGAGCGCGCTCTCGGCCTCGGTGATCGCGGCGACCGACATCGATGGCATCTGACCGATCGATCGAGCCCCTCGATCTGGAGTGGGATCGCTGCAGTGCTCGCAGCCGCGACCGAGCCACACGCATTCGCGGATCGGCTGCGCGAAACGCGCGCGGCCGTATGCCGCCAGAACGACGAGAGCTCCTCGCCCGAGCTTCATATGAAACTCAAGCGAGGAGCTGTCGCAGTGGAGACGGCGGGAATCGAACCCGCGTCCGCGATCGCGTGACGGTGACGTCTACGAGCGTATCCGGCGCTCTGTTCTCGCCCTCAGGTCGCCTCGCCGGCGGGGTTCCTGAGGGCCAGCTCCCTGAAATGTCCCCGGTTCGGCGGGAGCGGACCTCCCCGGGTGATCCGGCATTCTGATTCCGAGGATCCCGGCGGCCGGCTGGCCGGGCTCAGAACCTCACTCGCCTAGTTTGAGCTAGACAGCGAGGGCGTACTCGTGAGAGTCCGCACGTATGGTTTTGCCAGGTGTTTTGCGAGGCCTCCTGGCACCTCGGCTCGCAACCACCGTCACGAAGTCAACCACGTCGAAGCCATGTCGTCCCCGTGTCGGTACGCGCTCCAGTCTAGCGCTCGGTTGCGCTACGGCAACGGTTGCTGTGGCTCGGTTCCGGGCTCCGGCTCCTCGGGGAGCACCGGCTCGGTGCCGGCCGGCGGCACCGTCGTCGTCTGCGCCGGAGGCACGGTCGTCGTCTGTGCTGGCGGCACCGTCACCGTGCCGGCCGGCGGCAGGCCCTCCGTGTCGTCGGGCGCCGTCGTCGTCGTCTCGTCCTGCGACTCCTCGGAGTCCGACGAGCCGCTGTCTCCGCCGAAGAACGTCGTCTGTCGGTCGCCGCCCGCGGCTGAGCTGCCGGTGATGAACTCCGGCACCGTGATGATGACCGCCGCGATCAGGAAGCCGAGCAGACCGGTGACGACGGCCATCTTCCACGCGTGTCCCGCTCGCCCCCGTGAACGGCCCTGGACCTCGCCGGGCTGTGGGACTCGTCCCGCAACCGAGGCGGCGGGCTGGACCGGCTCCGGACGGACGGGGTCGTAGGGCTCGTCTCCCCCCGGCGCTGTGCTGCGCACGACGCCGCGGACCGGCACGACGCGGGTCACGACGTCGGCCGGCTTGGCGTACGCCTCCTTGAGCAGGGCGATGAGCACGGGCGTCGTCGCCGCCGCTCCGAGCGTGCCCGGCGCCCAGATCTTCGAGCAGACGTACGCGGCCGTGGCAGAGGCCGCGGCCGTGATCATCAGCGTCGGGATGTCGACGCCGGTCGCACGAGGAGATGGACCGGAAGCGCTCACACCGTTCGCGGCTGCCCACTCGCGAGCGCGTCTAAGCGTGTTCCGAGCACACGCTTAACCTGGATCCACCGATCTTCGCGGCGCATCGCCGGCGCCGATCATGGCCCAGCGCCGATCGGCGGCTCCTGGCGGGCGCCATGACGTCGGCCTCGTCGCGCCTGTCGACCCTGCGGTGCGCCGCCGATCGACCCGAGGGCGCGCCGGCGACAGCGGTTCGTCCACGATCGCCGGTGGCTGCTCCTGCGAGCAGCCGATCGATTCACCCCTTTGTGGCGAACTCACCGCGGATATCGAGGTCAAGTCGCCATAGAGCCCGAACCGGGGCCTGATCGGCGGGCTCGACGACCGAGCGCGTCGCTGCGGTTGAACGGTCGACGGCGCCGTCACCTCACACCCGGGGACCTGACCGGACCTGCCGGCGCGCAGCACGTCGCAGTCAGCGATGCAGTCCGCGCCCAACGCCATCGCCGACAACGACGTCATCACCGTCGCCCCCGCGTTCGCCGCTCCCGCCCGGTCACCCGGACCGACCGCGGCATCGACGAGCGCCTCAGGTCCCCAACCGCTGCGCAGGCGTCGCGCAGGCACGACCCCCGCATCAGCGACCGCCCGCCCATCGCCAAGAGGCGACCGCAGGACAGTCCAGTCCGACCGACCCTTCATCGTGCACCATGAAGGTCACCCCCCGCACGGGCCCCGACTGCCGGCGCAGCCGTGAAAAGCCCTGCCCAGGATGACCTACCGGTCGTCTCGGACGCCACCGCCCGACACGACGACCCTCTCACCGAGATCGAGGCTGAACGTAGTGCGACGCGGTCCGGGGCCGCCTGAGGAACCCTGGCCCGGTCGCACTCCGAAGAGGCGCCCCGGCGTCTGGGTGGCGCGGCCTCACACCTCGGCGGCCTCGCTCTCTGCGGCTCCAGTTCCGCGTCGCAGCCGCAAGATAGATCCGCCCGCGAGCGTGCGGCAAGAGCCGAAACGCACAAATCTCGCAATCTGCGTCAATTATCCTCCGCGCATGACCGTCGAAGATGTCTGCTGGGACCTTTCACCACTCGTCCACGGCGAGGGCGACGCCGGCGCCGACCGCCTCATCGACGAGGCCGGACAGCGCGCGAACGCGTTCGCCGACACCTACGCAGGCCGCGTCGCCGAGCTGACCGGTCCGGAGTTCGCCGCCGCGGTGCGCGAGCTACAGGAGATCTCCGAGCTCGCCTCGCGCTCGGGCCACTACGCGATGCTGAGCTTCAGCGTCGACACCGCCGATCCGGGGATCGGCGCGCTCATGCAGCGCATGCAGGAGAAGAGCACGGCGATCGAGACGCAGCTGCTGTTCTTCGAGCTCGAGTGGGCGGCGCTCGACGACGACCGCGCCGACGAGCTGATGGCGGCCGACGGGATCGAGACGGCACGCCACTTCCTGCGCTCCGCGCGCCGCTACCGCCCGCACCTGCTCTCCGAGCCGGAGGAGAAGATCCTCGCCGAGAAGTCGATCTCCGGCGCCTCCGCGTGGTCGCGGCTGTTCAGCGAACAGGTCTCGGCGCTGCAGGTCGCGCTGCCCGACGAGGACCAGCCCGTGCCGCTGGACGCGGCGCTGGCACGGCTCATGTCGCCCGACCGCGACGTGCGCCGCACGAGCGCCGAGGCGGTCACCGCCGCGCTGGCTCCGGGGCTGCGCACGCGCGCCTACATCTTCAACACGCTGCTGCACGACAAGGCCGTCGACGACCGCCTGCGCCACTACGACAACTGGCTGGCGGCGCGCAACCTCGCCAACGAGGCCTCCGACGAGTCGGTGCAGGCGCTGCTGAGCGCGGTGCGCAACCGCTATGAGATCGCGCGCCGCTGGTATCGCCTCAAGGCGCAGCTGCTCGGCATCGACAAGCTCGCCGACTACGACCGCATGGCCGCCGTGACGCAGGACGACGAGCCGGTCGACTGGGAGGACGCCAAGGAGCTCGTGCTGGCCTCCTATGCCGAGTTCACGCCGCAGCTCGGCGACCCGGCGCGCGCGTTCTTCGACGACAACCGCATCGACGCCCCGCCGCGGCCGGCCAAGCGCGGCGGCGCGTTCGCCGCCTACACGGTTCCCAGCGAGCACCCGTACCTGATGCTCAACTACACGGCCAAGCGCCGCGACGTCCTCGTCCTGGCCCACGAGATGGGCCACGGCCTGCACGCAGAGCTCGCCCGCCCGCGCGGCATCCTCGAGCAGGGCACGCCGCTGACGCTCGCCGAGACCGCGTCGGTCTTCGGCGAGACGCTCGTCTTCGGGCGCCTGCTCGACCAGGCCCCGACGCCGGAGTCGCGGCTGTCGCTGCTCGCCGAGTCGATCGAGGGGTCGATCGCGACGGTGTTCCGCCAGACGGCGATGAACCGCTTCGAGGAGCTCGTCCACACGGCGCGGCGCGGCGAGGGCGAGCTGGCCGTCGAGCGCCTCAACGAGCTGTGGGCGCAGTCGCAGGAGGAGATGCTCGCCGACAGCGTGCAGCTGACCGACGGCTACCGCTCGTGGTGGTCCTACGTGCCGCATTTCATCTCCACGCCGGGCTACGTCTACGCCTACGGCCAGCTGCTGGCGCTGTCGATCTACAAGCGCTACGTCGACGAGGGCGAGTCGTTCGTCCCCAGCTATCTCGAGCTGCTGCGCGCCGGCGGCTCTCGCAGCCCCGAGGAGCTCGGCCGGATCGTCGGCATCGATCTCGCCGACCCGGGCTTCTGGGACAGCGGCCTGGACCTCGTCGAGGCGCAGCTCGAGGAGGCCGAGGCGGCCGCGCACAGGGCGCTCGCGGAGGCGTGAGCCGCCTCCGGCGGCGCTCCGCGCGGCACGCCGCGTCGGCGTGCGCGCGGACGTGCGTGGACGCCGCAAGACGCGCCGCGCGCGCTCAGGCCCGCCTGTCGTAGGGCCTGTGGCGGCTGTGCAGCATCAGGTCGTTGCCGTCGGGGTCGCTGAACAGCGCCATTTGGCAGACGCCGGTGTCGAAGGTCGGGGCGTTGAAGGCGACGCCCTTCTCCTCGAGCTCGGCGCGCGCGGCCGCCACGTCGTCGACGTGGAAGGCGATGTGCGCGTTCTTCTGGGGCGCGAACGGGATGCCCTGCTTGTCGGGCTCCCAGATCCCGAAGCACGTCGGCCCGACCCAGAACTCGAAGCGGGCGTTGTCGTCGGCCTCGAGGCCGAGCGTGTCGATGTAGAAGCTGCGGGCCCGCTCGGGGTCCTGTGTCGGGACGGCGACGAAGTCGACCTTGCTGATGATCGCGGTCATGACCGCGGATTCTTCCTGATCGGCGTCCAGGGTCCGGGCCGGCGCGCCTGATCCGTCCAGCCGCGCGCCAGCGCATTGTCACAATGGATGCCATGAGCCAGCACTGGCCGGCCCCGCCCGGCTTCCGCCCCGCCCCCGCCGCCTCCTCGACCCTCGAGGAGCCGGTGGCGCGCGCCCCCGAGCAGCTCGACGCGCCGGCGCCCGATCCCGCGCCGGAGCCCGACGAGCGACCGTGGTGGCGGCGCAGCCTGTCGCTGCTGGCGGTGATCGGCCTGCTGGCGCTGAAGTGGGGCAAGGCTCTGCTGCTGCTGCTGCCCAAGGTCAAGGTGCTCACGACGTCGGCGACGATGCTCGTCTCGATCGCCGCCTACAGCCTGATCTGGGGTTGGAAGTTCGCGCTCGGCTTCGTGCTGCTGCTGCTCGTCCACGAGATGGGCCACGTCATCCAGCTGCGCCGCGAGGGAATCGAGGCCAGCGCACCGATGTTCATCCCGTTCCTCGGCGCCGCCGTCATGGCCAAGTCGCTCGGCGACGACGCGACGGCCGAGGCTCGCGTCGGGCTCGCCGGGCCGATCCTCGGCGTGATCGGCTGCTTCGCGCTGCTGCCGCTGGCGGTCTCGACCGGCGACGACTTCTGGTACGCGCTGATCTTCACCGGCCTCTTCCTGAACCTCTTCAACCTGCTGCCCGTCGTGCCGCTCGACGGCGGGCGGGCGATGGCGGCGCTGTCGCCGTGGATGTGGTTCGTCGGCCTGTTCGCGATGCTCGTGCTGACGTTCGCCGTCCCCAACCCGGTCCTGATCCTGATCCTGCTGCTGGCGGCGTTCGAGACCTACAGGCGCTGGAAGGCGCGCAGGGCCGGCGGTGACGAGACGCTCGCGTACTACCTCGTCAAGCCCGCGCACCGGATCGCGATCCTCGCCGTCTACCTCGGCCTGATCGTCGTCTGCGCCGTCGGCATGGGGCTGACGTTCGTCGAGCGCGACATCCCGTCGTAGCCGCTGGCGGGTCCTGCAACGGGACGGCCCACTAGCCTGTCGGCATGGCCGAGATCACGGTCGAGCGCCTGACCAAGCGCTACGGGGAGACGCTCGCGGTCGACGACCTGTCCTTCACGGTCGACGCCGGGCGCGTGACGGGATTTCTGGGGCCCAACGGCGCCGGCAAGTCGACGACCCTGCGCGCGCTGCTGGGCCTCGTACGCCCCACGAGCGGCCGCGCGCTCGTCATGGGCAGGCCGTTTCACGAGCTGAAGGACCCGGTCCACGCCGTCGGCGCCGCGCTCGACGCGCACGACGTGCATCCCGGTCGCTCCGGGCGCGGGCACCTGCGCACGATCGCGGCGGCGGCCGGACTGCCGAACTCGCGCGTCGACGAGGTGCTCGACATGGTCGAGCTGACGCCCGCCCGCGACCGCCGCGTCAAGGGCTACTCGATGGGCATGCGCCAGCGCCTCGCGCTGGCCGCGGCGCTGCTCGGCGATCCGCGGATCCTCATGCTCGACGAGCCGGCCAACGGCCTGGACCCGCAGGGCATGCGCTGGCTGCGCGACATCCTCGTCAGCCTCGCCGGCGAGGGCCGCGCCGTCCTGATCTCCAGCCACGTGCTCTCCGAGGTCGAGCAGACGGTCGACAGCGTCGTCGTGATCGGCGCCGGCCGCCTGGTCATGCAGGGGTCGCTGGCCGAGCTGGTCAAGGGCGACCGGCGGCCCGCGCTCGTGCGCTCGCCGCGCGCCGACGAGCTGCGCGACCTGCTCGAGGCCGCCGGCGCGAGCGTCACCCGCGACGGGCGGCCGGACGCGATGCACGTCCACAACGCGTCGCTGGAGGAGATCGGCATGCTGGCGGCGGAGCACCGCATCCCGATCTTCGAGCTCACGCACGAGGTGACGACGCTCGAGGATCGCTTCCTCGAGCTGACCGGCGAAGGCGGGAACGTCCGATGAAGGCGCTGAGGTCCGAGTGGCTGAAGCTCGTGTCGGTGCGGACGACGTGGGCGCTGCTCGGGGCGATGGTGCTCATCGAGGGCCTCGCCGCAGGCCTGGCGACCGCCCTGGGCGACATCGACGACCTGCGCCGGGGCAACGTCTCGACGTTCATCATCGGCACGCACCTCGCGACGGTCTTCATGTTCACGCTCGGCGCGCTGCTGTCGACCAACGAGTACCGCCACGGCACCGCGAACTCGACCTTCGTGATCACGCCCAGGCGCGAGCGCGTGATCCTCGCCAAGCTCGCCGTCGGACTTGCCGTCGGCGTGATCGGGGCGCTGCTGTACATCGCCGTCCACGCCGGCCTCGGGCTGTCGATCCTGTCCTCGCGCGGCGTCGACATCGACTCCGACCTGGCGGTCGACGGCTACGTCGGCGTCGGCGTCGGGCTCGTGCTCGGCTGCCTGTTCGGCGTCGCGCTCGGCGCGGTGCTGCGAAACCAGGTGCTGACGATCATCGTCGGCCTCGTGCTGTTCCTGCTCGCAGGCACGGTGGCGCTGTTCATCGGCACCGACGTCGGCCAGTACTTCCCCGGAGAGGCGCTGCTGGCGTTGCAGAACACGCCGAGCGTCGACCTGCTCAGCCAGACCGACGGCGGGCTGGTGCTGGCCGGCTACTGCGTCGCGCTGGGGATCGCCGGCGCGGTCCTGACGCGCCGGCGCGAGATCGCGTAGGCGCGCAGGGCGCCGGCGCTCGGCGGCACGTTCAGCGCCGGACCTCGCGCAGCGCCCGGTCCATGTCGCGCTTGCTCTCGCGCTCCTTGATCGACTGGCGCTTGTCGAACTGGTCCTTGCCCTTGGCGACCGCGATCTCGACCTTCGCGCGCCCGTCGGAGAAGTAGATCCGCGTCGGCACGAGCGTCAGCCCCTTCTCCTTGACCTGTGCGGCGAGCTTGTCGATCTGGCGGCGGTGCGCGAGCAGCCGCCGGTCGCGCTCGGGCTCGTGGTTGGCGCGGGCGGCCGGGCCGTAGGGCGGGATGTGGACGTTGTGCAGGTACAGCTCGCCGTCGCGGACGAGCGCGTAGCCGTCCTTCAGCTGCGCGCCGCCCTCGCGCAGCGCCTTGACCTCCGTGCCCTGCAGCGCGATGCCGCACTCGAGCCGCTCGAGCAGCTCGAAGCGATAGGAGGCGTAGCGGTTGGACGCGACGTCACCGGGTGCGACCTTGCGCTTCTTGGCCTTGGCCATCAGCCGAGGGTAGTGGCAGCGCGCCGCCGCGCGCGCAGAGATCCTCGCCCGTGCGGTCGGCTTCGCACAGCCCGGCGAGCGGGTCCGACGTGCAGGCGCAGCCCTCGCCGCGCCACGTCTCCAGGCCCTCGCGGACGGCGACCGCCGCGATCAGCAGCCCGACGACCGGGTCAAGCCACCACGCCCCGAGCGCCGCGTTGGCGAGCAGCCCGGCGAGCAGCGCGCCGGCGAGGTAGGCGCACAGCAGGTTCTGGCGCCCCTCGCCGCGCGTCGCGGCCGAGCCGATCCGGTCGGCGATCCGCTGCTTGGCGATGCCGAGGTACGGCATCACGACGACGCTCGTCGCGCTGAGCGCGATCCCTAGCCAGCTGACGTCGGCGCGCTCGCCACCGACGAGCGCCTGGACGGACTCGAAGCCGACGTACGGCGCGAGGATGAAGAACTGGATCGCGACGAGCTTCTGCGCGCGCTCCTCGGCCGCGGGCGAGAACATCCGCGCGCCGGTGAAGCGCCAGACGATGATCGCGCTCGCGAAGCCCTCGATCGCCGAGTCGAGGCCGAAGCCGATCAGCGCGACGGAGCCGGCGAGGATGCCGGCGAGGATGGCGATCGCGCCCTCGAGCGTCATGTAGGCGAGGCTCGCCCACGACAGCAGCTTCGCGCGTCCCGCGAGCTGCTGATAAGTCGCGCGGTCGATCGGCGTGTCCGCGCCGGTGTCGGGCGGCGCCGAGCTCGTGACGGTGGCAGGCTGCATGCTCACCCATAAGGATGACGCGTCGCAGGCGTTACCCCGCGCCGCCGACTGCGCGCGGCGACCGCCACCGCCGCCGAAGCCCTGTAGCGTGCGGTGCTCGCAGACATCCGGGGGGCCCCTGTCGGAGGGGCTGAGAGGGCGCTGACTAGCGCCGACCCGACGAACCTGATCTGGGTCATGCCAGCGAAGGGAGATTCGACATGCGCAGCTGCACACGTACCGCATTTCAGTCCACGGCGACCTGCCGCACGCAGATGCACCTCGCCCGCCGGGGTTCCGTCACGCCCGAGATGCGGCGCGTCGCCGAGCGCGAGCAGCTCGATCCCGGGCTCGTCCGCGACGAGGTCGCGCGCGGCCGGATGATCATCCCCGCCAACGTCCATCACACGGCGCTGGACCCGATGGCGATCGGCCTGAAGGCGCGCGTGAAGATCAACGCGAACATCGGCAACTCGCCGACGACCTCGTCGCTCGCCGAGGAGGTCGACAAGCTCACGCTGTCCGAGCGCTGGGGCGCCGACACCGTCATGGACCTCTCGACCGGCAGGCGGATCGACGAGACCCGCCAGGCGATCCTCGACGCCGCCGCCGTGCCGATCGGCACCGTGCCGATCTACCAGGCGATGGAGCGCCTGCGCCACGCCGAGGAGCTGACCGCCGAGCTGCTGCTGGAGACGATCGAGCGCCAGGCGCGCCAGGGCGTCGACTACATGACGATCCACGCCGGCGTGCTGCTCGAGCACCTGCCGCTGTGCCAGCACAGGGTGACCGGGATCGTGTCGCGCGGCGGCGGGCTGCTCGCGCGCTGGATGGTCCACCACAAGCGCGAGAACCCGCTCTTCGAGCGCTTCGACGACATCCTCGAGATCTGCCGCGAGCACGACGTCTCGCTGTCGCTCGGCGACGGCCTGCGGCCGGGCTCGATCGCCGACGCGTCGGATGCCGCCCAGTTCGCCGAGCTCGACACGCTCGGCGAGCTCACGCAGCGCGCGTGGGCGCGCGACGTGCAGGTGATGGTCGAGGGCCCCGGCCACGTCCCGCTCGACCAGCTGGAGATGAACGTGCGCCGCCAGCAGGAGGTCTGCCACGAGGCGCCCTTCTACACGCTCGGCCCGCTCGTCACCGACATCGCGCCGGGCTATGACCACATCACGTCGGCGATCGGCGCCGCGATCGTCGGCTGGCACGGCACGTCGATGCTCTGCTACGTCACGCCGAAGGAGCACCTCGGGCTGCCCAACGCCGAGGACGTCAAGCAGGGCCTGATCGCCTACCGGATCGCCGCCCACGCGGCCGACCTCGCGCGCGGCGACAAGCGCGCCGCGCAGTGGGACCGCAGGCTCTCCAAGGCGCGCTTCGACTTCGACTGGCGCGAGCAGTTCGCGCTCTCGCTCGACCCCGAGACCGCGCAGGCGATTCACGACGAGACGCTCGGCGACGACTACTTCAAGTCGGCCGAGTTCTGCTCGATGTGCGGGCCGAAGTTCTGCCCGATGCACAACTTCAAGGACGTCGACTGGGGCGAGATCCGCGCCGTCGTGCAGCAGCGGCGGGTTGAGCGTGGCCCAGCTCCTCAGGCGACCGACTGACGGGTCGCGACCGCGAGGTCACGCGGCCTCGGCGACGGGGACGAGGTCGACCCGGCCGCGCGCCGTCTCGACGCGCTCGACCTTCACGCGCACGGGATCGCCGAGGCGGATCGTGTCCCCGCTGCGCTCGCCGGTGAGGATCGTCCCCTCCTCGTTGAGCTCCCACCAGTCGCCGCCCAGGCGGCGCACGGGCAGCAGGCCCTCGTGGCCGCCCGCGAAGCGCACGAAGGCGCCGGCCCCGATCAGGCCCGTGACCTCTCCGTCGAACTGCTGGTCGAAGCCCTGCTCGAAGAGCATGCGCTCGAGCAGGAACGCTCGCGCGACGCGGTCGGCCATCCGCTCGATCGCCATCGCGTCGCGCTCGCGCGACGACGACCAGGCGCCGGCGTCCTCGAGGTCCGGCGCGCGCGGCGGCTGCTCGCCCGCGTTGACCGCGCTCAGCAGCGCCCGGTGGGCGACGAGGTCGGGGTAACGCCGGATCGGCGACGTGAAGTGCGCGTAGTGCGTCAGGCCGAGGCCGGCGTGGCCGAGGTTCTTCGGGCTGTAGTAGGCCTGCTTGAGCGCGCGCAGCACGAGGAACGTCAGCGCGTCGCGACCGTGGCCGGTGCGTGCCGTGTGCTGCGCGACGGCCCGCGAGCAGGCGGCGATCACCTCCGCCGCCTCGCTCGGCGCCATGTGCTCGCGAGCGGGCGGCGTCGCGACGTCGAGCGACGCGAGCTGCTCGACGAGCCGCAGCGCCTTCTCGCCCTCGGGCTTCTCGTGCACGCGATACAGCGTCGGGACGCCACGCTCGCTCAGCAGCTTCGCGACCTGCTCGTTGGCGGCGATCATCAGGTGCTCGATCAGCCGGTGCGACTCGGTCTGCTCACTGGGCCGCGACTCGGCGACATGGCCGCCGCGGTCGAAGGCGAACTCCGGCTCGCTCGTCTCGAGCTCCAGCGCGTCCTGCGCCAGGCGCCGCTCGTGGAGCGCGTGCGCGACCGCGCGCGCCGCCTGCAGCGACGTCGCCCAGGGCTCCTGCGCGTCCTCGTCGCCCGCGAACACGCGGTCGACCTGCTCGTAGTCCAGCCGCGCATCCGAGCGGATCGTCGAGCGGAAGAACTGCACCCGCTTGACGTCGGCGCCGGCGAAGTCCAGCTCCACCGTGACCGCCGCGCGGTCCTCGTGCGGCACGAGCGAGCAGGCGTCGTTGGAGAGCGCCTCGGGCAGCATCGGCTCGACGCGCCCGGGGACGTAGACGCTCGTCCCGCGCCGCGCCGCCTCGCGGTCGACGAGCGAGCCGGGGCGCACGTAGGCGCTGACGTCGGCGATGTGGACCCAGATCCGCGTGCGCCCCGCGTCGCGCTGCTCGGCGGAGATCGCGTCGTCGAAGTCGCGCGCGGTGACGGGATCGATCGTGAACGTCACAAGCCCCGTCAGGTCGCGGCGCGCGACCTCGGCGTCCACCCCGGCGTCGCGCGCCTTCCTCGCCGCGCGCTCGACGGCGGGATCGAAGCGCCGCCGCAGGCCCCGGTCGAGCATCAGCGCCTCCAGCACGTCGGCGGCGACGTCCGGACGGCCGAGGCCGCGCACGACCCGGGCATGGCCGCCGGCCCGCGTCGCCGGACGCACCAGCACGAGGTCTCCCACGCGCGTACGCGAGTCGCGATCGAGCACCATCCGGCCGCCGCGCTCGAAGAACGGCACGGCGACGAGGAAGCGCCCGCGCTTGTCGACGGTCGCGACGAGCCCCTCGCCGGGACGCTGCTCGCGCTGATCGCCGGCCTTCGGCCGCTGCTCGGACGGCCCGCCGCTGCGGGGGCCGTCCTGGCTCGCCGCCGACGGGCGCTTGCGTGCCGGCCTGCGCGCCGGCTGGCGCTTGCTCACAGCTCGTCGGCCAGCACGTCGAGCGCCTTGTCGAGCGCTTCGTCGCGTTTGGTGTCGGGATCGTCCTGCGCGCGCACGTCGGGGCTCAGGCCGGAGCCGGTCTTCGTGCCGGCGCCGCCGAGGTTGCGCCCGCTGGGCAGGAAGTACTGCCCGACCGTGATGTCCAGCGCGCCGCCGTTGGCCAGTGGCAGGATCTCCTGGAAGACGCCCTTGCCGAAGGTCTTGACGCCGACGAGCTTCGCGCGGTCGGTGTCCTGCATCGCTCCCGCGACGATCTCCGACGCCGACGCGGTCGCGCCGTCGACGAGGACGACGACCGGAAGCTTGCCGGCGATCGGCTGGCCGACGGCCTCGAGCGTGCGCTCGGGGACCGCGCGGCCGCGCGTCGTGACGATCGGCCCGTTGGCGATGAACATGCTGGCGATCAGCTGCGCTTCGGTGACGAGGCCGCCGCCGTTGCGACGCAGGTCGAAGACGATGCCCTTTGCCTTGCGCCGCTTCGCGCGGCGGATCGCCTCGGTCATCTCCACGTGGGCGGTCCGCGGCCCGAACGTCGACAGCGCGATGTACGCGACGCGCTCGCCGCCGGCGTTCGCCAGCCTCGAGCTGACGACCGGCACGCTGATGCGCGCGCGCGTCACGCGCTTGTCGAAGGACCGTTCACCGCGGCGGATCGTCAGCGTCACGGCGGTGCCCTCGGGGCCCTTGACGAGCGCGATCGCCTTCTCGTCGGCGAGCCCGCCCAGCTCGCGCCCCGCGGCCGCGGTGACGACGTCGCCCACCTTCAAGCCGGCCTTCTTCGCGGGCGAGTCCGGATAGACGGTCTGGATGCGCAGGCCGTCCTCGACGCCGCGTACCGCCGTTCCGATGCCGGAGAACTCGTTGTCGAGCGCCTCACGGAACTGGCTGTACTCGCGCGGTGAGAAGTAGGCCGAGAAGCGGTCGTCGAGATCCTGCACGGCGCCGGCGATCGCCGCGTTGGACAGCGTGCCGCGGGGCACGGCGCGGTAGTACCTGTCGTGGATCGTGTCCAGCGCCTGGAGCGTGACGCGGCGATCCTCCGAGCCGGCGAGCGCGTCGGCCACCGGCCCCGGCAGAAACCGCGGGTGCGCGCCGAGCCAGATGCCGAGCACGAGCATGCACGGCACGAGCAGGACGAGCACGACCTTGAGGCTGGGCAGGCGCTTGAGCACGGGCCCATACGGTAGTGAGGCGAGCTCAGCGCCAGCGCAGGCGACGCTCGTGACGTTCGCGGAGCTCGAGCGAATCGCTGATCAGCCAGAACGTCGGCGGCCACAGACCGACGAAGAGCGCGCGCCGCTCGGCGTTGCCGCGCTCGTCCTGATCGACGGTCTTGGCGCGGATCCACAGCGCGATGCAGAGCCCGACGGAGGCGATCGACGCGATCCGCAGGTGGTCGCTGCTCAGGCCGACGCGATGAAGCAGCGAAGGGAGCACTGAGCGGCCTTTTTCCCCGGTGTGCGGCCGGCCATGCGGGCGGGTAAGCGCACGGGGTGCCCCGCCGCCTCACGATCTCGCGCCGCGCCGCCACCGCCGCGCGCTGGCCGCTCGGTGTCCTGAAGACGGGATCGGACTACCTCTGGCGCACGACGCCGATGAGTCGCCGCGAGGAGCCGGGGTCGGCGGACGCCGACGCGCCGCCGCCGCTGCCGCCCGCTACCGACCGCAGCGATCACCAGGGCGTCGAGGACGGGTACGGGCCGCTGCTGCACCGCCGCTACGTCGCACGCGTCAAGCACGCCCGTGTCACGGCGGCGCAGCTGATCGACGCATTCGCCGCCGATCCGAACGAGGCTGCGCCGAAGAACCTCGCCAGCTTCGTCAAGGTCGCGGGCGAGGATCGCGTGCTGCGCGTGGGAGACGAGTTCATCGTCCGCATGCCGGGTCCCTGGGACGGACCCGTGTGCGTCGTCGAGATCGGAGAAAGCGGCTTCGGCCTTGCGACGCTCGACGGCCACCTCGAGGCCGGGCGGATCCACTTCAGCGCCGGCGACCTCGGCCGGGGCCGGCTGGAGGTGCGCATCGAGGCGTGGGCGCGCGCGGGCGACCGCCTGTCGGAGCTGCTGTTCGATCGCGTGCCTTTGAACAAGGAGGTGCAGCTGCACATGTGGACGTCCGTCATCGAGCGGCTGATCGAGCTGTCCGGCGGAACCCGCGACGGGCGCGTCGCGATCACCACGCGATGTGTCGATCCGGCCCAGCTCGCCCATGCTCGATGAGCAGCTCGCCGCCTCACCGCGCGCGCAGCGGGCGCTCGCGCGGCTCGCCGACCGGTCGCTGAACGTCGATCCCGGCGAGCTCGCCCACGCCGGGCCGCAGAGCGGCTGGAACGTCGATGACCACTGCCGGCCGCTGCCGTCCGAGCCGGCGGGCGAGCCGGTCGCAAACGGCAGCTTCACGATCGCGCAGCGCCTCATGTGCGACTACGCCTTCGCGGACCCGGCGATCGTGCGCGCGGTCTACGACCCGGATCTCGGCCTGGCGGACCGCAACATGCTGCTGCAGGTCCGCTTCGGCCCGCTGCGCCTGTTGGTCGGCTGCCGCGTCGGCGACGTCACCGACGAGCGGCGCACGGTCGACGGGCGCCCGGTGCGGATCTGGGGCTGGAGCTACTCGACGCTGGAGGGCCACTTCGAGCGCGGGAAGATGGACTACGCCGTCTGGAAGTGGCTCGACGACGGCGCGGTCGAGTTTCGCATCCACGTCGTCTCGCGGCGCGCGCGGGTGGGCAACCCGCTCGTGCGGCTGGGCCTGCGCCTCGTCGGCCGGCGCGAGCAGCAGCGCTTCGCCCGCCGCGCCTGCGAGCGGATGAGCGATCTCGTCGAGCGCGACCTCGCGCACCGACACGAGCGGCGCGCGGCGGCCGCGCGCGCCTGACCCGGCGCGGGTTCAGACCCGCAGGAAGCGACGCAGCGACAGCCCCGAGCCGGCCGCCGAGACGGCGACGCTCGCGAACAGCAGGATCGCGACGAGCACGCCGAAGTTCACGGTGTCCGTCGCCGTGATCAGGGAGAACTCCTGCTTGAAGGGGTCGATGAAGGCGACCTTGGCGACGAGCAGCAGCACGATCGCCAGCACCCCGCCCATCGCGCCGACGATGATCCCCTCGATCACGAACGGCCAGCGGATGAACCAGTCCGTCGCTCCGACGAGCTTCATGACGGCGACCTCGCGCCGCCGGGCCATCAGCGACAGCCGGATCGTGTTGGAGATCAGCAGCACCGAGGCGAGGATCAGCAGCGCAGCGAGGAACCCGATGCTGAGCTTGACCACCTTCGTGCCGGCGAGGATCTTGTTCGTCTCGTCGCGGCGGTTCTTGACCTCGTCGATCGCCGGGTGGATGACGGAGCGCTCGCCGCTGGCGCTGGCGGGCGCGAGCGCGTCGCGCAGCTTGTCGACGTTGCCCGGCGAGTCGGGCGTCACGCGGAAGGTGTCGGGCAGCGGGTTGGAGCCCAGCAGCTCGTAGGCCTCGGGGTTCTGCTTCTTCTCCTTGGCGTACGCCTCGGCCTTGGAGACGTACACGACGTTGCCGACGTGCGGCGTGTCCTGCGTGAGCTTGCGGCGCACGCTCTCGGCCTCGGCGTCGGTCGCGGTCGTCTTGAGGAAGACGTCCACCAAGACCTTTTCTCGCACCTCGTTGGCGGCGCCGTTCGTCGCCTGCACGATCGGGATGAAGACGCCGAGCACGAGCATCGTCACGAGCACCGAGGCCATGGCGGCGAACGGCGGGCCGGTGTCGCGCCGCAGCGACCGCGTCACCTCGCGGATGAAGAAGGCCAGGTTCATCTAGTAGTTGCGCCAGCCGTCGGAGTCGCGCGGCCGGTCCCAGTGCGTCGTCGGCTGCTCGGGCTCACGCTGCAGCAGGTCCAGTCCCTGCGGCTGATCGCGTCCGAGCTCGCCGTAGGCGTGGTCGAGCATGTCGGAGAACTCGTCGGTCGTCTGGTCGCGCTGGGCATAGAGGCCGCTGGCCTCGTCGCGGATGATCCGCCCGCCCCGCAGCTCGATCACGCGGCGGCGCATGCGGTCGACCATGTGCGAGTCGTGGGTCGCGACGAGCACCGTCGTTCCGGCGCGGTAGATCCGGTACAGCAGCTGCATGATGCCCAGCGAGGTATGCGGATCGAGGTTGCCGGTCGGCTCGTCGGCGAGCAGCAGCGGCGGGTGGTTGACGAACGCGCGGGCGACCGCGACGCGCTGCTGCTCTCCGCCCGACAGCTGATCGGGGTAGCTGTGCAGCTTCGTCGACAGGCCGGTCAGGCGCAGCACGTCAGGCACCTTGCCGCGGATCTCCTTGCGGCGCGCACCCGTCGCCGACAGCGCGTAGGCGACGTTGTCGTACACGGTGCGGTTGGGCAGCAGCTTGAAGTCCTGGAACACCACGCCGATGTTGCGGCGGTAGTACGGCACCTTCTTGCGGTCGAGTGCGTGCAGGTCGCGCCCGGCGACGCGGATCGAGCCCGAGGTCGGCTCGCGCTCCTTGATCAGCAGCCGCATGATCGTCGACTTGCCGGAGCCGGTGGAGCCGACGATGAACAGGAACTCGCCGCGACGAACGTCGAACGTCGCGCCGTCGAGGCCGATGTCGCCGGCCGGGTAGTGCATGCAGACATCGCGAAACTCGATCACGTTGCGAGCGTCCGGCGGGCGCTCGGCCGACCCCGCGGGTGGCGCGAGCGGGCGGCTCTCCTGGCGCCCGCGGGCGGCGGGCAGATGACGTGCGCGGATGTGTCGCTCGGAGGCGGACATGTGCCAAGAACCTATCGCCAGTGGCCGTCGGTGGTGGCATACGCACGCCGAATTGCACCGGCAGGTGCGGCGCGCGGCCGCGCGACGGCGGCGCGACGATGCTCGTCCGGGCGAGCCCACCGCGACGGGTCGTGGCGCGCGGGGCGACTCGTTGCCCTGCGCGCGCGCACGGGTACTGGTGGTGCACGCTTGTGGGCGTCGGCAAGGATCCTGGCCGCATGAGCGCGACGAGATCCTCCGCGTGAACCGACTGAAAGGAGCTCCCGATGGCCACCCGCTACGTGCACACCTGCCTTCGCGTCCGCGACCCCGAGGCGTCGCAGGCCTTCTACGGCGCGCTCGGCTTCGAGCCGCGCGGCCGGCTGAACTTCGCGTCCGCCTACAACCTCTACCTCGGGCTGCCCGGTGACGGCGACGTCCTCGAGCTGACGGTCAATCGCGGCCACGACGAGCCCTACGACCTCGGCACCGGGTACAACCACATGGCGCTCACGGTCGACGACGTCGAGGCGGTCCTGCGCGACCTGGAGCCGCTCGGCGTGCAGCCCGAGAAGCCCCCGTACCACCCCGGCGACCGCGACGACCTGCCGCGGATCGCCTTCGTCGCCGACCCCGACGGCTACCGCATCGAGCTGATCGACGGCGGCGCGTTCCGGACGCCGCAGGATCCGCCCGGCTGAGCGTGGATCCAGGCTGGGCCGCAGCTCGAGCGCCCTGCCGCCCGAGTCCACATGAGGATCCGCGGATCGGGTGAGCGAACGTGAGCCGTCGTAGAATCGGTCGCGTGACGCCGTCCAGGCACCGGTGGTCGCCCAGCGCCATCGACGCGGTGTCCCTCGCGCCGGGGCTGGCGATCGTGGCGCTGCTCGCGGTCGCCGATGCGTGGGCGCAGCCGGCAGTGGCCGTCGTCGGGTTCGCCGTCGTCGCGCCGCTGCTGACGGCGCTGATCGGAGGCCCGCGCGAGGTGGTGGTCGTCGCGGCGGCGGCGATCGCGCTCGTCCTGCTGAGCGCGGCGTGGCGCGGCGTCGGCGAGGCCGTCTACTTCTACCGCGTCGGCCTCGTCGGAGCGTCGGCGCTGCTGGCCGCGCTGCTCGCGCGCAGCCGCGCGCAGGTCGGGCGCGACCGCCAGCGCTTCGCCGTGCTCGCCGCCGTGGCGGAGATCGCCGACGGCACGCGGACTCTCGGCGAGACGGTCGAAGGACTCAACGACATCGTCGTGCCCGAGATCGCCGACGTCTGCATCGTCGACGCGATCAGCGGCGGAGAGCTGCAGCGCCTCGCCGTGCGCGCGTCGACCGGCCGCGAGAGCGCGGCGACGCAGGCCGCGCTGCTGAACAGGCCACCGGCGACGGTCGACACGGGCGGCGACGTCGAGCAGCCGCTGCTCATGACGAGCGTCAACGACGAGCTCCTGCAGCAGATCGCCGTCGACGCCGAGGATCTCGCGCGGCTGCGCGCGATCGGCGCCCTGTCGTTCGTGATCGTGCCGCTGCGCGCCCGCGGTCGCAGGCTCGGCTCGCTCACCCTGATCGACACCGAACACTCGGGGCGCCGCTTCCACGACGAGGACCTGGACTTCGCGAAGGTGCTCGCCGGGCGCGCCGCGCTGGCGCTCGACAACGCCGGGCTGTTCTCCGAGCTGGAGACCGTCGAGGCGCAGCTCACCGCCGCGCTGTCGACGCTCGCCGAGGCGGTCACCGTGCAGCACACCGGCGGATCGCTGATCTACGCCAACGAGGCCGCTGCGCGGATGCTCGGCTTCGCGTCGCCCCAGGAGCTGATCGCAACGCCGGTCGAGGAGCTCGTCAACCGCTTCGAGACGGCAAAGGAGGACGGCTCGCCGCTGCGCATCGAAGAGCTGCCCGGCCGGCAGGTGATCGCCGGCGTGCAAGAGCCCGAGCCGCTCGTGACGCGCACCGTCGACCGCAGGTCCGGCGAGCTCGCCTGGCGCCTGACCAAGGCCTCCGGCGTCTATGGCTCCGACGGCGCGCTCAAGCTCGTCGTCAACGTCATCGAGGACATCACCGAGGTCAAGCGCGCGGAGTTCACGCAGCGGATGCTCGCGCGCGCGAGCGAGGTGCTGTCGTCGTCGCTTGACTACGAGCGGACGTTGCAGCAGGTCGCCGAGCTCGCGGTGCCGCAGCTCGCGGACTGGTGCGCCGTCAGCATGCCCGACGGTCACGGCTTCATCCGCAGCGTCGCGGTCGCGCACATCGACCCCGACAAGGTCGCCTTCGCGCGGCGGATCGGCGACCGCTATCCGACGCGGGCCGACGCGCCGACCGGCACCGCGCAGGTCATGCGCGACGGCAAGGCGCAGCTTGTCAACGAGATCTCGGAGGAGGTGCTCGCGGCGGTCGCCCAGGACGAGGAGCACCTCGAGCTGCTGCGCAGCGTCGGCATCCACGCCGGGCTGACGGTCCCGATGACGACGGGCGCGAAGATCGTCGGAGCGCTGACGCTGATCAGCTCGGAGTCGGGCCGGCGCTTCGAGGAGGCCGACGTAGCGCTGGCCGAGGAGCTGGCGCGCAGGGCCGGCACCGCCGTCGAGAACGCGCGCCTGTACACCGAGCGCTCGAACATCGCGCACACGCTGCAGACGAGCCTGCTGCCCGGACGGCTGCCGCAGATGCCGGGCTGGACGGCGGCGACGCTGTACCGGCCGGCGGGCGACGAGAACTGGGTGGGCGGGGACTTCTACGACGCGTTCGCCGTCAGCGGCGGCTGGCTGGCGATCGTCGGCGACGTCGCCGGGCGCGGCGCGGCCGCCGCGGCGCTGACCGGTCTCGCACGGCACACGCTGCGCACGGCCGCGACGCTGCTCGAGGATCCGCTCGCGGCGATCGGGACCCTCAACAGGGAGCTGCTCGCGCTCGACGCGATGTCGCTGTGCTCGGTGGCCGCGGTGCTGCTGTCCGAGGACGGCGAGGGCCGCGCGACCGTGCATGTCGTCTGCGCCGGCCACCCGCTGCCGCTGCTCGTGCGCGCCGGCGGCGTGCGCCCGATCGGCAGCTTCTCGCCGATGCTCGGCGCGTACGCGATCGACGACTGGCAGCGCACGGAGCACGAGCTCGAGCCGGGCGACCTGCTCGTCCTGTTCACCGACGGGGTCTTCGACACCGTCGGCGCCGGCGAGCGCTTCGGCGAGGAGCGCCTCGCGCGGACGCTCGAGGGCGCCACGGACCCAGACGACGCGGTCGAGCGGATCGACGTCGCATTGACGGCGTTCGAGGTCGGCGAGCAGGCCGACGACACGGCGATCCTCGCGGTGCAGCGCGTGCCCGTCGCGGCGGTCGCGCGCCGGCGGTAGCGCGCAGCGGCGGGCGCTACCTTTCGTCCATGATCACGATCGCCTCCTCCACGCTCGCCAACGGCCTGCCACTGCACCGGATCGGGATCGACGGCACCCGCGCCGTCACCATCCTCGTGGCCTTCGACGCCGGCGCGCGCACCGAGCGACCGGAGGAGAACGGCATGGCCCACTTCCTCGAGCATCTCGTATTCAAGGGCGGCGAGAAGTACCCGCACTACCGCGACGTCAACGAGACCGCGGAGACGCTCGGCGGGTCGCTGAACGCCTACACGTCGCACGACCTCGTGGCGTTTCACATCACGGTCCGCGCCGAGGCCGCCGCCGACGCCGCCGATCTGCTGACGGACTTCGTCGGGCGCCCGCACCTCGACGCCGAGGAGCTCGATCGCGAACGCGGCGTCGTCATCCAGGAGATCCAGCGCTACAAGGACGAGCCGTCATCGGTGGCCGAGGAGCTGATCGACCGGGCGGCGTTCGGCGAGCATCCGCTCGGGCGGCCGGTGCTCGGTCCCGAGCAGCACCTGCGCAGCTTCACGCGCGACGCGATGGTGGCCTTCCGCAACCGCCGCTGGGCCGGCCAGCGCGGCGGCGCCTTCATCGTCGGAAACCTCGAGCACCTCGCGGAGGACGGCGCGCTGGCGGAGCTCTTCGAGCGCTTTCCGGCGCTGACGCCGCCCGAGCCGTTCGAGCCCGCGCCGCCGTTCGAGCCGACCGTCATCGTCGAGCAGCGCGAGACCAACCAGTCGCACCTGCGGATGTCCTACCGCCCGAGGGTCGACGTCAGCGATCCGTCGAAGCGGGCCGCTCTGTCGATCTACGCCACGCTGCTGGGCGGCTCGATGAGCTCGCGGCTGTTCGACGAGATCCGCGAGCAGCGCGGCCTCGCGTACTCGGTCTACGGCGTCTCGCACGCACACGCCGACGTCCCGCTGCTGCAGCTCGCCGCCGGGCTGGACTCGACGAAGTGCATCGAGGCGTACACCCGCATGCGCGAGATCGTCGGTGAGCTGCGCGACGACGGCCCGACGGAGGCCGAGGTGCGGCGTGCGCGTGCCTACGCCGCCGGGCGCAGGGTGCTCGCGTTCGAGAACACGAACGCCGTCGCGCGCCACGCCGCCGCGCAGTCGATCGTGTTCGGCGAGCAGATCGATCCCGACGGGGCGATCGCCGCGCTGGACGCCGTCACGCTCGACGAGGTCACCGAGGTCGCACGCGACGTGGCCGACACGCTGGCTGTGGCGTGCGTCGGCCCGCACAGCGAGGACGACTTCGCGTAAGCGCAGCCGCCCGTGCCGCCGCGCGGCGCGACGCCGCCCGGCAGCACGACGCTCAGCCCAGGTTGCCGCAGAAGTTCAGCCCGTACTCGACGGCCAGCCGGTCGGAGTCCGCGCGCGCCGAGCGGAAGGCGTCGAGCGCGCTGCGCACGTCGTTGCCGGCGGTCGCGACCGCCTGGCGGTCACCGGCCTCGGCGGCGTCGACGAACCGCTTCGACGCGGCGCGCAGGTCGTCGAGCAGCGGCTCGGCAGAGCGGACGGACGCCACGAACGCCTGGGCCTGCGTCCGCGCCGCACCGCGCTCGGGCAGCGGCACCTCGTCGAGGCGTCGGGCGAGCTTCTCGTACGTGTCGGCCAGCTCGTCGTTGGCCTGCGCCACCTCCTGCGGCGTCGTCGGCGTCTCCTGGCTGGCCTGCGCGAACTCGCTGAAGAGCTCCTCGCAGACGGTGTCGGCGGCCGAGATGAAGCCCTCCTTGGTCTGCGGGCCGGCCTCGTCGTCGCCGCACCCCGCGAGCACGACGGTGGCCAGCAGGACGGCGGTGAGGCAGCGGCGCAGGAGCACCGCGCCACCCTAGGCGATCGGGGCGGCGAGCCGGCGCACCACCGGATCTAAGCGGCGGCCCGGCGCCGGCAGCACTAGGAGATCGCGATCATCCGCTCGATCGGCACCCGCGCCCGCTCGGCGACGGCGGCGGGCACCTTGACCTCGTGGACGCCGTCGCGCAGGGCGTCGCGCAGCTTCGGCAGCGTGATCATCTTCATGTAGGTGCAGGCGGCGCGCTCGTTGGCGGCGATGAACTCCGTGTCGGGCGCGGCCTCGCGCAGCGGGTGCAGCATGCCGATCTCCGTCGCCACGATCGCCGTCCGGCCGGGCTCGGCGGCCTGCGCGTACCTCAGCATCCCGCCCGTCGACAGCATGTGGACGCCGTCGGGCGCGATGTCGCCGGCGGCGCTGTACTCCATGACCGACGTCGAGCAGCCGCACTCGGGATGGATCAGGAAGTCGGCCCCCGGATGCTCGGAGCGAACCTGCTCGATGTCCTTCGGGCGGATCCCGGCGTGGACGTGGCACTCGCCGTCCCAGACGTGCAGGGCGCGGCCGATCCGCTTCTCGACGTACGCGCCGAGGAACATGTCCGGGCCGAACAGGATCTCCGTGTCGGCGCCATGCTCGCGCAGGATGTGCTCGACCACGGAGACGGCGTTCGCCGATGTCACGCAGTAGTCGGTCATCGCCTTGATCTCGGCCGTCGTGTTGACGTACATCACCGTGATCGCGCCGGGATGCTGCGACTGCCAGTCGCGAAGCTGCTCGGGCGTGATCGCGTCGGCGAGCGAGCAGCCGGCCGCGATGTCGGGAATCAGCACCGTCTTGTCGGGTGACAGCACCGAGGCGGTCTCGGCCATGAAGTGCACGCCGCAGAACGCGATCACCGACGCATCCGACGCCGCGGCCTGACGCGAGAGGCCGAGCGAGTCGCCGACGTAGTCTGCAACCTCCTGGACCTCCGGCAGCTGGTAGTTGTGGGCGAGGATCACCGCATCGCGCTGATGGGCGAGCGCGCGCACCTCGTTCTTGAGTTCGGCGACGTCGTAGAGCTGTAGGAGCGTCATGGCAGCGCCTCCAGGAGCAGCGACAGGTCCAGGGCGGGAGCGGAGTGCGTCAGTGCCCCGATCGATATCCAGTCTACGCCGGTCTGCGCGTAACCCCTGAGCCCTTCCAGGCCGACCCCGCCGCTGGCCTCCAGCCGTGCGCGCCCGCCGACGTGGGCGACGACCGCGCGCAGCGCGTCCGGTCCCATGTTGTCGAGCAGCAGCCGCTTGGCGCCCGCCTCCAGCGCCTCGTCGACCTCGGCGAGCGTCGAGCACTCGGCCTCGAGCTCGAGCTCGGGGAACGCCGCCGCCGCGGCGCGCACCGCGGCGCCGACGCCGCCCGCCAGCGCGGCGTGGTTCTCCTTGATGAGCACCATGTCGTAGAGCCCCGCGCGGTGGTTGGCGCCGCCGCCCGCGACGACCGCGGCCTTCTCGAGCATCCGCAGCCCCGGCGTCGTCTTGCGCGTGTCGAGGATCTGCGCGCCCGTCCCCTCCACGGCGTGGACGCAGCGGGCCGTCAGCGTCGCGACGCCCGACAGCCGCTGCAGGAAGTTCAGCGCCGTGCGCTCGGCGGCGAGCAGCGCGCGGGCGTCGCCGGTCGCGCGCAGCACCGGCGCGGGCGCCTCGCGCCACTCGCCCTCCGGGCCGAGCCGCTCGAGGCGCACTTCCGGGTCCAGCGCGATGAAGGCGATCTCCGCGGCGTCGAGGCCGTACACGACGCCTGGCGCCTTCTGGGTGATCGTCGCGACCGCGCGCGTGCCGGCCGGGACGGTCGCCTCGCTCGTGACGTCCATGTCGCCGACGTCCTCGGCGAGGGCGCGCAGGACGAGCTCCCGCAGGGGTTGTGATCCGCCGGGCACGAGTGCGCGCAGGATACGGGGGGATCATGCAGAGGATGGCCGAGCCGCAAGCCCACGCCGCGATCGACCTCGACGCCTGGCTGCCCGCACCCGAGATCGTCACGCGCCACGAGCGCCGCGCGCAGGCCGATCCCGACGCGCTGTGGGCGGCGGCGCGCAGCGTGCGCCTCGACCACACGCGCACGATCGGCCGGCTCGTGCGCTGGCGGATTCCCGGCGTACCGCCCGACCAGTCGTTCATGAAACTGCTCGCCGAGGACCCGTTCACGGTCCTCGACGAGGGCCGGCATCACTCGATCTCCGGGCTCTGCGGCCGCATCTGGACGCTGCAGCGCGACTACGCGTCGCTGAGCGGACCCGACGAGTTCGCGGCATGGGACGCGCCGCGGACGGTCCGCGTGCTGTTCGCGCACTGGGTCGCGCCGGGGCCGGACGGCGACGGCAGCATCCTGCACAGCGAGGCGCGCGTCGAGCCGACCGACGCCCTGGCGACGCTGCGCCTGCGCGCCCTCTGGCTCGCCGTCGGCCCGTTCGAGCGCCTGATCGGCGCCGAGCCGCTCGCGATCGCCGCGGCACGTGCCCAGCGCGCGAGCTGAGCGGGCGTCAGGACGGGCGCAGGACCGCCTCCTTGGCGTAGTGATCGCTGACGAGCTCCGCCGTCGGGCTGCCCGGCAGCGACAGCTGCTCACCGGTGTACAGCCGCGCGGCGACGGGCCGAAAGCCGGCCGCGAGGATCCAGTCGATCGCCGGCCGCGGGCTGTCGCGGGCTGCCACTGCCATGTCCTGCAGCGGTTCGAACAGCTCGCGGATCGCGGCGTCGGCCTTGTTCGCGACCGGGTTGGCGGCGGCGCTCGCCCGCACGTTCAGGTCACCGGCGAGCACGACCGGCCCGGCGCGCCGCGCGCGGTGCACCCGCCGCAGCAGCGCCCGCGCCTGCGCCAGGCGCAGCGCCGGCTCGCCCGACAGGTGCGTGTTGAACACCGTCAGCTCGCCGCCCGAGGCGCCGTCGCGCACCCGCGCCATGCTCCACATGCGCAGCTCCAGGTACTGACGGAGGTTGAGCTTCGCGCGCCGCGTCAGCGCCGGCCAGAGCGCCTTGGCGAGCGCCATCAGCTGGCTGGCGAGGAAGAACCGCGAGCGCTTGCGCAGGACGGCGAAGCGCGCCGGGATCAGGAGCGCGTTGCCCTGCCCGGGCCGTGCGATCCGCACGAGCGCGAAGCGGCCGCCGGCCGCCGCGCGCGTGAGCGCCTCGGCCTGCTCGGGCCCGACCTCCTGGAGCGCGAGGACCGCGGCGCCCGGCGCGTCGTCGATGATCTCGCGGTAGAAGGGCAGCTGCAGGAAGGCTTCCTGCGATGTCCGGATCTTCGGGTTGCCGACGGCCGTGTTGAACGTGATGACACGGATGTCGCCAACGTGATCGCCATTCATCAGCGCACCGAGTCTAGGGGCCTAAGCTCCAGCGATGCCGCTGACCGCGCTGTTCGCCGGGGGCGCTCGCCCGCGCTGCTACGTCGCAAGCCCGTTCGGCTTCACGGAGGCCGGTCGCGACTACTACTCGCGGCGCTACCTGCCGGCGCTCGCCGAGCACGTCGAGCCGGTCGATCCGTGGTCGCTGTCGTCGCCGGCTGAGTTCGAGGCGGCGGCCGCGCGCGACGAGACCCACGCGTTCGCGGTCGAGGCCGGCGCGCGCAACGCGGAGGCGATCAGGTCGGCCGCGCTGCTGATCGCCCAGCTCGACGGCCAGGAGGTCGACTCCGGGACTGCGGCCGAGATCGGCTACGCGGCGGCGCTGGGGCTGCCCTGCCTCGCGATCCGCAGCGACCTGCGTGCAAGCGGCGAGCCCGGCATGCGCGTCAACCTTCAGCTCGAGGCGTTCATCGTCCTCTCCGGCGGGTTCGTCGCCGGCTCGCTCGCCGAGCTCGTGACGCGGCTCGCGGCGCTGCGCGCCGCCTGACGGCGACGGGCGCGGCGGCGACGCCCGCGGCGCGCCAGCGTCTCGCTCGCGGGTGGCCGCGGCGCGGGCGTGCGGGCGCGGTCGCCGCGGTCGGGAGGCAGGCTGCGTCGCGCGACCAGCAGCCCGGCATCCCAGCCCGGAGCGCGGCCGCGAGGCGGTGGCCGCAGGAGCTCCGCCGGGACGCCGGCGCTGACGAGCGCCCAGGCGATGACCGAGTTCGAGTTCCACATCTCGCCCGCACGCAGCTCGTCGCGGCCCCACACCGGCGTCGGCACCGCCGGCAGGAGATCGAGCAGCCGCAGAGCGACCGCGCGATCGCCGCTGACCCGGCAGGCACCCCCCACCGCCCAGTCCAGATCGGGGATCGAGCCGCCACGCCAGCAGCGCACCTCGTAGCGAAACAGGCGCAGCCGGGCGAGGCGGCGGCTTCCGACCGCGCCCGTCGCGACGACGCCGCGGGCCGCCCCGTCGGCGTCCGGCGACGGCGTCAGCTCGATCGCGTAACGGTCGCCGTCGAGCTCGACCACGAGCGCGACGTGGTAGAGGTCGTCGCGCCGCCGATGCTCGTGCGCCGCCTGGATCGCCTCGAAGACGCGGCCGTTGAACCGGACGCAGTGGCCGCCCGCGCCGAGCGGGATCCAGTAGAGGTCGACGGCTGCCGGTCGCGAGCTGGACATCGCCGCCACCAGCGTCGCGCGTGCGGCGACCGCCGCCATCCGGGGAGGCGCGCAGCGTCGGTGCGGGTTGCCCGCAGCATGTCGCAGGGCTGCCCGAGCTGCGCGCGCGGGCTACCGTGCGGCGCTGCGCAGCAGAAAGGCGCGGACGAAGCCGTCCAGGTCGCCCTCGAGCACGCGGTTGGCGTCACCCATCTCGTGATCGGTGCGGTGGTCCTTGACCATCGTGTACGGATGCAGGACGTAGGAGCGGATCTGCGAGCCGAAGTTGACGTCCTGCGCCTCGCCCTTCTCCTTGGCCAGCTCCTCCGCGCGCCGCTGCTCCTCGCGCTCCACGAGCTTGGAGCGCAGCATCTTCATCGCGACGTCGCGGTTCTGCGTCTGCGAGCGCTCGTTCTGGCACTGCACGACGATCCCGGTCGGTCGATGCGTGATGCGGACCGCCGAGTCGGTCTTGTTGACGTGCTGGCCGCCGGCACCGGACGCGCGGTACGTGTCGACCTGCAGATCGTCGGCGTCGATCTCGACCTCGCCGGCGTCCTCGATCACGGGCGCCACCTCGACGCCCGCGAACGACGTCTGACGGCGGTTGGCGGAGTCAAACGGCGACAGGCGCACGAGGCGGTGCACGCCCTTCTCGGCGCCGTACAGCCCGTAGGCGTTGTCGCCCTGCACGCGGAAGGTCGCCGACTTGATGCCGGCCTCCTCCCCCGGGCTCGCCTCGAGCAGCTCGACCTTGAAGCCGCGCCGCTCGGCCCAGCGCATCTCCATGCGCAGGACCATCTCGGCCCAGTCCTGGGCATCGGTCCCGCCGGCGCCGGCGTTGACGGTGACGAGCGCGTCGCCGGCGTCGTAGCGCCCGCTGAACAGCCGCTGCTCCTCGAGCGCGGCCAGGCGCGCCTCGACAGGCGCGAGCTGCCCGGCGAGCTCGGCGGCGATCTCCGGGTCCTCCTGCGCCATCTCGGCCAGCGACGTCAGATCCTCGACGTCGGTCTCGAGGGCGCGGAACTGCTCCAGGCGCCGCGTCGCGCGCGCGTGATCGGCGCTGACCCTGGCTGCTCGTCCCTGGTCGTCCCAGAACCCGGGTTCGGACATCTCGTCCTCGAGGACGGCCGCCTGCTCGCTCAGCGCCGCAGGGTCAAAGATAGTCCGCGAGCAGCGACATCTGCGCGCGGATCGCAGCCAGGCGCTGCGGGATGCCCTCGGGTGTCGGCGTTGCGGCCATGGCGCCAGGATAGAGCGGCCCGCCGCTGGCGCGGCTCGGCGGCCCGCGCGCCGGTCGCCGTCGCGCCGCGATGTCGCGGCGGCGGCGCGCTTGACGTTCAATACCCGGATGGACCCATACGCCGTGCTCGGCCTCGATCCCGGCGCCTCGCTCGACGATGCCACGCGCGCCTACCGCGAGCTGGCCAAGCAGTGGCACCCCGACCGCGCGGGCGAGCAGGGCGCGGCGCGGATGATCCAGCTCAACGTCGCCTTCGAGATGCTGCGCTCCGAGCACCGCCCGCGCATGGGAGCGGCGGCTGCCAGGGGCCGCGCTCAACCGCGCGGCGGTGCCGGACGGGACGCCGGCGGCAACGGGAGCTGGCTGCCCGAGTCGATGCGCCGCGCGCTCGGCCGTGAGCTGCTCGACGCGCTCGAACCGCGCGAGCACGTCGAGATCGTCACGCCGGCGGCCACGTGGGCGAGTCCCAGCACGCTGCTCGCGGTGACCGATCGCCGGCTGCTCTGGCTGCTCGACGACGCCGTCGCCAACCGCGTGCGCTCGCTGCGCTTCCGCGACGTCGAGGCCGCCGAGCAGCAGCCGGCCTGGCCGAGGCGCTCGCGCGCCCGGCTGCGGGTGCAGCCGCGCTACGGCAAGCGCTGGACGTTCTCCGGGTTGCGCCCGACGACCGCGGCCGCGATCGCCGGGCACATGCGGGCGGGGCTGCCGGTGCCACGGGATGGCCGCTGAACGCGCAGGGACGCCCGGCATCCGCCGTCTATGGCGTCTTGACCTCGATATCCGCGGTCAAGACGCCATCAGTCCAAGCCGCGGGGTCGGCGGACGGCCGGCGGCCGCTAGATCCGCTCCTGCCACATCACGGCTGCCTGCGCGACGCGCCGCAGGGCGTCCTGCAGGCGCGCCGGGTTGCTCGTCCGGCGAGCTGCCGCCAGCGCGTTGAGCGCCTGCGCCAGGACAGCGGGACCGCCCGGCCCGTTCGTGCGCAGCTCGGCGAGCTCGGCGGCGGTCAGGCGGCGCGCCTCGCCGCGCAGCGCGGCCACGGTCTCGCGCAGCTCGCGCTCCGCGCGAGCGGCACGCAGCTCGGCCGCCGCCGCCGCCCGCCGGTCGCCAGCGGCCGCCGCCTGCGCGGAACGCACCGCGGTCGCCTCCGGCCCGGCCTCGCGCACGGTCGCGACCTCGGCCGCCTGGTCGGCCTCGGCACGCGCACGCTCGAGCAGCCGCCGCGCCACCACGAGCTCGTCCGCCAGCCGGTCCTGCGCCAGCCTGAGCTCGCGGCGCTCGCCGCGCAGCTTCCCGATCGTCGCCTCCGCCCGCTCGAGCTTGGCCGCCATCCGCTTGGCCGCCGTGCGCGCCTCGGCCGCGTCCATCCGCGCCTCCGCGGTCCTCTCGCGGGCGTCGCGAACGGTCTCGGCGGCCTTCGCCTCGGCGTTGACCGCCCGGCGCTGGGCACGAGCGACCGCGGCGTCGTCGACGACGCGCTCGCGCACGACCTTCGGCTCGACGGTGACGCGGCGCCCGGCACGGCGCGCGGCGTCGCGCTCGGCGACCACCCGCTCCGCACGCTCAGCGGCACGCTGCATGCGGTTCTCGAGCTGCACGATGCGCCGCTCGGCCGCCCGCGCCTGCGCGAGCGCCGCGGCGACAATCGCACGCGCCTCGGGGCTCATCACGGCCCGGTGCGCCTGCTCGGGATCGACGTCGGCGCGCCGCCGCGGCCCGGGCTTGGCCGGCTCGAAGCCGGCCGCCCGGATCGCCTCGTTCAGCGACCCGCCGAACGGGCGCTTGGCCGAGTTCAGCGCGGGCCAGGGCGATCCGTCGGCGCGGCCGGCGCGGTAGCGCTCGACGCGCCACAGCTGCCCTGCCCACTTCGCCGAGGACGGGTTCCAGTCGGCCGCTCGGGGCGGCTGGCCGTATCTGGCCACCCATTCCCGGATGGCGATGATGATGGAGTCGCGGTTCCACCCCGCTCCACGCCCGTTGCGGGCCTGGAGCGCAGCTCCCGCGATCGTCGCGGGAGCCATCTGACCGAACTCCCGCTAGACGCCGCCGGCTGCGTCGTTGGTGCGCTGGGCGAGCTCCGGCTGCGGCCGGCACGCGACGCGCTCGGCGGGCATGCCGCCGTGGACGAGCGTGAACGTGATATGAGCCGTGGAGGTCATCGCGGCAGTCACCGTAAGGCACGCGCCGGATCCGCGCAACCCGATCTCAGACGGACGTCCGCCGCTCGCGGGCGTCGGTTCGAACCCACCTCCGCGGTTCGAATCCGGCTGGCCCTGCGCCGAACCGCGCGTCAGGATCTGATCCATGCGCGAGATCCCGATCAGCGTGACGGGAGCCGTCGAGCCGCGCGCCGTCGAGCAGCTGCGCCGCTGCGCGGAGGCCGGCGACGCCGTCGCGGGTGCGATCTGCGCCGACGGCCACGTCGGCTACTCGCAGCCGATCGGCGGTGTGCTCGCGTACCGCGAGCACATCTCGCCGAGCGGGGTGGGCTTCGACATCGGCTGCGGCAACAAGGCGGTCCGCACCGACCTGCTCGTCGACGACGTCCGGCCGGACCTGTCCCGGATCATGGACGACGTCTTCGCGCGCATCTCGTTCGGCGTCGGGCGCAGCAACGCCGAGCCGGTCGACCATCCGGTGCTCGACTCGATCGCCAGGGCCGGGTTTCGCCCGCAGCGCAAGCTCGTGCAGATGGCGCGCGACCAGCTCGGAACCGTCGGCGCGGGCAACCACTACGTCGACCTGTTCGCAGGCGACGACGGCTTCGTCTGGGTCGGCGTGCACTTCGGCTCGCGCGGCTTCGGCCACAAGACCGCCTCCGGCTTCCTCGCGCTCGCGGCCGGGCGCCCGTTCGACGAGCGCGGGCCCGACGGCGAGATGGACTCGCCGCCGGTGCTCTTGCACGCCGGCTCAGCGCTCGGGCAGGACTACATCGCCGCGATGCAGCTCGCCGGCGAGTACGCCCACGCCGGCCGCGACGTCGTCGTCGCCAAGGTGCTCGAGATCCTCGGCGCGAGCTCGACGTACGAGGTGCACAACCATCACAACTTCGCCTGGCGCGAGCGGCACATGGGCACCGACGTATGGGTTGTCCGCAAGGGCTGCACGCCGGCGTTTCCGGGCCAGGAGGGCTTCGTCGGCGCCACGATGGGCGAGCCGTCGGTGATCCTGCGCGGGACGCAGAGCGACCGCGCCGCGGGGCTGCTGTTCTCGACGGTCCACGGCGCCGGGCGCGTGATGTCGCGCACGAGGGCCGCCGGCCGCATGGGCAGCCGCGCGGAGTGCAGCGAGCGCGACTGCGACACGTGGGTGACGTGGGCGCAGTACCGCCGCGAGCGCGAGCGCGCGGGCCGCGGCGAGAAGGATCGCTTCACGTTGTGCGCGAGGCACCCCGGCGGTCGGATGGTCAGGCGCCGCGGGCGCGTCAGGCAGGGCGAGATCGACTTCGAGACCGTGCAGGCGCAGCTCGCCGGCGGCGGCATCGAGCTGCGCGGCGGTGCCGCCGA
The DNA here is from genome assembly GCA_046565905.1 of Thermoleophilia bacterium. GTDB lineage: Bacteria > Actinomycetota > Thermoleophilia > Solirubrobacterales > Solirubrobacteraceae > CADCVQ01. Next base: position 16,013 of record JBKHXR010000043.1, on the reverse strand, counting down.
CGAGGCGCCCGCCGCCTACAAGCGTCTCGACGCGGTGCTCGCCGCGCACGGCGACACGATCGAGATCGTCCACCGCCTGACGCCGATCGGCGTGGCGATGGCGGGCGCCGACACGCTGGACCCCTACAAGGACTGAGGGGACGAGCCGCGCGCCGGGCGCCCGCCTTCCCGCCGGACGTCGCCGCCGCGCTGCAACGGCCGGCCGGCCGCAACTGCGTGCGCTACACCGCCTCGGCGTCGCTCACCGGCTGCCCGGCGACGGACCTCGTGTTGATGCAGACGCCGTATGAGAGCGTGCTCGCGGCGATCACGCTCGACACGAAGCTCAACCTGCGCTTCGTCCGCACGGGCAGCGCGGCGGAGGGCGCACGGGTGGCGCTCGTGAACGTCGCGACGCTGATCGACGCGGGTGTGCGCCACTGGGACATCACGCTGAGCTGGGATCCGCACGAGCTCGCCGTCGCGGTCGGCGATCGGCACGACGAGCGAAGGCGACCGCTCAAGGGCGCGTGGCGCCCGCCCGGCACGGGCTAGCCTCCAGGTATGGCCACCGCCTCGCCGCCCACCGATGCCTCCAACGGCGAGCTCGTGCGCTGGACGTTCGAGGTCCTCAACTCGCACGACGTCGAGCCGCTGCGTCAGGTCTGGACCGACGCGACCGTCGAGCGCTTCCCGTCGGTCACCGTGAGCGGCTCGGAGGCGATCGCGGACTACTTCCGCCGCCTGTTCGCCGCATTGCCCGACTTCCGCATCGAGGTCGTCGCGATCGCCGAGACCGGCGACGACGTCTTCGTCCACTGGCACATGACCGGCACGCACACCGGCGCGGCGTTCGAGGGCCTCGAGGCGACCGGCCGCGCGGTCGCGATCGACGGGATCGACCACTTCGTCGTCCGCGACGGGACGATCGCCACGAACTTCGTGGTCTTCGACCAGATGCAGTTCGCTCGCCAGGTCGGGCTGCTGCCGCCCGACGGCTCGGCCGCCGACCGCGCGACGAAGGCCGCCTTCAACGCGAAGACGCGGCTGCTGGCGCGCGTGCGCAGCCGCCGCCGGCGCTGAGGCGCCCTCCGTCGATGCGCTGGATCGTCGACGGCATGAACGTCATCGGCACGCGCCCCGACGGCTGGTGGCGCGACCGGCACGCGGCGATGGTGCACCTCGTCGACGTGCTCGAGCGCTGGGCCGCGGTTGACGGCGACGACGTCACGGTCGTCTTCGAGCAGCCGCCGCGGCCGCCGATCCCCTCGTCCGTCGTCGAGGTCGCCCATGCCCGGCGACCGCGGCCGAACTCCGCCGACGACGAGATCGTGCGCCGCGTGAAAGCGGAGCCCGATCCCAGCCGCGTGCGCGTCGTCACCTCCGACAACGTGCTCTCGCAGCAGGTCAGCGCCGCGGGCGCGAGCGTCTACCCGTCGGCGACCTTTCGCGCGGAGATCGACCCGGAGCGCAGCTGAGCCGGTGGACGCCGTCTCGCGCGGCTGCGCTCGTCGACGCCGTCTGCTAGTCGAACACGTCGATCCAGGTCAGCACCTGACCACCCGGTCCGATCGCGACCGGCACCGCGCGCGTGCGCCGGCGCTGGCTGGGATGCTGCATCAGCGCGGTGCGCACGACCTGCGAGATCTCGCCCAGCGCGGCGACCTCCGGCCGCTCGTCGACGCGCAGGACGATCCCCGTCGAGACGAGATGCACCGACGTGTCGAACATCGACGCGCGCTCCGGCTCGCGAACCTCGACGGCGTAGCCACGGGCACGCAGCCCGTCGGCCACGCTGGCAGCAAGCTGCTCGTCGCCTCCGGTGCTGTTGTCCACGACGAGCCGCATCCCCTACAGCATGATGGCCGAAAGCGACTGCCGCCAAACCCGGTCGGTCCGACCGACGACAGTGCCTCGGCCGGCTGCTGCTCGCCGCCCGGCCGACGATCGCCGCCGGCGCGGCGGCGTCCCGGCGCCCGCACGCGCACGGGTCGTGAACCGTTGCGACGCCGAGCGCGCAGAGGAAGCTGAACAGCGGCGGGTCAGCGGGCCCGCCGCCGTTCGTTTTGTACTGTCCGGCGATGGCGGCCGACGGCGTCGTCCCGGATGTTCGCGACGGGCTGACGCCGGGATCCCGGCGCGCGCTGTGGGCGCTGGGGACGGATGCGCAGCAGCGCAGCGCCGCGCAGGTCGTCGACGCGGTGCTGCGACTCGACCGGCGCGACAGCCGGCGCCGCGCGATCTATGGCGAGCTCGTCCGCATGGCGCGCCCCTGGGAGCTGCGCCATCCGCTCGTCGACGCCGACGGCGACCTGGGCTCGCTCGGCGGGGACGAGCCCGCGAGCGCGGACTACACGCGGATGCGGCTCGCCGCGACGGGCCGCGAGCTCGTCGGCGAGGCGGATCCGGGCAGCGCGCCGCCCGCGGTGCTGCCGGCGCGCTTTCCCAACCTGCTCGTCAACGGCTCGTTCTGCGTCGCGACGGGGACCGCTTCGAGCTTTCCGGCGCACAACCTGCGCGAGGTCGCGGCCGCCGCGATCGCCTTCGTCGAGGATCCGCAGATCGGCGTCGACGGCCTGCTGAGCCACATCACGGGGCCGGACTTTCCGACGGGCGCGATCGTCGCGAGCGACGGGCTGCGCGAGGCGTACGAGACGGGCAGCGGCGAGATCTCGCTGCGCGCGCGGACGCACGTCGAGCCGGGTACGCACGGCGGCGATGCGATCGTCGTCACGGAGCTTCCGTTCATGGTCGCCACGGGCGGCCGGCGCGGGCTTCTCGCCGAGATCGCCCGCTGCGCGAGGAGCGGGCGGACCGCAGGGATCGCAGGCATCGAAGATCGCTCGGACGAGCGCGAGGGACTGCGGCTCGTCGTCGAGCTCACGCGCGCCGCCTCGGCCGACGCTGTGCTCGGCCAGCTGTTCGCCCACACCCGGCTGCAGACGACGCGCCGGCTCCAGCTCGTCGCCCGCGTCGCCGGGGCCGAGCGCACGCTGACCCTACGCGATGCGGTCGGCCGCTACGTCGAGCACCGCTGCGCCGTCGTCGCCCGGCAGGCGGAGCTGCCGTCCGACCGGGTGCTCGAGATCGTCAAGCAGGACCTGCGCGACGTCGCCGACCGCTACGGCGACGAGCGGCGGACGGAGATCTGCTGACGCCGGACGGCGCTACGCGCCGTGGCACTTCTTGAACTTCTTGCCCGAGCCGCACCAGCAGGGGTCGTTGCGGCCGACCTGGTCCTCCTCGGTGAGCACGCGCTGCTCCACCGCCGGCGGCAGCTCGCCTTCGTCGTGGTAATCGTCGCCCGCGGCCCCACCCGCCGCTGCGAGCGCCAGCGCGCTCGGGGCGGCGCCCGCCCCGCCGGAGTAGGAGACGCGTCCGGGCGCGGTCGTCGTGCCGCCCGTCTCGTAACGGCGAATCGCCGCCTCCTCCTCACCCTCCTCGACGGTGAACTCGAGGTTGAACACCATGCGGGTGAAGTCCGCCCAGATCGTGTTCATCAGGTCCTGGAAGAGCGTGAACGCCTCGTTCTTGTACGCCACGATCGGCTCGATCTGGGCGAAGCCGCGAAGGTGGATGCCCTCGCGCAGGTAGTCCATGTCGTAGAGGTGCTCGCGCCAGCGCGTGTCGATGAACTGCAGCAGCAGATAACGCTCGACGGTGCGCATGATCTCGTCGCCGAGCTCCGCCTCGCGCTCGTCGTAGAGCGCGATCGCGTCGTCGGTGATCCTGCTGATGAGCTGCTCGCGGTCGGTCTGTTCGGGCGTCAGCTCGTCGATCGAGAGCATCTCGACCGGGAAGATGTCGTTCAGCGCGGTGACCATGCCCTCGAGGTCCCAGTCCTCGATGAAGTCGCCCGGGGTGAACTCGCCGATCGTGCGCTCGATGACGTTGGCGATCTCCTCGCGGACCTGCGCGCTCATGTCCTTGCCCTCGAGGATCTCGTCGCGGAACTTGTAGACGATGCGACGCTGCTCGTTCATCACGTCGTCGTACTCGAGCACCCGCTTGCGCTGCAGGAAGTTCTGCTCCTCGACCTTCTTCTGCGCCTTCTCGATCTGCTTGGAGAGCATGCCGGCCTCGATCGGCTCCTCGTTGCCCTCCTCGTCGATCGTGCCGAGCCGGTCGAGGATCTTGTAGATCCGGTCACCGGCGAACAGGCGCACGAGGTCGTCCTCGGCAGACAGGAAGAAGCGCGACTCGCCAGGGTCGCCCTGGCGGCCGGCGCGACCGCGCAGCTGGTTGTCGATGCGGCGCGACTCGTGGCGCTCGGTTCCGACGATGTACAGCCCGCCGGCTTCGAGAACCTTCTCCCGGTCGGCCTCGACGCGCAGCTCGATCTTCGGCAGCAGCTCCGCGAAGCGCTCCTCGTAGTCGGGATCGCCCGGCTTGATGGCGAGCTTCTTCAGCTCGACCTCGGTGAGGTGCTCGGCGTTGCCGCCGAGCTTGATGTCGACGCCGCGACCCGCCATGTTCGTGGCGATCGTGACCGCGCCGGGCTGCCCGGCCTCGGCGACGATCTCGCCCTCATGCTCGGCGAACTCCGGCTTGGCGTTGAGCACGACGTGCTTGACGCCACGCTTGTCGAGCTCGTCGGACAGCAGCTCGGAGACCTCGACCGAGACGGTGCCGACGAGCACCGGCTGGCCGGTCTGGTGACGCTCGATGATCTCGCGGCTGACGGCGCTCCACTTGCCGGCCTTCGTCTTGTAGACCTGATCGTTGCGGTCCTGGCGGATCATGTTGCGGTTGGTCGGGATCTCGACGACCGCGAGCTTGTAGATCTTCATGAACTCGGTCGCCTCGGTGAGGGCGGTGCCGGTCATGCCGGCGAGCTTGTCGTACAGGCGGAAGTAGTTCTGCAGCGTGATCGTCGCGAGGGTCTGATTCTCCTCCTGGACGTGCACGCCCTCCTTGGCCTCGATCGCCTGGTGCAGGCCCTCCGACCAGCGCCGGCCCTCGAGGATCCGGCCGGTGAACTCATCGATGATCATGACCTGGTCGTCGATGACCGCGTAGTCGACGTCGCGCTTGTACAGCGACTCGGCCTTCAGCGCCTGCTGGAGGTGGTTGACGAGCGGGCCGTTCTCGGCGCGGTAGAGGTGCGAGATGCCGAGGAACTTCTCCGCCTTCGCGACGCCCTGCTCGGTCACCGCGACGGTCTTGTGCTTCTCCTCGAACTCGAAGTCGAAGTCGGCGACGTAGTCCTTCTTCAGCCGCGGATCCATGCCCTCCGGCTTCTTGCCGGGGGTCATCCGCTTGGCGAGCTTGGCGAACTTTCCGTACAGGTCACCGGCCGCCTCGGGCGAGCCGGAGATGATCAGCGGCGTGCGCGCCTCGTCGATGAGGATGTTGTCGACCTCGTCGACGATCGCGTACGGGTGCCCGCGCTGGACCTTCTCCTCCAGCGAGCCGGCCATGTTGTCGCGCAGGTAGTCGAAGCCGAACTCCGAGTTGGTGCCGTACGTGACGTCGGCGCCGTAGGCCTCCTGCTTGATGCGCGGATCGTTCTGCTCGTTCTGCAGCACGCCGACGCGCATCCCGAGGGCGTGGTAGATCGGGCTCATCCAGTCGGCGTCGCGGCGGGCGAGATAGTCGTTGACGGTCACGAGGTGCACGCCGGTGCCGGGCAGCGAGTTGAGCACGACGGCGAGCGTCGCCGTCAGCGTCTTGCCCTCGCCGGTCTTCATCTCCGCGATCGAGCCGGAGTGCAGCACCATCCCGCCGATCAGCTGCACGTCGAAATGGCGCATGCCCATCTCGCGCTTGGCGGTCTCGCGGACGATCGCGAAGGTCTCCGGCAGGAGGTCGTCGAGCTTCGCGCCGTTGCGTGCCTGCTCGCGCAGGTCGTCCATCCGCGCGCGCAGCTCGTCGCTGGACTCGAGCTCGAGCTCGGGCTCGAAGTCGTTGACGCGGGCGACGCGCTTCTCGAACTGCTTGAACTGCTTGGCTTCGCCCATCCGGAGGGCGCGGTCCAGGAGAGCCATGGCGGTCAGGATACCGACGCGGCGGGGCTCCCCCGACGCGCTGATCGCTTGATCGCGGCGTGCGTGCCGCGAGCGTCCTAGACGGCGGGCTGTGGCGGCCCGCTGCGCGCCTCGCGGCGGCGCCGGCGCTTGTCGCGGTCGCGCTTGACCTGGCGCGCGAGCTCGTCGGAGCAAAGGCGGATCGCATGCGTCATCTCGCGCGAGGCGCCCTCGGCATGCAGGGTGACGCGCTTGAGATACAGCGTCACCGCGGCGACCTGCGACTCCGCGATCTTCGGGTTGCGCTCCTCGCGCAACTCGATCTCCATCCGCGCGAGGTCCGAGACCTGAGCGGCGACCTTGCGGAACTTGCGCGCCACCAGCTCGCGCAGCTCGTCGTTGACGGGGACGTTGCGGCCCTTGACCTCGATCTGCATCTCGAGACCTCTCTGTCGAACTGACGTGCGAGCGACCGATGGTACGCCCCCCCGCAGTCGCGTTCAACGGGGACGATCGTCCAGCGTCCTGGCCCATGTGATAGCAGCGACCCGCCGGCAGCCGGCGTGGCGCAGGGCTTGCGCACAGGCGTGCAGCGTGGAGCCCGTCGTGTGCACGTCGTCGACGAGGACGACGTGCCCGGGCGGCGCGGCGCACGCGCGGAAGGCCAGCGCGGCGCCGTCGCGGCGCTCGGCGCGCGAGGCGCCGAGCTGGCGTGACGCGCCCGCTGCGCGGCGCAGCGGCCGTGCCCGCGCCAGGCCGCTGCGGCGCGCGAGCGCGACGGCGATCAGCTCGGCGGGGTCGAAGCCGCGCGCGCGGCGCCGGCGCGGGTGAGCGGGGACGGCGACGAGCGTCGCGTCCGGATCGAGCGCGGCGCCGGCCGCGATCTGCGCCGCCATGACGCCGGCGAGCGGCCGCGCGGCGCCGAACTTCAGCGCCAGCAGCGCGTCGCGCGCGGCGCCCTCGTAGGCGACGGCTGCCCATGCCGTCGCAAACGCGGCGCCGGCGGCCGGGCAGCGCCCGCGCGCATGCCCGAGCGGCAGCGCGCAGCGCTCGCAGCGCGGATCGCCGAGCCACGGCAGCGCGCGGCGGCAGTCCGCGCACAGCACCTCGCCGGCACGGCCGCCCGTCGCCGAGCAGACCGCGCAGCGCGGCGGCACGACCAGCGCGACGAGCTCGTGGAGAAGCGCCACCGTCCGATCGTCGCGCCGCGGCTGTTGCAGCGCGCGCGCGGAGTGCCACAATCGCGCGCATCCTCTCCGCGCTGTCGCCAGCAGTACTCGCCGCCGCCCCCGACGCCGGATGGACGTTCGAGCCCGGGCCGATCGTGCTCGTCGCGGCGCTGACGTTGCTCTACGTGCGCCGCTGGCGGGAGGTCGACGGGTCGGGCGGCCGCCTGGCGAGCTTCCTCGCGGGCATGGCGCTGGTCCTGGTCGCGCTCGTCTCGCCCGTCGACCGCCTCGGCGAGCAGCTGTTCCTGATCCACATGACGCAGCACCTGCTGCTGCTCGACCTCGCGCCGATCCTCGTGCTGCTGGGGCTGACGAAGGTCCTGCTGCGCCCGCTGACGCGCCGCCTGGTGAACATCGAGCGCGCCGCCGGGCCGCTGGCCCACCCGGCCTTCGCGATCGCGCTCTACGTCGCGACGATGGCGGTCTGGCATCTGCCGGCGATGTACGACGCGGCCCTGGAGCTGCCGGTCGTCCACGTGCTCGAGCACGTCTGCTTCGGCATCGCGGGCGGCCTGTACTGGTGGCATCTGCTCTCGCCGATCCGCGCGCGCCGGCGGCTCGGCGGCATGGGCCCGGTCGTCTACATGCTGGCGACGAAGGTCCTCGTCGGCCTGCTCGGCATCCTGCTGACGTTCGCGCCCGAGACGATCTACGACTTCTACGAGCGCCAGCCCGGTTACTGGGGCCTCTCACCCGCCACCGACCAGGCCGTCGGCGGACTGATCATGGCACTCGAGCAGTCGATCGTGATGGGCGTCGCGCTCGTCTTCCTGTTCGTCCGCGCGCTCGGCGAGAGCGACCGCCAGGACGAGCGCGCCGAGCGCTACGCGAGTCCGTAGCCGATGGCGGCCGCGCCGGAGGGATTGCTCGACCAGGTCGCGCGGATCGCCGACGACGTCCTCTTCCCGCGCGCCCTCGAGGTCGACGCGCGGGCGCAGATCCCCGCCGATCACTTCGGCGCGCTCGCCGCAGCCGGGCTGTTCGGCATCGCAGGTCCGGTCGACGCGGGCGGGCTCGATCTCGATGGCAGGACGCAGCGGCGCGTGCGCGAGCTGCTCGCCGGCGGCTGCCTGACGACCGCGTTCGTCTGGGCGCAGCATCAGGGCGTGGTGCGGCGGCTGCGCCGTGCGCCGGCCGCGATGCAGCGCAAGTGGCTGCCCGACCTGTGCGCCGGCCGCGTCCGCGGCGGGGTCGTCCTCGCCGGCCTGCTGCCCGCTCGCGAGCCGCTGCTGCGCATCCGCCAGTCGCACGACGGCTTCACGATCACGGGGCATGCGCCGGCCGTCTCGGGCTGGGGAGAGGTGGGCGTGCTGCTCGTCGCCGCGCGCCGCGAGCCCCAGGACGAGGTCGTCTACGTCCTCGTCGACCCGCGCTCGCCGGGCCTGCACGTCCAGCCGCGCATGCTCGCGGCGCTGAACGGCACGCAGACGGTCGCGCTGGAGTTCCACACCGTGCGCGTCAGCGCGATGGCGGTCGTCTGCGTCGAGCCGCTGCCGCCGTGGGAGGCCGCGGGCGCCGCTGTACGGGCCAACGGCGCCTACTCGATCGGCGTGGCGGACCGCTGCGCGCGGATCGCCGGCGAGCCGTGGATGCAGGCGGCGCTGCAGGCCTGCCGCGCCGCGCTCGAGGACAGCGCCGACGGCGACGAGCTCGCGCAGGCGCGCGCGGACGCGGCGCTGCTCGCGCACCGCCTGGCGTCCCACCTCGTGGCGGCGCGCGGCAGCAGCGCGCTCGACGTCCGCGAGCACGCGCAGCGACTGGCGCGGGAGGCGATCTTCCTGCTCGCCTTCGGCCAGCGGCCGGCGATCGGGCAGGCGCTGCTGGAACGGCTCGAGCGAGGCTGGTAGGCGCCGGCGAAGCTCTGCCGGGGTTGCACCGGCGCCGGAGGTCGGAGAAGCCTGCGGACGGTCGCTAGATCCCGTAGAGGAAGTCCAGGCCGACGCCGTCGAGCAACCGCTGCGCCTCGATGTTCAGCTGCGTCAGCTCGCCGGTCCAGATCAGCACGCCCATGAAGACGAGGATCGCTCCACCCGTCGCGACGATCGCGGCGTAGTGGCGCTTGACGGCCGCGAAGACCGCCGTCATGCGGTTGAACGCCACCGCGGTCAGCAGGAACGGGATCGCGAGCCCGGCCGAGTACCAGGCCAGCAGGTAGGCGCCGCGCGCCGTCGACTCCGACAGCGAGGCGGCGGTCAGGATCGCGCCGAGCGTCGGCCCGACGCACGGCGTCCACGCGATCGCGAACGCTGCGCCGGCGACGAGCGGCCCGCCGCGGCCGGCACGCGCCATCAGCGCGTCGATCCGCCACTCGCGCCCGAGCCGCGCGACGAACGGGGTCGCGAGGAAGAACAGGCCGAGCAGGATGATCACGACGGCCGAGACGCGCTCGAGCGTGTCGCGGTGGTCGTTGAGCGAGGAGCCGAGCTTCGTCGCGCCGAGCCCGAGGACGATGAAGATCGCCGAGAAGCTCGCCACGAACAGCACCGCCGGGACGAGCACGCGCCGCAGCGGCGCCGTGTCGATCTCGGCCGGCTTTACGCCCGACACGGCGGACAGGTAGCCGGGCACGAGCGGCAGCACGCAGGGGCTGAGAAACGACACGACGCCGGCGGCGAGCGCGGCGAAGATGCCGACGCCGGACGCGGTCTCGATCGCGGCGATCACGACGCCCCCAGCGCGAAGCGCCGGATGTCGGCCTCCAGCTCGGACGCCTTCGCGTAGCCGCCGAGCTTCTTGTGGCGCGTCCTGCCGTCGGGACCGATGAACAGGGTCGTCGGCATCACGCGGCCGCCGCCGATCGCGCGCGCGGCCTTGCCGTCGCCGTCGTAGACGCTGACGAAGCCCGGCGGCTGCTCGTCGAGGAAGCGCTGCGCGCCGTCGCGGCTGTCCATGTAGTCGAGGCCGACGAACGCGACGCGGTCGCCGTGCCGCCTCACCGCCTCGGCGAAGAACGGGAACTCGAAGCGGCACGGCCCGCACCACGACGCCCACTGGTTGACGACGACCGGATGGCCCTTCAGCGCCGCCAGGCGCGCCTTCAGGTCGCCGGCCCCCTCGCCGACGATCGCGTTGGCCTGCGCCGCGTTGCGCTCGAGCGCCGACTGCCCACCGGCCGTGACGGGGGTCGTCGCCGCACCCGCCGCAGTGGTGGTCTGCGCCGGCGGAGCCTCGGCTGCAGCGGGCTGCCGCGCGCTGTCGTCGCCGCAGGCGGCGAGGCCCGCGGCGAGAGCGGCGGCGGCGAGCAGCGAGAGCGCGGCGTTCCTCACGCCTTCAGGATGCCGGATCGCATCCGGCGGCGGGCGGGTTGGCCGGTCATACCTGTCCGCACGTGTAGGGCCGTGAGCACGGAGCTCAGCCCTCGAGCAGCGCGCCGTCCTCGATCTGCCTGGGCTCCCCGCCGTCGTGCTCGACGGTCACCTCGCCGCGGACGACGACGCCGGCACCGAAGCAGACGTCGCCGCGGACCGTCAGCCGCTGCGCGTTGGCGAGCGACGGCGGACCGGCGGGAAAGCGCGCCTCGAAGTCGCTCACGAGCTTGAAGTGGTCGGCGTCGAGCTGCACCAGCGGGGCGCCCGCGCCGTCGCGGGCCGGCGCGAGCGCGACCGTCCCGTCGTCGTGCAGGACGTAGGCGTCGGAGCGCAGCGCGAGCAGGTCGTCGGTCGTCTTGACGGGCGCGAAGCGCGCTCGCGGCACGCGGATCGCGCGCGCCCCCTCGAAGACGTCGATCGCGGCGCCCATCGCGGTCTCGAGCTGGATCACCGGAGTCGAGCAGGAGTCGCCGGGATCGATCGTCTTGCGGTTGACGATCATCGGCAGGCCGAGCACGCCGTCGCGCTCGTCGAGCACGTCGCGCAGGGCGCGCAGATCGATCCACAGCGTGTTGGTGTTGAAGAAGCGGTGGCGCGAGGTGTCCTGAAAGGCGTCCATGTCCTCGTCGGGCGTCTGCGCGACCTCGCGCAGGACGAGGCCGCCGTCCCGGCGCTCGGCCAGGTGCCCGCCCTTGCGATCGGCGGCGGTGCGGTCGGCGACCTCCATCAGAAAGGGGATCCGCTCGCGGGCGAACCAGGCGAGGATGCGCGGCTCGATCACCGCACCGAGATTGTCGACGTTGGCGACAAACGCGTACCGGTAGCCGCGAGCGAGCAGATCGTCGAGGATGCCGGAGCTCAGCAGCGAGGGGTACAGGTCGCCGTGGCCAGGCGGCGCCCACTCGAGGCTCGGGTCGTCGGGCCACTCGGCGGGCGAGAGATCCTCGGCGTCGAGCTTGGGCACCTTGCTCTGCACGAAGTCGGCGGCGACGCCGGCGACCGGCAGCTCGTCGTAGCGCTCCAGCGCCGCCAGCGACGCATCGCGCGTCGCGAACGAGTTCATCAGCACGAGCGGCAGCGCGACCTCCATCCGCCGCCGCAGGTCGAGGATCTGGCGCACGGTGATGTCGAGGAACGTCAGCCCGTCCTTGACCTCCAGCAGCGACTTGGGCCCGGTCATCCCCATGCTCGTGCCGAGGCCGCCGTTGAGCGTGATGACGACGGTCTGCGCGAGCGCCTCGCGCGCGCCCTGCTCGTCGTCGGGCAGGTCGGCCGCGTCGGGCAGATCGACGACGGGCTCGATCTCGGACTCCGCGAGCACGCCGTGCTCTCCGGCCCGCAGGCGCTCGTAGTGGTGCGCGAACGTGCGCACGGCGACCTCGGCGACGCCCTCGGCTCGCATCTTGTCAAGCGCGCTCTGGAGGTGGTCGCTCACCGCATCGACCCTAGCGACGGCTGCGGCCTGCCGTCCGCATCGCGCGATCCCCGGTTCCCATCGGCACGTGGTTCTGCTCAGCGGCGGGCGCTGCGGGCGCGCGGGCGCGCCCGCACCTCCACCCGCGCCGGACGCGTCGGCGCCCCGAGCGAGAGGAATTCGCGCAGCGCCGCGGTGTGTCGGCAGAACGGGCAGTCCAGGTGCTCGGCGAAGCGCGCGGCGCGGCCGCCGAGACCGATCGGCGCGTCGCAGCGCGGACACGCGAGCGTCCCGGTCGCCACGCGCAACGAGCTCGCGGCGTCAGCGATCTCGCGTGCGCCCGCCGGCGCCGAGATCGGCTGGGCGCGCAAGGGCTCGGAGCCGTCGATGCCGCGCTGGAACGCCATCTCGCCAAGGATAGGAGCCTGCGCGACCGTGCCTCCCGCACACCCCGCGCCGAACCCGCAGAGGTCCGCCGTCAGCGGCTGCGCCAGCTCGTCAGATAGGCCCGCTGCTCGACGGTCAGCTCGTCGATCCGGATCCCGAGCGAGGCGAGCTTCAGGCGCGCCACCTCGCGATCGATCGCGGGCGGGACCGGGAGCACGCGCGGCTCCAGCGAGGCGCCCTCGCGGGCGAGATGCTCGACGCAGAGCGCCTGGTTGGCGAACGACATGTCCATCACCGCCGCGGGATGCCCTTCGGCCGCGGCGAGGTTGACGACACGGCCCTGGGCCAGCAGGTTCAGCCGCCGCGGCCCGACCTCGAACTGCTCGACGAGGGGCAGCACCTGGCGTCGCGCGCCCGCCAGCTCGGCGAGCTGGTCGATCGCGATCTCGACGTCGAAGTGGCCTGCGTTGGCGAGCATGGCGCCGTCCTTCATGCGCTCGAAGTGCTCGCGCGCGAGCACGGCGCGCCCTCCCGTCACCGTGATGAAGACGTCCCCGCGCTCGGCGGCATCGACGGCGGGCATCACGTCGCAGCCGTCCATCCGCGCCTCCAGCGCGCGCATCGGGTCGACCTCGCAGACGATCACCGACGCGCCGGCGCCCTTGGCGCGCTGTGCGACGCCCTTGCCCGTCCAGCCGTAGCCGATCACGACCACGGTGCGCCCGGCGAGCAGCATGTTCGTCGCGCGCAGGATGCCGTCGAGCGTCGACTGGCCCGTGCCGTAGCGGTCGTTGAAGGTGCGCTCGGTCAGCGACTCGTTGACGGCGAGCACCGGGCAGGACAGCAGCCCGTCGTGCTGCAGCGCGCGCAGCCGCACGAGCCCCGTCGTCGTCTCCTCGGTCCCACCGACCAGCGACCGGCGCCACGAGGGATCGCCGGCGTGCAGCACCGACAGAAGGTCGGCGCCATCGTCGAGCGTGATGTGCGGTGCACGCGTCGCGAGCGCGACGACGTGCCCGCCATAGGCCTCGGCGTCCTCGCCGCGGACGGCGTGGACGCCGACGCCGAGCCGGTCGACGAGCGCCGCGGCGACGTCGTCCTGCGTCGTGAGCGGGTTGGACGCGCACAGATCGGCTTCGGCGCCGCCCGCGATCAGGGTGCGCAGCAGGTTCGCCGTCTCCGAGGTGACGTGCAGGCACGCCGCCACGCGCACGCCGTCCAGCGGCCGTTGGCGCTCGAAGCGCTCGCGGATCGAGCGTAGGACGGGCATCTGCCCGTCCGCCCACGCGACGCGGACCTGCCCCTGCTCTGCGAGCGACAGGTCCGCAACCGTGTGGTCGGGGACTGGTCGGACCGTCATCGAACCCGATCACCCGGCGCCGCGTGCACGATCAGCGCGCCCGGGCTGCGAAGCGGCGGCGTCTGGACGGCGTCACACGCTCAGTACCGGTACTCGTTGCTCTTGTAGGGGCCCTCGACCGGCCGGCCGATGTAGTCGGCCTGCTCCTGCGTCATCACGGTCAGCTTCGCGCCGACCGCCGCGAGGTGCAGGCGCGCGACCTTCTCGTCGAGCTCCTTGGAAAGCACGTAGACCTGCTTGTCGTAGGCGTCGTTGTTGCACCACAGCTCGATCTGCGCGAGCGTCTGGTTGGTGAACGAGTTCGACATGACGAACGACGGATGGCCGGTCGCGTTGCCGAGGTTGAGCAGGCGCCCCTCGGACAGCAGGATGATCGCGTGGCCGTCCGGGAAGACCCACTTGTCGACCTGCGGCTTGATGTTGATCCGCTCGATGCCGGGCGTCCGCTCCAGGCCCGCCACGTCGATCTCGTTGTCGAAGTGGCCGATGTTGCCGACGATCGCCTGGTGCTTCATCCGCGCCATGTGATCGGCGGTGATGATGTCCTTGTTGCCCGTCGTCGTGATGAACACGTCGGCGCTGTCGACGACGTCCTCGAGCGTCTTGACGTCGTAGCCCTCCATCGCCGCCTGCAGCGCGCAGATCGGGTCGATCTCGGTGACGACGACGCGGCAGCCCTGGGCGCGCAGCGAGGCGGCCGACCCCTTGCCGACGTCGCCGTAGCCGCAGACGACGCCGACCTTGCCGGCGAGCATGACGTCCGTCGCGCGGAAGATTCCGTCGACGAGCGAGTGGCGGCAGCCGTAGAGGTTGTCGAACTTCGACTTCGTGACCGAGTCGTTGACGTTGATCGCCGGGACCTTGAGCGTCCCCTTCTTCATCATCTCGTAGAGGCGGTGGACGCCGGTCGTCGTCTCCTCCGACAGGCCCTTCACCTCATCGAGCATCTGCGGGAACTTCTGGTGCATGACGATCGTCAGGTCGCCGCCGTCGTCGAGGAGCATGTTCGGACCGCCGTCGGCGCCCCAGTCGAGCATGCGCTCGGTGCACCACCAGTACTCCTCCAGGGTCTCGCCCTTCCAGGCGAACACCGGGATCCCGCGGGCGGCGATCGCCGCGGCGGCGTGGTCCTGGGTGGAGAAGATGTTGCACGACGACCAGCGGACCTCGGCGCCGAGCTCGACGAGCGTCTCGATCAGCACGGCTGTCTGGATCGTCATGTGGAGGCTGCCCGCGATCCGGGCGCCGGTGAGCGGCTTCTGGCCGGCGTACTCCTCGCGGAGCGCCATGAGCCCGGGCATCTCGCTCTCCGCGATGGCGATCTCCTTGCGACCCCACTCGGCGAGCTTGATGTCCGCGACCTTGTAATCCATGTCCTGAGCGACCTTCGGCATTGAGAACTCCTGAAGCCAGCCGGCCCGGGGGGACCGGGCCGGCGGCGGTGTCTTGGTTGTGGGTGAGCTGGACCTAGCGCGTCGCGGCCAGGGCCTTCTGGGCGGCCTGCTTGAGCGCCTCCGCCTTGTCGGTCTTCTCCCAGGTGAACTCGGGGAGCTTGCGCCCGAAGTGGCCGTAGGCGGCCGTCTTCTTGAAGATCGGGCGGCGCAGGTTCAGCGACTCGATGATCCCGCGCGGCGTGAGCTTGAAGTGCTGGCGCACGAGCTCGGACAGGACCGACCCCGGGGCGCTGCCGGTGCCGTGCGTGTCGACGTGGACCGAGACGGGCTCGGCGACGCCGATCGCGTAGGCCAGCTGGACCTCGACCTCGTTCGCCAGGCCGGCGGCCACGAGGTTCTTGGCGATGTAGCGGGCCATGTAGCAGGCCGAGCGGTCGACCTTCGACGGGTCCTTGCCCGAGAACGCGCCGCCGCCGTGGCGGCCGCGGCCGCCGTAGGTGTCGACGATGATCTTGCGGCCGGTCAGGCCGCTGTCGCCCTTCGGGCCACCGATCACGAACCGGCCGGTGGGGTTGATGTGGTAGATCGTCTGGTCGTCGAGCAGCTCGGCCGGGATCACGGCCTTGATGACCTTCTCGATCAGGTCACGACGGATCGTGGCCAGCGGCACCTCGGGCGCGTGCTGGTTCGAGATCACGACCGTGTGCACGCGCACGGGGCGGCGACCCTCGTACTCGACCGTGACCTGCGACTTGCCGTCCGGGCGCAGGTAGGGGAGCGTCTTGTTGACGCGCAGCTCGTTGACCTTCTCGAGCAGCCGGTGCGACAGGTGGATCGGGAGCGGCATGAGCTCCGGGGTCTCGTCGCAGGCGAAGCCGAACATCATTCCCTGGTCACCGGCGCCCTGCTCCTTCTTGGGGCCCTTGGTGTCGACGCCACGCGCGATGTCCTGGCTCTGGCCTTCGATGGCGACCAT
>JBKHXR010000042.1:0-11162 GCA_046565905.1 Thermoleophilia bacterium | reverse complement strand
AGCGCCGCCCGGCCGCGTGCAGCTCGACGTCGACGCGCCCGGACGCCAGGCTCGTGATCGGCGCCAGCACGTCGAGCACGCGATTGCCACGCTCGATCGTCGCCCGCGCCAGCGACAGCTTCGCCGTCGCCCTGGTGATCGCAGGCGCCGGCGGCCCGACGACCGGAGCAGGCGCAGCGGGCGGGGCAAGAGCAGGCGACTGGGTCGGGGCCGGCGCGGTCGGCAGCCCCGGCTGGGCGTAGAGCTCGCTGATCCGGTCGCCGGTCTCGCCGGCGATCAGCACCTTGCCGCAGTCGTAGCCGCAGACGGCGGGATCGAACGCGAACGACCGCGGGCTGGCGGACAGCACGACCGCCTCCCTGCTGTTGGCGTTCGAGGACGACGACCCGCGGCCCGCGGTCATCTGGCCGGCCGACTCCCAGGCGTTCGTCGCCGGGTTGTAGAGCTCCGCGGTCGCACCGCCGTTGCCGCCGCCGGCGACGAGGACCTTGCCGTTGGGCAACAGCGTCTGGAGCTGGTCGAAGCGTCCGAAGCCGAGCATCGGGCCGGTCGTCGACCAGCTTCCGGTCTGCGGGTCGAACAGCTCGCCGGTCTGGTTGTTCGGGAAGCCGGCCACGACGAGCACGCGGCCGTCCAGCAGCCTGACCGCACCGCCGCGGGCGCGGCCGGTCGCGAGCAGGCCGGTGTTCGACCACGCGTTCGCGGCCGGATCGTAGATCTCGGCGGTGTTCTGCCCGCCGGGGAAGCCCGCCGGTATGAGCACGCGCCCGTCCGGCAGCAGCGCGGCGTCGGTCGTCGTACGCGCGGAGTTCAGCGGCGCGACCGCGGTCCAGCTTCCGGTCGGGCCGTCGTCGGGGTCGTAGAGCTCCGCGACGGGCGTCGTGAACGTCGAGTTGCAGCCTGCCGCCGGCGGCGCGTCCTGCGGCGTGCAGGTGCGGCCGCTTGCGACCAGAACCTTGCCGCAGTAGCTCGGCGGCGACGCGCCGGCACAGGCTCCGCCGCGCAGCAGGATCGCCGAATGCAGCGAGTGACGCACGTTCATCGTCCCGGCGTCCGACCAGGTGCCGGTCGCCGGGTCGTACAGCTCGGCGCTGCGGTGGTTGGGCTGGGCGTTCGTCGTCAGGCCGACGCCGAAGCCGCCCGCGACGAGCACCCTGCCGTCGGGCAGCAGCGTCGCGGTGTGCGTGAAGCGCTGCTCGCTCATCGACCCGGTCGGGCTCCAGGTCCGCGTCAGCGGGTCGTAGAGCTCAGCGGAGGCGAGCGCGGCGCCGCCCTGCGACGCGCGGCCGCCCGCGGCGAGCACCTTGCCGTCGGCCAGCAACGTCATCGTGCCGGCGAAGCGCGCCTGCTGCATCTGGCCCGCGACCTCCCAGTCGCCCTCCGCGTAGGCGAAGCGTGCGACCGGATTGGCCGGCGACAGCTGCCCGGCGACCGTCACGCGGACGTGAACGGTCCCGGTCGCCCCGGCCGGCGCCGTGGCGTCGATCCGCGTGGGCGAGACGACGGCGAAATCGGTTGCAGGGGTGGCTCCGAACGTCACCTGCGTCGCGCCGCTGAACCCGCTGCCGCGGATCGTGATCCGCGAGCCGCCGGACGTCGATCCCGAGCGCGGCAGCAGCCGTGTCACGAGCGGGTCGCCCGCGTCGCTGTCGGCGACCTTCACGAGGAAGCCGTCGGCGTTGCCGCCGGCGCCGCCGTAGTCCGGCTGCAGGCCCCCCTCGCTCGGCCATTCGCCGTTCGCGAAGCGCGAGGACGACCCGGCGAGGTAGGCGCTGCCGTCGGCACCGGCGGCGACCGCCGCGCCGCTGTCGCTGATGCTCCCACCGAAGATCGACGACTGCACGAGCGAGGTTCCCGCTGCGGAGAGCCTGCTGACGAACGCGTCGCCGTTTCCGGCACGCTGGGAGACCGGGTTCTCGAGCGGGAAGTCGCCCGACGCGGTCGAGCCGCCGAGATAGGCGTTGCCGCCGCTGACCGCGATCGCGTTGCCCTGGTCTGACGATCCTCCGCCGAGGTACGTCGAGTACACGTGGCTCGCCGCGTCGGCGCTGAGCTTGGTGACGAAGGCGTCGCCCTCGCCGGCGAGCTCGGCCTGCAGCGCTCCGGCCGTCGTCGGGAACGAGGCCGACTCCGTCTGCCCGGTGACGTAGGCCTGCCCGCCCGCGACCGCGATGCCGCCGGCGAAGTCATCGCCGGTCGGGGCCGGTCCCGCGCCACCCGCGCCCGGCCCGCCGAGGTACGTCGAATAGGCGAGCGACCCCCCGTCGGCCGCGTACTTCGTCACGAAGCCGTCGGTGTTCGCCCCGCCGGCCAGCGCCGTCTGCACGGCGCCAGGCGTCGTCGGGAAGTCCACCGATGCGGTGGCGCCCGCCACGTACGCGCTGCCGCCGTCGACGGCGATCGCGGAGCCGTCCTCGGCGAGCGCTCCGCCGAGGTAGGTCGAGTACGTCAGCGCGGCGCCCGTCGTGCTGAGCTTCGAGACGAAGGCGTCGCGGACGCCCGCGAGGGCCGGCTGCGCCGGATTGACGGTCGGGAAGTCGGTCGAGGTCGTCTGGCCGACGACGTGGGCGGCGCCCGACGCGACGGCGATCCCGGTCGCCGCCTCAACGAGCGCCCCGCCCAGATAGGTGGAGTAGGCGAGCGCGTCGCCGGCGGCGTTGAGCTTCGCCACGAAGCCGTTGGCGCCTGCCGGCGCGGTCTGCGTCAGCGCCCCGGCGGTCGTCGGAAAGTCGGTCGACAGGGTGTCGCCGGCGATGTACGCCTCACCGGTCTCGACGGCGATCGCGCGACCGCGGTCGACGAGCGAGCCACCGAGGTAGGTGGCATACACGAGCGCGCTGCCGCTCGGGTCGACCTTCGCGACGAAGGCGTCCGTGGCACCGCCGCTGGCGGCCTGCTGGGCGCCCTGCGTCGGGAAGTCGGCGGAGGCCGTCGATCCCGTGAGGAAGGCGTTGCCCGACCCGTCGACGGCGACTCCCGCGATCGAGTCGGTACCGGCGCCGCCCAGCAGCGTGGCGTAGGACACGACGGGGTCGATGATCAGGCGCCGCGAGCGATCGTACGCGCCGACGCGCAGGCCGACGCGATCGCCGTCGAGCAGGCGAAAATCGACGGCGACCGGGCGCCGGCGGCCGTCGACGAGCTGGTGCGCGACGGGTCGCTCCTGGCGCAGCTCGCCGCCGGTGGTCGCGATCCGCAGGCGCTTCTCGCCGTCGAGGCGCAGCGAGCGCGCGCCGTCGAACTCGAGCGCGACCCGCCGGGGATCGGCGCCCGGCGCGACGATGAAGTCGTATTCGAGTCCCTTTCGCCGCGCGTGGTACTCCACGTCGATGCCGCGGAAGGCGTTGCGGTAGCGGACGCTGGCGTACGCCGGGATGCCTGTCACCGCGTCGGCGCCAGCGCGACCCCGGACGTAGTTCGTGACGCCCGGCAGCCGCCCGCCGGCGACCGGACCGGTCTCGGCGTCGGGCGCGAACCGCATCCGCACGACGTCCCGCCGGCCACCCTGCTCACCGGCCGCGAGCGAGAAGACCGCCTCGTCGTCGGTCAGAAACAGCATGTAGCCGGGGCCGCGGGCGATGAACCGCGCGCGTGCGTCGGCCTGGCCCTGATTGCGCTCGAAGCGCAACGGCAGCTGCGCGTACGCCGCGCTGCCGGCGGCGGCGGAGGCAGAGGCCACGGCGCCCGTCTGCGACCTCATCGCCTGAAGGCCGGACGCGCCGCCGACGACGGCCGCAACCACGAGCAGCATGACGATCCGCATCGACAGCATCTGTCTCTCCCCGTCTACGGCGACCCTCATGAAGGCGGGTCGGCGAACGCCCTGTGGGCGGGCAACCTATAGCTCTACGCGTGTACAGCGCTAGGCCATCTACTCGATGAACGGGAAACCGGTCCGAATTACGTCCCCCGCCGAACCGCTCCCCGGGGAGCGCATCGCAGGCTCCTAGGCGTGAGCCGGAATCACAGTCAGGACGTCGAGCAGCGCGGCCGCTGCGTACGGGCAGAACTGGGCGCCGGCCTCGCGGCGGATCTCCTCGCGCGCGGCCGCGGCGGACATCGCGCGACGGTAGGGGCGGTTGGACGTCATCGCGTGGTACGCGTCGCAGACGAGCGTGATGCGGCTCGCGATCGGGATCTGCTCGCCGCACAGGCCGTCCGGATAGCCGGCTCCATCCCAGCGCTCGTGCTCGGCGCGGGCAGCGGGCGCGAGGTGGGCGAGCTCCGGCATCGAGGCGAGGATCTGGGCGCCGACGACGGGATGCTGGCGCATGAGCATCTGCTCATGGCTCGTGAGCGGCCCCGGCTTGCGCAGGATCGCGTCGGGGATCGCGATCTTGCCGAGGTCGTGCAGCAGCGCGATGTGCTCGACCTCGCTGGTCTGTGACTCGTCGAGGCCGAGGCGGCGGGCGACGCCGCGGGCCAGCGCGACCACCTCGCGCGAGTGCATCGCGGTGTAGCTGTCGCGAGCGTTGACCGCCGCCAGAAGGGCACGCAGGCTCGCCATCTCGGCACTGGCGCCGATCTCCGGCGCGGGCGGCCCCGGCGCTGCGGCGACACCACCGCGCTCCTGCTTGGCGCCGTACATCGCGCGGTCGGCGGTCTCCAGTGCCTCGTTGACGCCTCCCGTGGTCGGACCCAGCTGCGCGGTCCCGAAGCTGATCGACATGCTGACGCGCTCCTGGACCGCCGCCGCCGCCGCAGCCATCGCCGCGGCAAGCTCGCGGGCGACGCCGGTCACGTCGTCGGCGCCGCCTGCGATCAGCAGCACCGCGAACTCGTCGCCACCCAGGCGCGCGGCGCGATCGCTCGTGCGCACGCGCGACGACAGCGCGTCGCCGAGCGCGCACAGCACCTCGTCGCCGGCGAGGTGGCCGAGCAGGTCGTTGACCTGCTTGAAGCCGTCGATGTCCATCAGCACGAGCGCCGCGCGCTCGCCGTGACGGCGGCAGCGGTCGAGCTGGTGGGCGACGTCCTGCTCGAAGCGCCGGCGGTTCCAGAGGCCCGTCAGCGGATCGCGATCGGCGAGGTCGAGCAGGTGGGCCTCGAGGTTCTGGCGCTCGGTGACGTCGGTGCAGGAGCTGACGACGGCGTAGGGGGTCGTCTCGCCCGGGCGGATCAGCGGCCGCGCCCGGACATCGAGCCAGATGCGCTCGCGGCCGGGCCTGTCCATCCCGATGATGCGCCGCTGCGCCGTGCCGGTGGCCAGCGACAGGCCGGCCGGCGTGTCGGCGGCGTCCATCGGCTCGCCGTCGTCGGTGACCGACACCCAGTCGCCGCGCGGACGCTCGACGATCTCGGCCTCCGTCTCCGCGATCGCCTTCGCCGAGTCGTTGAGCAGCTCGACGCTGCCGTCGGCATGGGTCAGGAACACCGCCTCTTCGAGCGCGCCGACGAGCGCCCGCAGCTTGCCCTCGCTCTCGCGCAGCGCGCTGTTGGCCGCGTTCGTGCGCCGCGACGCCGCCATGACGCGGGCGCACAGCCACAAGCCGGTGACGATCGCCAGGGCGAGTCCGACGAGCAGAGCCCAGCCGACCCAGGCGCCGCCGGAGCCGGCGAGGACGCGGGCGCGGTCAGCCTGCAGGCGCAGCTGCCAGGTCGTCTGCGGCAGATCCGCGGCGACGGTCACCACGTCGTCGGAATGCGGCACGCCGCTCTGCGGGACGACGTTGGCGAGCAGCGTGCCTGCGCTGTCGGCGACGACGACCGTCGCCTGGTCGGGGTTCGGCAGGCGGCGCAGGAAGTTCTCGAGAAAAGACCGCATCAGCGCGATCGGCAGGGCCTCGACGAGCACGCGGCGGCCGGCGGGTGATGCGAACGGCAGGCTGAACTCGACCACGGGCCCGGCCGGCGTGCGGCGCACGTCGGAGAGCACGCTCGCGGGCCGCCCGGCGGCGCGGGGCGCCATGAAGCGGCCGGCGCGCTCGAGCACCCGGCCGCGCTCGTCGAGGATGGCGGCGTAGACGACGTCGCCTTCGCGCACGAGCTTCCGGAGCGCCGTGCGGCGCTCGGCCCGTGACGCACCGAGCTTGTCGCCGAGCTCCTCGGCCGACGCGCTGCCGAGCGCGCCGAACACCGACTGGGTCAGCGCCGCGGAGATCTGCGCGCGCTGCTCGAACCGCCGCTCGGCGGCATCGCGCCTGTTCTCCTGCGCGTCGTGGAGCTGCACGCCGAAGCCGGCGAGCGCGGCGAACAGCACAAGACCCAGCAAGGCGAGGCTGCGGCCGCGGATCATAGCCACCTCATCGGCCGCCGCTTCGGCGAACTTGACCTGCCGCCCGCGGCGGCGATCGCTCGGCCGCTCCGTGCGGACTGCGGACCCCGCTCCGTGCGGACTACGGACCAGGGTCCGTACCGGCCCGCAGTCGGGGCCAGGCAAGCCGTACGCCATGCGTCCAACGGCCTCAAGTCCGGCTCGACGCGCCAGCCGCGGCGGTCGAGACAGCGTAGGTGCGGATCACCAACCTGCTTCCCGGCGGTTCCAGCCGCCTCGGAACGCGCCGGTCGACCTCGGCCGTCGCGCTAGACATCGGCGCCGACGCCGTCGTCGCGCTCCAGCCCACCGGTGACGGTGGACGGGTGCGCCGCGCCATCGCCCATCCGCTGCCGGCAGGGCTGGTCGTCGACGGCGAGGTCGTCGACTCCGACGGTCTCGCCACCGAGCTTCGAGCGCTCTTCAGCGCGCACAAGCTGCCGCGCGACGTGCGCGTCGGCCTCGCGCACCCCCGGCTGATGGTTCGGCTCGTCGAGCTGCCCGCGTCGATCTCCGGACGCGACCTCGACAACGCCGTCCGCCACCTCGCGACCGACCACCTGCCCGTCGGTCTGGACCAGCTCGTCGTCGACTACCGCCGCGTCGGCCGTGTCCCGGGCTCCGGTGGCGGAGGGCTTCAGCGCATCCTGATGGCGGCCGCACGGCTGGACGGCATCGAGCGGCTGACGCGCGCGCTGCAGGGCGCCGCGCTGCGCCCGCAGGGCATCTCGCTCTCGGGTCTGGCGATGGTCGCCGCGCTCGAGCACGGGCCGCTGCCGGGCGAGGCGATCCTCTACGTCCAGGCCGGCGCGCTGACGAACGTCGTCATCACCGAGGACGGCGAGCCGCTGCTCGTCCGCGCCGCGTCGGCGGGGTCAGAGTCGATCGCCGCCGGGCTCGCGGAGCGCGCGAGCATCAGCCACGAGGAGGCCCGGGCCTACGTCTCCTCGCTGGGGCTGGGCGCTGCGCCCCATCACGGCGCGCCCGCGACGATCCCCGACCAGCTTCAGGCGAGCGTCTCCCAGCAGGTCCGCGAGGGCCTGCGCCGCGTCGTCGCCGAGGTGCAGTCCTCGCGCGGCGTGTACGCCGCCCGCTCCGACGCCTGCCCGATCGGCGCCGTCGTGCTCACCGGAGCGATGACGACGTGGCCGGGTGTCGCCCAGGCGCTCGAGGACGAGCTGCACCTGCCGGTGATCGTCGCCGGCCGCGAGAGCTGGCCCGAGCTCGAGGACGTCGGTATCCCGGCAGAGCGCCTGGACGTCGTCGTCGGTCTGGCGCGCACGACCAGCGCCGATCGACCGGACCTGCGCCCCGCCGCCGTCACGGCCGGCGGCCGCGAGCAGACGCCGGTCGCGCTCGTCGCACGGGTCGGCTGCGCGGCGCTCGCCGTGCTCGCCGCGGCGATCGTCTACCTCGTCGTCCTGTCCAACCAGGTCAGCTCCGACCGCGAGCGCCTGGCCAGGATCTCGACCGATCTCGTCGCCACCGAGCGCCAGGCCGCGGCGCTGAAGCCCTACGACGACTTCGCCAGGGCGACCCTCGGCCGCCGCCAGGCGATCACCACAGTGGCACAGACCCGCTTCAACTGGGACCGCGCGCTGACCGAGCTCGCCGAGGTCGCGCCAGGCGGCGTCTGGCTGACCTCGGCCAGGGGCACGCTCACGCCGACGACCGCGATTGCGGGCGGCAGCAGCGCCGGCTCCACGCAGAGCCTGCGCGGCGTGCTACCGGTTCCCGCGCTCGAGCTGCTCGGCTGCGCGGAGCGCGAGGGCCTCGTGCCGGCCTACATCGACCGGCTGCACGGCATCACCGGCGTCACCGAGGTCGGCTTCAGCCGCAGCGCGCGACTCGAGAAGGCGACGAAGGGCTCCGACGGACGGGGCGACTGCCGCAACGGCAACGAGCGCGTCGCGCAGTTCGGGATCGTGACCTACTTCAAGGCCCGCCCGGCGCAGGAGGCCGCCGCCGCGGCCGCCACACCCGCCGCCGCGGCGCCCGCCGGCCCGCCGACCGCCGTCAAGCCGGCGCCGGCCGGGGCACCGGCGTCGACGGCTGCGGCCGCGAGCCCCGCCGCAGCGGCCAACCAGACCGCATCGGCGCCGACAGGAGGCTCGAAGTGACGTCGCAGACACGTGCGCTGGCGGCGATGATCGCTGCCGGCCTGGCGCTGTACGCCGCGCTCTGGTTTCTCGCGATCGGACCCAAGCGCTCGGAGAGGGCGGAGGTCGGCGCCAACGTCGCCGCCCGGCAGGCACGGCTGGACACCGCCAAGACGCAGGTCGCGACGTTCACGCAGTCGCGCAGGCAGTTCGCGGGGATGCTGACCGAGCTGCGCGGCCTCGACCGGGCGGTGCCGGCTCGCGGCGACATCTCGGCGCTCCTGCGCGAGCTGCAGCGGCGCGCCAAGCTCGGCGGCAGCGATCTGCGGCTCGTCGAGCTGAAGAACCCGTCCGCGTCGACGCCGGGCCTCGTCCCCAGCACGCCGGGCGCGGTCACCGGCCCCGGCGGCCTCTCGGCGCTGCCGTTCACCTTCGAGTACACCGGCAGGTACTTCGATCTGCTCGACGTCCTCAAGACCGTCCGGCGCTCGGTACGGGTGCAGTCGGGCGACCTCGAGGTCGACGGGCGCCTGCTGACGATCGACGGGCTGTCGTTCAACCCGCTGGAGGGAAATCCAAAGCTGACGAAGGCGGTGCTCAACGCGACGGCGTACATCGCGCCCGACGCGGCCGCCGCCGCCCCGCAGGCGCCGGCGACGGGTGCCGCCGCCGCCCCGCAGGCGCCGGCGACGGGTGCCGCCGCCGCCCCGCAGGCGCCGGCGACGGGTGCCGCCGCCGCTCCCGCGGCCGCCGCCACCAAGGGAGGTTCATGATGCTTCGCAACGTGATCGACGAGGTCGTGCGTCGTCGGCTGTGGCCGATCGTCGTCCTCGCCGCGCTCGTCGCCGTCGGCGCGCCGCTGCTGTTCTTGAAGTCCGCCCCACCCGATGCACCGCTCGGCGCGGCGCCCGCGACCCGGGCGGCCCCCGCGGGTGAGCTCCCGGCGCGCGCGCGGCAGCTGCTCGACAGCACCGACCCCGGCCGCAAGGTTGCGCGCCGCAAGGCCAAGGGCCGCGCGGGCGATCCGTTCCAGCCGCCGTCGTCGAACGCGGCGAAGGCGCCCGCCGGCCCGTCAGGCGGCGCCGCCAAGCGCGCCGCTGCCGGCGCGGCCGCCAAGCCGGTCCCGGTCGTGATCACGAACTCCGACGGCACGCAGCCCGCGACATCCGCGCCGACGGACGCCGCGACGCCGAGCGCGACGCGCCCAGCCGGCGGCACGCCCGGCGCGCCGATCGGCGATGGCGCGACGACGCGCGCGGGCAAGCGCGTCGACGTGCGCTTCGGCGAGAGCCTGCCGGCGCGGCTGCACCGCGCGATCCCGCGGATGCAGACCTTCGTCGCCGGCGGCCGCGTGATCGCGATCTTCGTCAAGTACTCGCCCAAGCGCGACAAGGCGGTCTTCGCGATCGCTCCGAGCACGATCGTGACCGGCGGGATCGAGTGCCGGCGCAAGCAGAACCTGTGCCGCTACGTCGACATCCCCGCGGGCCGGCACGTGCGTCTCACGACGCTCTCGTCGCGCGGCGCGCTCGTCACCAGACGGCTCGACGTCGTGCGGATCGGCGCTGCGAAGAGCGCGGGTGCAACCGCCGTGGCGGCCGCCGAACCGCCCGCGAATGCGTCGTGCCTGCTCGGCCGGCTGCTGACGCTGAGCGCGAAGGACCTGCCGCTCGCCGCCACCGCCTGCAAGAGCTGACGCTGCGTCCGTCATGGATGACATCGCACGCAGCGCAGCAGCAGGCGAGGCGGGATTCACCCTCGTCGAGGTCATGGTCGCCGTCGTCATGCTCGTCGTCGGCGTCCTGGCGATGCTCGTGATGATCGAGGGCAGCCTGGCGAGCACGAGCCGCACGACCGCTCGCGAGCAGGCGACGAACCTCGCCCGCGATCTCGTCGAGCGCGCCCGGCAGGTCCCCTACGCCACGACCACGACCGGCGCCGCGCCGGCAGCGCTCGCCGCCGTCCTGCCCGAGAACCCGGCCGTCAGCGGCTCGGGCTTCGTCGTGCGGCGGCGCAACATCGACTACACGGTGACGATCTCGGCCTGCTCGATCGACGACCCGTCCGACGGTGCGGGCGTCGGCGACGCGACGTTCTGCGACGCGCCGCTGAACTCCACCGGGCCGGGCGGGGCGACGCTGGGCTCGGGACTCGCGGTCGGGCCCAACATCCTCGGTCTGCCCGTCTCGCTGTCGGTTTCCGGCAGCCTCGTCGACACGCTGTGCAACGCGGTGGGGACGAACACGGCGATCGCCAACCAGGTCTCGAGCCTCGCCACGTCGCTCGTCGGAGCGGAGGGCAAGGGCGCGTCGATCGAGCTCTGCGCGAGCGCCGGCTCGACGTCGGTCGCCTTCGACGTGACGCCCGACGACCTGCGTCGCGTCGCCGTCACGCTCACGTGGTCGGCGCGCGGCGACGGCCCGTACTCGCTCACCCAGACGACGCTCCTGACCTCCCCCACGTGATGAGCGCGCGCCCCCGAGACCAGCGTCTGCGCGGCGAAGCGGGCTTCACGCTCGTCGAGCTGCTGCTCGCGATGTCGCTCGCCGTCGTCGTCCTCTTCGGCGTGCTGAGCGTCTTCGACGGCTTCACGTCCAACGCGGCGCGCCAGACGAAGATCACCGACGCCAACGGACAGGTGCGCGACGCGATGGACAGGATCGTCCGCGACCTGCGCCAGGCGCAGACGGTCGAGGTCGCCGATGCCAACGACCTCGTCTACACGGTCACCGACTCCGCGACGCAGACGCGCCGGGAGCGCGTCTGCCTGGACGCCGCGAGCCGTCTGTGGCGCTCGAGCGTCACGACGG
>JBKHXR010000041.1:0-32892 GCA_046565905.1 Thermoleophilia bacterium | reverse complement strand
CAACCAGCCCGGCCAGACGACCAAGACCCTCACCCTCGACAAGCAGTACACCAACCTCGCCGGCAACACCACCACCACCGTCACCCTCGCCGCCGCAACCGGCGCCGTCCTCCTCGGCACGCCGACGGTGCTGGCCCGCACCCGCGCCGACGGCGATCTCGGTCGACCGCCGTTCGCCGCCAAGCTCGAGATCGCGCGGGCGCGCGTGTCGCAGCGCGATCGCCGGCTGAGCGTCCTGGCGCCGATCACCGGGCGCGCCAGCGGTCAGGTCAAGGCCGTCTTCCAGGCGGCGGGCCGGACCCAGCGCTTCGGCGCGGGCATCAAGCCCGGCAAGCGGCGCGTGCGGATCGACCGCGCGATTCCGGCCGCGCAGGCGCGAGTCGGCACCGGCATCCTGACCCTGACGTACGGTGGCAACCGCGCCACCCAGCCGCAGGAGGTCCGCTTGCGCGCCGCCTCGCGGCCGGCCCACCTCAAGGCCTCGCGGCCGCGCATCAGGAAGGGCCGGCTGATCGCGTCCGGCAGGATCAGCCGCCGCGCGCGCGGCGTCGTGCGTCTGCAACTGCTGTACGAACCGCCCGGAAAGCAGACGCGCGCGCTGAAGTTCAGCGCGCGCATCCGCAACGGGCGCTACCGCTTCGACGAGCGCCTCTCGGCGAACGTGCTGTCGGAGATCGCCCGGCGCCGTGGCGTCGTGCACTCCTACACCCTGTTCACCGGCTACCTCGGCAATCGGATCCGCGGCGAGATGAGCTCGTTCGAGGTCAGCGGGCCGCGCTGAGCAGCGGCGATCCGAACCGACGCGGGATCGCCGCGAGTTCGCGAGGGCCGGCGGCCGACGCGGCCCCCCGAGAGCCCGGCCCGGCGAGGGACCGGTGCCGTCGCGACCGCGAGCGGCAACAGTATGGTCCGCTGCCATGCGCGAGGGCGAGTCGAGCACGGTGCCTCCTGACCGCCGGTCGCGGCGGCCGGAGCCTGTGCGGTGAGGGTCCGGCCCGTTCTCGGCGCCCTGCGCCGTCGGCGGCGTCCCGTGTGGCTCGGATCGCTCGGCTCGACGGCGCCGCTGGGCGAGGCCTGGGGCTATGACCGCGGCACGCCTGTCGACCGCTGGTACATCGAGCGCTTCCTGTCGGCGCACCGCGGCGACATCACCGGCCGTGTCCTGGAGGTCAAGGACAGCGGCTACACCGACCGCTTCGGGCACGCCGTCAGCGAGAGCGCCGTGCTCGACGTCGACTCCGCCAACCGGCGTGCCACCCACGTCGCAGACCTCGCCGCCGCCGATGATCTTCCCGCGGCCGCATTCGACTGCTTCGTGCTCACCCAGACGCTGCAGCTGATCTTCGACCTCCGGGCAGCGATCGCCCACGCGCACCGGATCCTGCGGCCGGGCGGCGTGCTGCTGGCGACGATGCCGGTCACGAGCCGGATCTGCGATCCGCCGCTCACCGACCACTGGCGCTTCACGCCGCTTGCGGCCAGGCGACTGCTCGAGGAGTCGTTCGGGCCCGGCGCGGTCTCGGTCGCCGGGCACGGAAACGTCCTCACCCAGGTGGCGTTCCTCGAGGGATTGGCTGCCCAGGACCTCGCCGCCGACGAGCTCGCCGTCGACGACGAGCGCTTCCCGCTCGTCGTCTGTGCGCGCGCCGTCCGACTTCGATGAGTCAGCGCGGTGTCGCGCCGGGGGAACCGCCGCCGCAGCGCGCGGCGCCGCGCGGCCCCTGCGCTCCCTGCCGGCGCCTGACCTACGACGCCGGCGGGGCGGGCTCGCGGCGCGACCCGAACCGGCGCCGCCAGCCGAGCACGCCGGAGATCAGCCCGCCGAGGTAGATCACCTCTCGCAAGGCCTGCCGGTCGCCGCGCAGAGCGGGCAGCGCGCGGCGCAGGCGGTATGCGGCGTTGCGCCGCAGGCGGCGCAGCATGTGGCGATCCGACCAGCTCATGTGCTTGGCGTAGAACGCGCCCTGGCCGCGGCCGTAGGACCAGTCCAGCCGCGCCAGCCCGCTGCCGTGGCGCGCACCGCCGTGGTAGACGACGGCATCGGGCACGTAGGCGATCTCGTAGCCGGCCTCGAGCATCCTGTACCCGAGGTCGTTGTCGCCGGCGGCGGGAAAGGCGGCGCCGGCGCCCAGGCGCTCGTCGAAGAGCCCGACCTCGTCGAACGCGGCCCGCCGCAGCGCCATGTTCCCCGCGAACAGCGGATCGCTGAAGAGCCTCCCGGAGAACGTCGCCGGCGCGGTCTGCGACTTCAGCGAGGGGACGTGGCCGCCGCCGACATCGTCGGACAGGACCGCGCCGGTGACCACAGAACGCGGTGGCGCCGCGCCGAGGGCGTCGACGATCCGCCGCAGCCAGTCAGGCGCCACGCGCACATCGTCATCGAGAAAGACGAGCACGTCGCCGCGCGCAGCGAGGATCGCCGCATTGCGCGCCGTGCTCGATCCGACCGACGTCAGGCGCAGGTGGACGATGTCGACGCCGGCGGTCTCGGGAATGGATGCCGCCGCGCCGGCGCTCTGGTCGGCGACGACGATCTCGTCCGGCCGGCGCTCGCCGGCGACGATCGACGCGATGCCGACGAGCAGCTGCTGCGGGCGGTCCCGCGTCGGGATAACGATCGAGACGCTCGCCAAGGCGCCTACTGTAGCCCTGCAGGGGGGCCTATCCTGCGTCCGATGCGAGACCGGCTCAAGCACGTCGCGGTGGCCGGCCTCGATCGCATCCTGACGGCGCAGGGGCTGGCCGATGCGGAGCTCGAGCTGGCACGCTCCGACGCGGTGCAACTCGCGCGGGTGCGCGTCGCGTCCTTCAAGCGGCGGCGACCCGTCGTCAAAGCCGTACGCGTCGTCGTCACACGGCCCGGGCGCGCGGAGCTGCGGCCGACGGAGGTCGCGCTCGCCGGTCCGGGCGAGGTGACGGTCGAGCTGCTCGCGTCGGCGATCAGCGCGGGGACCGAGCGCGCGCAGTGGCTGCGCCTGCCGCACGCGCAGCCGAAGCTGCCCTTCGTCCCCGGCTACTCGGGAGCGGGCCGCGTGCTGGCGACGGGCGCCGACGTGGCAGGCCTCGAGCCGGGGATGCTCGTCGCCGTCGCACGCGCCCGCCACGCATCCGCCGTGACGGTGCCGGCGGCGTGGGCGACACCCGTTCCCGAAGGCGTGCGCGTGCAGGATGCGGCGCTCGTCTACCTCGCGATCATCGCCGGCTACGGCGTGCGCCGCGCCGGGCCGCTCGACGGGCAGCCGCTCTGCGTCGTCGGCGCGGGGCCGATCGGAGCGCTCGCGCAGCGCCTCGCGCAGCTGCAGGGAGCCGGCCCCGTGACGGTGGTCGCCACGAGCCGCCGGCGCGAGGCGGCGGCG
The DNA here is from genome assembly GCA_046565905.1 of Thermoleophilia bacterium. GTDB lineage: Bacteria > Actinomycetota > Thermoleophilia > Solirubrobacterales > Solirubrobacteraceae > CADCVQ01. Next base: position 29,536 of record JBKHXR010000041.1, on the reverse strand, counting down.
CTGCGCGGGGGAGCCGACCGCTTCCTGACCGCCGACGAGCGCACGCGGGACATCGAAGCCGCTGCGGTGATCGAGGCGACGGGTGATCCCGATGCTCTGGCGCTCGCCGCGGCGGCGGCCCGCCGCAACGGCGTAGTCGTCCTGCTCGGATCACCGCGCGGGATCACGCGCGACGCGTCGCTGGCAGAGATCCAGAGCAGGCGGCTGCGGCTCGTCGGCGCGCACGTCAGCGCGCTGGCCACAGAGGCCCGGCAGGCGCCCGGCGATCCCTTCGCGCAGCTCGCCGAGGCGTTTCTCGACGCCGTCGCAGCGGGGCGCCTGGATCCGTCGGACCTCGCCGGCGATCCTTTCGATCCCCGTGAGATCGGCCTGCTGTACAGAGGCCTGGCACGCGGCGACGTCGCCGCCGCGCACCTCGATTGGACGTGCCTGCCGCGAGCCGAGCGGGTCCGCCGGCAGCGCCCGCTCGCGCTCCCGCAGCTCCGCCCGGCGGCCGCCGCGCCGATCGCGCCACCGCCGATGCCGGCGGCCCCGGTGACCAGCGGCGCGCTGCGCTTCAGCCTCATCGGCTGCGGGGACATCGGCCTGCTCAACGCGCGCGCGGTCGCGGCCGCCGCGAACGCCGAGCTGACGCTGTGCCATGACGCCTCGCCCGCGCTTGCGGCGGCCGCCGCCGCCCGGCATGGTGGCGAGGTCGCGGCGACGCTCGAGCAGGCGCTCGATCCGGCGCGCGTCGACGTGGCGTTCATCTCGGTCCCGCACGACCTGCACGCCCCGCTCGTCGAGCGCGCCGCCGAGGCGGGACTGCACGTGGTCGTCGAGAAACCACTCGGCGTCGACCTCGCCGCCGCCGAGCGCGCGATCGCGGCGACCGCGGCGGCCGGCGTGACGCTGTCGGTATGCCACGCGTACCGCTACGAGGCGACGGTTCGCACGGCGCGCCGGCTCGTCGCCGCCGGCGCGGTCGGCGCGCTCGGCGGCGTCGCCGTGGTCTTCCACGCCGACAAGCCGGCGTCCTACTGGCACGGCGGCTTCTCGGGGCGCGCCGCCTCAGGATGGCGGCAAAGCCGCGAACGGGCCGGCGGCGGGGTCCTGATCATGAACCTCCTGCACTACCTGGACCTCACCGCGCACGTCACCGGCCTCCAGCCGGCCTGGGTGGCAGGAGTGGCGCGGACGCCTCGCGGGGCGGAGGTCGAGGACGGCGTCGCGCTGTCCGTCGGCTTCGACGGCGGCGCCGTCGGCTCGTTCGCGGCGTCGGCGACGACGCGCGGCCGGCCGGCCAACCGCTTCGAGCTGTGGGGCGACGTCGGGACCCTGCGGCTGTCGCCGGACGCCGCCGTCTACACCGAGCGGGCGCTCGACGGGATCCCCACCGGGCGCTGGGCGCCACTCGACGTGGGTGCGGGCGTCGACCTGCGGCGGGTCTTCGTCGAGCGCTTCGTCGACGCGCTCCTGAGCGGCCGCACACCCGACGTCACCGCTGCCGACGGGCTCGCCGTGCAGGTGTTCGTCGACGCCGCGTACCGCTCGATCGAGGCGGGCCGCCCCGTGCACCTCGGTGCGCGCGAGCCCGCACCGGCATGACCGAATCCGCGGCGGACGCGGCGGTCGCCGCGCTGCCGGCCGGCGGCGGCCGGGTCGAGGTCTTCGGCGACGGCGACCTCGCGCGCGCGCTGCGCGCGCGTCTCGCTCAGCCGACGGACCCGACGGACCCGACGGACCCGACGGCGCGGCCGTCCGCGATCATCGAGACGACCGGCGATCATGAGGCCCTGCAGCGGGCGCTGCAGCGTGTCGCCGATCTCGGCACGGTCGTGCTCGCCGGCCCGCCCCCGGCCGGCGCGGTCGCACTCGATCTGTATTCCGACGTGCACGTGCGCGGCCTGACGATCGTCGGCACGCCGGGACCGGCGGCCGCCACGCCGCCGTGATGCGCGACGGCGCGTCCGTGCCCCGGCGCGCTGCGCAGGCTGCGCGCTCTGGCGGCCGGCGCCGTCGTCGTCCACCACCGCCGGCCGTTCGGCGCCGATCTCCGACCGGCCGCGAGGCGGCCCGGCCGGCACGGTGATGTGGAGCCTCTGGCTGTGCGTCACCCTGTTCTTCGCCCGGTCGGGCCTGCTGCTGATCCGGCCGTCCGCGGCGGCGATCGTACGAGGCGACGCGCTGCCGACGATCCGCGGGTATCTGCGCGAATCGGGGCCTCTGCCGGCGTGCCAGGGGGCCGCAGCGCCGCGACGTCCGAGCGGTCGTCGGCGGCCCCGGTCTGCGCTCTACGCTCAAGCGATGACGCAGACGGGATGGCACCGGCACGGGCAGGGCGCCGGACGCACAGCAGATCCCCTGCGCGCCGCGACCGGAGGCCGCCCTGCCGCACCCTGGTCCGAAGCGTGAGCGCGCCGCTGCGGTCGACCGCCCGCCGCGTCGCGGCACGGCTGCCCGAGCCGCTGGTCGACGCCGCGCGTCTCGCGCAGGCCCGGCGCCTGCAGACGCGCCTGCGCCGGTCGGCGGCGGTCCGTGGCGCGGCGCTCGTGCTGCACGCGGTCGCGCCGTCCGGCGGCGACCCCGACGTGGAGATCGATCCGCCGCTGGCAGCGGAGCGTCTCGACGCCGCAGCCGCGTATCTCGCTGCCCACTATCGCGTCGTCCGCGCACGTGAGCTGGTGGATGCCGCGCACGGTCGCCGTCGGGGGCAGCGCGTGCCCGTGGCGATCACGTTCGACGACGACCTTGCCTCGCATCAGGAGCTCGCGGCCCCGATCCTCAACCGGCATGGCATCGTTGCGACCGCATTCGTCTGCGGCGGCGGCAGGCCCTTCTGGTGGCAGCTGCTGCAGGTTGCCGTCGACCGGCAGGCCGTCGACGCGGCCGGCCTCGCGCCGCTCGACGGCGAGCTGGTCGAGGACGCGCTGCAGCGCCGGCCGGGCGCGATCGCCAAGCTGGCGCAGGAGATCGAGGGCCTTTCGCCGGCGCAACGCGACCTCATTGCCGCGCGGCTGCGGTCAGTCGTCGATCCGCCGCCGCAGCTGTCCGCCGAGGCACGGGCGCGGCTCGCCGCCGCAGGCTGGGAGATCGGCTTCCACACGCGCCGCCACGACCTGCTCACGACGCTGGACGACGAAGCTCTGCATGCGGCGCTCGAGGACGGGCGCGACGCCATCGGCGCCGTGACGGCGCGCACGTTCGCCTATCCGCACGGCAAGGCCGGCGAGCGCGAGCGACTTGCAGCGAGAGAAGCCGGCTACGTCGCCGCCTACACCGGCCGGCCGGAGGTGCTGACCGAGCGCACCGACGCTCATCTGATCGGCCGCCTGCAGCCCGATCACGCTACCCTCGGCCGCTTCGCCCTCCAGCTCGCACGGGCGCTGTCCGCGCCCTGACCCTCGCTCCCGTGGCCGACACCGCAGCCCCCCCAGACACGACGTCCGCGGCCAGCACGGAGGCGGATGCGCCGAGCCGTCTGATGCGCCGCCTGCACCTCCTGCTGGCGCTTTCGCGCAGCGATCTGCGGATCCGCTACGGCCGTGGAGGCTGGCAGGTGGTCAACTGGCTCGTCACCCCGTTCGCGCTGGTGGGCATCTACGTCCTGCTGCGCGTGATCCTCGGGCGCGGCGGCGGCGACGTGGCCCTGTCGATCGCCTGCGCGGTGGTGCCGTTTCAGATCGTCGTCCTTGCGTTCGACAGCGCGGCAGGGGCCGTCGCGCTGCGCGAGCCGATCCTGCTGAACCGCAGGTTCGACCGGATGCTGATCCCGCCCGCCGCGGTCATGACCGAGGCGCTGGCATTCGCGGCGAGCTTTCTCATGTTCCCCCTCGCGATGGCCTACTACGGCGTGGCACCGACGCTCGCGCTGCTGTGGCTGCCGGTCGTCGTCGCGGCCACTCTCATGCTGGCGTTCGGCCTGGCGTGGCCCGCTGCGCTGCTCGGCGTCTGGCTCCCCACGACGCGGATCTTCGCGGTCCAGGGCCTGCGCGTGCTGTTCTTCGCCGCGACGGGCATCGTCGCGCTCTCCGAGGTGTCCGACGAGGTACGCGACTGGATCGTCTTCAACCCGCTGACCGGGCTGTTCGAGTCCTTCCGCCACGTCTTCATGTATGGCGAGAGCCCCGATCTCTGGCAGATCGCCTATCCGACGTCGCTCGGGATCGTGCTGATGCTCGCCTTCGTGCCGCTGTACCGCCGCGAGCAGCGGCACTTCGCGAAGTTCGTGAGGAGCTGAGGCTCGTGATCGAGGCCGAGGACGTCGGCGTCCAGTACCTCTTCGACCGCCAGCAGCGCACGGTCAGCCCGACGACCGCGCGCCTGCGCCGCTCGGGCGGCGAGACGTGGGCGCTGGCGGGCGTGACGTTCCAGATCCCGCGGGGCCAGGGCGTGGCGCTGCTCGGCGCCAGCGGCTCGGGCAAGTCGACGCTGCTGCGGGCGATCGCCGGCGTGCTCGAGCCCGACACGGGACGTCTTGCGACGCACGGCCGGGTCGGTTCGCTGCTGTCGGTGCAGGCGGGGGTCATGGCGCTGCTGACCGGGCGCGAGAACACCCTGCTGCTCGGCGTGCTGGCCGGGATGACGCCGCGCCGCGCGCGCGCGGAGATGGAGGAGGTCAAGCGGCGCAGCGGCCTGGGCGAGCACTACGAGCGGCTCGTTGCGAGCTACTCCCAGGGAATGCGCGCCCGCCTCGGGCTCGCGATCATCGAGCGCACCGAGCCCACGATCCTGCTGCTCGACGAGATCCACGAGGCGCTCGACCACGAGTTTCGCAACCACGTCGAGGCCTACGCCCGCGAGCTGCTCGCGGCCGGCGGGGTCGTCGTCGCCACCGGGCACGACCATCCGATGCTCGAGCGCCTGTGCACGCGAGCCCTGCTGCTGCGCAACGGCCGGATCGTCGACGAAGGAGCGTTCACCGAGGTCCAGCAGACCTATCTCGGAGCGCTGGAGCATTGAGCGCGGCCTCCACCGAGCCCGAGCGGGTGAGACAGGTGCCGGAGCGGCTCGCGGCCGCCCTCGCAGCGCTCGACCGCGAGGCGATGGCCTGGTCGCTGCTGCGGCCGCGCGAGGGGCTCGGCTTCGCGCAGGGCGACATCGACATCCTCGTGGAGCCCGCTGCTCTCGGCCGCGTGCGGGCGATCGTCGAGGCGCTCGGGTTCGTCGACATGCCGCTGACGGGCCGCGACCTGCATGCCGCCGCCTACGACGCGGACGCCGGCCGCTTCGTGTGGCTGCACGTGCAACCGGTCCTGGAGATCGCGGGCGCGGTGATCCCGGCGCGCGCCGTGCTGTCGGACGGGACCGCCGGAGACCCGCCCCAGCCCGCCGATGCGTGGCTGCTGTGGATCCTGCTGCTGCGCGCGCTCGTCGACAAGGGCGAGCTGCCCGAGCGCCACCGGGGACCCGCCCAGGTCCTTGCCCGGCGCTGGGACGGCGGGCCGCCGGCCCTTGTGTCACTCGCGCGCGCGCACGGGCTCGATCCCGACGAGCTGGTGGAGCTGGCGGCGCGGGCGGACTGGGATCGGCTGCTGCGCCACGTGGTGCGGCGCGATCGGACGCGTCCGAACCGCTGGCCGCGGCGGCTCGCGCGGGCGCCGGCGCGCGTGGCCGCGCTGCGCGACCTGTCGCGCCGCCGCGGCCTGTCGGTGGCGGTCGTCGGGCCCGACGGCGCGGGCAAGACGACGCTCGTCGAGGGTCTCGCGCGCAGCCTGCCGCTGCCCACGCGGATCGAGTACATGGGGCTCACCGGGGGGCGCCTTCGGCGCGCCGACGCCCTCCGCATCCCGGGGCTCGTCCTCGCGGCCCGCGCCGGCATCCTCTGGCTGCGCTACCTGCGCGGCGCGCTGCATCGGGCGCGCGGCCGGATCGTGCTCTTCGACCGCTACACGCTCGACGGCGCCGTTCCGTCAGGGCGGGCGCTGACGCTCGCCGGGCGGCTGTCGCGGCGCGTCCAGCGGCGGATCTGTCCGCTGCCGGACATCGTGATCCTGCTCGATGCCTCCGGTGCGACGATGCACGATCGCAAGGGCGAGTACGCGCCCGAGGTGCTCGAGACGTGGCGCGCGGCGTACGCGCGCCTGCGTGCGGACGTCGACGTGCTCGAGGTGATCGACGCCGAGCAGCCCGCCGACGCGGTCCGGCGCGAGGCCGAGGCGCGGATCTGGCGGCGCTACGGCGAGATCCGCAGCGCCGGCGCAGCCCGCCGGACGAGGCGCCGGTGAGCGCGGCGGCGATCACCGTCGGGGTCGCGACCTGCGGCCGGCCGGACGGGCTCGCGCGGTGCCTGGCCGCGCTGCGGGCGCAGACGGTCGCGCCCGCGCAGGTCGTCGTCGTCGACCAGCAGCCCTCCGCGGCCGCCCACGCGGCGGCGTCCGCCTCGGGGCTGTCGGCGCTGACATATCTCGAGCAGCCGCGGCTCGGGCTCTCGGCCTCCCGCAACCTGGCGCTGGCGGCCTGTTCGAGCGCGGTGCTCGCCGTCACCGACGACGATTGCGTTCCCGACCCGTCCTGGCTTGCGGCGATCGCCGCCGCCCTGCGGCGCCGGCCGGCGCCGGCAGCCGTCAGCGGGCCGATCCTCCCGCTCGGACCACGTCCGCCGGGCAGCTACGCCGTGTCGTTGCGGGAGTCGGAGATCGCCGTCGACCACGCCGGGCAGGTCTTCCCGTGGGCGGTGGGCAGCGGCGCCAACTTCGCCGCCGCGGCGACGCTGCTGCGTCGCTGCGGCGGTTGGGACGAGCGGCTCGGGGTCGGGTCCGGCGGCCGGGCGGCCGAGGACAGCGAGCTGCTGTACCGCCTGCTCAGGGATGGGCAGGTCGTGCGCTACGAACCCGCCGCGATCGTGCGTCATGAGTGGCAGCCGCGGGCGCGCCGGCTTGCGACGCGCTGGTCCTACGGCTACGGCATCGGCGCGCTGTGCGGCCTGCGCCTGGCGGCCGGCGACCGGTTCGCGCTTGCGATGCTCGGCGGTTACGCGCGCCTGCACCTGCGGCCGCTGCTGGCCGCTGTCGCCCGGCGGGAGCGGGCGACGGCGGTCGAGCACGCGCGGGCGCTCGCCAGCCTCCCACCCGGCGTCGCCTACGGGGTCCGTGCCGCGCGGGCGCCGTCGTCGTCGACGCCGCTGCCGGCTCCGTGAGCGCATCGTCCGGCGAAACCGCGCCGCTCGACGCGAGCGTGCTGATCTGCTCACGCGACCGCCCCGAGCTGCTGCTGGACACCGTCCGCTCGGTTCTCGCGGGCGGCGCCGTGCCCGCCGAGCTCGTCGTCGTCGACCAGAGCGCGCTGCCACACGACCGGCTGGCGGGGATGGGCGAGGTCCGCGGCTGCCGCGTGCGCTACATCCGGACGGCCAGCTCCGGCCTGAGCCGTGCGCGCAACATCGCGCTGCGGGCGGCGCGGCACGACATCGCGGTGCTCGTCGACGACGACATGCTGGTCGACGCCGCGTGGCTCAGGGCGTTGCTGGACGGCCTTCCGGCCGGGCCGCGCTGCGTCGCCACGGGCCGCGTACTCGCCGCCCCGCAAGAGGCCGGCGCCGGCGTCATCCCGTCGGCGGCACTCGTGACGCGCGAGGCGCCCGCCGTCTTCCGCGGCCCGCAGCCGACCGACGTGGTGCCGGGCGCCAACGTCGCCGTGCCGCGCGCGCTCGTGCTCGGCCTCGGCGGGTACGACGAGCGCCTCGGCGCGGGAACCCGCTTCAGCGCAGCCGACGACAACGACATGGGACATCGGCTGCTGCTCGCCGGCGCGGAGGTCCATCACGTGCCCGGCGCCGTCGTGCTGCATCGCGCCTGGCGCCCGCAACGCGAGCTCGTGCTGCTGCGCTGGCGCTACGGCCGCGGGAAGGGGGCGTTCTACGCCAAGCATGCCGGGTTGCGCGATCGGCACATGCTGGCGCGGGCGGGGCGCGACGTGGGCGCCCGGCTCGTGCGGGCCGCGCGGGCGGCGCCGAGGGCGCCGCGCACGGCGCTCGGCGAGCTGTTGTCGCTCGGCGCGATGGGCTCCGGGGCGCTTGACTGGCTCCTGCGCGAGCGGCTCGCCCGGCGACTGACGCGGCCGCCGTCCTGAGCGCTGTGGCCTGCTACCGGCGCAGCGTCCACACGCCCGCGCGGTCGAGCAGCGACTTCACGCGACCCTCCCAGCTGAAGCGTATCCGGCCGCCGTACACGATCGGATACAGCAGCTTGCGGTGCAGCCCGAGCGTCGAACGGCGGCGGTGGTCGGGCAGGTCACGGAAGAGCTGCGCATGTTCCTCGCGCAGGCGCCTGTAGAGCTGCGGGTGGATCCGCCTGGCCGCCGTCAGCATTCGCTCGCCGTGCAGTCGCCGCCGGTAGGTGACAAAGCCCTGCCCGAGGTGAACTCCCTTGCTGCCGCGCTCGGCGAGCGTCATCCACAGATGCCAGTCCTCGTAGGCGTCGATCGGCCGCCAGCCGTCGACCTCCTCCAGCGCGCTGCGGCGGAACATCGCGGAGACGGGGTACTCGTTGGTATAGGCGATGCGAAACGGATCGAGGTCGCTCGGCACGGCCCGGACAAGCTCGCGGCGGCCGAACTCGACGTAGTCGCCGAAGCAGACCGAGGCGGCGTCGTCCTGCTCGAGGCGGGCTGCCATGAGGCCGAGCATGCCCTCTACGGCCTCGTCGTCGGCGTCGAGCGGGAACACGTACGGTGCGGTGGTCGCGCGCAGCCCGGTGGTGCGCGCCCGGGCGAGCCCGCGGTTGCGATCGTGGCGGATCACGTGCACGCCCTCTGACTCGAGGCGCTCGAGTGCTGCGAGCGTGGCGGCGCCGCGAGAGCCGTCGTCGACCACGACGAGCTCGATCGGCTCACGCTCGTGTACGGAGGCGATCGCACCGGCCGCAAGGTCGCCATCCTCGTAGCAGGGGATGATCACGGCGATGCGGGGTTTCTCCGGATTGCTCATTGACGCGCCTCGCGCTGATGCGCGCAGTCTAGGTGTGCTCAGCCGGCGGTCTACCCCCGCGCTCGGGGGGCATCCGCCGGTCCGCGGCGCGCTCGGCGTCGAGCTGGACGTCCAGCAGGTCCAGGACCTGCGCATCCACCGCCGGATCGAACTTGCGCGCGAACAGATCGCGCGAGCCGAGCATCGCCTCGAGGTCGGCGGTCGTGAGCGTACGAGGGGACGGCAGGTTCTGCGACCAGTCGACGTAGCGCAGGTCGTCGTTGACGATCGTGCCGGCGAGCGGCGAGTTCATGAGGATCGTGTGAAAGAACGACTCGTCGGGATGCGAGCGCCACCTGAACTCGCGAAGCACCGCCGGGCGGCGCGCGACGAAGCCTGCGATCTCCTCCAGGCAGGCGCGCGACAGGCACCAGTGGGTACGTCCGGCGAACGGCTCCAGCCCGCCGGGAACAGGACGCCTTATCGACAGCGGCATCAGCCGGTTGGGCACCTTCACGCGCCGGCCGAGGACGGTCCCGTGCCAGTGCAGGCGATCGACGCGCGCGCGCCAGCGACCCGTCGCCGCCCAGTACTCGAGGTAGGACCGTCCCGCAGCCTCGCGAAGCCTGCGCTCGATGACCTCCGGCGGCCGCAGCGGGTAGTCCTGGCCGGTCAGCAGCACTCCGTAGTCCAGCGGCACAGGGTGGGCGAGGATCGCATGGATCCCCTCCAGCGTCGCCTCGACCTGGCTGAAGCGCGCCCAGCCAACGCGGTGGCGCGGCAGCAGCTGCACATCGTCGCGGCCTGCGAGCTGCTGCTCGACGACCTGCATGACGGCGGGCGGGGCGCCGCGGTCGACGTGCACGAAGAAACGGGCGCCCGGGCTGCGCAGTCGCTGCACGAGACGCACGAGATGGTCGGCATGCGCGTGCGCCACGATGATGTAGCCGATCGCGATCATCCCAATATATGCTCACGGATCGCTACCGAGTGATCCGCCGCCGACGCCGCGTGATCGAGCCCGTCCTCCTGCTGATGACGGCGACCGTCACGCCGCCGGTCGGGGTTCCGGCGCTGTCGCGGACCGATCCCGCCGAGCGGCTCGAGGACTACCGCCTTGCGCTCTCCTTCTATCTGGACCTGCCGCACGCGGCGGTCGACAGGATCGTCTTCGCCGACAACTCCGCCAGCGACCTCGCAGCGCTCGAGGATCTCGTGCGCGAGCGCGGCGCGGGCAAGGACGTCGAGCTGCTCTCCTTCGACGGGCTCGACTACCCCGTGCAGCACGGGCGCGGCGTGGGCGAGGTGCGGCTGATGCAGACGGCGCTCGCGCGCTCGCGGCTGATGCAGGCACTCGGCGACGACCGGCCCTTCTGGAAGGTCACCGGACGTCTGCGGATCCGCAACCTCGAGCGTCTGATCGCGACGGCGCCCCAGGATGCCGAGCTGTACGCGGACTTCCGCCGCATCCCGCGCCACTGGGTCGACACCCGCGTCTTCGCCTGCACGCCGCGCAGCTTCCGGCGGCTGTTCTGGCCGCGGGTCGACGACATGCGCCAGGACGCGCTCGCGAAGGCGGGGTTCAGCGCTCCGGAGGAGTGGCTGTACGGCGAGCTGCTGCCCGAGCGGCGGGACGGGCTGCTCGTCCCGCGGCTGCGCGTCGAGCCGATGATCGAGGGCTACTCCGGCTTCGGCGATGACTACGCGCGGGCGTCGCGGCGGCTGTGGTCGACCGTGCGCGGGACGAGCCGCAGGATGCTTCCGGGCCTGTGGATCTGAACGGCGCGCGCCTGCGACTGCTGTTCCTCGTGCCGTTCACGCCGCGCCTGGACGGCCGCCACGGCGGTGCCAGGGTCACGGCCCAGCTGATCGCGAACCTCGCCGACCGTCATGCCGTGGCGCTCGTGCACCTCGCCCGCCGCGGCGAGGCGCCGGTCGACGCGGAGCTGGCGCGGGCCTGCGAGCGCGTCGAGCGCGTCGAGCAGACGCGGAGAGTCGGTCGCGTCGGCCCGAAGATCGCCCTGCTTCGCGGCGTGCCGACGTGGGCCAGCGAGGTGACGGACGCCGGCCTCGTCGCCCGCGTGCGCGAGCTGGCCCGGAGATGGGAGCCCGACGTCGTCCAGCTCGAGTTTCCCGTGGCGGGCCGCTACCTACGCGCGTTGCGCGACTGCCCGGCCCCGCGCGTCATGGCCGACCACGAGGCCAGCGTCCGCGACCTGCGCGCGTGGGGCGGACCGCTGGCGCCGATCACGCGGATGCTCGACGACCGCGCCTGGCGGCGCTTCGAGCGCCGCGTCATCGAGCAGGTGCAGGCGGTCGTCGTCTTCACGGCCCGAGACCGGCGCGCGCTCGAGCCGATCGCCGCGGGGACGCCGATCGTCGAGCTTCCGTTCGGCGTCGCCGTTCCGGCGCAGCCGGCCGGCGCGGCGGGGACGCCGCCGCCGTCGATCCTCTTCGTCGGCAACTTCATGCACCCGGCGAACACGGATGCCGCGCTGTGGCTCGGCCGCAGCCTCCTGCCGATCGTCCGCTCCGAGCGGCCCGATGCCCGCCTCACGATCGTCGGCCCCGGCCCGCCGCCGGAGGTGCGCGCGCTCGCCGGCGACGGCATCGACGTCACCGGGGAGGTGGCGGACGTGACGCCGTATCTGCGGCAGGCCGCCGTCGTGGCAGCGCCGATCCGCGTCGGCGGCGGGATGCGCGTCAAGGTGCTCGAGGCGCTTGCCGCGGGCAAGGCGGTGGTGGCGACACCGCTGGCAGTCGAGGGTCTGGATGTCACAGCCGGCCGGCAGCTCGCGGTGGCCGAGCGCGAGGCCGACTTCGCGCGGGCGGTCTCGCGCCTGCTCGCCGACGAGGAGGAGCGGGTGGCGCTGGGCGGCCGCGCCCGCGACTGGGCCTGCGAGCACCTCGGCTGGGGCGCGTCGATCGACCGCTACGAGCAGCTGTATCGCGCGCTCGTGGCGGGCGGGCGCCCGTCGTGACGCTGCTCGAGCTGCTGCTCCCGGCGGGCCGCGCGCGCGGCGCGCTGGTGCTCGGGGCAGGCTGCCCGCAGCGGTTGCGCCCGCGTGAGTGCGCCGGCGGCGCCGTCGATCTCGCCGTCCTCGCACCGGCCGCAGGCGAGCTCGCCGCGCCGGGCTGGCTCGACGGCGCGGTCGCCGAGAGCGCGACGCGGCTGGCGCCCGACGGGCTGCTCTACGCCCTCCTGCCGCCGGGCGCGCGCCGCCGGGCCGCGCGCGCGCTGCGTGCGCGCGGGCTGGTCGTCGATCACGCGACCCTGCACCTGCCGGACGTCGCGACGACGAGCCAGATCGTCCCGCTGCGATCGGCTCCGGCGCGTCACGCGCTGACCCGCGTCGTTCCGCTCGTGCCGTGGAAGCAGACGGCCGCGGGGCTGCTGCTGCGCGTCGGCGGGGCCGGCGCGCTGGCGGCCACGGCGGGGCCCGTGGCACTGCTGGCGAGGCGCCCGGGGGCGCGCCCGCTGCTCGAATGGCTGTTCGCGCTGACAGGCACGGCGCCCGCGCCCGCCGACGCGTCGGCCGTGATCTCCGCCAGCTGGCGGGCCGGCGGGCCGCGGGTCGTGCTGCAGCCCTTTCCGCACGGCGCGCGCCCCGTCGTCGCCAAGGTGGCGCTCGACGGCGGCGGCGGCGGCGACACCGAGGCAACCCGGCTCGAGCGGCTCGGGGCGGCGGCGCGCAGCGCCGGCGCGGACGTCCCGCGGATGCTCGTCGGCACGCGGCTGCACGACCGCGACGTGCTCGTCGAGACGCGCGTCGAGGGCGACGTGCTGGCGCCGCTGCTGATCCGCGGTCGCCGGCCGCTCGGGCAGGCGCTCGCGCCGGTGTGCGCGTGGCTTCAGGCCTGGGGGGTGGAGACCGCGGCCGAGGCCGTCCTCGACGGGGCGCGGCTCGAGCGCGAGATCCTGGCGCCCGCCGCGGCGCTCGCGCCCGACCTGCCGCGGGGCGGCGAGTACCTGTCGTACCTGCGCGCGCGGTGCGCCGCGGTCGAGGGAACGAGGGTCGTGCTGACCGCCGCCCACAACGATCTCACGATGTGGAACGTCCTCGTTGACGCAGATGCGGCGGTGGGGATCGTCGACTGGGAGGCCGCCGAGCCGACGACCCTGCCGCTGAAGGACTTCTTCTACGCGACCGTCGACGCCGTCGCAGCGACGTCCCGGTATGCCGATCGACCCGCTGCGTACGACAGCTGCTTCGTGTCGGGGGGCGGCACGCGCGACGCTGTGACACGCGCCGGCGACGCGATGATCGTCGCGCTGCGGATCGTGCCCGAGGTCGTCGAGCTCAGCCGGCATGCCTGCTGGCTCGGTCACGCGTCAGACGAGTCGCGATCCGTCGCGCCGTGCGAACCTCGTCCCTTCCTGCAGATCGTGCGCAAGCTTGCCCGAGCCGCCCGCTGAACCGGCGGGCCAACGCGCCACGCACCGCTCGCATTCATCACTCGGCCGGAGACGTGGTGGTGAATCGCTGGCAGCTGGTGAGCAGGCCCGTGGTCCGGATCGCGTCGCTGACAACGGGATCGCGTGGGCTTTGACAGCAAACGTGTTGACACGCGACCATGCAGCTTGGATAGTTGCCTCGCTGGCGCCGCCGGCGCCGCGATGCGGCAGGGACGGAAGGGACTTACCCCATGGGGCACCGGACGCGCTCGACTCTGCGGGCATGTGGCGCCACGCTTGCGCTCTGCGCCATCGGCGCGGCTGTCGCCGCCGGCGCCGGGGCGTCGAACGCCGCGGTGGCGCACCTCTGCCAGCAGGGTGGCTGGCAGCAGCTGGTGACCTCGGCCGACGAGCCGTTCGCCAACGAGGGCGCCTGCGTCAGGTACGGGGCGCAGGGCGGCACGCCGCAAGCGAGGGTGATGCCCGACGCGCGCTGTGCCGACGGCGGCCACCGCGACGTCTTTCGCCAGGATGGCACCGCATTCGCATCCGAGGCGGCATGTCACCGCTACGCCGCGAGCGATGCGCTTGTTCACCTCGCGGTCACTCAGACAGGTGAGTTCGCCACGGTGAAGGGACGGTTCGTGCTCACCGACGAGGCGGGATACGGTCTGCTGCCGGGCTCCGGCGTGGTGAAGTGCGGCATCCCACCCGAGCAGCCGGACTGGTGCTGGCCCGCGCGCACGGTTGCCGCAGACGGGACGCATGCGGCCAGCAGCGGGATGTATTGGGATGAGGAGTCGGGAGGGCACCAGCCTGAGCCCGGCACGTTCTTCTGCTGGGTGCCGCAGATCATCCCCTCGGGGCATGTGACAGGCATCTATCTCGTCGGTACGACGGCGGCCGGAGCGCCCGTGCGGTCTCGCACGATCGTGCCTACGGGCTGTGGCTGAACGAACGCCGCGGTCAGCACCGTCGATCCGACGGGGTCCGTGCGGGCGTCCACCGCGAGCCGCCCGAGCCACGCGTGCAGCGGTCCCTGCGACGGCTCCTCGCTCGCCGCATCCGCCAGAGAGGACGCCCGTGTGGCGCGGTCATGACGAACGTGCCGGCGATCGCCATCAGGCCGTTGTAGCGTTGCGGGATTCCCGGAGCACGACCACTCACGGCGGTGCGCTACGCGGCACGCCTGGCCACGCTCGGGCCTTCCGCAGGTGCGCGCCTGAGGATCTTCGCGGCGACGCTCTACCTCGTCGCGCGCAACCGGCTTCGCCTGCCGCCGGCGCGCAGCATCGTGCTGCGCCTGGCGACGCCGGGCGGCTCCTTCTCGGCCGTCGTGGACCAGATCAGCGACATGCACGCGGTCGACGAGATCCTGCTGCGCCGGCAATACGACCATGAGCTCGGCGCGACGCCGCAGACGATCGTCGACCTGGGCAGCCACATCGGGATCTCCGTCGGATACTTCCGCCGCCGCTACCCCGACGCGCGGATCTTCGCGTTCGAGCCGAATCCGCGATCGTTCGCCAAGCTGCAGCGCGTGATCGCGGGGATGGACGGCGTCGTCGCCCGCAACGTCGCTCTGTCGGACCGCAGCGGTGAGGCGATGCTCCACGCGGCCGACCGGCCGCTGCGCGCGTCGTTGACGGCGTCGTGCGAGTCGGGCCGCGCGGTCACCGTGCAGACGACCACCCTCGAGCGTGCCGTCCGCGAGCTTTCGATCGACCGCATCGGCCTGTTGAAGATCGATGTCGAGGGAGCCGAACTCGACGTGCTGTCGGCCTTCGAGCAGATCGATCGCGTCGAGACGATCGTCGGAGAGCTTCACCCGACCCTGCTCGGGGCGCGGGCCGGCGATCTGCTCGAGCTGCTCTCCGGGCACGATGTCCGGACCTGGCCGGCGGGCGACGACATCATGTTCCTCGCGCGCCGCCGCTGACAGCGGCGGTCCAGTCGCCGGCGACGCTCGCGGCCGCCTTCCGCTGGGCCCGGCCGAAGGATCGAGTGGCGGCGCCGGCGGGGCCCTGTCGTCAGGCCGAGGGCGCGAAGACGCGGGCGTCCCAGAACGAGAAGCCGTACGGCGTCGCCCGCGTGAGGCCGAGCACGCGGACGTGGCGCGCGTCGCGGGCGGGGAAGGTCGTGCGCTCGAGCCCGGGTGCGGAGAGGCTGACCTCGGCGGCGCGGGTGAAGGTCGTCCCGTCGACGGAGGTCAGGATCTCGTAGGTCCGCGCGTAGGCGGTCTCCCAGTTGAGCTCGACGGCGTCGATCGTGGTCACCGTGCCGAGGTCGACCTGCCACCACTCGTTGTCCAGTCCCTTCGCCGAGCTCCAGCGCGTCGACGAGTCGCCGTCGTTGGCCTTCGCCGCCGTGAGCGTGGCGTTGTAGGTGCTCGACGAGCTCGCCGGCTTGTTCAGCGCCAGATCGGCGGGCGGCGGTGGCGCCTCGTCGTCCGGTCCCAGCACCCGGACGTCGAGGAACGAGATCCCCCAGCCGGTCGCGCGCGTGACCCCGAGGACGCGCACGTAGCGGGCAGCGCGCGCGGCGAAGGAGCTGCGCTCGGTCCTCCTGGAGGTGATGGAGACGTCAGCCGCCTCGGTGAAGCTCGCGCCGTCCGTCGAGGTGAGGATCTTGTAGCGCGAGGCGTACGCGGCCTCCCAGTTGATCTCGACGGCGTCGACCTGCCGCGTCGCGCCGAGGTCCACCTGCCACCACTGGTCGTCGCTGTATGACGAGCTCCAGCGCGTCGTCGAGTCGACGTCGTTGGCCTTCTCGGGCTCCAGTCCGGCCCGCTGCGTGGAGGATGCCGTCGCCGGCCTCAGCGCGGCCTTGTCCTCGCGATAGACCGCGGTCACGGCGGAGGGCGAGTCGGGGATGGTGATCGTCTGCGTCCGTGCGCCGCCGTTGGACCAGTGGTCGAACAGGTACTGCGTGCCCAGACGGTCATACGTCAGTGCCGCCGAGATCGTCGTGCGGTAGCCGATCGCGGAGGTTCTCGTCAAGGTCGTGTTCCCGGCGATGCCCCCGTAGGAGACGGCGGCGCCGTCCTCGGGCAGCGACTTCAGCTCGAACGTCGTGGTCTGCGGCCGAATCTCGA
This sequence comes from Thermoleophilia bacterium, assembly GCA_046565905.1. Lineage (GTDB taxonomy): Bacteria > Actinomycetota > Thermoleophilia > Solirubrobacterales > Solirubrobacteraceae > CADCVQ01. The sequence continues at coordinate 13,162 of JBKHXR010000041.1, read as the reverse complement.
TCGTCCGCTCGTCGGTCAGCCCGCCCGCGTCGGTGGCCACGAGCGTGACCCGGTAGTACGAATCCGCGTCGTGATCGTCCGTCGTCACGAAGCTCGCCGTCGTGCCGGTGAACCTGCTCAGCGGGTGGTCGTGGTCGCCGTGGACGAGCGTGATCCGCCATTCGATGGCTGCACCGCCAAGCTGGCCATCCTCGTCGTCGACGGCGGAGCCGCTGAGATCGATCGTCTGGCCGGCCCTGTACAGCGACTCGTCCAGCGGCGCGCTGAGCGTCGCTCGCGGCGGCGTGTTGCCGGGCGAGATGACGACCGTGTCGGTGTCGGAGCGCTCACCGTCGCTGACGGTGAGCGAGGCGGTGTAGCTGCCGTTCGCAGCGTAGACGTGGCGGGGATCGCGAACGGTGGTGCTCGCCGACCCGTCGCCGAAGTCCCACAGATAGGTCAGCGCCGTGCCCTCCGGGTCGCTCGAGCGCGCGCCGCTGAACTGCACCTCCAGCGGCGCGGCGCCGAAGCGCGGATCGGCATCGGCGACCGCCGTCGGTGCCTTGTTGCCGGCGGTGTAGACGAAGCGCTTGATTGAGCCGTTCGGACCGCCGTCGCCGAACTCGACGAACAGCAGGCCGCCGCCGGGCGCCGCTTGAAGGTCGACCGCGCCGTACCAGCCGGTCGCGAAGTCGATCGCCGTGCACCGTCCCGCCGAGTCGGTGTCCCGGCAGTTGTCGGCGTCGTCGACGCGGATGCGCTTGACGAAGCCCTTGGCGTAGTCGCCGAAGTAGATGCTGCTGCGGTACTCGGCCGGCCAGTCGGTGGCGTTGTACTCGGGCCCGCCGACGACCGCCGACGAGTTCGACCCGCTGCCGTCGAAGTGCGGGTAGGAGTACAGCGGCTTCGTGTCGCCGCCCGCCGCGTACAGCTCCTGGCAACGGGGGTCGTCGCGGTAGCCCGGGGTGCGGTTCTCGGCCTCCCAGCAGGGCCAGCCGTGATTGGCGCCCGACCTGGCGATGTTGAGCTCCTCGCGGGCGTCCCACTGGACGTCGCCGACGACGGGAGCACCGTCGGGTCTCAGGCTGAAGCGAAACGGGTTGCGGAACCCCTTCGCATAGAGCTTCGTGCAGACCTGGGTGAGATCCGCGTTCGCCGGGCAGAAGGGATGGCCGGCCAGGCCCCTGCCGTTGCGATCGACGTGCAGGATCTTGCCGGCGAGGCTGCGCTCGTCGTAGGTCCGAAACGCGAGCTCGTCGACCTGCGTGAAGCTGGCGCTGTCGCCGACGCCGATCCACAGCGTGCCGTCGGCCGGATCGACGCGGATCGTGCCGATCGAGTGCGACGAGCCGTCGGAGGGGATGCAGTCGACGGTGTTGCTCGGCGGCGGGCAGGGGCCGCCGCCGTACGTGCCGAGCAGCACGGTCTGACCGGACACCATGTTCCCCGGCGAGACCGTGACGCGCAGCAGCCGTGCCACCATCGGCGCGCTTGAGTCCGGCGCCAGCGGGCTGACCTCATGCGTGAACAGCAGGTAGAGGTAGCCGTTGAGCGCGAAGTCCCTGTCGACCGCGATCCCCAGCAGGCCCCGATCGTGGTAGGAGTTGACCTCGGAGGTGAGGTCGAGCAGCGGCTGCTGCGCGAGCGTCCCGTTGGCGTCGACGACACGCACGTACCCCGGCTTCTCGGCGACGAAGATGCGCCCGTCCGGGGCCGGCGCGGCGGCGACCGGCGACGACAGGCCGGAGACGACCGCCTCCTCCTCGAACCCCGTGGGCGGGGTGGCAGCTCTGGCGTGGCCTGCGAGCGTCAGCGCGAGCAGCAGGGTGACCGCGAGAACATGGCCGCGAGCGAACGTCCGAGGGGAAGGCAGATCCATATGCGAGGCGAGCGTCGGGCGTGGCGAGATCCGCCGCCGAACATACGCTAGGAGCCGCCGGCGCACGCCACAACTCTGCAAAGGGACGGGATCCGCACGGACGCCGGCGGGCCGGCGCGACCCGCGACAGCGCGGCATGCAATCGTTGCCGCACGCGCCGTCGAGATCGTGACCAGCCGTGCCTGATCCGTGATGCCCCCAGACGCCATTCGCGTGCACGTCGTCGACATGCCGGCGTGGACGCCGCCGTACGACCATGCGCTCTGCGCCGGGCTCGCGCGCGCGGGCGCGGACGTCGAGCTGGTGACGACGTACTTCCCGTTCGGGCCCGTGCCCCGCGGCGACGGCTACCGCGTCAGCGAGTCGTTCTACCGCTACTCGGCGCGGCTCTACCGGCCGGCCAGGGGTTACCTGGACACGCTGCCCAGCGGGATCGGCGACCGTCTGCGGCGCGGGGTGAAGATGGTCGAGCACCTGCCCGACTCGCTGCGCTACCGGCGCCACGCACGCGAGGCCGACATCCTCCATTACCAGTGGCTCAGCTCGGAGGGAGTCGACGTCCACCTGCTGCCGCGCTCGCAACCGCTCGTGCTCACCGCACACGACATCGTTCCGCGCACGCCTCGCCGCGGCGACGTGTCGGCGATGCCGCGGCTGCTCGAGAAGATGGACGCGGTCGTCGTCCATTCCGAGCACGGGGCGCAGCGGCTGCGCAGCGAGCTCGGCGTCGATCCGGCGCGCGTGCACGTGATCGAGCACGGCGCCTTCGAGTACCTGACCCGGCTGCCCCGCGAGGAGCCGCTGCCGCCTGAGTTCGCGGCGGTCGACAAGCCGGTGATCCTGTCGTTCGGGCTCATCCGCCCGTACAAGGGCGTCGACCTGCTGCTCGACGCGTTCGCCGACGTGCCCGATGCCGAGCTGTGGGTCGTCGGCATGCCGCACATGGACCTGGAGCCGCTGAGGGAGCTGGCCGAGCGCGCTCCCGGGACGGTGCGGTTCGTGCCTCGCTTCGTCGAGGAGCACGAGATCCCGGCCTACTTCCGCCGCGCCGACATCGTCGTGTTGCCCTACCGCGAGATCGACCAGTCCGGCGTGCTGTACACGGCGCTCGCGTTCGGCAAGGCGCTCGTGCTCAGCGCGGTCGGCGGCTTCGAGGAGGTCGCCGCGGGAGGCACCGTCGCGAGGACCGTGCCGCCGGGGGACCGCGACGCGCTCGCGGCGGCGCTCGCGCAGCTCGCCGGGGACCCGGCGCAACGCGCGCAGCTCGAGCGCGCGGCGGCCCGTGCGGCCGGCGAGCGGTACTCCTGGGACAGCGTCGCCGAGCGCACGCTGGCGCTCTACCGGCAGCTGCTGGCCAGCAGATGAGCGACGAGCCGGCGTTCCCCGGCGCGAGCCGCCGGGTGGCCCGCAACGCCCTGTGGCGCTCCGCCGGCGAGGTGATCGGCAAGCTCGCCTCGGTCGCGCTGTTCATCGTGATGGCGCGCGAGCTCGGGCGCGAGGGGTTCGGCGACTTCGTGTTCGCCCTCTCGCTCACGACCGTGCTGCTGCTCGCGTCGGGCTTCGGCATGGAGGAGCTGCTGGCACGCGAGGTGTCGCGCGAGCGCTCGCGCGTGCACCACTACCTCAGCAACGTCGCGACGCTGAAGGCCGTCGCGTCGGTCGGCCTGCTCGGCGTCGCGCTGCTCGTCTCGCTCGCGGGCGAGCACTCGCGCGACGCTCGTCTCGCCGTGCTGTTCGTCGGCATCGGCGTGGCGTTCGAGAACCTCGGGCGTACCTGGCACTCGGTCTTCCAGGCCTACGAGCAGCTGCAGCTGATCTCGATCTCGATCATCGTCCAGCGCACCCTCACGGCGGCCGCCGGCATCGCCGTGCTGCTGACCGGCGGGGGGCTGGTCGCGGTGTCGCTCGTCTTCATGGCCGGCGCGATGACGGGGCTCGCGGTCGCGACGCTCGTGCTGCGACGCTTCGTCGTTCGCCCGCGCTGGCGCGTGGACCGGTCGACCTGGTCGCCGCTGGTACGCGCGGGCGTCCCGATCGGGATCGCCGCGCTGCTGTTCACGGTGCTCCTGCGGTTGGACACGACACTGCTCGGACTGCTCGGCGGTCCGCAGGCGAGCGAGGAGGTCGGCGTCTACGGCGCGGCCTTCCGGCTCGTCGAGGCGACGATGTTCCTCTCGTGGGCCTTCGGGGCGGCCGCCCTGCCGTGGCTCGCCAGCCGCGACGATCCGGCCCAGGTGGCGCGTGGCTACGTGCTCGGGCTCAAGGCGGTGACGGCGATCCTCATGCCGATCGGGCTGACGTTCGTGCTCCTGGCCGAGCCGATCGTCGGACTGATGTACGGCTCGCAGTACGACGGCTCCGTGCTGCCCCTGCGGCTGCTCGGCGTGATGACGATCGTCTACGGCGCCAACTCGCTGGCGAGCACGCTGCTCATCTCACGCGATCGCCCCGATGCATTCACGCGAGTCGTCGGGCTCGTCGTGGTCCTGAACATCGGCCTCAACGTGGCGCTGATTCCGCGGTATGGCGCCGACGGCGTGGCGTTCGCGGCCGCCCTCTCGGCCGTCCTCATGCTGGCGCTGACGTTCTGGGCCGTGACGAGCGTGACGGCTCGCGTGAGCATCGTGCGCGCATTCTCCGGTTCGCTGGCCGGCGGCGCCCTGATGGTGGCCGCGACGCTCGTCAGCGGTCTCCCGCTGATCCCGGCGGCCGCCGTCGGATTCGTCGCCTACGCGGCCGGCCTGCTCGTGGTCGAGGCGCTGGTGTTTCCCGACGACTTCGCCGTCCTGCGGCACGTCATCCGGCGCCATCCGGCGCAGGCCGCCGCTCCCTAGCCGTACCCGTCGGTCAGCGGCGCAGCGTCCAGATCCCGGCGCGGTCCAGCGCGGCCTTGACCCGCCGCTCCAGCCGGAAGCGGCGCCGGCCGCCGTAGACGGCCGGGTAGAGGATCTTGCGGACCGTCGACAGGTCCGACGCACGCCTGTGCTCGTGGATCGACGCAAAGAGCTGCGGGTGAGCGTCGCGCAGCTTGCGATACAGCTCGGCGTGGCGGCGCTTGCCGCTCTGCAGCTTGCGCTCGCCGTGAAGCCGGCGGCGGTACACGGCGACGCCCACGCCGGCGTGCATGCCGCCCTCGCCGTGCTCGGCGAGCGACATCCACAGGTTCCAGTCCTCGTAGCTGCGGCCGTCGTAGCCGGCGGGGCGGAAGCCGCCGACGCGCTCGAGCAGGCTGCGCCGGAAGAGCGCCGAGATCGGGTACTCGTTGGTGTATGCGAGCCTGAACGGGTCCAGGTGCGCCGGCACCGCCCGCAGGACGTCGGCGTCACCGAACTCCTGGTAGTCGCCGAAGACGACGCCCACCCGCTCGTCGGACTCCAGGCGGTCGGCCAGCGCGGCCAGCCGTCCCGGAATCGCGAGGTCGTCGGCGTCGAGCGGGAAGATGAACGGCGCGCTGGAGCGCTCCAGCCCGGTGTTGCGGGCGCTGGCCACCCCGCGGTTGGTCTCGTGGTACACGACGGTCACGCCCTCGGACTCCAGCCGACGCAGCTCGTCGAGCGTGGCGGGATCGCTCGAGTGGTCGTCGACGACGACGACCTCGACGCGCTCGTCCTCCTCGATCGAGCCCACCGCCTCCCGGACGAGCGGGCCGTCGTCATGGCAGGGAACGATCACGGCGACGCGTGGCGACGGTGTCACCATGGCAGGAAGGGTAGCCGCGCAGGGCGCCGCCTGCGCGTCCTCACGCGCGCAGCGCTCCGATGCCCTGTGCGCTGCGCGCCAGGGCCACGTACGCGTCGCTGAGGCGCGCCATCTCGGTCGCGCGGTCGCGATGGCGCTCGACGAGCTCGCGGCCGTTTGCGGCGAGCGCGGCGGCCAGGTCGGGCTCGGTCAGGATCCGCTCGACCGCTCCCGCCACCGCCTCGGCGTCGATCGGCACGACCAGCGCGTGGCGCCCGTGCTCGATGAGCTCGTGGACCCAGGGCAGGTCGGACACGACCAGCGGCGTGCCGCAGGCCATCGCCTCCCACACCGAGCGCGGCGACGAGTCCGAGGAGGCGATCGAGACGCACACGTCCGCCGCGCGGTAGTAGTCGGCCATCCGCTCGTAGGGCACGTGGCCGACCAGGCGAACGCGCTCGGGGTGTGCCAGCGCGCCGAGCTCGCGCTCTCCGACCCCCATGTGCTTGATCACCAGCCGCAGCTCCTCGCGGTCGCGACCGAGGCGCTCGAACGCCGCGACGATCGTCGGGACGTTGTAGACCTCCGACAGCGAGCGCGGCGACAGCACGGTCGGCCCTTCGTCGAGGCCCAGCCGGGTGCGAACGGCGGTCCGGCTGCTGGTCGGTGGCGAGAAGACGTCCAGCTGCACCCCCCAGTTGATCAGCAACGTCCGCTCCGGCGGAGCGCCCAGCTCCCTCAGGCGGGCGAGCAGCGAGTCCGAGTCGGTCATGACGAGGTCCGCGCGACGCACCGTGTAGCGCGCGGCTGCGAGGCGGCGGCGATCGGCGCGCAGGACGTCGGAGCCCCACGCCATCGTCACGAGCGGCTTCGCGCCGGCGACCGTCGCGAAGAACGCGAAGCCGGGGATCCAGTGCGCGTGCACGACGTCGGGCCGCACCTCGCGCAGCAGGCGCCGGATCCAGCGCACGTGGCTCGCGAGTCCGGTGACCGTCCGCCGCGCCGCGCGAGGGGCGATGCGCACTTCCAGGCCCTCGCGCGGCAGCACGGAGGGCGGCAGCGAGGGTTCGATGTCGCCGCCGACGACCACGCGGTGGCCGAGCTCCTGCATCGCCAGCGCGAGGTGCTCCACATGGGGGTGGTTCGCCGTCCCGAGCATCAGCAGCGTCAGCGTCATGGCCGTGCCCGCAGCGCCTCGTCGAGCGCTTCGACGACGAGGTCCTGCTGGCCCTCTGTGATGTGCGCGAACAGCGGCAGCGTGAGCTGGCGGCGGGCGATCGCCTCCGCGCGCGGCAGCGAACCGGTGGTCGTCGCGTAGGCCGTGAACTCGTGGACGGCGGGATAGAGGACGCTCGTCTGCACGCCGTGGCGCTGCATCATCTGGGAGCGCACGCGGTCGCGGTCGATCCCCTCGTCGAGCAGCACCGGCATGACATAGCAGCTGCTCGCGTCGACGGCGCAGGGGGGATAGGGAAGGCCGACGCCGGGGATCGCGGCCAGCCGCTCGCGGTAGCCGTGCGTGCGGCGCCGGCGAGCGGCGATGTCCGCCTCGAGGCGCGCCAGGCGCGACAGCAGCAGCGCTGCGCGCGGCTCGTCGAGGCGGTAGTTGAAGCCGACGTCGACGACGTCGTAGCCCAGCACGTGCCCGCGGTGGCGGTCCCACGTGCCCGAGGTCATCGCGTGCGAGCGCCGGCTGCGGGCAAGCTGCGCCGCGTCGTCGTCGTCGGTCGCGAGCAGGCCGCCCTCGCCGCACGAGAGCACCTTGTTCGAGAAGAAGCTGAACGCGCCCGCCAGGCCGTAGGTCCCGAGCTTGCGCCCGCCGCCGGCGGTGGTGGCGCTCGGGCTGTGGGCGGCGTCCTCGATCAGTGCGAGACCGCGCTCGTCGCAGAGCCGTCGCAGGTCCTCGACAGCCGCCGCGTAGCCGCCGTAGTGGACCGCGCACACAGCCTTCGTGCGGGGCGTCAGCAGCGCCGCCACGTGTGCCGGATCGATCCCGAAGTCGGCGTCGCCGACGACGTCGGCGATCACCGGCTCGGCGCCGCAGTAGCGCGCGGCGGCGGCGGTCGCGACGAACGTGATCGCGGGCACGACGACCTCGTCGCCCGGCCCGACCCCGGCGGCGAGGTAGGCGAGATGCAGCGCCGCCGTGCAGCTCGACGTCGCGACCGCGTGGCGGGCGCCCAGCGCCGCGGCGAACGCGTTCTCGAACTCCTCGGTCCGCGGTCCCATCGTCAGCCATCCCGACCGCAATGTCCGCTCGACGGCCGCCACGTCCTCGTCCGAGAGGCGGATGTCGAAGAGTGGGACCGCGATCTCCGTCATCGTCGGAGGGTCGACCTCCGGCGCAGGCGCCGGCGGCGGGCGTCGCGCGAAGCGCGCACGCCTATGCCGCCGGTTCGCTCGTCGGCGGGACGGTGCGCGGGCAGGGTACGATCGTCGTCATCGAGCCGAGGTCCCCGCCATCGCCCGCATCGTAGCCGCAACCGCCACGCCGGTTAGGTGAATCGCCCGGCTCGACGTGCGGTCGTCCTGGCGGGAGGGATGGGCACACGCCTGGCGCCGTTCACGACCGTGCTTCCCAAGCCGCTCATGCCGATCGGCGACCGCGCCATCCTCGACGTCGTCCTGCGCCAGCTCGGCGGCCACGGCTTCACCGATCTGACGATCGCCGTGGGCTACCTGGCGCACCTGATCCGCGCCGTCTTCGGTGACGGCTCCCAGCACGGGGTCGAGATCGACTACCACGTGGAGGACGAGCCGCTCGGGACGGCGGGGCCGCTGAGGGCGGTGCCCGGCGTCGAGGACACGTTCCTCGCGATGAACGGCGACATCCTGACGACGCTCGACTTCCGCAAGCTCTTCGACCGCCATCGCGAGTCGGGCAACGTCCTCACGATCGCGACGCACCGCCGCACGGTACGCAGCGAGTACGGCGTCCTCGACGTCCAGGCCGGTCCGGGACCGGTGCAGCGCGTCACCGGATACGAGGAGAAGCCGGAGGTGGCCTACATCGTCAGCATGGGCATCTACGTGGTGGAGCCCGAGGCGCTCGAGCACGTCCCCGAGAACACCCGCTTCGACATCCCCGACCTCGTCAACGCGCTGCTCGCGGCCGGAAGGCCCGTCGGCTCCTACCTGTTCGACGGCTATTGGCTGGACATCGGGCGACACGACGACTACGCCCAGGCGCTCGACGACGCTCCGCGGATCCTGCCCGAGCTGCTCAGCGCCGCCACGCGGGCCGGCGCCGGCGGACCGCCTTGACCGCGGACGGCTACGCCGGCGTGCTGGTCAGGTTGGAGTAGGAGGGGGCGAAGGGATCGCCGAAGCGCTCGGCGTCCAGCGCCTCGATGATCTCGTCGATGCCGGCGGGCACGGTGAAGCGCGGCGCGAATCCGAGCGCCTTGCGGACCTTCTCGAAGCTCACCCTGTAATCGCGCGGGTCCTCGTCGCGGTGCACGAACCGCACGTCGCCGCGGCCCAGCGCGCGCGTGATCGTCTCCACGAGGTCGAGCTTGCGGTAGTTCTCGGCGGTCGCTCCCACGTTGAACACCTCGCCGGCAACGCTCGCGATCGGTGCCTGCAGCACCGCGAGGACGGCGACGGCCGCATCGCGGGCGTGCACGTACGGGCGCCAGAACTGCTCTCCGAAGACCTCGAGCGTCCTTGCCGCCCAGAGGTCGCGCGTGAACTCGTTGACGGTGAGGTCGAAGCGCATCCGCGGCGCGACGCCGTAGATCGTCGCGAAGCGCAGGCAGGTCGGCGCCATGCCGTCGTCGTCTGCGCCCAGCAGCGCGCGCTCGATCTGCACCTTCTGCTCGGCATAGAGCGACACCGGCACGAGCGCAGCGGTCTCGTCGACCGCCACGCTGGGGTCGGCCATCCGGCCGTAGTTCGAGCACGTCGAGGCGAACACGAAGCGGCCGGCTCCGGCGGCGCGCGCCGCGGCCACCACCGCCGCGCTGCCGTCGACGTTGACCTCGTGGGAGCGGCCGGGGTCGCGCGCGCAGGCGGGATCGCCGACGATCGCGGCGAGGTGGACGACGGCGTCGGCGCCCGCCACGGCCCGTTCCAGAGGCTGGGAATCGAGGATGTCGCCCAGCTCGACGGCGGCGCCGCGCTCGGCGAGCGCGGCGGCGACGCCGTGCTGGGAGTGCAGCAGGGAGTCGAGCACGACGGCCTCGTGGCCGGCGTCGAGCAGTTGCTCGACGACGCAGGCGCCGATGTAGCCCGCTCCCCCCGTGACAGCGACCCTCATCGATGCCGGACTCTAGTGCTCGTGGCCCGTCGGGGAACCACTACGGATCGGGCGGCCCGAGGACGCGGGCGTCCCAGAACGAGAAGCCGTACGGGGTGCCGCGCGTGAGGCAGAGCACGCGCACGTAGCGCGCTCCGACGGACGGGAAGGTCGTGCGGACCGGCTCCGGCCCGCTCAGCGTGACCGTGGCGACGTCCCTGAAGACCGAGCCGTCCGTCGAGGTCTGGATCTTGTAGGCGTCGGCGTACGCCTGCTCCCAATCCAGCTCGACCGCGTCGACCTTGCGCGTCGTGCCGAGGTCGACCTGCCACCACTGGTCGTCGGCGTAGCGAGAGCTCCAGCGCGTCGACCTGTCGCCGTCGTTCGCCCGCCCCGCCTCGAAGCCCGCCCCGTGCGTGCTCGACGTCGTCGCGGGCCGGCCCCTGGCCTTGTCGTCGCTGGTGACGTCGGCCGACGGCGTCGCCGGCGGTCGCAGGAGAACTGCGCCCGAGCGCGCGCCGAGGGCGACCGATGTGACGGTGGCGCCGGCGAGGTTCGTGTACGGCTTGCCGAGCGAGAGCGTCTTCGTGGTCTGCCCCGGCTGGTTGACGAGCACGGTCCCGCGTTCGAAGTCGCGGCGCAGGACGCCGTTCCAGCTGTGGCGCGCGTTGAGCGGCTCGCCGAGCTCGGCGTCGTAGCCGCTCCACCAGCTGTCGGGGTGGGACCCCTCGCTGTGCGTCACGCCGTCGCGCGTGGTGGCGACGAGGAAGTACGTCGCGAGCTGGTACTCGCGCCCCCAGCTCGCGGACGAGTCCCAGATCACGCCCTTGCCGCGCGCGTGGGCGTGGTCGGCCCAGGCGAGCACCGTCTCGTAGCCCCACTTGCCGGTGCCGCCGACGACGCCGCCGTCGATCACGCCGCGCTCGATGTTCAGGTGCGTCGCGGCGTCGATCGCGCGCCTGACGTACTCGTTTGACAGGCCGGCATGGAAGTAGACCTGGTTGTGGACGACCTCGAACGCCGACGGAACGGCGGCACGGACCTGCTCCATGAACTCGGCCATGTAGCGCTGCCAGCTCTCCAGCGTCATCTGCTGGCCGGTGCGCGGGTCGATCGGGGCGACGAAGCTGCCGTTGCCGTCGCTGACCTTGAAGGCGAGGTTCACGTCGTCGATGAAGACGCCCTTGTAGCCCCTGGCCACGCGCTCGCGGATGACGTCGATCTGGCGCTTGCGCCAGCCCGGGTCGCCGATGTCGGCGGCGTACTGCGTGCAGCTGCCGTTTGAGCAGCGAAACGGGATGTACAGCCGGTTGCCGCCGGCGTCCTTGAGGATGTACTGCTCCAGACCGGCCTCGCGCCCACGGTAGATCGCGTAGGCGTTCTGGTAGGACCAGGCGTCGCCATACCACGACAGCCGCGTGTCGAAGTACGGCGCATACGTGCGCATGCGCCAGTAGCGCTCGCGCATCGAGGTCGACTGCGACAGCGTCGGCGCCGCCGTGTAGGCGTCGAAGTCGGCGCTCGCCGGCTTGACGAACCGGACGCTGCCCACCGAGGCGCCGGCAGGCGCCTGCGCGATCGCCAGGACGACGAGCTGGGCCGCGAGGACGATGCCCACGGCAATACGGCGAAGACCGGGCACGGGCCGCTCCTTTGTTGCAGGTCCTCGACTGAAGACCCGGCCGAGTGCGCGCCGACGCGCGCACTCGTACCTGTCATCGAGGAGCGCCCGCTGAAAAGCATCCCCCACCTCAGCGTTCCACGGCGCCACCCGCAACCCTACGTGCTCCGGACCCCGGGTTTCAAGGAGCTGCGCGATCTTGTGGTCGGACGGCCACCCGGCCGCGCGCGTCCGCCGCCAGGTGGCCGCCGCGCGACCTGTGCCCTACGCGATCCGCGGCATGCCCGCATCGAGCAGCACGCTCGTGCCGGCCTTCGCGTCCGGGCGCACGCGGATGCGGTATCTCGCAGCCGGCATCCTGCGGAACGTCGTCGCGAATCGACCGCCGGCGCGCAGCTTCACGACGCGCTTGCCCGACTTGACCCAGCGACCGCCGCTGCGGCGTTCCAGCAGGACGCGGACGCGGCGGCTCTTCGTCCGGCCACGGCCGCTCTTCGTCCGGCCACGGCCGCTCTTGCGCAGTGCGCGCCCGCGCACCTGGACGCTGACGTGCGTGCGCGTGCCGCTGGAGGACGCGCTCAGCCGCGCGTTCCTGTGCACCGTCCACGACCTCCTCGCCGGCGTCGCGTCGACGTTTCCGGCGCGATCACGCGCGCGGGCCTCGAAGACGTGCGAGCCGGATGCCAGGCCGGAGTAGCTCACCGGGTCCGAGCACACCGCCCAGGCGCCGCCGTCGAGGCGGCACTCGAACGTGCTGCCGGGCTCCGTCGATGCGAGGTCGAACGTCGCGCCGCGCGACTTGACCGTGCCGCTCGGTCCGCTCACGATGCTCGTGTTCGGCGGCGTGGTGTCGGCCGGGGGTGGCGGCGGCGGTGGCGGCGGCGGTGGCGGCGGCGGTGGCGGCGGCGGCGGCGGCGGCGGTGGCGGCGACACGACCGTCGACACCGTCCAGGCGCGCGACGCGGGCGTCGCATCGACGTTGCCGGCCGCGTCCGTGGCGCGCACGTTGAAGCGGTGCTCGCCGTCGGTCAGGCCGCTGAGCGCCTTGGGCGACGAGCACGCCGCCCAGGCAGCGCCGTCGAGGCTGCACTCGAACGTCGCGCCCGCCTCGTCCGCCGCGAACGTGAGCTCGGCGGTCGATGTGTCGACCACGCCCGTCGGGCCGCCGGTGATCGCCGTCTCCGGCGCCGTCGTGTCGGCAGGGGGTGCGGTGGTGTCCTCGGGGCCGAAGACGCGCGCGTCGAAGAACGAGATGCCCCAGGCCGTCGCCCGCGTCACGCCGAGGACGCGCACGTAGCGCGCGTCGCGTGCGGCGAACGTCGTGCGCGCGACGCCGGGCGCGCTGAGGCTCTGCGTGGCCGCGTCGGAGAACGCGGCGCCGTCCAGCGACGTCTGGATCTTGTACGTCTTCGCGTACGCCAGCTCCCAGCTGAGCTCGACCGCGTCGACCCTGCGCGCCGTGCCGAGGTCGACCTGCCACCACTGGTTGTCCGCATAGCTGGAGCTCCAGCGCGTCGCAGAGTCGCTGTCGTTCGCGTTCGCGGCGGTGTATGCCGACTGCTCGCTGGACGCCGTCGCCGGCTTGAGCGCGGCCTTGTCGTCGCTGCCCGCCGAAGGCGGCTCGGTCGGCTCGGGTGCCGTCGTCGGCGTGCCGAGGAGGACGGCGCCGGTTGCGGCGGCGAGGGTGACGGTGGTGGTGGTGTTGCCGGCGAGGTTGGTGTACTGCTTGTCGAGGGTGAGGGTCTTGGTCGTCTGGCCGGGCTGGTTG
>JBKHXR010000040.1:0-75788 GCA_046565905.1 Thermoleophilia bacterium | reverse complement strand
CGCGCCCGCGCTACGGGTCGCGATCTTCGGCTTGTCCCACTCGATGCTGCGCAGGGCGTCGCCGAGGCCGGGCAGCGCCTTGCCGACCCAGGCGAGGTCCCACTCCTCGGCGAGCTCGGGGTTGGCCTCGCGCCAGGCGTCGAAGCGCTCCTGCCACTCGGCGTGCTGCTTGGCGCCCTCCTCCTTCATGGAGGCGGCCGCGTAGGCCTCGTCGGGGATGTAGAACTGCTTGTCGGGATCCCAGCCCATGACCTCCTTGGTCAGGCGGACCTCGTCCTCGCCAAGCGCCGCGCCGTGCGCCTTGCTCGAGCCGGCCTTGTTGGGCGACGGGTAGCCGATGATCGACTTGACGCGGATCAGCGACGGCTTGTCGTCGATCTTCTGCGCGTTCTTGATCGCCGTCTCGAGCGCGACCATGTCGTTGGCGTCGTGCACGGCCGAGACGTCCCAGCCGTAGGCCTCGAAGCGCTTGGCGACGTCCTCGCGGTCGAAGCTCAGCGACGTCGGCCCGTCGAGCGAGATGTCGTTGTCGTCGTAGAGGAAGATGACGCGCCCGAGGCCCAGCTGGCCGGCGAGCGAGGCCGCCTCCGCGGAGATGCCTTCCATCAGGTCGCCGTCGGACACGATCGCGTAGATGTGGTGGTTCTGGACCTCCTCGCCGTAGTGCTCGCGCAGGAACCGCTCGGCGATCGCCATGCCGACGCCGTTGGCGAAGCCCTGGCCGAGCGGGCCGGTCGTCACCTCGACGCCCGGCGTGACGTGCACGCGGTCGCGCTCGGGATGACCCGGCGTCAGCGAGCCCCACTGGCGGAAGTTCTTGATCTCGTCCATCGACAGGCCGTAGCCCGTGAGGTGCAGGATCGAGTACAGCAGCATCGAGCCGTGGCCCGCGCTGAGCAGGAAGCGGTCGCGATCGGGCCACTCGGGATCGGCGGGATCGTGGCGCATGATGTTGCGGTAGAGCACGAAGGCGGCGGGCGCCATGGCCATCGGCAGACCCGGGTGGCCGGAGTTCGCCTTCTGGATGGCGTCCATCGAGAGCGCGCGGATCGCGTCGATGCAGAGCTGGTCGGTCTCGGAAGTCATGCCTGAAGTATCAACAAGCGTCGCCCGCATTGCGTTCCCGCGCGCCACCGAGAGCATGCGGCGCAGCATCGCGGCGTCGTCGCTGAGCTGACATCGGACAGCGTCCCGGCGTGGCCGATGCAGCGCCGGCGGCTCGCTCGCCGCGCGCCGGCGGGCGAGTGGCTCGACGTGGTGCGGCGCGTCTGCGGGCTGCATGCGCGGGACCCTGCGCCTGCTGGCCGCAGACGAGCCCGGGCGCCGCCGGCTGTCAGCCGGGCCTGACCGCGCTGCCGCTGACCATCGGCTCGACGACGCGCGGCGCCTTCGGAAGGCGGTCGTGCTCGACGCGCTCGACCGCGAAGCCGGCCGCCTCGATCGCGGCCACGGTGTCGCGGTTGGGATGGCAGCCGCGCGCGATCCGCCTCCACAGCGGCTCGAGGCGGTCCTGCAGCCGGGCGTCGCGGGCGTCGCGCGCGCGGACGTGCTCGAGAAACAGCAGCCGGCCGCCCGGCGCGAGGACACGACGGGCCTCCGCGAGCGCGGCGGGAAGGTCCTCAACGGTGCAGAGCGTCAGCGTGCTGACGACGGTGTCGAAGCTGGCATCGGCGAACGGCAGCTCCTCGGCCCGCGCGCGTACGGTGGTGGCGCGCGGCTCATGCGACGAGGCGCGCGGCGCGAGCCGGCGCAGCATCGGCTCCTCGGGCTCGCTCAAGACGAGCTCGGTCACCGCGCGCGCGTCGTAGTGGCCGAGGTTCAGGCCGGTGCCGGCGCCGATCTCGAGCACGCGGCCGCGGGCGCCGGCCAGCAGGCCTGCCCGGTGCCGCCTGAGCCCGGCCTCCTCGCTGGCATGCAGCGCGCGGTCGTAGAAGCGCGCGAAGAGCCGGCCGTAGAGGCTCATCGGTCGCCCGGCTCCGGATCGCCGCCCGCGCGCGCGGCACGCCGCTCGTAGGCCCGGCGGGCCTCGACGTCCGGGCGGCCGAGCACCCGGTCGAGGCCGAGCAGGCGGCCGAACGCGTCTCGCACGGCGGTGGGAACGGCCGCGCCCGCCTTCGACAGCGGGCCGATCCGGCGCGGGACGTAGACCTCGAAGCGCGGCGAGCGCAGCGCGGCGACGATCGCGTCGGCCACCATCGGCGGCTCGATGTGGCCGACGAAGCGCGCCGGCGCCAGTCCCGCGCCGAGCTCGGTGTTCACGACGCCGGGCATGACGCACGTGATCTCGATCCCGCAGCCGCGCAGCTCCGTTCGCACCGCCTCGCTGACGCCGACGACGAAGTGCTTGGTGCCGGAGTACGTCGCGCCGCCGGCGAAGCCGACGCGCCCGGCCGTCGAGGCGATGTTCACGACGTGACCGCGGCCTCGCGGCAGCATCCGCGCGAGCGCCTCCTTCATCCCGTGCAGCACGCCGTGGACGTTGACGTCGACCTGGCGGCGGGCGACGGCGTCCTGCTCCTCGGCGAACGGCGAGAGCGGCATGATCCCCGCGTTGTTGACGAACACGTCGACCGGCCCGAGATGCTGCTCGCTCGCATCGAGGAAGCGCGCGACCGAGGCGCGGTCGCAGACGTCGAGCTGCAGCGCGATCGTGCCGCTGCCGAGGTCGGCGGCGGTCTGCTGCGCCGCCGCGAGGTCGAGGTCGCCGACGGAGACCTTCATGCCGGCGCGGACGCAGGCTTCTGCGGTCGCGCGGCCGATGCCGCGGCCGGCGCCGGTGATCGCGACGACGCGGCCCTCGAGCGGGCGTTGAGCGCGGGCCATGTGTGCAGCGAGGCTAGCGAGCAGGCAGTGGCGAAGCGGCGGCGTTCAGCGCCCGGAGCCGGCGCTGCCGGCCTCGAGCGTTCGCGCCGAACCCTGCGACGACGGCGCTGCGGGGGGCGTCGCCGGCTGCGGCGCGGCGGTGGCCGCGCGCTGCTTGGCACGAAGCGCGGCCTCGGCCCTGCGCTTGCGCAGCAGCGCCTCGCGCTGCGTCGCGGCGCGCCGCTCGGCGGCCGCCCTGCGGCGTGCTTCGCGCCTGGCCTGCCCGGCGTCGCCCGACTTCGCGGTCTCGCGGCGCTTCGCAGACGGCGCGCGCCTGCGCTTGGCGGCCGGCCGCTCGGACTTCGCCGGCCTGCCGGCGCGTGCCGCGTCGGACCTGCCGCCGGCGGAGGCGCGGTCGCCGGCGGGATCGGCCGCGCGCCCGGCGCCGCTGCCGCCGGCGGAGGACGACGACCTCCCCGCGCCGGACGCGCCACGGCGGGCGGCGCCCGACGCGGCGGCGGGCGCGACGATCGGGGCGGCGGCCGGCCGCGGTGCCTGGGTGCTCGGCACGGCGGGAGCCGACCCGGCCGGGACGGTCGCGGGCGCGGGAGCGCGCCCCGAGCCGGTGACCTCGTTGACGGCGACGTACCCGCCGCCGCCGGCGCCGCCGGCGACCGCGAGGACGGCGAGGACCTTCGCGCCCATCGCCTTGGTGCCGATCGCGAGCCCGGCCACGGCGCCGCCGCCTGAGATCGCGCCGATGCCGGCGGCCGCGGACGTCGTCGTCGCGAACGCCGTCGCGAGCGTGCTGTTCTTCAGCGCGAGCGTCGGGGCGACCGGCAGCAGCACCGCCATCCCGGCCCGCTGGCGGCGCACGTCGGCCTCGAACAGCCGGCAGCCCTCGCAGGACTCGAGGTGGCGGCGCAGCTCGCGCCGGCGCAGGGCGCCGCCGCGCAGCACCGACAGCTGCTCGCGGATCTCGGTGCAGGAGGTGTCGCGCGCCTGGCGGCGGATCATCAGCGACTCCCGCGCCTGGAAGACGAGCGCCTTGACCTTCGCCGGCGGCACGCCGAGGATCTCGCCGATCTCCTTGTGGCTGTGCGCCTCGAGCTCGGCGAGGACGAGCGCCGCGCGCTGGGCCTCGGGCAGGAGCTGCATGTCGGCGAGCAGCTCGCGCAGGTCGCTGCGCTGCTCGACCTCGCGCGCCAGACCGGTCGTCGACGGCAGCTGGTCGCCGACGTCGTCGAGCGCGACCTGCTCGCGACGCGCGGCGAGCATCGACAGGCAGCGGTTGCGCGCGATCGCGTACAGCCATGCGCGCAGCGCGATCTCGCGGTCGTCGCGCAGCAGTGCGCGGTAGGCGGAGCTGAACGTGTGCTGGACGGCGTCCTCGGCCTCCTCGAAGGAGCCGAGCATGTGACGGCAGAAGGCCAGCACGCCGCGGTGATGGCGGTCGTAGAGCACCTCGAAGGCGGTCCGGGCGGCAGGGCCGTCGCCGCTGCGGATCTGCGCGACGAGGCGCTCGTCGCCGGCCGCGCGCAGCGACTTGCGCGGCAGCGCAAACCGCGATCTCGGCGCAGGGGCGACGAAACCGTCCATGAAGCTCGTATCGGCACGCACGCCCGACAACGTGACACACCTTTCCAACCGGCGCGGTCAGCGGAGGTTGGAGGGTTATCGTTGCCCGATGGCACGTTTTCGCCACGACGGGCGGCAGATCGCCTACACCGAGTACGGATCGGTGGCGCGGACGGTCGTCCTGATCCACGGTCTGCTGCTGTCCCAGCGCATGCACGAGCCGCTCGCGCGCGCGCTTGCCGAACGCGGCAACCACGTCGTGACGATCGACCTGCTCGGACACGGCCTGTCGGACCGGCCGGTCGACCCCGCCGCCTACTCGACGTCGATCTTCGGCGAGCAGGTCGTCGCGCTGCTCGACCACCTCGCGATCGACGAGGCAATCGTCCTCGGCACGTCGCTCGGCGCGAACGCCGCGCTCGAAGCGGCCGCGCTCGCGCCCGCGCGAGTGCGCGGCATGGTGATCGAGATGCCGGTGCTCGACCAGGCGCTGATCGCCTGCCTCGTCGCATTCGGGCCGCTGCTGATCGGTCTGACCTTCGCGCAGCCGCTCGCGCGCCTCAGCTCGCGCGCCGCGCGCGCCGTGCCCGGCCGGCTGCTGCCGTTCTGGGCCGACGTCGCGCTGGACACCGTGCGCCAGGATCCGGCCGCGAGCAGCGCCGTGCTGCGGGGGCTGTTCTTCGGCCGCGTGGCACCGCACGGCCGGCAGCGCCGCGCGATGCTCGCCCCGACGCTCGTGATCGGTCACCGCCGCGACCCCGTGCACCCGCTCAGCGACGCCGGCGCGCTCGCCGACGAGCTGCCCAACGCCCGCCTGCTGGAGGCCAACTCGCTCGTCGAGCTGCGGCTCACACCCGAGCGCCTGACGGGCGAGATCGCCGTCTTCCTCGACGAATGTTGGAGGCCGGCGCGGCGTGGCGGGCGCCGCCGGAGCGCCGCGGCGGCGTCCTGACACACGGAGCGCGCGCGGTCACTAGGCTTCTCTGCGATGTCCAGCCGCAAGGAAGAGAAGGAACGCCTGCGCGAGGAGCGCGAGCAGCGCGAGCGCGCCGCCGCGGCGAAGGCCAAGCGCTCGCGTCTGCTGCAGCTGATCGGTGGGGTCGTCGTCGCCTGCGCGATCATCGCGGGCGTCGCCGTCGCGGTGTCCAGCGGCGGTGGCGGCGGCGCGACGGCCGGCGGCGCCGACGTCGACGACGACAACCTGCGCAACGCCGCCCAGGCGGCCGGCTGCGTCTATCGGGCCTTCCCCGACGAGGGTCAGGACCACGTCACCGAAGAGCTCACCAAGGACGACTTCGACACGAACCCGCCGACGTCGGGGCCGCATCACCCCGAGCCTGCGCCGGACGGCATCTACGTCCCCGGCAACGAGCCCGAGATCGCCAACTGGGTGCACACGCTGGAGCACGGCCGGGTGCTCCTGCAGTACCGCGAAGGGACCGACGAGGCCGTCGTCAGGCAGCTCGAGCAGCTCTTCAACGAGGACGTCCGCGACAGCGGCGGCGGCTACCACAGCGTCGTCATGCGCAACAACTCCGACATGCCCTTCGAGGTCGCCGCCGTGGCCTGGCGCCACTACGTCGCCTGCCGCGAGTTCACGCCGAAGGCGATCGACGCGATGCGCGTCTTCCGCGAAGCGCTGCTCGACAAGGCGCCCGAGAACATCCCGTAGCGGCGGCGGCCGCCGCGATCCGCGTTGCGCCGCCGCAAGTCGCGTTGCGCCGCCGCAGGCCGCGTCGCCCCGCCGCACCCCCGGCACCGCCGCGGTGTTGACTCTGCGATGCGCCGTCTCGCCGTACTGCTCGTCGCCGCCGGCCTGCTCGTCTGGCTCGCCGCGCCGGCGCTGTCGACGCGGCCTTACGTCCCGCGCGCGGTCGAGTTCGAGCAGACACTCGATCCGAGCGCCTGGCGTCAGGCCGGCGACGGCACCTGGCGCTCGCCGGTGGTGCGGGCACCCAAGCGCTTCGACCTCGTCGGCCTGACCTGGCGCCGGAGCGCCGACGGCGAGCGGCGGCGGGTGCGGATCCGCGTCCGTGACGCGTCCGGGCGCTGGGCGCGCTGGACGCTGATGGCCGACGACCATGCCGGTGGCGCCGGCGCCGAGCCGGTCTGGGCCGGAGGGGCCGAGGCCTACCAGCTGCGGATGAGCGGGCGGCCGCGCGGACTGCGGGCGCGCTTCGTCAACGCCACCGGCACGGCGACCGCGGGCGCCCGCCTGACCACGTCGCTGCGCCGCGCCGCGCACGGCGCACTCGCCACGATCGCGGCGGCGACCGCTCCGGCGCGCGCGCAGACGCCCGCGCCGGGCGGCCGCGCCGCTCCCGCGATCATCCCCCGCGCGGCGTGGGGCGGCGACCAGTGCAGGCCACGCGCGGCGCCCGCCTACGGGTCGGTCCAGCTCGGCTACGTGCACCACACGGTCAGCGCGAACACGTACGCCCCCCAGGACAGCGCCGCGATCGTGCTGTCGATCTGCCGCTACCACCGCAATTCCAACGGCTGGCGCGACGTCGGCTACAACTTCCTCGTCGATCGCTACGGCCAGATCTTCGAGGGGCGCGCCGGCGGCGTCGAGCAGGCCGTGATCGGCGCGCAGGCGCAGGGCTACAACGGGATCTCCACCGGGATCGCGAACATCGGCACCTTCTCGCACGAACGGCAGACGGACGCCGGCGTCGCGGCGACCGCCGAGCTGCTGGCCTGGAAGCTGTCGCTGCACGGCGCGCCCGTCGGCGGCCGGGTTGCGGTGACCTCCGCCGGCGGGCCGTCCAACCGGTACCCGGCCGGCCGCGCGGTCGTCTTCGAGCGCATCGCCGCACACCGCGACGCCGACAGGACGACGTGTCCGGGAGACGCGTTCTTCGCCCAGCTGCCGCAGATCCGCGCGCAGGCCGCGCAGATCGCGCCGCAGTTCGCCTTCGCGCCGCCGGCGGCAGCGCTCTCGCTCGAGGCGGCCGACGCGACGCTGCGCTACCCGCAGACCGCGCAGCTCTCCGGCCGGGCGACGACGCCGGCCGGCGCGCCCCTCGCCGGCACCCCGATCTCGCTGCAGATGATCAAGCGGCGCCGCTTCACCACGCTCGCGCGGGCGACGACCGGCGCCGACGGCACGTGGACGGCGCCGCTGCAGACGCAGTACTCGCGTTCGCTGCGTGCCGTCGCGCAGCTGCCCGACGGCACGCAGGTCGCCTCGCCTGCGCTGACGGTCCGCGTCGCGCCGCGCCTGCGCGTCCGCGCGCCCAGGCGCGTGACGGTGCGGCGACGGTTCACGATCAGCGGCACGATCGGGCCGCGGCGGCCGCGCGTCGTGCTCGAGATCGCCCGCGAGGGCAGCGACGGGCGGATGCACAACGTCGCGCGGATCACGGTGAAGGCGCGTCGCGGACGGTTCTCGACACGCGTGCGCCTGCTGCGCCCGGCGCTGACGCGGATCCGCGTCGCCTTCAGCGGCGACGCCCACAACCGCCGGGCGCGCTCGGGCGACGTCTACCTGCGCGCCGTGCGCCGGCGCTGACGCGCCCCCGGTTCACGCAGACGACACAGTTCGCTCACGGCGCCGAAACGGCGCGCTGATGGGGTGCCCCGCGTACGCACTTCCCGCGCAGAGAGGACGCCCGATGAGCACCGCGGTGCAGCGACCGGCCACAGAGCCGGTGACGACGCAGTACAGCCGTAGAGGACGCTGGATCGACGATTGGGAGCCCGACAGCGAAGCGTTCTGGGAGTCGGGCGGCCGGCGGATCGCCCGCAAGAACCTCGCGCTGTCGATCTTCGCCGAGCATCTCGGCTTCTCGATCTGGGTGTTGTGGACGATCGTCGTCATAAACCTCGCCAACGCCGGCTTCACGCTGTCGCTCTCCGAGCAGTTCCTGCTGATCGCGCTGCCCAACCTGATCGGCGCGACGCTGCGGATCCCGTACACGTTCGCGGTGCCCCGCTTCGGCGGGCGCGCGTGGACGGCGATCAGCGCCTCGCTGCTGCTGATCCCGGTGATGCTGCTGGCGTTCCTCGTGCCCAGCGGCTGGCTGCTCGGGCAGGCTCACTCGACGCAGATCTGGGTTCTCGCGCTGTGCGCCGCGACGGCGGGCTTCGGCGGCGGCAACTTCTCCTCGTCGATGGCGAACATCTCGTTCTTCTATCCGGAGCGGCACAAGGGCGCCGCGCTCGGGCTCAACGCGGCGGGCGGCAACCTGGGGGTGGCCGTCGCCCAGCTGCTCGTACCGCTCGTGATCATCATCGGCGTGCCGGCGGCGGCCGTGAAGCTGCCGGTGCACGACGTCAACCTCGCCTACGCCGGGCTCATGTGGCTGCCGTTCATCGTGCTCGCCGCGATCCTCGCCTGGCGCTGGATGGACAGCATCACCGACGCGAGGACCGACAAGAGCTCCTACGTCGCGGCGCTGCGCAACGGCCAGACGTGGATCATGTCGCTGCTCTACATCGGGACGTTCGGCTCGTTCATCGGCTACGCCTTCGCGCTGCCGCTGGTCACGAAGAACACGTTTCCCGAGTTCCTCGCCGGCCACCCGTTCATCGCCACCTACCTCGCCGGGCTCGGCTTCCTCGGCGCGCTGATCGGCTCGGTCGCGCGGCCGCTCGGCGGCTGGCTGGCCGACCGGCTCGGCGGCGCGCGCGTGACGCTCGCCGTGTTCATCGGCGAGGCCGTCTTCACGCTGGCGGCGATCGTCGGCGTCCAGCAGCGCAGCTTCGCGCTCTTCTTCGGCTCGTTCATGGTGATCTTCCTGCTGTCGGGCATGGGCAACGGCTCGACCTACCGGATGATCCCCAGCATCTTCGCCGCGCTCGGCCGCAGGGAGGCCGAGGAGAAGGGGCTCGACGCCAGGCGGACGGCGGCCGAGTTCAAGCGCCGGGCGGCGGCCGTGATCGGCATCGCCGGCGCAGTCGGCGCCTTCGGCGGCTTTCTCATCCAGGTGATCTTCCGCCAGGCGAGCCTCGGCGTCTCGGCCGCGGTGAAGGCCGCCGAGACGCCCGCCGAGAAGGTCGCCGTCGCGGCGTCGATGGCGGACTGGTCGATCCCGGCGCTGTGGGTCTTCCTCGTCGCCTACCTCGTGTTCGGCGCGACGACGTGGTTCTTCTACCTGCGCACGAGCTTTGCCACCGACCGGGTCCCGAGCCTCGCCCACGCCGCGGTCTAGCGACCCGGCCGCCACCCGGCCGGGCGGGCTTGGAGGACTCCGCGGCAGGCCCGGCGCAGGCCACGTCTGCGCGGCGGCGCGGCGGCCGTGGCGCGGCCGGCCGCGCGACGTCGCCGCGACCGCCGGTTAGGCTGCGGGCCGCACATGGGCGTGATCGACGAACTCGTGGCCAACAACGAGGCATTCGCGGCCTCGCTGCCGGCCCAGCACCTCGACGTGCGCCCCCGGCGCCAACTCGTGGTCGTGACCTGCATGGACTCGCGGCTGGACGTCTTCAAGGCGCTCGGCCTGGGCGAGGGAGACGCGCACATCCTGCGCAACGCGGGCGGCGTCATCACCGACGACGTGATCCGCTCGCTCGCCGTATCGCAACGCCGCCTGGGAACGCGCGAGGTGATGCTGATCCACCACACCGACTGCGGGCTGCAGGCGCTGTCGGACGACGGCTTCCGGGCGGAGCTGCAGGCCGCGACGGGGGTCGCGCCGGCGTTCGCGATCGAGTCGTTCGCCGACGTCGACGCCGATGTGCGCCAGTCGATCCTGCGCGTCCGGCGGTCGCCGTTCGTCCTGCACCGCGACCTCGTGCGAGGCTTCGTCTACGACGTCGACTCGCACAGCCTGCGCGAGATCGACGTCGACGGCGAGACGTAGACCGCTGCCGGCGGCCCTGGCCCGCCGCGGACGGCGCGACCTCGCTCCCCGGCGGCGGCCCCGCCGCGGTTACGCTTCGCGCCGCCATGAGACACGGACCGTCGACCGACGACCGCGAGCACCACGCCAGCCGCTCGCCGGTCGTCCGGCTCTGCGCGCGCGTGGCGGACTCGTCGACGTTCAACGTCCTGATCTTCGCCGTGATCCTCGCCAACGCGGTGGTCCTCGGGCTCGAGACCTACCCGCGCGTCGCGCAGGACGCGGGCGGGCTGCTGCGGTTGCTCAACGATGTCTTCCTGGGCGTCTTCGTCGTCGAGCTCGCCGTCCGCCTGACGGCGTTCGGCTCGCGCCCGCACGACTTCTTTCGCAGCGGCTGGAACGTCTTCGACTTCCTCGTCGTCGCGGCGTCGTTCACGCCCGGCCTGCGCGAGAACGCGATGCTGCTGCGGCTGGCGCGGCTGGCGCGCGTGCTGCGGATCGTGCGGCTGCTGCCCGACCTGCGCGTGCTGACGATTGCGATCGCGCGGTCGATCCCCGGCGTCCTGTCGCTGACCGTGCTGGCGCTGCTGATCCTGTTCGTCTACGGCATGGTCGGGTGGACGATCTTCGCCGACCACGCGCCCGAGCAGTACGGCACGATCGGCGAGGCGATGCTGACGCTGTTCGTCACGCTGACGCTCGAGAACCTGCCCGAACAGCTGGCCCTCGGCCGCGAGCTGTCGGACTGGACGATCGTCTACTTCGTCTCCTACGCGCTCGTCGCGGCCTTTCTGATCTTCAACATCCTGATCGGCGTCGTGATCAACTCGCTCGAGGAGGCGCGGGCGATCGAGGCCGCGCGCGAGCGAGCCGACGCGATCGAGCACGGCCGGCCGGCGGGGCCGACCGTGGAGGAGCGCGTGCTCGCGGTGCGCGCGGCGCTCGACGACCTCGAGGCGGACCTCAGGCGGGGGTAGCCGCGACGCGCTCCGTGGCGCTGTGAGGAGCGCCGCCTGTCAGCCCGATGACCTCCCCGGCGGCCCGGGCAGCGGCTGACCTCGGGAACCGTGTGCCGGCGGCGAGATCGGGCACGCGCCTCACATGCACATCAACAGGCTTCTCACCATGATCCTGCTCGCCGCCGCCGGCGCCCTCTCCGCGCTCGCGGTCGGCGCCTGCGGCGCCGACGACGAGGTCACGGCCGATCCCGACGAGGAGGTCCAGATTCGCGTCACCGACACGGCCCTCGATCCGTCGCGCGTCGAGGTCGCGCCCGGCACGATCCGCTTTCGGATCGACAACGACAGCGAGCACACCCACAGGCTCGTCGTCGAGACCCAGAACGGCGAGGAGGAGAGCAACGACATCGCGGCCGGTGACTCGGGCAGCCTGACCGTCGAGCTCGACGAGGGCGAGCACGCGATGTACGACCCGCTGGAGAACTACCGCCAGCGCGGCGTCGACGGCGTCGTCGTCGTGAGCTCCGAGACCGAGACCGAGACCACCGAGCGGACGGTCACCGACGAGGAGACCGAGACCGTCGTCGAGGAGCAGACCGAGACGGTCACGCAGCAGGAGCAGCAGACCGTGACCCGGCAGCAGACCGTGACGCGGCAGCAGACGACGACGCCCTGACGCCGGCGTCGCCGACCGGATCGCGCAGATGGGGTCTGGCACCCAGGTTGCCCGTCGCGCGCAGCGGGAATCGCAGACCTACGACCAACTCGCTGCGCGGCGAGCCGCCGCGCGCGATCGGACAAAGGAGCTACAGCATGGGAATCGGAGCCTCAGTCTTCCTGATCGCGATCGGCGCGATCCTGCTCTGGGCCGTCACGGCGACGGTCGCGGGCGTGAGCATCAACACCGTCGGCGTGATCCTGATCGTCGTCGGCGCGATCGGGCTGCTCGTGTCGCTGATCGCGGCGAGCCGGGCACCTGCGGACCGGACCGTCGACCCCCGCGTATAGGAGCCGTCGCGCGCGGACCTCTCGCGGCGGCACTAGCCGACACCGGCGCGGCCGCCCGCTCGATCCGAGCCGGCGGCCGCGTCCGCTTCGTCGCGGGCGTCGGCCGTCGGCGGCCGCACGACGAGGCGGCGCAGCGCCCGCCGCACTCTCAGCTTCAGTGGCTCGTCGCTCGGCTCGGGGGGCGGCTCGTCGCGCACGCGCGGCCACTCCGACGCGGCCTCCGCGCCGAGCAGGAACAGGTTCGCGACGATGAAGACGAAGACGAGGAACGCGACGATCCCGCCCAGCGAGGCGTAGACCGCGCCGTAGTTCGCGGCGTTCTCGAGGTACAGCGAGAAGCCCTGCTTGGCCGCCTCGAAGCCGATCACGGCGACGAGCACGCCCGGCCACGTGTCGCGCAAGCCGCTGCGTGGCGCCGGGACGAGCGCGAACACCACCGTGCAGACGGCGAACGCGAGCAGCGCCGGGACGAGGCCGCTCGCAAGCAGGACGGCCTGCTCGGCCAGCAGCCCGAGGTCGCCGAGGCGCTCGCCGATCGAGGTGACGAGGCGCAGCGCGAGCGTCATCGCCAGCGACGCGACGATGACGAGGCCGACGACCAGCACGAGCAGCAGGTCGACGAGCTTTCCCTGCAGCGGCGGCCGCGGATCCTCGACCTCCCATGCCGCGCTGAGCGCCTGTCGGACCGCGCCCATCACCGCGCTGGCGGCGAACAGCAGACCGAGGACGCCGAGGGCGCCGAAGCCGCCGCCGGCGGCCGTCACGGACTGCAGCAGCTCCTCGAGGTCGGCGCGCCCGCGGTCCTCGCGCAGCGGCACGTTGTCGAGCACGAACTCGATGACGCGCCGGCGCGCCGCATCGTCGTCGGCGACGATGCCGAAGACCGCCACGAGCACGATCGCCAGCGGAAAGAGCGACAGCAGCGAGTAGTAGGAGATCGCCGCGGCGCGCTGCGGACAGCCGTCCTCGAAGAACTCCGCGACGGCTCGCCGCGCGAGCTGCATCGCGACACGCGCCGCGCGGCCGATCCGTTGCATGCGAGCGCTCTACCCGCCGGCACGGATCCGAGCGCTCGCGACCGTGGTCGCGACGCCGGCCGGCCGGTCCGCTGCGCGCGGAGGACCGCAGGAGCTATTGGCGCGGGCGCTCCTGCCAGCCGCCCGTCGCTCCCTTGTAGAGGCCCTCGCCGGCGACGACCATCCGGGCGCTGCGCCACAGGATCCTCAGGTCCAGCCGCCACGAGCGGTGCTCGATGTACCACAGGTCGAGCTCGATGCGCTGCGTCCACGGCAGCGACGTGCGGCCGTTGACCTGTGCCCAGCCCGTGATCCCCGGCCGCACGGCGAGCCTGCCCCGCTCGCGCTCGGTGTACTGCGCGACCTGCGAGGGCAGGGTCGGGCGCGGGCCGACAATCGCCATCTCGCCGCGCAGCACGTTGACGAGATTGGGCAGCTCGTCGAGCGACGTGCGCCGCAGGATCCTGCCCACGCGGGTGATCCGCGCGTCGCCCGTGTCGACCGCGAGCCCCGCGCCGATGTGCTCGGCGCCGTCGACCATCGTGCGCAGCTTGAGCACGTCGAACTCGCGGCCGTCGATCCCGACGCGGCGCTGGCGGTAGATGACGCGACCGCGCGACTCGAGGCGGATCGCGAGCACGGCGAGCGCGAGCACGGGCGCCGCCAGCACGAGCGCCGCACCGGCGACGAGGACGTCGAACGTCCGGCGGCCCATCAGCGCGTCCCCTCCGCCGGCTCCCAGCCCGCGGGCGTTCCGTGGCGCAGCCAGTCCCAGAGGCCGGCGGCGACCGACGCCGTCGTCAGGACGTAGTAGCGGGCGACGAGCAGCGGGCGCAGCGGCAGGACGCGAGCCAGCAGCGCCGCGACGACGAGCGCCAGCTGCAATGCCAGCGCGACGGCGTAGAAGGTGCTCGACGCGCCCAGCGCGAAGCTCGCCACGAGCGCGCCGACGTGCAGAAACGGCGCGACGTAGCGCAGCAGCCGGTGCGAGGCGATCATCAGCGCGTACAGCGGCGGATAGCCGCGTGGCGAGAGCAGCCCGCCGCGCAGGACGATCGGCCACGTGTGGCTCATCATGCGCCGCTTGCGCGCGAACTCGCCCTCGATCGAGGGCACCATCTTCTCCGTCGCCCGCGCGGACGGGACGTAGACCGCGCGCCAGCCGCGCTTGACCATGTTGAACGGAAACGAGAGGTCGTGGCCCATGATCGGGTCGACCTCGATGTAGGACGCGCGGCGCGTGGCGTAGATGGCGCCGTTGCCGGCGGTGATCGATCCCAGCCGCGACTCGAGCGCGCGCAGCGCCATCTCGTAACGCCAGTACAGGCCCTCCTGGTTGCTGCCCCCGTCGTTGACGAAGCGCACCTGGCCGCAGGCGTAGCCGACGCCGGGATCTGCGAACGCGGCGACGAGCGCCCGCAGCGCGCCCGGCTCCCACGTGCTGTTGGCGTCCGAGAAGGCGACGATCTCCCCGCTGGAGACGGCGACCGCCGCGTCCTGCGCGCGGATCTTGCCGCCGCGTGGCAGCTCGAGCACGACGTCGGCGCCCGCCCGCCGCGCCTGCTGCGCCGTGGCGTCCGCGGAGCCATCGGACGCAACGATGATCTCCAGGCGGTCCCGCGGGTAGTCCAGCGCGAGCGCGTTTGCGACCTTCCGCGCGATCACCCCCTCCTCGTCGTACGCCGCGACGATCAGCGAGACCGCCGGCAGCTGCGCCGGCGCCGGCGCAGCGGCCCGCCGGCGCCGCATGCGGGCGAGCGCCGCGAGCACGAGCGGGTAGCCGACCTGCGCGTAGGCGAGCAGGGCGACGCACAGCCAGAAGACGATCTCCCAGGCGAGCACGCGCTCATTGTCTCCCAGCGCCCGCCGCGGCGAGCGAGCGGTAGAGCTCCAGATGCGCGGCGGCGATCGCGTCCCACGAGTACGGGCCGGCCGCCGCGGCGCGCGCTCCGGCGGCGAGCCGGGCACGGGCGTCGCCGTCGCCGACGAGGCGCCGCAGCTGCTGCGCGAGCGCGAGCGGTTCGCCCGGCGGCACGAGCGCCGCGGCGCCGTGCCGCGCGACCTCCGGAAAGCCGCCGACTGCGCTGAGCAGCAGCGGGCGGCCGAACGCCAGCGCCGTGAACAGCACCCCGGACTGGTCGATCTCGCGGTAGGGCAGCACGACGAGGTCCGCGCGGCGGAAGAAGGCGCCGACCTCGTCGTCGCCGACGAAGCGCGGCACCCAGCGCACCGACGGCGGCGCGGCGGCGCGCAGGGCGGCGATCTCCATCCGTGGCATGCCGACGATCCACAGCTCCGCGTCGAGCTCGGCCTCGCGCCAGGCGTCGAGCAGCACGTCGAGGCCCTTGTAGGGACGCATCAGCCCGAAGCACAGGACGACCGGCCCGTCGACGGCGGCGAGCTCGTCGGGCAGCGCGCGCGCGCCGGCGACGCGCGTGAGGTGCTCGAACGCGCCGTGCGCGATCACCCGCACCTTCCCGGGCGCGATCCCGAGCGCCTCGACGAGCCGCGCGCGGCCGTGCTCGGAGTGCACGACGACGGCGTCGGCGCGCTCGTACAGGCGCCGCTGCGCGGCGAGCTGCCCGCGGCGCGGCTCGCGCGGCAGCACGTCGTGCGCGGTGATCACCAGCGGGCGCCCGCGCGGGAGCAGGTGCACGTCGACGGGCTGGACGGTCAGCCACTGGAAGTGAACGACGTCGACGCCGGCGTCGCCCGCCAGCGCCCGGCGGTAGGCGAGCATGTCGGGCACGTGCTGGGCGAGCTTCGCCGCATAGCGCCGGCGCGATCCGGGCGGCGCGGCGGTCGCGCGGCGGTAGAAGCGCTCGATGCGCTCGTAGCCGTCGGCGGACGGCACCGGGCCGTAGCCGAAGCGGCTCGTCTGCAGGCGCACCTGCGCGCCCGCGCGGCCCAGCGCCGAGCACAGCGCGTGGTCGTAGGGAGGCGTGAAGGCCGAGGGATCGACGACGTCCACGCGCACGGCACGAGCGTAGACGGACCGCCCCGCGTGCGCGGCTGCGCCCGCTGCGGGCCGGCCTCGACGGGTTCTTCTCGACGCGGGCGAATGGGTTGCGGACGCGAGGTGTATGAGAGGGGGATGGACAGGCGCGAGAGCGCACGCACGATCGGCCACGGCGCGCCGCGACCGCGCCGCGTCGGGACGCCACCGCCGCCGCCGCGCAGGCGAGCACAGCTCCCGTCCCGGCCCGCGCGCCGGGACGAGCCTGCGGCCCGGCCACCGGGGCTGCCGATCTCCGCGATCGTGCGCGGCCTGCCGGCCACCGTCGGCGCCGTCGGCCTTGCGTTCTTTCTCGTACAGGCCGCACTCGGCTGGGGCCTGGGCGTCGCCGGTGCCGGAATCACCGTGCTCGTGGCGGTGATGCTGCTCGCCGTGCTCGTCTTCACCGACGCCCTCGGCGGCCGCGACGAGGCCGCCGACGAGAGCGAGGGCTACGACCTCGCGATGTGCGCCGCGGTCGCGATCACGGTCGCGGCGGCGATCGCCTGCCTGTACCTTCCGCTGCCCTGGGGCGGGCTGGCCGCCGCGCTCGTGCTCTCGGGGCTCGTCGTCACGCTGCGCCTGATCTCGTAGCCCGTCCCGCCCGGCGGGCGTCCAGCGGGCGCGCTGGCGCCGGGCCCGTCGCATAACGTGGCGGCGTGCCCGTCGAGATCTCGTTCTGCGTCGTCAACACCGACCTGCGCGAGCTGTTGCTGCGCTGCCTGGACGCGATCGCGCGCGAGCAGGCGACGCTCGGCGTCGAGACCGAGGTGCTCGTCCTCGACAACGCCTCCGGCGACGGTTCGGCGAGCGCCGCGCGGCGCCACCCGGCGACGACGGAGGTCATCGCGCTCGAGCGCCGTCGCGGCAAGGGGGAGAACGACTCGGCGCTGCTGCAGCGCGCGCGCGGGCGCCTGTGCCTGCTGCTCAACGAGGACTCCGAGCTGCTGCCGGGGGCCACGCGACGGCTGTGCGACGCGCTCGACGCGGCACCGGACGCCGGCGCCGCGGGGGCACGCCTGCAGCGGCCCGACGGCCGCCAGCAGCCGTCCGCATGGCGATTCCCGACGCCGCTGACGGCGCTCGTGGGGGCGCTGTTCCTGCATCGCCGCTACACGGTGCAGAGCCGCGGCGAGGAGGTTCGCGAGGTCGACTGGGCACAGTCGGCGGCGCTGCTCGTGCGCCGCGCCGCCGCCGAGCAGATCGGCTGGTTCGACCCGGCCTTCTTCGTCTACTCCGACGAGGTCGACTTCTGCAAGCGGCTGCGCGACGCGGGCTGGCGCACGCTGTACGTCCCGCAGGCCGTCGCGATCCACCACGAGCAGCTGTCGACGGGGGCGGTGCCCGAACGGCGCATCGTCGAGCTGTCACGCAACCGCGACCGCTACATGCGCAAGCACCATACGGCGGCGGCGGCCTGGGCGGTGCGCCTGCTGACGGCATTCACGTACGCGCTGCGCGCGGTCGCCGCCGTCGTGCTGCCGGGCCACGACGCGCGCCGCTACTGGCGCCACGTGACCGCGACGCTGCGCCCGGCGCAGGGCGAGGGCCTGCGCGAGGCGGCGTCCGAGCACAACCGCGGGCGGCGGCTGTAGCGGTGCGGTGCCGCGGCGTGGCGCCCTCCGGCGCGGCGGCGCCCGCCCGGCGACGCGGCGGCGCGCTCAGCCCGACGCGGCGACGTGCTTCTCCCAGCCGCGCGCGACGTCCTTCGTGAAGCGCTTGGGCGAGCGCCGGAAGAGCCGCCGCCCGAGATCGAGCGCCTCGTCGCGCAGCGCGTCGCGCCGGCGGTCGACGGCGCCGAGCAGCGCCTGCCGCGACGGCATGTCGGAGAACAGCTGCGGGTTGGCCTCGGCGTAGTCGCGCAGCACGCTGAGGTCGTGGTGGTCGCCGAGCAGGCTGCTGAGCTCGTGCGCGTCGCGCGCGAGGCGCTTCATGCGCTTGGGATGCGCCTCGCGCAGCAGCTCCGCCGCATGCCAGAGGTCCTTCACGCGCTTGCGCGCGGCGTGCAGGTTCTCGGCGGTGGGCTCGTCGCGCGCCGCGCGCAGCCGCTTGCGCCCCCGCCCGTACACGCGTCGCAGGCCGGGCTCGACGGCCTCGAGATCATCGCGCTGCAGCGACCACTGCGCGGTTCGCGCCCGCGCGTCCTCGAGCGCCTGGCGCGTCGTGACGGCGAGGTCGCCGTCGTCGGACATCGCGGCGAGCTCGCGCCCGTGGTCGTCCTCCAGGCGTGCCCGCAGGCGCTCGGTCATGTCCGGACGCAGCTCGCCGTCGCAGCGCTGCTCGAGCGCCTGCAGCGTCTCGATCAGGACCTGCGCGTCGCGTGCCCCCGCCAGACGGCCGGCGATCGCCCGCATCGTGGCGTTCTCGTGCTCGTAGGTCTGCGCGGCGAGGGCGTCGCGCGAGAGCCGCAGGACGGCACGCACGCGCTTGATCGACTTGCGCGCGCCGTGGACGGCCTCGCCGATCCCGGCGCTGTCGGACGCGGCCGCCAGCGCGGCGGAGCTGGCTGCGAGCCGGCCGCGGGCGGCGCGCCGCAGACCGTCGGCGACGGTCTCGTCGCGATGCAGGCCAAAGCGGTCGTCGCCGCGGGTCGGAGGCGGCGGCGCGGGCGGAGGATCCTCGGCGGCCGTCGTCGCGGTGGTGGCGGCCGCGATCAGCGTGCGGCTGCCGGGCTCGATCGTGGACGGGTCGGCGGTGTCTGGCATGGAGTCGTTCTCTCCTGGTTGGCGCCGGTGCTAACGGCGGCGATCCTTCACCCGGCCGGCAGCAGACGCTCGCGGCCCGCGCCGGCGTCGACCGGGAAAAGATCGGCGACGGCACCGCGGCCGGTACGGTCGCGGCTGATGCAAGCCGACCACGCGCCGCAAAGGCGGACCCCCGCCGCGACACGGCGGCGAGCGCAGGCATCGATCAGCCGGCTGCGCCGGCTCGTCGTGACGGGGCTGGTGGCCGCCGCGGCGGCGGGCGCTGCCGGCGCGGCGGGCGCTGCCGGCGCGGCAGGCGGTGCCGGCGCGGCAGGCGGTGGCGAGCAGCAGAGCGGCGAGGATCGCACCGAGCGCGTCAGGATCGCGATCGCGGGCTACGAGAACAACCTCACGCCGTTTCGCGCCACGTTCCAGAGCGGCATGACGATGGACCTGATCAACATGCTCTACGACACGCTCTTCTATTCGCCGTGGGAGCGTGACCCCAAGCCGTGGCTCGCCGAGGACTCCGAGGTCTCCGACGACGGCCGGACCCACACGATCACGATCCGCGACGGCGTGCGCTGGCATGACGGCAGACCGCTCACCGCCGAGGACGTGCGGTTCACCTACGAGTACTTCTCCGAGCACGAGCAGGCTCTCTACTCCCATCACGTCAATCACCTCCCGTCGGTCGACAGCTTCGAGCTCGTCGACGACGACACCGTCCGGTTCACGTGCCGCGACCCCTGTCCCACGTTCACGACCGATCCGGGAGCGCTGATACCGATCATCCCCAAGCACGTGTGGAAGGACGTCACGGAGCCGGCCAAGCCGGGAAACGCGCTCCCCGTCGGCAGCGGCCCCTACAGGTTCGCCGACGACATCCCGGCACAGCGCTACACCCTGCGGGCCAACGACGACTACTTCCTCGGCAGGCCGCTCGTCGGCGAGATCGAGCTGCCGATCATCCCGGCGCCGTCGGCGATGCTCGGCGCCCTGCGGAGGGGCACCGTGGATGCCGTCTCCCAGGGCATCGCACCGGAGAGCGCCGCGAGCCTCGAGAACGCGGGACTCGAGATCCTGAGGCTCGCCGACTACAAGTCGACGCAGATCAACTTCAACGTACAGCGCCCGCCCTTCGACTCAACGGACTTCCGCAACGCGCTCAACCTGGCGGTCGACACGAGGCCGATCGCACGGACGATCCTCGCCGACCGCGGCCAACCCGGCGTCGAGTCGTTCCTCGATCCCGACTCGCCCTTCGCCGCCGAGGACCTCGAGGACAGGTACGACGTTCAAGCGGCCGCAAGCCTGCTCGCACAGCGCGGCTACCGCGACGGCGACGGCGACGGCGTGCGTGAGCGGCCTGACGGCGGGCCGCTCGACTTCGACGTGCTGGTCTCGTCCGCCGAGCCACAGGAGATACGCGCAGGCGAGCTCGCCGGCCGCCAGCTCGCCAGGGTGGGCGTGAGGACGAGGCTCGTACCGCTGGATCCGGCCGCGCTGCGCGCGCGTCTCCAGCCGCCGGAACCGGCGAACGGCGCCGGGACGCCGGCGGAGAAGACGGGCGACTACGACATGTACGTGTCGACGACCTCCGACGGCGGGCACGTGCACGTCGACCCCGACGGGCTCCTCTACTACTTCCACTGCCCTGGGAAGACGGGCTTCGGCACCTACATCACCGGCTACTGCAACAACCGGTTCGACCGGCTCGTCGAGCGAGCGGCGGGGCTCGGATTCGCCGAGCGCGTCCCGCTGCTGCAAGCCGCGCAACGAGTGCTCTACGACGATCCGCCCGCCATATCGCTCTACTTCGGGCAGGGGACGTATGCCTACAGGCCCGAGGCGTATACGGGCTGGGCGCCCGAGGCCGGGCACGGCATCATCCACAAGCGGTCCTTCGTCCCGATCGCCGGTACGCAGCGCGTGGGCTCGATCGACGCCGGCGGCGCCGGCGGCGGCGGCGGCCCGGTCTGGCCCTTCGTGGCCGCGAGCCTCGTCGTCTTCGCCGGCGGTGCGGTGGTGTTGGCGCGACGGCGGCGGCGGGCAGGCGCGCGGGCGGCGTGATCGCGTGGCGTCTGCCGGCGGGCGACGACCGCAGAGGTCGTCCGGACCCCAGCGGCTGCGGCTGCGTTATGTTGGCCGCGTCCTGTCGCCGCGCCGCATCCCCGTCGCCGCCCTCGCCCTCGCCGCCGCCGCCGCCGCCGGAGGGTGCGGCGATGACGACCCCGTTCCGGCCGACGAGCGGCCCGCGCTGACGCAGACGGTCGCGCCGGAGACCACCGCCCCGCCCGAGACGGCGCCGGCGACCGCTCCGCCGGCGCAGACCGCGACGACGGCGACCGGAACGGCCTGCGGCGCGCTGCGCGGGCTGCGACTGCTGCTCGTCGGCGGCCGGCCCGGCTGCGAGGAGGTCCGCCGCGTCGCCGAGGGCTACGACCTGGCGGGCGCCAAGCTGCAGGACGTCGGCGGCTGGACCTGCGCGACCGCGACCGCGCAGGCCCGGCCGGTCGTCTTCACGTGCACGCGTGGCGCGGAGGAGTTCGTCGCCCGCGAGCCCGGCGACTGACCAGGGGCCTTTCGACGGCAACCCGCCGCCCGCGGATCGATCGCCGGACGGCGTGCTCGCGCGGCGGTACGCCGCCCGCTGCTCGGGTAGGCCGTGCGGGCATGGAACCCCGCGCCCAGGCCGCGTTGCTGCTCTCCTGCCTGCTCGCGCTCGCCGCGATCGGCGCCGGCCTCTACATCGCCGTCGAACGCGACTGCCGCTCGGCGGGGGCCTGCGACGACGGCGCGACCGCCTACGTGATCGGCATCCCGCTGATCCTGCTCGGTGCCGGTCTGCTCGCCTATGCGGCCTACGGCTGGGCGCGGGCGCCGGGATTCACCGCGCAGCTGTCGTGCCTCGTCTGGGCGTGCGTGCTGCTGCTCGCCGGCGGCGCGATCGGCGGTGCCGCGAACATGCTCGGCATCGCGCTGGCCGTGACCGCCGTCGTGATGGGCGCCCTCAGCGTCCTGGTGCCCCGCTGAGCGTCCTGGTGCCCCGCTGACGGGCCTCGTCAGCGGCGCCGGCGCAGCGCGGCGCGCAGGGCGGCCAGCTCGGCCGGTCGCGCGAAGCGCGTCGCCGCGAACAGCAGCGGGATCGCCGCCAGCGCGCCCGCCCGCGTCGCGAAGCCGGCAGGTCCCGCGTCGGGCAGCAGCAGCTCGCCCGCGACGCTGACGGCGCCGAGCAGCGCGACGGCGTGCGCGAGCCGCGGCCAGTCGAAGGGCACGGCGAACAGCCGCCGCGTCAGCAGGTGCAGCACGACGAGCATCACCGCGTAGGCGATGACGAGCGCGATGCCGGCGCCGGCGATCCCGAGCGGCTCGACGAGGACGACGAGCGCGGCGACGTTGACGACCACGCCGGCCAGCGCCGCCGGGAACGTGCGCGTCGTGACGCCGGCACGGCCGCCGATCGTGACGAGCACGAGAAACAGGCCGTACATCGCCCAGCCCAGCGCGACCCACGGCAGCGCCTCGTGCGCCTCGAAGTACTCCGGCGCCGCCAGCAGCCGCACGACCCAGCGGCCGAGCAGCGTCAGCCCGGCGACGACGAGGCCGGTGACGACGACGTACCAAGTCGTGACCGCCGCATAGAGGCGCCCGGCCTCGCGGTCGTCGCCGACGGAGTAGGCCAGCGGCGGCCATGCGAGCTGAAAGCCGCGCACGGCGAGGATGACCGCGGTCGCGAGCTTCACCGACAGCGCGAACAGCCCGGCGGCGGCGGCGCTCTGCGCACGCAGCAGGTAGGCCCGGTCGATCACGTTGAGGGCGAACACGGTCGCGTCGGCGGGGATCGTCGGGACGCCGAAGCGCAGCAGCGGGGCGAGCGGCGAGCGCCGCTCGCCCCGCCGCGGCGCGATCCGGCGGCGCAGCGTCCACCACAGGCCCAGCAGCACGACGCCGGAGGCGACGTAGTTGCCGGCGAGATAGCCGCGCGCACCCTGGTCGAGCGCGACGACGAGCGTCACCGTCAGGCCGACGCTCAGCACGACGTTGCACAGCGACGCCGTCACGTAGGCGCGCCGGCGCTCGTCGACGCGCAGCAGCGCGTAGGCGATCTCGAGGTTCGTGAACGCCCAGAGCCCGAAGACGGCGATCCGCATGAGCCCCGCCTCCTCGAAGCCGAGCAGCAGCGAGCTCAGCGGGCCCGCGAGCGCGGTCGCCGCCAGCGCGGTCGCGGTCGTGGCCAGCAGCACGGTGGCGGTCGTCGTGCGCGCGAGCCGGTCGCGGTCCTCCTCGGCCGTCTGGAAGTAGAAGCGCACGAAGGCCTCGCCGAGCCCCAGGCGCAGCAGGATCGAGGCCAGGATGATGAACGTCAGCAGCGTCTCGGCGACGCCGAAGTCGGCGCGGCTCAGCGCGCGGGTGTAGAGCGGCAGCGTGACGAGCGCCAGCGCGGCCGAGAGGACGCTCGACGCCTGGTACGCCGCGCCTCCGGCGAGCAGCCGCGCGAACAGCGCGCGCACTAGCGTCCGTCCCCGGGCGCGCGCATGTCTGCAGGGGCGTCCACCGGGCGCCACGCTACTGTCCGCGCGTGCCGGATCCGCGCGCCCTGCTGCTGTTGCCGCGACCGCTGGAGGGATTCATCCTCGCCGACCAGGCCCGCGACCTGCTGCGCGCGGACGGCGTCGTCGCGGCCGATCCGCCGCGCGTGCCCTATGGCGCCGTCGCGCGGCTGCCCGCGCCGCTGCGCGCCCGCCTCGCCCGCGGCACGGCGCGGCGGCTGCTGCGCGCGCTGCACGGCGAGCTGCGCGCGGTCGCGATCTTCCATCCCGTGCAGTGGCCGCTCGCCGCCGCGCTGCTGGCGATGCGCCCGCAGGCCGAGCTGTGGTACGGGCGCTGGGATCGCTACGAGATGGCCTACGACGCGTCACCGTCGATGCGCGCGCGCCTGGCGGCCCTGCACGAGCAGGCGGCGTCGCGCTCGGCGCTGACGTTCGTCGTGTCGGGCAAGCTCGCCGAGCTCGAGCGCGAGGCCGGCCGCGAGGCGCAGCTCGTCGGGCTGGCGGCCGACTCCTTTCCCGCGCCCGATCCAGCCGGCGCCGTCATCGCGGTGTCGCTCGGCCACCTCGGCTGGCGCACCGACTGGTCGCTGCTGCGTGCGGTCGCCGAGCGGATGCCCGAGCTCGTGCTGCTGCTCGTCGGCGCCTGGCACGAGGACGAGTGCTCTGCCGACGCCGACTTCCACTGGTGCCGCAAGGCGGCGAACCTCGTCTGGCTCGGACGGCGCGACGACGAGGAGGCGGCGCGGCTGATCCTCTGTGCCGACGTCGGGATCCTGCCCTTCCGCGTCGAGCCGTTCAACGACGCCGCGCTGCCCTACCGCATCCTCAAGTACGCGCGGCTGGGGCGGCGCACGATCTCGCCCGAGCTCGCCGGCGTGCACACGTGGGACCGCGCGGTGACGACGGCGCCCGACGCCGACGCCTTCGTGGCCGCGCTGCGCGCGCAGGCCGGCGCCCGGCTGGCAGCCGATCGGGAGCTGCGCGCGTGGGCGCTCGAGCAGACCGCGGAGCAGGTCAACGCGCCGCTGTGGGAGCGGCTGCGGGCGCTCGGGATCGCGTGATCGCAGCCATCTGAGGTCAGGGGTTCCCGCCTGCTCGCAACCGATGGCCTTCTCTGTCGATGCCGATCTAGCGCAAGCGCCTGATCCGGCCTGACCACAACGCGTCGTGCTCGTTGACGAGCGATCGGAC
Organism: Thermoleophilia bacterium; assembly: GCA_046565905.1. Classification (GTDB taxonomy): domain Bacteria; phylum Actinomycetota; class Thermoleophilia; order Solirubrobacterales; family Solirubrobacteraceae; genus CADCVQ01. Next base: position 51,216 of record JBKHXR010000040.1, on the reverse strand, counting down.
GAGGACGCGCGGCAAGGCGCCTCTGTGGCTGAAGCGGGGATGTTCGAGCCGTACCGCCACACGAGACGACACCAGCGGTCCCGCCAAAGCATCACAGGCATGTTCGAGCCGTACCGCGACACGAAACGACATCAGCGGTCCCGCGAAGGCATCACGGACATCCGGCGCGCCGAGATCACGCGAGGCACCCGCGGCCGCGACCGTCGCTCGGCCTGGCGCTCGCACGGCAACCGCGCGTCGTGTCGCGCAAGCCGCCGGACTGCTCGACCCGCCCGCCGGGTAGCCGGCCCGGCGTGGCGGCGATCATCACCGGGGCGGACTCGGGCATCGGCAGGGCGACGGCGGTCGCGCTGGCCCGCCGCGGCCACGACGTCGCGATCACCTACAGCCGCGACGCCGACGGCGCGAACGCGACCGCCGAGGAGGTGCGCTCCGATGACCGCCGAGCCGAGGTGCGCCATCTCGATCTCTCGCAGAGCGCCGACGTGCAGCCCGTGATCGACGAGCTCGCCGGTGCGCTCGGCGGGGTCGACGTGCTCGTCAACAACGCCGGGACCGGTGCCGACACGCCGTTTCTGGAGCTCGAGCTGGACAAGTGGCGCGACGTGCTCGCGATCGACCTCACGGGCGCACTGCTGACCGCGCAGGCCGCCGCCCGGCGCATGGTCGCCGACGGCACGCGCGGTCGGATCGTGAACGTGACCTCGGTGCACGAGCATGTGCCGCTGCACGGCGCCACGCCGTACGTCGTCGCCAAGCACGGACTCGGCGGGCTGACGAAGATGATGGCGCTCGAGCTCGCCGAGCACGGCATCACCGTGAACTCCGTCGCCCCCGGCGAGATCGCCACGCCGACGACGGGGCAGGAAGACGAGGATCCGCGCCGGGCACAGCGCCCGGGCGTCCCCGCCGGTCGCCCCGGCGACGCGCGCGAGGTCGCTGAGCTGATCGCCTACCTCACCTCGCCGCAGGCGGGCTATACGACCGGCGCGTCCTACGTCGTCGACGGCGGGATGCTGCTGATGGCGGCGCAGGCGAACATCATCGCGACGAGCTGACGGCGCTGGCGGCGGCGCCGATCTCACCCGTTACGGCCGCTGCGGCGGGGGAACCGAACCGGATGACCGAAACGGAAGCGATCGAACGCCACCTGACGACCGACCTCGCGACGCTCGGCGACCGCTTCGTCGATGAGGAGCTCTGCGGCGACCTGCACCGCGCACTCGCCGGCAAACGCGCTGCTGCCGGAGGGCGACGGGCGGCGCGGCCGCCTCGCTCTGAGCTGGCGCCGCGCGGAGGACCTCGTGAACGGGCTGCGCCAGCGGGCCGGTCGCGAGCGGCTGGCGCTCGCCCAGACAGGAGGCGAGGGAGAGGTCTCCGATACCGTCGCCGGCGAGCTGCGGCGGCTGGGCTGGGCTCTGCGTCAGCGGCCGACATCGCGCCACGACGACGACCACCTCGCGTCGGATCCCGATCCGCCGCCCGGAGAGCAGGGCGAGCGTCGCGCGCCGGTCGACCCCGAGGAGCGCGCGCGCCCCGCCTCGTAGGCGCCTGCCGCCGACGCCGGGCGAGGAGCCCGAGGCGCGCCCCTCCGTCAGGCGGCCGGCGCCCCGGCAGCCCGCCGCGGCGGTCAGGCCGACGGGTCGTCGCGCAGCGCGAGCTCGGTCCTGCGCGGCTTCTTGAAGGTCGCCAGGCAGGTGACGTCGCGGTCGTCCTGGGCCCAGCTCTGCACCGTCGGATACACGTACTTGTAGTTCAGCTGCCTGTCGCGGAAGGCCTTCGGCGTCAGCAGCCGGCGCAGCCGCGCCTTGCAGCCGCGCCGGCCCTTGCCGCTGACGAACTCCGTGCCGGGGTACTTCGCCGACTCCTCGAGCTCGATGATCGTGAAGACCTCGGCGTCGTGCGGCTCGTCGCAGTCGACCTTGTCGAACGTGGTGACCCGCGCGGTGGTCACGGTCGCACCCGTCAGGCAGTCGCCGACCTCCAGGTCCTTGCCGGCCACGGCCTCGGCGTCCGGGTTCCGCGGCTGGACGTCGGGGTCCAGCTCCTCGGGCGGGAGCGTCGACGTCGGCGTCGCGACCTCGGGGGTCACGTACGGCTCCTCGCCGCCGCCGGAGAAGACGAGGATCAGGATGACCACGACGACCGCCACGAAGGCGGACAGGACGAGCAGCGGCCTCCAGAGCATCGACATGCGAGGCGAGACTAGCGTGCCCGCGCGCCGCACACGTCATACACGGCGAACGGCCCGCGCACGGCGGCGGGCTCTCCCGGCGGCGGCCGGTTCGTCGCGCGCCGGACGCCGTCGGCGCGGCCGAAGCGCCGCTCGAACTTCTCGTCGCCCGTGATGTAGACGGCGACGGCGCCGGGCGGGCGGTCCCCGGCGCGGGTGTGGATCGCCTCCGCGCCGGCGTCGAGCTGCCAGCGCGCGTCGGGCACCAGCCGGTACGTCGGGAACGTCAGCGCGCCGCAGCGCATCCCGTCGCGCACGCGCGGCTCGGCGAGCAGGCCCGCCAGCTCGTCGTGGGTGCGATCGATGAAGCGCAGCTCGTCGTAAAGCCGCCCGAAGCTCGATGCCTTGACGGCGAGAAAGGCGATCCCGACGGCGAGCGCGGCGATCGCCAGGCGCCGCCAGCGCTCGCGCGCCGGTCCCGCCTGGAGCATCGTGAAGCCGAGCACGGCGTAGCCGGCGAGCACGCAGAGGGTGACGGCGGGCAGCGTCAGGTAGCGCGGGATCAGCGACAGCCCGGCGACGCCGATCGCGACGAACGCGATCGCGCCGGTGCCCGCGAGCGCCAGCGGGACCGCCATCCGCCGCGCTCCGAAGCGCCGCACCGCGAGCACGAGACCGACCACGCCCGCGAGCGCGACCGGCGGGCGCGCGAGGTCGGCGATGAACGTCACGAACGAGGACGGCACGTTGCGCAGACCGCGCTCGCGGCCGAGCGACTCGGCGAGGTCGCTCGTCGAGTGCAGGCTGAACAGGGGATCGCCCGTCACCGCGAGGTCGACGAGCGCCCACAGCAGCGGCGCGGCCGCGACGAGGACCGCCAGCACCAGCCGCTCGCGCAGGACACGCCCCGGCAGGCACCACAGCCAGTACAGCCCCGCCAGCACCCATGCCTCGGGCCGCAGCAGCCCCGCCGCCGCCAGCAGCGCCATCGGCGCCAGGCCGCGGCGCGGACGGCGCGCCTCCAGCGCCGCCGCCCAGATGACGAGGGCGAGAAACGGCACGTCGACGAACGCGCGCACGGCGTAGAGCGCGAACGCGAAGCTCGATCCGACGAAGACCGCGCCGGCGATCCCGACCGGGCGGTTGAAGAGCTCCCTGCCGAGGACATGGGTGCCGGCGATCAGCGCGACGAGGCTGAGCAGCGTCACGAGCACGAGCAGCCGGTCGCCGAACTCGCCGGCCAGCGACAGCAGCGCGCCGAGCGCGAGATACAGCGGATGCTGCGTCGGCGCCGCGTAGTCCTCGAAGCCGGGCGTGGCGCCCGCCAGCAGATCGCGGCCCCAGACGAGGTGGTGGTAGGCGTCGTAGTCCGGATAGGTCGGCACGAGCGCCCACGCCAGCACGGCGCCGGTCGCCAGCGCGGCGAGCGCGACGCGCTCGATCACGGCCGGGGCTCGGGCGCCAGCGCCGCGCCGACGGCGAGCAGCGCCCACGCGAGCGGGTCCTCGAGGAAGGCGGCATAGAGCAGCGTGTGCACGACGAGCGCCACGAACGCCGCCGCGACCGCTGCGCGGGCGATCGAGCGACGCGTCCCGCGCAGCAGCGTGGCGATCGCGACGGCGACGAGCGCCAGGTACAGCAGCAGGCCACCGATCCCCTGCTCGGCGGCGACGGTGATCGGGATCGTGTGCGACGCGGCGGACGCGCGCTCGGAGGAGGCCTTCTCCTGAAGGCGGTACTCCGTCTTGAAGGCGGCCGAGCCCCAGCCCAGCAGCGGGCGCTCGGTGGCGAGCTCGACGCCGCCCTTGACGAGCGACCAACGCCCGCTGGAGATGTTGTCGGCCGATCCGTCGAGGCCGACGGCGGCGGGCGCGGCGAACACGACGAGCGCGCCGGCGACGGCGAACGCGGCGACGATCGCCGCCGCCCGCCTGGTCCCCCAGCGCAGCGCACCGAGCACGAGGAGGCCGGCGAGCAGCGCCGTGAACGACGACTGCGACAGCGTCAGCACGAGGCCGGCCCACAGCAGCACGAGCGCGCCGGCACAGCCTGCGACGACGAGCGTGCGCCTGCGCCACAGCAGCAGCGCGACCAACGCGAGCATCACCGTGACGAGGAAGCGGCCGTAGATGTTGGGGTCAAAGAACAGCGAGTTGACGCGAAAGTAGGACTCGAACTGGTTTGAGCTGATCACCTTCGGATTGAGCAGCAGCTCGCGCTTGGCGTACTCGACGAAGCCGATCCCGACGAACGCGACGGCGAGCACGAGCAGCACGAGCAGGCAGCGGCCCGCGAGCTGCTGGGTCCACTCCAGGCGCACCAGCAGCGCGTAGAGCAGCGCAAACGGGACGTAGAAGAAGATCGTCTGCGCCAGGGCCTCGTCGAAGTCGCTGGAGTACGACGCCTGCACGGCGTAGAGCACGATCGCTCCGGCCAGCAGCCACTCCAGCAGCCCGCGCTCGTGGGCGCCCTCGTCGGGCTCGTGATCGTCCAGGCCGCGCGGGGCGCGCAGCCGGGGCAGCGCGTAGGCCAGCGCCCCCGCCGCGATCACGAGGTACAGCGGGACGAGCAGGTTCGCCGTGTCGCCGCCGGACTCGATCGGCACGCGAAACGGCAGCGCCGCCGCCGCGGCGAGCGCGAGCAGCCCGGGCCGGCGGTGGATCGCGAAGGCGCCGATCGCGACCGCGGCGAGACCGCACGCGCCGGCGGCGAACATCACGACCGGACGCTCGCGCAGGGCCTCGAACTGCGGCGTCGACCAGATGTTCGCGACGAGCAGCACGGGCGTCAGCACGAGTGCGGCGAGCATCGCCGCGGCGCGGGCGCGCGGCCCGCGGTGCAGCAGGACGACGGCCGCCAGCAGCGCGGCGACGATGACGCCGGTGGTCTGCGTGAGGTCGCCGAGGGTGGTCAGGGCGGCGATCATCGCGTTCGCAGCAGCGTCCAGATGCGGTCGAGCAGCTCGGCGGACGCGGCGCTGTCGGCGAGGCTGGTCGCGAAGTCCGGGAGGCCGGTGCGGATCACGAGCCCGCGGCCGAAGCGCGCCGCGACGATCACCTGGCGCGGCGGCGGCTCCTGCGTCGCCGCGGCGGCGACGACGGCGTTCGTGCCGCGCACGTCGAGCGTCGGCTCGAAGGCGGTGATGCCCGGAAACTGCCCCGTCGTGCCGGCGAACAGGTCGATCTCGTCGGCGACGTTGACGACGGTGACGGGCGCCGCAGGCCGGACGACCGGTCCCAGGCGGGCGCCGAAGAGGTCGCGCCGGGTCGGCAGCGTCGGCGTGATCGCCCTCCCTCCCGGCGTCAGCGTGACGCTGCGCCGCAGCGACTCGGTCCCCGCCGAGTAGAGCGTGCCGCCCGCGCGCACGAAGCTGCGCAGGCGCCGCGCCACGCGGCCGTCGAGCCAGCGCGCGTCACCGGCGACGATCACGCCGCGGTGCCCGTCGAGCTGCGGCCCTTCACCGCGCGCGAGCGCGACGTCCGTCGTGAGGTCGTAGCGGCGCCCTTCGCGGTCGAGCTGGGCGAGCAGCAGGGCCTCGTGGCGGCGGATCTGGTCGGGGATGCCGTCCTTGACGTAGGGCCGCGAGATCACCTTGGTCGGCAGCCCGGCGACGAGCGTGTTCGGCCGCCCGTCGCCGTCGTCGTCGACGGGGTTGCGGCCCTGCCATGTCGTCACGGGCAGCACGACGAGCACGCTGCGCTGCTGCTGTGACTGCACGACGAGCGGCGTCGCGGTCCGGCGCGTGCGGGTGCGGACCTCGAACAGGTACAGCCCGGACTTGCCGCCGGGCGCCGCGAAGCGCACGCGCCGCGAGCGCGTGCCTCTGCCGCGCTTGCGGATCGCGCCGACGCCGACGCGACGCAGCGTCCACGTGAAGCGCGCACCCGCCGACTCGACGGCGACGAGCGCGTCCTCGCCCGCCATGACCGGCGACGCCGGCGCGCGGGCACGCAGGTAGCGGACGGTGATCCCGCCGCGGCCGGCGAGCGGGCGGCCGTACTCCAAGCGCGGCGGCACCGCGACGGAGCTGCCGATGTTGCCGGCGCGGTCGCGCGCGCGCACGACGACGAGGTAGGTGCCGGCGGCGACGCGGCGGCCGGCGACCGTGCCGTCCCACTCCCAGCGCGTCGCGTCGTCGTCGAGCTCGACCGGCTTGTCGAAGACGGGGCGCAGCGGGCGCACGTCGGTGCGGTAGACGAGGATCTCCTTGCGCCGCCCCGGCGCCTGGAAGGAGACGCGGGCCGGCTCGCCGCTGTCGGTCGGCAGCAGCTCGGCGCCCGGCTTGTCGACCGGCCCGATCGAGCGCACGACGACGGTGGGCGGCTTGGTGTCCTTCGTGATGTTGCGCGGGATCACGATCGCGCGTCCCTGCCGGCGCAGGTTCAGCCTGATCCGGTAGGTCCCGTCGGGCACCGTCCGGCCCGCCGCCGTCGTGCCGTCCCATACGAGCCGCATCCGCTGCGCCGCCGGCAGCCGGCGCCCGTCGACGAGCCTGCGGACGGGGTCGCCGTCGCGGTTGATGACGGTCGCCGTGACCTCGTCTGTGCGCTTGATCCGAAACGAGATCCGCGCTCGATCGAAGCGGCCGTCCTGGTTGGGCGAGAAGAACGGCGACTGCCGCGTCACGTCCTGCACGAGCGGCGGTGTGCTCTTGAGCTCCTGCGCCGCGAAGAACGCGCCGAACGTCGCGCAGACGAGCAGCGCGAAGACGATGCGCGCGATCGCGGTCACGTTCGCGCGCTCGGCGCGGCGGTCACCGCCGGCAGGCGGAACAGCGCGCAGTTGCCGATCGATCCGCCCGGCGGCCGGGCGATCGCACCGACCGCACGGATCGATCCGCCGTGCGTGACGACGAGCGCCGGCAGCGGGCCGCGGGCGACGTCGGCAAGGGCGGCGGCGACGCGCGCTGCCTGCTCGGCGACCGACTCGCCGTTCGGAAAGCGGAACGTCGGATCGGCGGCCCGCCAGCGCTCCCACTCCTGCGGTTCGGCGGCGATGACGTCGGCGATCAGCCGACCCGACCAGTCGCCTCCGTCGGCCTCGACCAGACGTCCGTCGGGGACGATCTCGAGCCCGAGCAGGTCGCCGACGATCTGCGCCGTCGCGCGGGCGCGCTGCAGCGGGCTCGTGTAGAGCGCCTGCAGGCCCTCGTCGCGGAGGCGGTGCGCGAGCGCGCGTGACTGCTCGCGGCCGCGCTCGTTGAGCAGCGTGTCGCGCCGGCCCTGGAAGCGGCGCGCTGCGTTGTCGTCGGTCTCCCCGTGGCGTACGAGCAGAACCTCATTCGAGCCGGCCATCCGGACTCCCCCTGGAGCCGAGGTTCCTATTCGATCTGGTCGGATCCGACGATGACGATGACGTCCGCCGTCGCGGCGGCGGACGTGTTCGCATCGGCGGCCTGCACGGAGCCGCGGTCGATCCCGATGATCTTGGCGACGGCCAGGGCCGCCGGCTCGTTGTCGCCGCCGTAGGAGACGATCGTCGTCGGAACGCTCTGGTCGGCGTTCGTCGCCACGGAGGCGATCGTGAAGCCGTCCTCCTGGACCTTGTTCGCGACCGCGCGCGCGAGCCCGGTCTGCGTCGTCCCGTTGAGCACCGCGACGTTCGTGGCGCGGCGCTCGGCGCTCGTCAACGCCGCCGCCGAAGCGGGGGCCGAGCCCGACCCCGAACCGCTCTCGGACGCTCCGGCGCCGGCAGCGGCGGCGGGATCCTCGACGGACGGGGTGTTGCCGAAGTTGTTCTCGGGCGGTGCGCTGTCATCGCCGGTGAGGCTGACCATGAGCACCACGCCGACGAGCACGAGGGCGACGGCCCCGCCGACGATCATCCCGATGCGGCCGGCGGAGAGGCCGCCTGCATCCTCGTAGTCGCCGGCGGAGAACCGGCTCGGCGGCGCCGACGACCGCTGCGCCAGGGGCTCGGGTCGAGCCGCAGCGGACTCCGCCGTGTCCTGGCTCGTCGCGCCGTTGGCGCCTTCGGGGATCGTGCGCGACGCGGCCGCGACCCGTGCCGCCGCGGCGGCGGCCGGCGTCGTCCCCGGAACGGGAGTCGCGGTGACGATCGGCCTGCCGGTCGGCGGCGGCGTCGGCGACGGCGCGGGGGTCTGCGTCGCGCCGTAGCCGGTGGGCGCCGGTGCGGGGGGAACGGCGCCGGGCGGCGGCGCAGCGGGAACCGCACCGGGGGCAGGCGGAACCGCACCAGGGGCACCGCCGCCGGATGCGGGTGCGGCGCCGGGCGCGGGCGCAGCGCCGCCGGGCGGCACGGGACGCGCGAGCTGGCCGGGCGGCGGCTGGGCGCCGATGCTCGCGTAGACGGCGGCCGTGGCGGCCTGCGTGCGCGCCTCGACGGCCTGCGCGCCGGCGGCCGATGCCGGCGCGAGCGGCTGCGCGACAACGCGCTTCTGCGCGTCGGCCTGCACGCGCTGCTCGAGCTCGGCGGCGCGCTCGGGCGCGCGGCCGGCCCACTCGCGCAGCCGCTTGACCTCCCGCGCCTGCGCGAAGTACAGCAGCGACAGGATCCCCAGGCCGACGACCGAGGCGTAGCCGGCGTAGGCGCCGATCTGCTCCACGAGTCCGCCCGCGGAGGCAGCGATGATCGTCGCGCTCACGTCTGCGCGCCGTCGTTCATCGGTCGTAGTTCAGCAGAGATCACGGCAGCCTCGCGCTCAGATCGCAGGATCCTAGTGGTAGGACCCTCTTCGATCGCAGACAGCTCGGACACCTTCGCAGCAAGACCGGCCGCATCGCCCTCGAGGACGAGCAGGCCGATCTGATCGAACATCTCGTCGACGACGTGCGGCGGCCGCGCGTCGCGCTCGGCGCGCAGGATCTTCTCGGCGGGCGTCGGCTGCGGTCGCTCGTAGGGGTTGAAGAGCTCCTCGTGGAGCTTCTCGCCTGCGCGCCGGCCGACGACCTCGATGTGGATGTCGCGCTCGGGGTCCAGGCCGGAGAGCTCGATCATCGAGCGTGCGAGGTCGAGGATCCGCACCGGCTCGCCCATCTCGAGCACGTAGATCTCGCCGTTGCCGCCGCCCTTCGCGAGGCCGCCCGCGCGGATGATCAGCTGCACCGCCTCGGGAATCGTCATGAAGTAGCGCGTCATGCGCTCGTCGGTCACGGTGACCGGGCCGCCGAGCGCGATCTTGCGGCGGAAGATCGGGACGACCGAGCCCGACGAGCCGAGCACGTTGCCGAAGCGCACCGCGCAGTAGCGGGTGGCGGCGAAGCGCGCCTGCTCGGCCTCGATCGCGAACTCCGCCAGCGCCTTGGAGGCGCCCATCACCGTCGACGGATCGACCGCCTTGTCGGTCGAGACGAGCACAAACGTCTTGACCTTCATCTGCCCCGAGATGCGCGCCATCAGGCGGGTGGCGATGGCGTTGTTTCGCACGGCCTCGACCGGGTTGGACTCCATCAGCCCGACGTGCTTGTAGGCGGCGGCGTGGAACACGACGGTGGGGCGGTACGCGTCGAAGATCTCCCGCATCCGCTCCTCCTCCTTGCAGTCGGCGAGGACGACGTCGAGCGTCGACGGATGCACGTGGCGGTCGTCCTCGAGCTCGCGCTGGATCGCGAAGAGGTTGTCCTCGGCGTGGTCGAGCAGGATCACGCGGCGCGGGGCGACGCGGGCGATCTGGCGCGAGAGCTCCTTGCCGATCGAGCCGCCGGCGCCCGTGATCAGCACGACCTCCGAGCTCAGGTAGGCGCCGACGCGATCGAGCTCCATCCGCACCGGCTCGCGGCCGAGGATGTCCTCGATCTGCACGTCGCGCACCTGGCGCACGGCGGTCGCGCCGCTCTGCAGCAGCTCGAAGACCGTGGGCAGCGTGCGGACGGGGATCCCGCGGTCGCGGCAGGAGCGCACGACGTTCGCGCGCAGGATGCCCGGCGCCGACGGGATCGCGATCGTGACCTCGTCGGGCTCGACCTCGTCGAGGATCCGCCCGAGCTCGCTCGTCGTGCCCAGGACGCGCACGCCGTCGACCCGCAGGCGCCTCTTGAGCGGGTCGTCGTCGACGAAGCCGACCGGCTTGAGGCCGAGCTCCGGGTTGCGCAGGATCTCCCGCAGGACCAGGCGCCCGCCGTCGCCGGCGCCCACGATCAGCAGGCCGCGGGCGTCCTTGCGCGCCCGAAAGCCGCGCAGCGGGCGCTCGTAGATCGTGCGGGCGACGAAGCGCGCGCCGCCGACGAAGGTCAGCATGAGCAGCCCGTGCAGCGCGAGCACGCCCGAGGGCAGCGTGACGGTCGTCTCGCCGAAGCCCGTGGTGCGGGTGACCGGCTTGACGATCAAGATGTACAGCAGCAGCGCGAGCGCGGCCATGATCACGGCCTGCACGATCGCGCTGTAGTCACGCTGCGAGACGTAGCGCCACCATTTCGCGTACATGCCGAACACGGCGAAGATGACGACCGAGCCGATGACGACCGCGATGATCGTCTTGTCGAAGAGCTCGTCGTAGTGCGGCGGCACACCCGCGGGGCCGTCGAAGCGCAGCTGGTAGGCCAGCCAGTATGCGAGCGCGACCAGGGCCCCGTCGACCGCGAGCTGCGGGAGCGAATGGCGGTGGAGGGGGAGGGCCGCCGAACGGATCCGTCGGCGCATCACGCAGGATTGTACGGCGATCGGCGGCGCAAGCCCGCAGCGGGCCGCTGCGATCATCCTCACGATGACCGCGTCCGCCCGGTCCGTCCTGCCGGCGTGCGCCCTCGGGCTGGCGCTCGGCGGCGGCGGCCAGCTCGCCCCCGACCTCGATCACAGGCTGTACTGGGTCGTCGCGCTCGGCGTCCCGTGGCTGCTCGCGGCGTTCGCCGCCGGCGCGCTGGTCGGCGACGCCCGCGGCGGCGCCGCCGCGGGCGCGACGGCGCTCGTCGTCGGCACGCTCGCCTACTACGCGCTGCGGGTGGCGTTCGGCGGCGGCGGGCTGCTCGGCCAGGGCGGCGACGCGCTGCGCGGCGCGCCGGTCGTCGTCGGGTGGTGCGCGGCCGCGGCCGCCGGCGGCGCCGCCTTCGGGATGGCGGGCGCCGTCTGGCGGCGCGGCGGGACGGTGGCGAACCTGCTGGGGACCGCGCTCGTCTCGGGCGCGCTCGTCGGCGAGGCGCTGCTGCTGGCGCAGGAGTGGACGCAGCGCGGCCCGCGGCTGGTGCTCGCGGCCGAGCTCGCCGCGGGAGCCGCGCTGCCGTTCGTGCTGACGCGGCGGCGCGCGCTGATCGTCCCCGCGCTGGCGCTGACGGCGCTCGTCGCGGTCGGCGTGGCGGTGACCGAGGACGGCGTGCGCGACGCGCTGCGCGTAGCCGGCTGGAGCGGCGCGTAGACGGTGTGATCAGCCCGCCGGCGCGGCGGGGCGCGCCAGCAGCCGGGCGAGCAGCGCGGGATCGCGGCGCACGCGGACCGTCTCCCGCTCGTCCGGGCGGCGCTTGGCGAGCCTCACGTCGCCCGCGCGCTCGAGCACCTTCAGGCGGCCCTCGGCGATCAGGCGCTCGTCGACGGCGCCCAGCCGGCCCTGGAAGGTCGTCCAGACGGGCGTCCCGAGCGCGACGGCCTCGCGGTTCATCGTTCCTCCCGCCGAGACGACGAGATCGGCGTAGGCGATCAGCGACTGCGCGTCGATCGCCTGCTCGGGGATCACGAAGCCGCGCCCGCGCAGCTCCTCGCGCTGCTGCTGCGTGCGCGGCAGGACGACCGTCTGCGAGCCGCGCAGCCGCTCCAGGACACCGCCGAGGACGTCGTTCTCGAACCGGTGGTACAGCGATACCGCGGGCGGCGTGCGGACCACCGCGATCGGCTCCGCCGGATCGAGCCCGAGCTCCGCCAGGACGCGCGGGTCGGGCGCGAAGTCAGCCAGGTAGTACTCCTCCTTCAGCCCGGCGTAGGCGGCGAGCTTGCGAGCCGTGGCGCCGTAGCGGGCCAGCCGCTGCGGCGGGATCGCCTCCGGCACCACGACGGTGTGCGCAAGGCGGCAGTTGACCGTGTGCTGGACGGCCGCCCACTCGTAGTCGAACATCGTCGAGCACGGGACGCGCAGCAGCCGCGCGGCGACGGTCACGTCGTTGGATCCGTGGCCGATGGCGAGGTCGAAGCGCCTGCTGCGAGCCCAGCGAGCGAGCGCGCTCGAGCGCGAGAGGAGGCCGAGCCCCTTCGCCGTCAGCCTGCCGCCGCGGTGGCGCCCGACGACGGTGTGATCCATGCCGAAGCGCTGGAGCAGGCCGAGCGTCTGCGCGAAGTCGCGCGCGGTGATCGTGACGTCGTGGCCCTGCTCCCGCAGCGTGTCGACGATCGGCCGCAGCACGAGCACGTGCGGGCTGTTCGTGAGGTCGACCCAGACGCGCATGCGGGCGCCGCAGGCTATCCGCTCGTCCCGGCGCGCGGCTACGGGCGCGGTCGCGGCCGGGCCAGGCCCGCCGGCCCGGATCTCCGATCTCCACGGGATCCGCACACGATGCGACCCGGTCGCGCGCTAGCCTCCTCGCCGCGTGTTCGTCATCGCCTCACTGACGGACCCGATCGTCGAGTTCGCGACCGGCGTGGTCGCCGACCTCGGCCTTCCGGGCGTCTTCATCCTCATGCTGCTGGAGAGCGCATGCATCCCGATTCCGAGCGAGGCGACGATGCTGTTCGCCGGCTTCAACGTCAGCGAGGGCGAGTACAGCCTGGTCGCCGTGACGCTCGTCGGGTCGGTGGCGAACCTCGTCGGCTCGTGGGTCGCCTACGCCGTCGGCTACTACGGCCGCGTCGACCTGATCGAGAAGCACGGCCACCGCGTCTTCATCAAGCCCCACCACCTCGTCGTCGCCGACCGCTGGTTCGAGCGCCACGGCGACGCGACCGTCTTCTTCACCCGCATGCTGCCGATCGTCCGCACGTTCATCTCGCTGCCGGCGGGCGTCGCGAAGATGCCGTTCGCCCGCTTCTCGGTGCTGACGGTCCTCGGCTGCCTGCCGTGGGTCTTCGCGCTGACGTTCATCGGTCAGCAGGTCGGCGAGAGCTGGACGGACTGGAAGGACTCGCTGCACTACTTCGACTACTTCGTCGCCGCCTGCATCGTCGTCGGCGCCGTCTATCTCGTCGCCAGGCGCCGCCGCGGCGGCGGCGGTGATGCACCGGCGGCGCCGGACGGACTGCCCGAGCCGGCGGCCGATGCCCAGCGCTCCTGACGTCCTGCGACTGCGGACACGCGACGCGATCGCCCTCGGCCTGCTGCACGGTCCCGCCGAGCTGCTGCCGGTCTCCTCGTCGGGGCACGTCGCGGTCGTGCCGTGGCTGTGCGGCTGGCCGTACGGGCGGCTGGACGGCGAGCTGCGCAAGGCCTTCGAGGTGGCGCTGCACGCCGGGACGGCGGCAGCCCTGCTGCTCGGGCTGCGCGACGAGGTCGCCGAGGCGACGCGATCGCTCGACCGGCGGCGGATCCAGCTCGTCGTCCTCAGCTTCGTCCCCCCGGCGATCGTCGGCTTCGTGCTCGAGCGGCCGATCGAGCGCCGCCTGGGGACCCCCGCGACGGTCGCGGCCGGGCTCGTCGCCGGGTCGCTGGCGATGGTGGCGGCGGATGCCACGAGCAGCGGGCGACGCCGGCGCGAGGAGGCCGGCGCGCGCGACGCGCTGTGGCTCGGGCTGGCGCAGGCGTGCGCGCTCGTGCCGGGCGTGTCGCGCAACGGCGCGACGCTCGCAGCCGCCCGCGCGTGCGGCTTCGCGCGCGAGGACGCCAGCGTGCTCTCGCGCCACGTCGCGCTGCCGATCATCATCGGCGCCACGCTGCTGAAGGGAACGCGGCTCGCGCGGCGCGGGCTGCCCTCCGGTACGGCGGGCGCGTTCGCCGCCGGCACGGCGGCGTCCTTTGCGACGACGCTGCTGTCGGTGAGGATCATCCGCGCCGTCGAGCGCGACCGCTCGCTGATGCCCTACGCCGCCTACCGACTGGGCCTCGCCGCGCTGGTGGTGCGCCGGCTGCGCCGCGCCAGGCGCGCGGCGTAGCCGCCGCGACGGTTGACGCGCGGCGTGGCGACTTGGTGAGCCTCAGCCTCACAAACTCGCCACACCGGCTGCGGTGACCGTGCGCGCGGCGGCCTCGATCCCCACGGTGGTGCCGGACCGCCCGCCCGGCCCCTGCGCTAGGTTCGCCTGCATGCCGCCCGACGACGCGTACGCAGCCGCCGGCGTCTCGATCGCCTCCAGCGACGCCGGCGTGCGCGCCCTGGTCGACGTCCTGCGCACGATCGAGACCGGGCGCCCGAGCCGCTCGCTGCTGCGATCGGGCCACTACGCGAGCGTGCTGAAGATCAGCCCCGAGGTCGCGATCGCGCTGTCGACCGATGGCGTCGGCTCCAAGCTCGTCGTCGCCGAGCAGACCGGGCGGCTGGACACCGTCGGCATCGACTGCATCGCGATGAACGTCAACGACCTCGTCTGCGTCGGCGCGGAGCCGCTGGCGATGCTCGACTACCTCGCCGTCGAGCAGCCCGACCCGGCCGCGCTGGCGCAGATCGCGGCGGGGCTGAAGACCGGCGCCGAGGACGCCGGGATCGAGATCCCGGGCGGTGAGCTGGCGGTGCTGCCCGAGCTCATCCGCGGCCATCCGAGCCCGAACGGCTTCGACCTGTGCGGCGCCGCCTTCGGCACGGTCGCGCCCGACGCGATCGTCACCGGCGCGGCGATCGCGCCCGGCCAGGCGCTGATCGGCCTGCCGTCCAGCGGCCTGCACTCAAACGGCTACACGCTCGCCCGGCGCGCCCTGCTCGAGCAGGGCGGCCTCGGCCTCGACGACACACCGGACGAGCTGGACGGCGCCTCGGTCGCCGACGCGCTGCTCGAGCCGACGATCATCTACGTGCGCGCGATCCTCGCCCTACTGGCCTCCGACGATTGCGTCCGCGGGCTCGCCCACATCACGGGCGGCGGTCTGACGAACCTCCTGCGGCTCAACGACGGCGTCGGATTCGCGATCGAGGCGCCGTTGCCCGTGCCTGCGGTGTTCGCGCTGATCGCGCGCTGCGGCGACGTGGCCGAGGCCGAGATGTGGGACGTCTTCAACATGGGCTGCGGCTTCGTCGCCGTCGTCGACGAGGCCGACGCCGACGAGGCGGTCGCGCTGCTCGGCGCCCGCCACCCGGGAACCGCCCGGATCGGCACGGTGACCGATCGCGCCGGCCGGATCGAGCGCTCCTAGCACCGGGTCGGCGGCGTCACGCCGGCTGTCCCTGCCGCCCGAGCGTCCGCGCCAGCCGGCCCGTCGCCGGATTCCACAGGCACACCTTGCGATCCTCGCCGGCGCTCGCCAGCCGGCGGCCGTCGGGCGAGAACGCGATCGTCCAGACCGAGTCGGTGTGCGCGGCGAGCGTCGCGATCGGCGTCCCGCTGCCGGCGTCCCAGAGGCGCACCGTCTTGTCCTCGCCGGCGCTCGCAAGCGTCCGGCGGTCGGGCGAGAACGCGACCGCCGAGACCCAGTCGGCGTGCGCCTCGAGGACGGCGACCTGGACGCCGCCCTCCCAGAGGCGGACGGTGCCGTCGTCGCCCGCGCTGGCAAGCCGCGCCGCGTCGGGCGAGAACGCCACCGCGCGCACCCAGCTCGTGTGGCCCTCGAGCACCGCGCGCGGCGCGCCGGTCGCCGGATCCCACAGCCGCACGCTGCCGTCGCCGCCACCGCTGGCGAGCGTCGCGCCGTCGGGCGAGAACGCGAGCGCGCGCACGCGACCGGCGTGGCCCTCGATGAGCAGCGTCTGCTCGCCCGTCGCCGCGTCCCAGAGCCGTACCTTGCCGTCGCCCCCGGCGCTGGCGAGGGTGCAGCCGTCGGGTGCGAAGGTGACCGCGCGCACGCGCCCCGCATGACCCTCGAGGATCGCCGACTGGCGGCCCGTCGCCGGGTCCCACAAGCGCACCATCGCATCGTCGCCGCCGCTGGCGAGCAGCGTGCCCGCGGGCGAGAAGGCGACCGCGCGCACGCGGCCGGCGTGACCCTCGAGCAGCCGCGTCTGGCGGCCGGTGGCCGGATCCCACAGCCGCACGGTGCCGTCGTTGGAGGCGCTTGCGAGGACCGTGCCGTCGGGCGAGAACGTCACCGCGCGCACGACGCTCGTGTGCCCGTCGCCCGGCGCGCGCTCGCCCGCCGACGCTTGCGTCCGGCCGCCGAGCGCAGCCTCGAGCAGCGCGACGCGCTGCTCGAGCTGCTCGACGCGCTCGGCGAACGTCTTCTGCTGCGGCGCGCTCATCGCGCGGCCAGCTTATGCGAGTTGCGACGACGGATCGCGCGGGGTACGAGGGCGACAGAGGATGCTCGCTTCGCACCAGCGAATAGGACCTGACGTGACTCCCCCGCGAGCGACTGCACAATAGAGCGATGGCTTCGCCGGTCGGCACGCTGCTCTCCAAGCGCTATCGCCTCGATGCACAGGTCGGGACGGGTGGCATGTCGTCGGTCTACCGCGCCTTCGACACCGTCCTCGAGCGGCAGGTGGCGATCAAGCTCATGCACCGCGAGATCGCCGGCGACTCCGACCAGCTGGAGCGCTTTCGCCGCGAGGCGCGCGCGGTCGCGCAGCTCAACCACCCGCACATCGTCGGCGTCATCGACGCCGACGAGGAGAGCGAGGACGACGGCTTCGCGACGCCGTACATCGTCCTCGAGTACGTCGAGGGCGAGACGCTCAAGCAGCGCATCCGCCGCCACGGGCGGCTGCCGATCGCCGAGGCGCTGGCCTACTCGATCGAGATCGCACGCGCGCTCGGCGCCGCGCACGAGCGCCAGATCGTCCACCGCGACGTCAAGCCCCAGAACGTGCTGATCGACGAGGAGGGCGCCGCGAAGGTGACGGACTTCGGCATCGCCCGGACGCTGCACCAGGACGGGTTGACCGCCGACGGCCGCGTGCTCGGCACGACGGACTACGTCTCGCCGGAGCAGGCGCTGGGCCATCCGGTCTCCGGGCAGTCGGACCTCTACTCGCTCGGGGTCGTCCTGTTCGAGATGCTCACCGGCGAGGTTCCCTTCACCGGCGAGAATCAGATCGCGGTCGCGATGAAGCACGTGCGCGAGCAGCTTCCCGACGTGCAGATCCGGCGCCCGGAGGTCTCCGCCGCGCTTGCTGCGGTCCTCGACCGCGCGACCGACAAGCAACTCGACCGCCGCTACGGCGACGCGCGCGCGATGATCGCCGACCTCGAGGACGTGCTCGCGATCGAGACGGCGCGCACCGGCCAGGTCACCGGCGAGGCGACGACGGTCCTGCGCAGCCTGCCCGAGACCACCCGGCGGCGCGTGCCGCTGCGGGCGCGCAGCTCGACGAAGGCGCTGGCCGCGCTGCTGGTGCCGATCCTCGCCGCGGCGGCCGCGCTGGCGTATGTCGCGGCGCAGCGGACCGAGCGCGGCACCGGCCCGCGCGAGCAGGTCGCGCCGACGCCGCAGGGCCTGGAGTCGATCGGGCTGCGCCAGCGGGCGGTGTCGGACTTCGATCCGCTGGGCGGCGACGGCGAGCATCCCGAGCAGACCAGCGCGCTCGTCGACGGCGTCTCGTCGACCACCTGGTCGACCGAGCGCTACGACGGCGGCAGGCTGAGCAAGGAGGGCGTCGGCGTCGTCATCGACGCGTCGCCCGGCGTGGCCGCGCGCAAGCTGACGATCCGCACGCCGACGCCCGGCTTCGAGGCCTCGGTCTGGGTCGCGCCGCAGGGCCTGCCCTCGACGGCCCCGCCGCAGGGGTGGACGCTCGTCAGCTCGCCCGCGGTGACGATCAGCGCCAGAGAGGAGATCGACCTCGACACCGCCTCCAACCCCTACCGCCGCTACCTCGTCTGGATCACGAAGCTGCCGCCCGCCGAGCAGGTTGTGCGGATCTCCGAGCTGCTGCTGTACCGGTGATGCGGCGCGCCGGCTGCAGCGCGGCGCCGGCGCGACCGCCGGCGCGATCGTGCCGGCGCGGACGCCGCGGCGCTAGAACGAGCGCGAGATCGTGTTCGTCGTGAAGTTCTGCACGCTGCCGTTGCGCCGGTTGCGCGCCCGCACGCGGGCGTAGACCTCGTCGGTCCCCCAGTCCTCGTTGAGCGTCGAGGCCGACACGAGGAACGACGCGTGGATGTTGCCGCTGCCGCCCTCGGGGCACGGGAACGCGCCGTAGTCGATCGCGGTCGTGACGTACGGCCCGAAGAGGAAGTCGTCGGAGAACGTGTCGCTGCCCCAGAGGCGGATCTCGACGTCGGCACCGCCCGGATAGGCGTTGGAGACGTTGCCGCAGACGGTGACGTAGTGCCTGCCGTTCGACGACGGCCCGATCGTCAGCCGCCCGCCTGCGGCGCTCGCCGCCGCGGCGCCGGTCCCGGCGACGACGATCGCCGTCGTCGCCACCAGGGCCATCGCGTTGCGCATCTTCATGACTACCTCCTTGACGAGCAGCCCTCTCCCGCCCGACACGATCAGCGACCGGCGCCGCTGATACGCCGATGTCAGAACCGGTAGCCGCGCTCGACCCGGTGGCGCTCGATCGCCAGCTCGCAAAGCCGCTCGACGAGCTGCGGGTAGGGCAGGCCCGTGGCCGCCCAGAGCTTCGCGTAGACGCTCGTCGGGGTGAACCCCGGCATCGTGTTGAGCTCGTTGAGCAGCACCCGGTCGCCCTCGACGAAGAAGTCGGCGCGGGCCAGGCCGGCGCAGCCGAAGCGGCAGAAGGCCTCGACCGCCAGCGCCCTGCATCGCTCGCGGGCCGCTTCGGAGATCTGCGCCGGGACCCGCAGCCGCATGCCGCCCGGGTCGTACTTCGCCGCGAAGTCGTACCAGTCCGACGCGATCACGATCTCGCCCGGCTCGGAGACCTCGGCGTCGCGCGACGAGCCGAGCACCGAGCACTCGACCTCGATGCCGGGGCTCATCGCCTCGACGATGACGCACGGGTCGTGCGCGAAGGCGGCGTCGAGCGCGCCGCCGAGCTCGTCGCCCGCCACCACCTTCGCGATCCCGACCGACGAGCCGAGGCGCGCGGGCTTGACGAACACGGGCAGGCCGAGCGCCGCCAGCTCGTCGAGCACGGCCTCGCGCTCGGCCTCCCAGCGCACCGCGCGGATCCCCGCATACTCGACCTGCGCCACCCCCGCCTGCGCCATGAGGTCCTTGGCGACGACCTTGTCCAGGCAGACCGCGGACGCGAGCACGCCGGAGCCGACGTACGGGACGTCGAGCAGCTCGAGCAGCCCCTGGACCGTGCCGTCCTCGCCGAACGGACCGTGCAGCACCGGAAACGCGACGTCGGCGCCGAGCAGGCCGCGTCCGGGGGACAGCGCGAGCTCCTCGCCGTCGCTCACCCATGTGCCGTCGCGCTCGAGGATCACGCGCAGCACGTCGTGACCGGCCTCGGCGAGTCCCGCCGCGACGCCCTCGCCGCCGGCCAGCGAGACATCGTGCTCCGACGAGCGCCCGCCGCACAGCACGGCGACGCGCATCACGGCGCCGGCGTGGTCGTCGTCGTGGCCGGCGTGGTCGTCGTCTGCCCGCCGGGCGGCGGGGTCGTGGCGGGGTCGAAGCGACCCACGGTGATCGTCACGGTGGAGCCACGCTCGACCCGGTCGCCGTCGGGTCCGGGCGACTGCTTCTGGACGACGCCGTCCTCGTCCTCGGAGTCGACGGCCTCCTCCTCGACCGTCACCTCGAAGCCGCGTCCGGACAGGAGCCTCGTGGCGAAGTTCTGCGACCGCCCGACGACGTCGGGCACCGCGACGAGCTTCGGTTCGATCGCCACGCTCAGCGTCACGGTCGCGCCCCGCGGGAGGGTTCCGCGCGCGGGCTTCTGGGCGAGCACGGTGCCCGGCTCGGCCTCGGCGTCCTCCTTCTCCTGCACGACGACGCGGAACGCGTCGAGCGCCGAGCGCGCCTCGTCCTCGGTCCGTCCGGTCACGTCGGGGACGGGCAGGCGCTCGGGTCCGGACGACACCTCGATCGTGACCGTCCTGCCCTGCTCGGCGAGCGAACCGCCGTCGGGCGACTGCGAGACGACGCGGTTGAGCCTCACCGACTCCGAGGTCACCGCCTTCTCGTCGACCTCGAAGCCGGCCGCGACGAGCTTGCGGCGCGCCTCGCCGCGGCCGTCGCCGACGACGTCGGGCACGTCGGTGATCGCCGGTCCGTCGGAGACGTTGATCGTCACGCGCGAGCCCTCGTCGGCGCTCTCGCCGCCCTGCGGGTCCTGGCCGATCACCGTGTTGCGCGGCTTGTCGGAGTTGTCGCGCACCGGCACGACCTCGAAGCCCTCGTTCTGCAGCCGCTGCGTCGCGACCGAGATCGAGCTGCCGACGACGTCGGGCACCTGGACGCGCTCGGGCGACAGGACCGAGATGAGCAGGAGGACGAGTCCGATCAACCCGAGCGCGCCGAGCAGCAGCCACGGCCAGCGCTTGCGGCGCGGCGGCCGCCTGGCCGGGCCGACGACCGCCTCGCGCTCGTGGAGGGGGGCCTGCGCCGGGTACACGCCGGTCACGGGCGGCGGCGGCCCCGCGCCGATCGCGGCAGCCGGCGGCAGCGCCGCGGCGGCGGCCTCGGCCGCCGCGACCGCCCGCGGCGATGGGATCCGCGAGGCGGCCGCCTCGAGCGCGGCGATGAACTCGTCGGCGTCGGCGAAGCGCTCGCGCGGGTCCTTCATCAGCGCGCGCATGACGACCGACTCCAGCTCCGGCGTGACGGCCGGGTTGATCCGGCTCGGCGGGACGGGGTCCTCGGAGACCTGCTTGAGGGCGATCGTGACCGCGGAATCGGCCTCGAACGGGACCGTTCCGGTCAGCAGCTCGTAGAGGATGATCCCGATCGAGTAGAGATCCGAGCGGGCGGTGACGGCGTGGCCCTGGGCCTGCTCGGGCGACAGGTACTGCGCGGTGCCCATGATCGACCCGGTCTGCGTCATGTCCGACGCGCCGGCGCGCGCGATCCCGAAGTCCGTCACCTTCGCGCGGCCCTCGTCGTCGATGATCACGTTCTGCGGCTTGAAGTCGCGGTGGATGACGCCGCGGCGGTGCGCGAAGCGCGCCGCCCGCAGGACCTGCACCGTGAGGTCGACGGCGCGCTGCGGCGGGAGCGGTCCCTCCTCGGTGACGATCTGCTTCAGGGTCCGGCCCGAGACGTACTCCATCGCGATGTACGACGTGCCGTCCCACTCGCCGCGGTCGTAGACGGCGACGAGATGCTGGTGCTGCAGGCCGGCGGCCGAGGACGCCTCGCGCTTGAAGCGCTCGACGAACTCGTCGTCGGCAGCGAAGCGCTCGTGCAGGATCTTCAGCGCGACCTTGCGCCCCAGCTGCAGGTCCGTCGCGCAGTAGACCTCGGCCATCCCGCCCGAGCCGAGATGCTCGATGACCTGGTAGCGCTCGTCGATGACCGCGTCGGCCTCCAGCCCGCCCCTCATCGCGAGGACCCCCTGTCTTCCCCGCACCGCACGTCGGTCGAGCAATGGCGCGCTGTCATCGCAGCAGCTCCTGCATGACCTGCCTGGCGATCGGTGCCGCCACCACGCCGCCCTGGCCGCCGATCACGTTCTCGAGCGTCACGGCGATCGCGACCTTCGGCTTGGAGCGCGGGGCGAAGCCGACGAACCACGGCTGGTTGATGCGCCGCTCGATGTTCAGCTCGGCGGTGCCCGTCTTGCCGGCGACCTCGATGCCCTCCAGCGCCGCCGCCGTCCCGGTTCCCTCGCGCACGACGTCGCTCATCATCTGCGTGAGCTGCGCCGCCGACCTGGCCGACATGACGCGCTCGGCCAGCTCGGGCTCGATCCGCTCGACGGTGCGCCCGTCCGCATCGACGATCCGGCTGGTCAGCCGCGGCTTCATCCGCCTGCCCCCGTTGGCCACGGTCGCGACGACCGTCGCCATCTGCAGCGGCGTCACTCGCAGGCGTTCCTGGCCGATGCCGACCCGGCCGATGTCGACGCGCCCCGAGTCGACCGCGATCGGCTTGTTGCGCTCGGCGTCGAACACGCCGCTGGGCAGCATCTGGCCGTCGGGGTAGTCCAGCGGCGGGTCGGCGCCGAAGCCGAAGCGCTCCATGTAGTCCTGCATGTCCTCGCGGCCGACCTTCTCGGCGACCTGTGCCCAGACGGTGTTGACCGAGTTGGTGAGCGCCGTCGTCAACGGGATCTGGCCGAACTGCGCATTGGAGAAGTTCCTCAGCGGCACGCCGGAGACGATGATCGGCGACTTGCCGGACACCGTCGACTGCGGCGTGAACGCGCCGCTGTCGAGCGCCGCGGCGGCCGTGACGACCTTCATCGTCGATCCGGGCGCGTAGCCGGCCTGCGTCGCGCGGTTGAACAGCGGTGAGTTGTCCTGGCGGTTGAGGCGGGCGAAGACCCGCGGGTCGCGCAGCGCGCTGGGGTCATAGCCGGGGCTGCTCGCCATGACGCGGACCTTTCCGGTCGCAGGCTCGATCGCGACGATCGCCCCGCGGCGGTCGCCGAGCGCGTCCAGCGCGATCTTCTGCGCCCCGCGGTCGAGGTTCGTGACGACGTTGTCGCCGACCCGGCGCTCGCCGCTGAGATCGGCGACGAGCGAGCTGATCTCGTCCTTCTCGCCCGCGAGCGCGTCGTTGCGCGACCTCTCCAGCCCCGCGCGGCCGATCGTCAGCCCGTAGTCGTAGCCGACCGCGTGCGCGAAGCGGCTGGCGGCCGGCGGG
Organism: Thermoleophilia bacterium; assembly: GCA_046565905.1. Classification (GTDB taxonomy): domain Bacteria; phylum Actinomycetota; class Thermoleophilia; order Solirubrobacterales; family Solirubrobacteraceae; genus CADCVQ01. The sequence continues at coordinate 28,423 of JBKHXR010000040.1, read as the reverse complement.
TAGCGGCGCTCGTAGAGCCCGTCCTCGTTCTTGACCGACCGCGCCAGCAGCGACCCGTCGCGCGCGCGGATCACGCCGCGCTTGACCTGCGCCTGCTCGATCAGCGGCCGCTTGTTGAGGGCGTTGTCGCGGTACTCATCGGCCTTGATGACGCTGTTGTAGCTCGTCATCGCGGCGAGCGCGCCGAACAGCACGAGGACGAGGACGAAGAGCCTGAGGATCGGCGCGTTCACGCCGCGACCTCCCGTCGGGCGCGGTCGGAGACGAGCAGCAGCAGCGCGAGCAGGATGAAGTTCGCCACGATCGACGAGCCACCGTAGGAGATGAAGGGAAGGGTCACGCCGGTCAGCGGGATGAGCTTCGTGACGCCACCGACGATCACGAAGACCTGCAGCGCCAGCACGGCGGTCAGGCCCGTCGCCAGCAGCTTGGAGAACGAATCGGTCGCGAGCATCGCGGTCTTGAACCCGCGCTCGACGATCAGCAGATAGACGAGCAGCACCGCGACCGCCCCCATCAGCCCCAGCTCGTCGGTGATGACCGCGTAGATGAAGTCCGTGTGCGCGGCGGGCAGGATCGGCGGGTTGTCGCCCAGTTGGACGATCGCCTGGCCGAAGCCCTGGCCGAAGAAGCCGCCGTCGGCCTGCGAGAAGATCGACTGCGCGATCTGGTAGCTGCCGCCGACCTCGCGCTCGTAGAGGTCGGGGTCGAACGGGTTCAGCCACGCGTCGACGCGGCTCTCGATCGTCGGCCGGATCGCGTAGAGCACGCGCGCGCCGAGCGCGAACAGCCCCAGGCCGATCAGCACGAACGAGATCCGGTTCGTCGCGACGTACACGAGCGCGAGGAAGCCGCCGAAGAACATGAGCGACGAGCCGAGATCCTGGATCACGAACAGCAGCAGCATCGCCGTGCCCCAGACCGCCAGCAGCGGGCCGAGGTGCTTCAGCGGCGGGAACGTGATCCCCGCGAAGCGGCGCGCGCCGATCACGAGCACCTGGCGCGTGTCGCGCAGGTACGACGCCAGGAAGATGACGATCGCGATCTTCGCCAGCTCGGCGGGCTGGAACGAGATCGGCCCGAGGTCGAAGGACAGGTAGGCGCCGTTGACGGGACTGCCCAGCCGCGGCAGCAGCAGGAGGATGATCCCGCCGAGGGCGATGACGTAGCGGTAGCGCTCGAGCACGCGGTGGTCGCGGCGCAGCGCGACGATCGTCGCCGTGAAGAACATCAGCCCGACGACGAACCACTGCGCCTGCTCGCGCGCGAGCGTCTCGTCGAGGCGGTAGAGCATCACGAGGCCGAAGCAGGCGAGCACCGCCACGAGCGGGAACAGGTACGGGTCGGCATCGGGCAGGGTGATCCGCAGCACGAGGTGCGCGGCGAGGCAGAGCGCCAGGAAGATCGCCCCGTACGTCAGCGACAGGTCGTTGAGCAGCTCGTCGCGCTGGATGAACACCGCGGCGAAGCCGGCGGTCAGCAGCAGCGACGCCGGGATCAGCGCGAACAGCTCACGGTTGCGGGCGGTCACGGCTGCCCGCCGTCGCTCGTCATGCCGCAGTGGCGCAGCTCTGCGCTCGTCCTCGCCATCAGGAGGCGATGCGGCCGCGCTCGGGCTCGCGCACGAGATCGGAAGCGTCGTCGTGCGAGCGCAGCGTGTGGTCGACGAGCTGCCGACGGCGGGCGGGCGGCAGCGTCTGCAGCGGGACGCTGGAGACGTAGTTGACCTGGTAGAGGTCGATGCCCGCCGGCAGCGAGTACGGCAGGCCGCGATACAGCGTCACGAAGCCCTCGTCGTTGGTGCCGACGAAGAAGACGGCCTGGTTGGCGCTGTAGGCGCCGACGCCCAGCGGCAGCGCGATCAGCGCGAGGATCGCGAACAGCTTCGCGGCGCGGCGCGTCCGCGTCCGGCGGGTGCCCTCGTGCGAGCCCGCCGGCGTCGGAGGCAGCGGCTGCAGTCGCCGGCTCGGGTCGCCGCGCGGCGCCGCGGTGCCCGGTGACGACGGCGCGGGAGCGGTCGCCGTCGCCGTCGGTGCCCCGCGGCCGGCGGCCTGCACGTCGGCGGTCGTCAGCGCGCCCGTGCCGCCGGCCGACGTCGGCTGTTCGAGCGCGGCGTCCGACGGGCCGCCGACCTCCTCGAGGCGAAAGAGGATGACCGTGATGTTGTCGCGCCCGCCCGCCTCGTTGGCGGCGTCGATCAGCGCCCTGCCGCCGTCGTGCAGCGAGGTCGCGGTGCGCACGATCTCCGCCACCCGCTCCTCGGCGACCATCGACGTCAGGCCGTCGCTGCAGAGCAGGTAGACGTCGCCGACCGCGGCGCGCCACGACGACGTGTCGACGAGCACGTCGGGCTCGGGTCCGAGCGCGCGCGTGATGATCGAGCGCTGGGGGTGCTCGTCGGCCTCCTGCGCCGTGAGCTGGCCGCGCCGGCGCATCTCCTCGACGAGCGAGTGGTCCTCGGTGAGGCGCTCGAACTCGTCGCCGCGCAGGCGATATGCGCGCGAGTCGCCGACGTGCGCGATCGCGACGTCGTGCTCGCCGACGTGCGCGGCGGTGATCGTCGTGCCCATCCCCGCGCGCTCCTGCCGGGCCTGCGACATCTCGTGGATGCGGGCGTTGGCCTCGTGGACGCGCGCGGCCAGCAGCTCCTCGCCGCTGCCGGCGCCGTCGGCGGAGGCCAGGTCGCGCTCGAAGGCCTCGACGGCGACACGCGAGGCGACCTCGCCCGCCTGCGCGCCGCCCATCCCGTCGGCGACGACGAAGACCGGGGCGCGCGCGTAGTAGGAGTCCTCGTTCGCGCGCCGGGCGCGGCCGGTGTCCGAATGCGAGAAGTGGTCGGGGGCGACGCGCAGCATCAGCTCGGGGTCAGTCGTCGTAGGTGAACGTCGAGTCGCCGATCCGGACGCGGTCGCCGGCGTGCAGCGGCCGCGGACCGCGCAGCAGCTCGTCGTTGAGGTACGTCCCGTTCGTCGACCCGAGGTCCTCGATGACGAGGATCGCACCCTGCCGCGTGAGCTGCGCGTGGCGAGAGGACGCGAACGGGTCCTCGAGCTGGATCTCGACGTCGCCCCGGCCGAGCGTCGCGCCCTCGGCGACGTCGTAGGCCATGCCGCGCGACAGCCCCGGGACCGACTCGACGACCAGCCGCGGCTGGACGCTGCCGTCGCCGTCGAGCACGTTGAGGCTCGATGCCGGGTGCATCCCGGTCGCGTCCGCCGCCACCGGCGCGCGCGTGCCGCCGAACGCGCCGCGGCGCAGATCCTTCAACGCGCTGCGCGACACCCACAGCAAGAAGAGGTAGAGGACGGCCAGGAAGGCGAACTTCAGGCCGACGGAAACCGGTTCGAGCATTCGGCTTGAGCCTAGACCGTCGAGGCCGCCGCGAGCGCCGCGCGGCCGCGTTCAGTCCAGCTCGAAGGCGATCTCGGCAGTCCCGAGCGCGATCCGGTCGCCGGCCTGCAACGGGGCCGCGCCCTGGATCCGGCGGCCGTTGACGACCACGCCGTTGGTCGAGCCGAGGTCGGCGATCGTCCACGTGCCGGCCGCGGCGGGCCGCACCTCGGCGTGCCGGCGTGAGACGTTGGCGTCGGCCAGCACGACGTCGCACTCGCGGCTGCGCCCGACGAGCGCCCCGCCGGGCGGGATCACGTGCCGCCGGCCCTCGGCGAGCAGCAGCGCCTTCGTCGGTCGCACGCCCTGCAGCGCCTCGACCGGCTCGCGCAGCCGCCCGGCCGTCGAGTAGATCATCGTGTTGCCGTGGCCGGCCTGCTCGGGCTCGGGCTGGTCGGGGTCCTGCGACGGGCGCACGAGCCGCGCCTGGATGCCGAACTCGCCGAGCGCCAGACGGTCGTCGGTGCGAAACTCGATCTGCGGGCGCGACGGCAGCGCCAGGCGTTCGGAGCGCGCGTGCTCGAGCAGGTAGGCGCCGAGCTCCTCGATCAGCGCGTCCTCGACCCCCTCCAGACGCTCGCGGTCCTGCTGCGACAGCCAGACGATGTACTCGTTCGGGACGTACGTCCGCGAGACCGACACGGTCTTGTGCTCGTCCATCTCGCGGGCGAGCTTGCGGGCCAGCTCGACCGGCCGCACCTCGGATCGGAAGACACGCCCGAAGGTGCCCTCGACGAGGTCGGTGAGCTTCGCCTCGAGGTTGCGCAGGACGCTCATCGCAGGGGTTCATGCTACGCGGAGGGGGCCTACCCGTTTTCGCGCCGGGCGGTCCGTTCCCGCCTACGCGCGCCCGCGCAGCGCGCGCGCCGCGACGGCGATCACGCCGCCGGCGACGGCACCGGCCACGAGTCCGCGCAGCGGGTCGAGCACCACCGCCTCCGAGAGGGTCTGCGTCGCGACCGCCAGCGCCGCCGACCACCCCGTCACGGCGACGATGTCCAGCGCCGCCGAGCGACCGCGCACGAGCACCGGCAGCACGGCGGCGGCCAGCGCCCAGAGCGCGACGAGTCCGAGCGCGCCGCCCGCCAGCATCGGCCACAGGGCGTGCTGCATCGCGTCGACCGCCGAGCCCTCCCACGCGCCGCGCGGCAGGACGTCGGGCGCGCGCCCGAACGCGAGCCGGCTGGATTCGCCGGCCGTCAACAGCTCGGCCAGCCCTAGCCACCAGCCGCCGAGGCCGCCGAGCGCGGCGCGCGCCGTCCAGCGCGCGGGCTGGCCGGCGAGCGCCGGCCACGCGGCGGCGAGGCCGATCAGGCCCAGCGCCGGCGCCGCCGCCGGCAGCGACCAGAGGGCGCCGCGCCGCATCAGCAGCGGGGCCACCGGGACGGCCGCCACGGCGACGACCAGCGCGACGCCGGGAACGGCCGCCACGAGCCAGGCGACGAGCGCCGCCGCGCCGGCCAGCCAGCCCAGCCGCGGCAGCAGCAGCACCGCCGCCGCGGCGAGCGCGGCGCCCGCGGCGGGCTCGAGCGGCGGGTGCGGCGCGAGCGTCGCGAGCGCGGCGCCGGCGAGCGTCGCCGCGGCGAGCGCGGCGACGATGCGCGGCAGCGGCCCCACGCGCGCACGTCGCGCGCGCTGCTGCTCGTCGTCTGCGTGCTCGCGGCGGTCGCCGTCGCGGGCGTGGGCGTGGGCGTGGGCGTGACGATCGTCGTGCTGCGAGGCCGGCGCCGCGAGCCGCCGGCGGCCGGCGGAGAGCTCGCGCGGCTGCTGACGGCGCGTCCAGGTGCGGGCGGGCGACGCGATCGTGTCCAGCGCGCCGCCCGCAACCGGTCCGCGTACGTCGTCGACGACGCCGGCGGCGTCCTCCAGCGCACGGCGCAGTGCTCCGAGGCCGCTGCGTGCCGCCGGGTCGACCGCCACGGCGCAGTCGATCGCGCGGCAGAGCTGCGGCGGCAGGTCGCGGCGCACCCGCCCCAGCGGCGCCAGCCGCATCCCGACCCGCCGCGCGGTCGCGGCCGGGTTGCCCGCGCGCACGGGGTTGACGCCGGCGAGCGCCTCGTAGAGCACGATGCCGAGCGCGTACACGTCGGCGGCGCCGCTGAGCTTCTCGCCGCGCGACTGCTCGGGCGCCATGTAGGCCAGCGTGCCGATGATGTCGCCCGTGCGCGTGAGCACGTCGTGGTCGGCCATCCGGGCGATCCCGAAGTCCGTCAGCTTCGCCGTCGGCGGGGCCTCGTCGATCGCCGGGCAGATTATGTTCGACGGCTTGACGTCGCGGTGGATCACGCCGCGCGCGTGCGCGTGCGCGAGCGCGCCGCAGAGCGTCGCGCCGAGCAGCAGCACGTCGCGGTCCGACAGCTCGCCGTCGCGCAGCAACTCGGCGAGCGTCGGGCCGTCGATCAGCTCGGAGACGAGATAGACGGCGTGCTCGTCGCGGCCGGACTCGTAGAGCGCGACGATCCCGGGGTGCGACAGCCGCGCCGCGGCCAGCGCCTCGCGCTCGCCGCGCCCGTCGGGGTCGTGCTCGACGGCGATCCGCTTGACGGCGACGTCGCGCTCCAGGCGCTCGTCGCGCGCTCGGTAGACGACGCCCATCCCGCCCGCGCCCAGCCGCGACCCCAGCCGATAGCGGCCGAGCACGAGCTGGCCCGGAGGAGCGGATGGGGGGCTGTGCGCGTGGGGCACCGGCTCCCTGTTCGGCGTCGTCGTCGCCGGCTCCTTGCCGATACGGGAGGAAACTGGGCGGCGGCGGCAAAGTTGCATGCAGAGCCGGCGCGCGCCGCGCGCGGCATACTGAGCGTTCCGCCAGCTTTCAGCAAGGAGCGGACCCCTGTCTTTCTTCGACGACGACGAGCCACGCACCACCCGCACGCGGCCCCGTAGCCCGGCACCTGCGGCAATCGGCCCGCCGTCCGATCCCCAGCAGCTGATGGTCCGCCGCGTCGTCGCGGCGGCGGTCGGCCTGCTCGTCCTGGTGCTGCTCGTCGTCCTCGTCAACGGCTGCCTCAACAGTCGCCAGGAGCAGGCGCTGAAGGACTACAACCGCGACGTGTCGAGCATCGTTCGCGACGCCGACGCCAACGCCGAGGCCTTCTTCGAGACGCTCAGCGCGGGCGGCCAGGCGTCGACCGACGTGCAGTCAGAGGTCAACCAGCTGCGCTTCCGCGCACAGGCGCTCACCAGGCAGGCCGAGGGCGTCGACGTGCCCGACGACATGCGCCCGGCGCACCGCAACGTGCTGCTGGCGCTGTCGCTGCTGCAGGAGGCGATGGGCAGGGTCGCCGAGAAGCTGCCCGCCGCGCTGTCGACCGACTCGGCGACGGCCGTCCCCGCGGTGCGCGCGATCGCCGGCGAGATCCAGGCCTTCGACGCCGCCAACGTCGTCTACAACCGGCGCGGTGCGGCGCTCATCAAGGAGGTCCTCGACGAGCACGAGATCGGCGGCCAGACGATCCAGAACTCGAGCTTCGTGCAGAACCTCGGCTGGCTGCAGCCCTCGACGGTCGCGCGCCGGATCAACTCGCAGGCGGGCCGCGGCGCCGGCGACGGCGGCACCAGCGAGCCCGCGCCGGGCCTGCACGGCCACGGGCTGCTCGGCGTCAGCGTCGGCGACGTCACGCTGCAGCCGGGGCAGCCCAACCAGCTGCAGGCCGCCTCCAACGTGACGTTCGCCGTCAAGGTCGCAAACCAGGGCGACAACCCGGAGAGCGAGGTCCGCGTGCGGGTGCGCATCCGCGGCGGCTCGGGCGATCCGATCACCGTGCAGAAGGTCATCGACCAGACGATGCCGAAGACCGAGACGACGGTCTCGATCCCGCTCGGGGAGGCGCCGCCGATCGGCCAGGCGGTCGAGATCCGCGTCGAGGTCGTGGCCGTCCCCGGCGAGAAGAACACCGACAACAACTCCGCGACGTACCCCGCGATCTTCAGACGCGGCTGACGGCTGGGCCCCGCGCTACCGTTTGGCCCGCATGGGTCCCGAGCTGAGCTCCACGGTGGGCGTCGTCGCGCTGGCCGCCGTCGCTGTTGCGGTCGTCGGGCTCGTCGCGGTCGTAGTCCTCTACCGCCAGGTGCGCCGGCTGCGCGCCGATCAGCGCGTGGTGCTCGGCGGGCAGGATGCGACGGACCTCGTCGGGCACGCGGCCGCACTGGATGCGGAGTTCAAGACGCTGCATGACTACGTGACCGACGTCGCCGCGCGGCTCGACGGGCGCATGGGCGCAGCCGAGGGGCGGCTGGACGGGGCGATCTCGTACTGCGGCCTGATCCGCTACGACGCGCTCAACGAGATGTCCGGCCGCCAGTCGACCTCGATCGCGCTGCTCGACAGCGCCCGCAACGGCGTCGTGCTGTCGTCGATCCACCATCGCGAGCAGGCGCGGCTGTACGCCAAGCAGATCTCCGCGGGCAAGGGGGAGCTCAAGCTCTCGCCCGAGGAAGAGGAAGCGCTGCGCCTCGCGATGACCTCCTGATGCGTCTGGGCTATCTCGGGCCCGCGGGCACGTTCTCCGAGGAGGCGGCGCGGACGGCGGCGGACGCGACGCAGGACGAGCTCGTCGGCCTGCCGACCGTGCGCGACACGATCCTCGCGGTCCGCGACGGCGACGTCGACCGCGCGATCGTCCCGATCGAGAACTCCGTCGAGGGGCCGATCGCGGTGACGCTCGACACGCTCGCCGACGACGACACCGGCGTGGCGATCGTCGGCGAGCTCGTGCTTGCGGTCTCCCAGCACCTGATCGCGGCGTCGCCGCTCGAGCTCGCGGCGGTCGAGCGCGTGCTGTCGCATCCGCAGGCGATCTCGCAGTGCGCGCGATACCTGCGCGAGAACCTCCCCGGCGCCGAGATCGAGCCGACGGCGTCGACCGCGCAGGCAGCGCAGATCGTCGTCTCCCGCGACGACCCGTGGGCGGCCCTGGGAACGCTGCGCGCCGCCGAGCTGTACGGCGCGACCGTGCTCGCCGAGGCCGTCGAGGACGAGCCGGGCAACGCGACGCGCTTCGTCTGGCTGGCGCGGCGCGCCGACGCCCAGGCGCCCGCCGACTTCGCGCCGGCGAAGACCTCGCTGGCGTTCTGGGGCCCCGGCGACAACAGCCCGGGCTGGCTCGTGCGCTGCCTGTCGGAGTTCGCGTTCCGCGGCGTGAACCTCACGAAGATCGAGTCGCGCCCGCTGCGCGGGCGGTTGGGCCACTACCGCTTCTTCGTCGACTGCCGCGGCGCGGCTACCGACGCCTCGGTGGCCGAGGCCGTCGCCGGACTGGGAAAGCACTGCGAGCAGGTCAGGATCCTCGGGACGTACCCAGCCGCCGGTCCGCCTGATTAGACTTTCGCGCGACTTATGGCGACCCAGTCCGTGCCACCAGGCTCAGGGGGGTTCGCGCCGCATCGGGAGCACCGGCGGCGCGGACGTGAGTCTGGCCGTGTGCTCGTCCTGAACGCCACCTACGAGCCGATCAACGTCTGCACGGTGCGTCGTGCGGCGGTGCTGCTGCTCAAGGAGAAGGCCGAGATCGTCGAGCACTCGAGCTTCGAGCTGCGGTCGGAGAGCTCGACGCTGCCGCGGCCGGTCGTCATCCGCCTCGTGACGTTCGTCAAGGTCCCGCGCGACAGCCACCGGCGCAAGATCACCCGCCGCGCCGTGTTCGCCCGCGACGGCTGGACGTGCCAGTACTGCGGCTCGCGCGCGAACCTCACCGTCGACCACGTCATCCCGCGCTCCAAGGGCGGCACCTCGACCTGGGACAACATCGTCGCCTCCTGCGCGCCCTGCAACCGCCGCAAGGGCGACTCGCTGCCGCAGAAGATCGGCATGCACCCGCGCCACCCGCCGCGCGTCCCGCACCCCCAGGTGTTCATCCACGTCGCGAGCCCGACGATCCCGCCGGCGTGGAAGCAGTGGCTGCCCGAGGCGGCCTGAGCCCGCCGCGCGGCCGCTGGACGAATGGACGATCCGCCCGGGCCAGCCCGCCGCCGATAAAGGGGGCACGATGACAAGCACAGCGCGCCCGGGGGGCGACGCCGCCGCGGAGCACCGCCGGATGGAGGACGCACTGCGCCGCAGCGAGGCGCGCCTGAGGGAGGCCCAGCAGCTCGCGCGGATCGGCAGCTGGGAATGGGACATCCCCGCCAACGTCGTGACGTGGTCCGACGAGCTGTTTCGCATCTACGGCCTGCAGCCGCAGTCGCTGACACCGACCTACGAGGACTTCCTGGCGCGGGTGCATCCCGACGATCGCGCCGACGTCGACGCGCGCAACCACAAGGCGTTCGCCGACCACGCGCCGTTCGAGGACGTCAAGCGGGTCACCAAGGAGGACGGCAGCGGGATCCTCATGCGCACGCAGGGCGAGGTCGTCTGCGACGCCGACGGCAACCCGCTGCGGATGGTCGGCGTCTGCGAGGACGTCACCGAGCAGATGCGTGCGCGCGAAGCCGAGTCGCGGCTGGCGCTCGTCGTCGAGGCGGCGAGCGACGCGATCTACACCGTCGGGCGCGACGGCCGGATCGCGAGCTGGAACCCGGCGGCCGAGCGGATGCTCGGCTACAGCGCCGCCGAGGCGCTCGGCGCGCCGGCGGTCACGCTGCTGTCGCATCACGGCGCCGAGACGCACGAGCTGCTGATGGCGGCGGCGCTCGGCGGCGAGCGGATCGCGCCCTTCGAGACGACCCTGCAGCACAGCGACCGCTGCCTCGTCGAGGTGTCGCTGTCGCTCTCCCCGTTGCGCAGCGCCAGCGGCCGCGCGGTCGACGGCGTCGCGGTGATCGCGCGCGACGACACCGAGCGCAAGCGCCTGGAGCGCCAGCTGCGCCATCTCGCCGACCACGACACCCTGACCGGCCTGTACAACCGCCGGCGCTTCGACGAGGAGCTCGGCCGCGCGATGGCCGGCGCGCGGCGCTTCGAGGAGACCTCGGCGCTGCTGCTGATCGACATCGACGACTTCAAGTACGTCAACGACACGCTCGGGCACGCCGCGGGCGACGAGTTGCTGCGCAGCGTCGCGGCGATGGCCCAGCAGCGCGTGCGCGCGACCGACGTGCTCGCGCGCGTCGGCGGCGACGAGTTCGGGCTCCTGCTGCCGCGCGCGAACGCCGGCGAGGCGCGCCGCGTCGCCGCCGATCTCGTGCAGGCGGCGCGCGACAACACGCTCATGCTCGGCGGCGGGCTCGTGCACACGACGGTCAGCGTCGGCGCGGTCGCCTTCGACGGCGCGAGCGGCACCGGCGAGAACGTCATGATCGCCGCCGACCGCGCGATGTACGACGCCAAGGCCCAGGGACGCGACCGCTACGTCGTCTACACCGACGCCACGGCCGCTGCGCGGCGGTCGCAGATGCCGTGGGAGCAGCGCATCCGCACCGCGCTCGAGCACGACGCCTTCGCGCTGCACTGCCAGCCGATCCGCGCCCTCGACGGCGGCCGCGTGGCGCACTACGAGCTGCTGCTGCGCCTGCCCGAGGAGGACGGCACGCTGACGTATCCCGGCGCGTTCCTCGACGTCGCCGAGCGCCTGGGCCTGATCCACGCGATCGACCGCTGGGTCGTCACCCAGGCGATCGGGCTCGTCGCCGCGCATCCGGACCTGACGTTCGCCGTCAACGTCTCGGGGGCCTCGATGGACGACCACGAGCTGCCCGCGCTCGTGCGCCGCGAGCTCGCCGGCTCGGGCGCCGATCCGTCACGGCTGGTGTTCGAGATCACCGAGACGGCGACGATCGCGCGGATGGACGACGCGCGCCGCTTCGCCGAGGCGCTGACCGGCCTCGGCTGCCAGCTCGCGATCGACGACTTCGGCACCGGCTTCGGCTCGTTCTTCTACCTCAAGCACCTGCCGGTCTCCTATCTGAAGATCGACGGCGACTTCATCGCCAACCCGCGCAGCCGCACCGACGAGCTCGTCATCGAGGCGATCGTCGGGATGGCGCGCGGCCTCGGCAAGCGCACGATCGCCGAGTTCGTCGGCGACGACGCGACGATCGCGATGCTGTCCGCGCTCGGCGTCGACTTCGCGCAGGGCTACCACGTCGGCCGGCCCTTCCCCGTCGCGCTGCTCGACGGCGCCGCCGCGCCCGCCGCCTAGCATTCGCGGGGCGTGCCCCTGCTGAGCAAGATCGCCGGCCGCGCGCTGCGCCTGCCGCAGCCGGCGACGCGCGAGGTCGAGCTGGACCGCAACCTGCCGGTGGCGATGGACGACGGCGCCGTGCTGCTCGCCGACCGCTACGCGCCGCCGGGCACGCGGACCGCGCCGACCGTCCTCGTCCGCTCGCCGTACGGCCGCGCCGGCGCGTTCGGCTTCCTGTTCGGGCGCCTGCTCGCCGAGCGCGGCCTGCAGATCGTGGTGCAGAGCATCCGCGGGACGTTCGGCTCGGCCGGCAGCTTCGACCCCTTCAACGAGCGCGAGGACGGCCTGGCGACGCTGCGCTGGCTGCGCGCACAGCCGTGGCACGACGGGCCGGTCGGCACGATCGGGCCGAGCTACATGGGCATCGTGCAGTGGGCGATCGCCGACGAGGTCGACGCGATGGCGCCGTCGGAGACCGCGTCGCAGTTTCGCGGGATGGCGCACGGCAGCGGCAGCATCTCGCTCGACACCGCGCTGTCGTGGATGCTGCTGCTCCACGTCCAGGAGCGCCGCCTGGCCCTGCTGCTGCTCGCCAACGGTCTCGGCCGCACGCTGCCGGGCCTGTACCACCACCTCCCGCTCGCCGAGCTCGACGAGCGGGCCTTCGGCGCCCCGATCGCGTACTTCCGCGAGTGGATCGAGCAGCTGGCGCCCGACAGCCCGTACTGGGCGACGCGCGACTTCTCCTCCTCGGTCGGCGCCGTCGAGGCCAAGGTGCAGCTCACCGGCGGCTGGTACGACATCTTCCTGCCCTGGATGGTCGAGGACTTTTGCGCGCTGCGCGCGGCGGGGCGCCGGCCACAGCTGATCATCGGCCCGTGGGCGCACACCTCGGCGGGGATGCTCGGCGCCGGCCTGCGCGAGGGGATCGCCTGGCTGCGCGCGCATCTGCTCGGCGATCCGCGGATGCTGCGCGAGGCGCCGGTGCGCGTGTACGTCACGGGCGGGCCCGGCTGGCGCGAGCTGGCCGACTGGCCGCCGCCCGCGGCGCGCGAGCTGACGCTGCACCTGCTGCCCGATGGCGGCCTCGGGCCGCCGCCGCCGCCGGCGGCAGCGCAGCCGAGCCGCTACCGCTACGACCCCGTCCATCCGACGCCGGCGCTCGGCGGCGCGATGCTGCTCGAGCAGCGGCCCGTGCGCGACAACCGCCCGCTCGAGGCGCGCAGCGACGTGCTCACGTTCACGGGCGCGCCGCTCGCGGCCGACATCGAGGCGCTCGGGCCCGTCCACGCCGACATCCGCCTGCGCTCCAGCCGCGGCGACACCGACGTGTTCGTGCGCGTCTGCGACGTGCTGCCCGACGGCGCGTGCTGAACGTCTGCGACGCGCTCATCCGGCTGACGCCCGGCGAGCCCCCGCGCGACGCCGACGGCGTCGCGGCGGTGCGGATGGCGCTGTGGCCGACCGCCCACCGCTTCGCCCGCGGGCACCGCATCCGCGTCCAGGTCTCCAGCGGCGCCCACCCGCGCTATGCGCGCAACCCCGGCACGGGCGAGGACCCGATCCGCGCGGTGGCGCTCGTCGCCGCCGACCAAGAGGTCTTCCACGACGCCGAGCGACCGTCGTCGGTCACGCTCACCGTCGTCTGATCGGCAGCGCAGCGGTCAGGCGGCGACGGGCGACGGGTCGGGGCGCACGATGACGGTGTCGAGCACCGGGACGATCTCGTCGACGGGCAGCACCGCGGCGCGCGCGTGGGCACGGATCGCCTCGGGGCTGTCGGCCTCGTAGACGCAGAACGTCCCGACCTCGCCGCTCTCCTCGCTGACGGCGTAGGAGCGGATCCAGCGCACGCCCGAGTCCGGCCTGTCGCCGGCGGCAGCCGAGCGAGCACCGGCCTCCTGGAGGTTCTCGGGAGAGGAGAAGCCGTTGCGGCGGACGATCACGTAGAGGTTCATGGTCTTCCCTTCTGGGGGCTCGTCGCCCCGCTGTCGTTGTGCTCGCGACGCTACGCCCGGCGCGACCGCGCGACTACGGCGCGATGACCGTACTTTCGCTTGCCGTATGCCGTACTTAGGATCCGCGCATGACGGCACTCGTCGGGCGCGACACCGAGGTCCGGCGCCTCTGCGCCGCGCTGGACCGCGCGCGGGCCGGCCACGGCGGGCTGATCCTGCTGAGCGGCGAGGCCGGCGTCGGCAAGACCAGGCTGGCCGCTGAGGTCGCCGCCCGCGCCGGCGACGCGCTGCTGCTGACGGGCGCGGCGAGCCACACCGGCGGCGCCCCGTACGCGCCGGTCGTCGCTGCGCTGCGAACGCGCCTGCGCGCCGACCCCGGTGCCCTGGCCGGCTGCGGCCCGCTGGCGTCGCACCTGGCACTGGTCCTCCCCGAGCTCGGCGCGCCGGCGCCGGACAGCGACCGCCCGACGCTGTTCGAGGCGATCCGCTGCGCGTTCGCCCACCTCGCCGCCGACCGCCCCGCGCTCGTCGTGCTCGACGACCTGCACTGGTCCGACGAGGCCACGCTCGAGCTGCTGTCGGCGCTCGCCGAGCCGCTCGGCGATGTCTGCGTGCTCGTCCTGGCGACGTACCGCTCCGACGGTCTGGGCCGCGACCACGGTCTGCGCCGCCTGCGCCACGAGCTGCGGCGCGCCGGCCGCCTGGAGGAGCTCGCCCTGCACCCGCTCGGCGCGCAGGAGGTCACGCAGTTGCTCGCCGCCAGCCTCGGCGCGGCGCCGGCGCCGTCGCTCGTCCGCGTGGTCTGCGACGCGACGCAGGGCACGCCGTTCTTCGTCGAGGAGCTGGCCGCCGCCCTGCGCGTGAGCGGTCAGCTCAAGAGCGGGCGCGACGGCCTCGAGCTCGGGCGCCACGGCGAGGTGCCGCTGCCCGACACGATCCGCGACGCGGTCCTGATCAGCGCCTCCGAGCTGTCGCAGGAGGGGCGTGCCGCCGCCGAGGCGGCCGCCGTCGCCGGCGAGGTCTTCGACCTCGACCTCGTCGGCTCGCTGTCGAGCCCCGCCGGCGTCGCCGAGCTGCTCGACAGCGGGCTCGCGCACGAGCGCGACCTCGGCACCGGCGCCTTCCGCCACGCGCTGACACGCGACGCGCTGTACGCGGACGTGCCGTGGATGCGGCGCCGGGCGCTGCACCGCGCGATCGCGCACTCCTGCGAGGCGACCGAGGCGCCCAGCTTCGTGACCGCCGCGCACTGGCTCGGCGCGCGCGACAGCGCCCGTGCGCGCGGCTTCCTGCTGCGTGCGGCGCGCGAGTCCGAGGCGGTGCACGCGTTCCGCGACGCCGCCGACGCCGGCCGTCGGGCGCTGGACCTGTGGCCGGAGTCCGGCGACGAGGCGCGGCGCGTCGAGGCGCTCGAGTGCTACGCGCGCTGCGCAGAGCTGGCGGGCCAGCTCGCCGAGGCCGCGCGGGCCTGGCGCGAGCTCGCCGCCGTGCTCGACGGAGCCGCGCTGGCGACCGCGCAGCGCCGCCTCGCCGCCGTGCTCGAGCTGCGCGGCGACCGCGAGGGCGCGTTCGCCGCGCGCGGCCTGGCGGCGGCGGCGTTCGCCGCCCACGGCGCCCCGGCCGACGCCGCGATCGAGCAGCTCGCGATGGCCAACCAGCGCCGCGTATCGGCACGCCACGGCGAGGCGATCGAGCTCGCCGGCGGCGCGCGCGACGACGCCGATCGCGCCGGTCGCCTGGACCTGCGCCTGCGCGCGCTCGGGCTGGAGGGCCTCGCGCGCGCCAAGTACGGCGAGTACGAGGCGGGCCTCGAGACCGTGCGCGGCGCGCTGGCGGTCGCGCTCGAGCACGATCTGACCGCGGTCGCCGCCGACCTGTACCAGCGCCTGAGCGTCACGCTCTATGACTCCGCGGACCTCCGCAGCGCCGAGCAGGCGCTCGACACGGCGCTCGACCTCTGCCAGACGGCCGGCGACGGCGGCGTCGAGGTCGCGTGCGTGACGTGCATGGCCTATGTCCTGCGCGAGCGCGGCGACTGGCGCCGGGCGGCGCGGATGTGCCGCGACCTGATCGCGTCCGAGACCGCGACCTGGGTCGCGGAGGGGCTGCTCGGCGCGATCCACTGCTGGGAGGGTCGCGTCAGCTCGGCGCGGCGCCTGCTCAGCTCGTCGCTCGCCGTCTCCTCGCGCGTGCGCCACTTCAACATGGCGGTCGACTCGACCGCCGCGCTGGCGCGGATCGCCGCCGCCGAGGGCGCCGGCGACGAGGCGGCCGGGCACTGCCGCGCGATCCTCGCGCGCTGGGAGGACAGCGACGACCATCACTACGCGCTGGGCGCGCTGCGCTGGGGTGCGACTTTCTTCGCCGGCCGTGGCGACGCAGCCGGCGCGCACGCCTGCGCCGAGGCGCTCGGCCGCGTCGCCGCGCAGACCGGGCACCCGGACGCGCTGGCGGCGCTCGGCTGCGCGATCGCCGAGACGGCGCTGCTGGCGGGCGACGCCGGGACCGCGGCCGAGCAGACCGCGCGCGCGCTGGAGCTGCACCGCGGGCTGGACATGCCGTTCGAGCGCGCGCAGATCGAGCTGCGGGCAGGGGTCGCGCTGGCGGCCGCCGGCGAGCGCGAGCCCGCGCTCGAGCGCATGTCGAGCGCCTACCGCACCGCGCGCAGGCTCGGCGCGCGGCCGCTGGCGGCCGAGGCGGCGCGCGAGGTCGCCGGCCTGGGCGAGTCGGTCGCGCGGCGGCTCGGCGTGCGTGCGGCCGCCGACGCCGACGGCGGCGGCCTGTCGCGCCGCGAGCTGGAGGTCGTGCGCCTCGTCGCCGTCGGGCGCACGAACGCCGAGATCGCGCAGGAGCTGTTCCTCAGCCGCCGCACCGTCGACATGCACGTCCGCAACACGCTCGGCAAGCTCGGCTGCCGCTCGCGGGTGGAGGCGGCGCAGCGCGCCGGCGAGCTCGGGCTGCTGGCGAGCTGACGGCGCCGCATCGCACGGTCCCGTGAACGCACGAAGGGCGCCGCGTCGACGGCGCCCTTCGCGACTTCTGACTGGACTTCTAACCCGAGACGGATCTGCATACGTCTGCCGGCGGGACCAGTCCGGCATCCGGATCGGGGGTGGCCCGGTTTGGATTCGCTGGGCGGAGCCAGCCTCCCGACCTAGCGGCCGAGCACCTCCAGGGTCCCGTAAGAACTTGAGCTGATTCGGACCACCTCCTTTCTCTGGTGAGAAAAGCGTAGCGGACGGCGGCGACAACGTACGGTTGTTTCGGACGGATGGCGCAATCGGGCGCGCTCAGTCGCCGCCGCCCGCCGGACCCGTCGCCTCCTCCGTCACGATGCTCCAGCAGACGAGCAGCAGCACGAGCGCCGGGACCTGCGCGCTGCCGGGCACGAACGCGAGGTCGAGCTGGATCCCGTCCGGCCGCCGCCCCGGACGCAGCGTCAGCGCCGCGTCGGGCCGCACGCGCAGCCGCCACTCGGTCGCGAGCCCGAGCTCGCGGCGAAGGCTGGCGGTCCGGTCGCCGAAGCGCACTCGCCCGCCGCGCATGCTGCCGTGGTAGTAGCAGGCGGCCTGCTCGCCGTCGTCGTCGCGCGCGGCGAGCCGCCAGGTGGCGGCAAGTGCATGGCGGTCGCCCTCGACCGTGAACTGCCAGCTCGACGGGCCGATCTGCGCGCGGGCATCCTCGCCGGCGCCGGGGATCACGCGACCGAGGACGTCGGCTCCCCGCCGCAGCTCGAAACCAGCCGGCGTCGGCGCGAACGTCAGCGGCTCGGTCACGGCTGGATCGGCGGCGGGCGGAGCAGCCAAGGCTACTGCGCCGGCGCCTCGCCGCCCGGGCCGTCGTCTTCGCCATCCGGGCCGTCCTCGCCGGCCGGCCGCTGCTCGCCGTCGACGTCGCCGCTGACATCGGAGGAGCCGCCCGCATCGCCCGCATCCCCGGCATCGGCATCGGCATCGGTCACGACGACCGGGTCGGCGATGTCGGGTGGGTCGGCCGCCACGACGACGATCTCGTCGCCGTTTGCGCTCGTCGTCTCGACGATCAGGGCGACCGCGGAGACGACGTCGTCCTCCTTCATGTTCATCAGGCGCACGCCCTGTGCCAGCCGCCCGTAGCGGCTGATCCCCCGCACGGCCGTCCGCTGGACCATCCCGCTCTGCGAGATGAAGACGAGCTCCTCGTGCTCGCGGACGACGAGCGCTCCCGCCAGCGCGCCCTTGGCGTCGGTGAGCTTGATCGTCCCCACGCCCATCGCGCCGCGCTTGGTCTTGCGGTACTCGGCGATCGAGGTGCGCTTGCCGTAACCGTTCTCCGTGACGACGAGCAGCTCCTGGTCGTCGCGCGCGACGTCCATCACCAGCACCTCGTTGTCGGCGGGCTGATCGACGTTCATGCCGCGAACGCCCGAGGTGTCGCGCCCCATCGCGCGCACGTCGGACTCGTTGAAGCGCACCGCCTGGCCCTTGCGCGAGACGATCAGGATGTCGTCGTCGCCGCTCGTGCGGCGCACGCTGACGAGCTCGTCGTCGTCGCGGATGTTGATCGCGATGATCCCGTCGGCCTTGATCGGCGTGTTGTAGGCCATCAGCTCGGTCTTCTTCACCACGCCGCGCTTCGTCGCGAAGATCACGTAGCGGCCCTCGCCGAAGTCGCGCGTGGAGAGCACGGACTGGATCCGCTCGCCCTCGCGCAGCGGCAGGACGTTGACGAGGGCGCGGCCCTTGGCGGTGCGCGACGCCTCGGGCAGCTCGTAGACCTTCGACCGGTAGACCTTTCCGCGGTTGGAGAAGAACAGCAGGTAGTCGTGCGACGACGTCACGAAGAGGTGCTCGATGTAGTCGCCGTCCTTCATGTCCATGCCGGTCACGCCGCGGCCGCCGCGCTGCTGGGCGCGGTACGTCGTCAGCGGCAGCGACTTGATGTAGCCCGACTTCGTGATCGTGATGACCATCTGCTGCTCGGGAATCAGATCCTCGATGCCGATCTCGTCCTCGGAGTCGGTGATCAGCGTGCGCCGCTCGTCGCCGAAGCGCTCGGCGATCTCCTCGAGCTCCTCGCGGACGATCTCGTACACGCGCGCCTCGCTGCCGAGGATCTCGCGCAGCTCGCCGATCCGCTCGACCTTGTCGTCGTGCTCGGTCTTGATCGAGTCGGCCTCCAGCGCCGTCAGCTGCGACAGGCGCAGGTCGAGGATCGCGGAGGCCTGGATCGCCGTGAGCGCGAAGCGCGCGACGAGCTCCTCGCGCGCGCTCTCGCGGTCGCGCGAGGCGCGGATCAGCTCGATGATCGCGTCGAGGTTGTCCAGCGCGATCAGCAGGCCCTCGAGCACGTGCACGCGGCGCTCGAGGACGCGCAGCTCGTGCTGCGTGCGGCGGACGATGATCTCGCGCTGGTGGTGGACGTAGTGCTTGATGACCTCGCGCAGCGACAGCGTCCGCGGCACGCCGTCGACGAGCGCGACGACGTTGACGCCGAAGGTCGTCTGCAGCGCCGTGTGCTTGTAGAGCTGGTTGAGGACGACGTCGGGGATCTCGTCGCGCTTGAGGGTGATGACGACGCGCATCCCGCCGCGCTCGGACGAGTGGTCCTCCAGGTCGGCGATCCCGCTGATCTTCTTCTCGCGGACGAGCTCGGCGATCTTCATGACCAGGCCGTTCTCGCCGCCCTTCTTCACCGCATACGGAAGCTCGGTGATGATCAGCGCCTCGCGACCGCGACCGACGTCCTCGGTGTGCGCCTTGCCGCGCACGCGGACGCGTCCGCGCCCGGTCTCGTAGGCGTCGAGGATCCCCTGCCGCCCGAGGATGATGCCGCCGGTCGGGAAGTCCGGCCCGGGCAGGTGCGCCATCAGCGCCGGCGTGTCGATCGCCGGGTCGTCGATGAACGCCACGACCGCGCTGACGACCTCGCGCAGGTTGTGCGGCGGGATGTTCGTCGCCATGCCGACGGCGATCCCCGAGGAGCCGTTGACGAGCAGGTTCGGGAAGCGCGCCGGCAGCACGACCGGCTCCTGCTTGCGGCCGTCGTAGTTGGGCACGAAGTCGACGGTGTCGGCGTCGAGGTCGCGCAGCATCTCCATCGCCATGCGCTCCAGGCGCGCCTCGGTGTACCGCATCGCCGCCGGCGGGTCGTCGTCGATCGAGCCGAAGTTGCCCTGGCCGTCGACGAGCTCGTAGCGCATCGAGAAGTCCTGCGCGAGCCGCACGAGCGCGTCGTAGATCGCCGAGTCGCCGTGCGGATGGTAGTTGCCCATCACGTCGCCGACGATCGAGGCGCACTTACGGTACGGCCGCGTCGGGCCGAGGCCGGCCTCCGACATCGCGAACAGCACGCGCCGGTGGACGGGCTTCAGGCCGTCGCGGACGTCGGGCAGCGCGCGCCCGACGATGACCGACATGGCGTAGTCCAGGTACGCCGAGCGCATCTCGTCCTCGAGCGCGCGCGGCTCGACGTTGCCGCCGCCGAGGATGTCGATCGATGACATGGAGCAGCCCCCTTAGACGTCGAGGTTGGCGACGAGGCGGGCGTTGTCCTCGATGAACTGCCGACGCGGCTCGACCATGTCACCCATCAGCATCGAGAAGATCAGGTCGGCCTGCGTGGCATCCTCGATCCCGACCTGCGCGAGGGTGCGGGTGGCCGGGTCCATCGTCGTGTCGCGCAACTGCGCGGCGTTCATCTCGCCCAATCCCTTGAAGCGCTGCAGCGAGATGCCCTTCTGGGCGACCGTCAGCACCGCTTCGCGCAGCGCCTCGAAGGAAGGCGCGTCCTCCTCGGCGTCGCCGAGCTTCACGGTGAACGGCGCACGGCCCGCGAGCTCGACCAGCTGGCTGTGCACCCTGACGAAGTTGCGGAAATCCTGGCTGTCGAACAGGCGGCGGGGAAGCGGCAGGACCCGCGCCAGCCCGGACTTCGGCTCGACGGCGCGAACGGTGAGCGTGACCTCGTCCTGACGCACGAGCGAGGTCTCGTAGGGCGCGTTCTCGATCCCTTCACGCTCGATTAGCTCGATCGCCGCCGGGGCCGTCGTGATCTGCTCGTCGAGCACGCCGGACTCCTCGAGGAAGGTGACGACGTCGTTGGTGTACTCGGCTCGCAGCGTCGACGCCCAGCCCTCGTACTGCTTGAGCAGCCGGCTGAAGCGCTGCCAGCGCGGCTCGGTCAGCCGGAACTGCGTGGCGTCGCGGTCGAACACCATCATCTTCTCGAACTTGTCTGACAGCAGGATCTGCTCGAGCTCTGAGTCCTTCTCCACGTAGCGCTCGCTGGATCCCTGCTTGAGCTTGTACAGCGGCGGCTTGGCGATGTACACATAGCCGGCCTCGATCAACTCGGGCATCTCGCGGAACAGCAGCGTCAGCGCGAGCGTGCGGATGTGCGCGCCGTCGACGTCGGCGTCCGTCATCAGGATGATCTTGTGGTAGCGCGCGTTCTCGATGTTGAACTCGTCGCGCACGCCGGTGCCGATCGCCGTGATCAGGGCCTGGATCTCGGTGTTCTTGAGCACCTTGTCGATCCGGCTCTTCTCGACGTTGAGGATCTTGCCGCGCAGCGGCAGCACCGCCTGCGTATTGCGGTCGCGCCCCTGCTTGGCCGACCCGCCGGCGGAGTCGCCCTCGACGATGAACAGCTCCGCAAGCGAGGGGTCCTTGACCGAGCAGTCCGCGAGCTTGCCCGGGAGCGTCGAGTTCTCCAGCGCGGACTTGCGGCGCGTGAGGTCGCGCGCCTTGCGCGCCGCGGCGCGCGCCTGCGCAGCCGAGACCGCCTTGCGGATGATCGCGTTGCCCTCGGCCGGGTTCTCCTCGAGAAACTCGTTGAGGCACTCGTAGACGACGGAGCGCACGAAGCCCTCCATCCCGGGGTTGCCGAGCTTGGTCTTCGTCTGCCCCTCGAACTGCGGGTCCGCGAGCTTCGCGGAGACGATCGCGGTGAGACCCTCGCGGACGTCCTCACCGGTGAGGTTGTCGTCCTTCTCCTTCAGCAGCCCGCGCGCCTTCGCGTAGCGGTTCAGCGCCGTCGTCAGCGCGGAGCGAAAGCCCGACAGGTGCGAGCCGCCCTCGTGGGTGTTGATGTTGTTGGCGAACGAGAACACCGACTCCTGGTAGGTCGTGTTCCACTGCATCGCGATCTCGACGGCGCCCTCCTTGCTCTCACCGTCGAAGAAGATGACCTTGCGGCCGATCGACTCCTTGTTCTTGTTCAGGTAGCGGACGAAGTCCTCGATGCCGCCGTCGTACTGGAAGGTCGCCGAGCCGCCCTCGCCGCGCTCGTCGGTGATCGAGATCCGCAGGCCGCGCGTGAGGAAGGCGGTCTCGCGCAGGCGCTGCTCGAGGACGGCGAAGTCCAGCGTGGTCGTCTCGAAGACGTCGGCGTCGGGGCGGAAGGTGATCGCCGTGCCGGTCTCGCCGGTGGCCTCGCCCCGGGCGAGCGCCGCCTGCGGCACGCCGCGCTCGTAGGTCTGGCGCCACGCGTGGCCGTCGCGGCGCACCTCGATCTCGAGCAGCTCCGACAGCGCGTTGACGACCGAGAGACCGACGCCGTGCAGGCCGCCGGAGACCTTGTAGCCGCCGCCGTCACCGAACTTGCCGCCCGCGTGCAGGACTGTGAGCACGACCTGGACGGCCGGCAGCTGCTCCTTGGCCATCGTCGCGACCGGGATCCCGCGACCGTCGTCGACGACCGTGACCGAGTTGTCGGGGTGGATCGTGACGTCGACGCGCGAGCAGTGACCGGCGAGCGCCTCGTCGACGGAGTTGTCGACGACCTCGTAGACGAGGTGATGCAGGCCGCGCACGCCGGTCGAGCCGATGTACATGCCGGGTCGCTTGCGAACGGCCTCGAGTCCCTCGAGGACGGTGATGTCCTGTGCGTCGTATGAGCTCGCGCCGGTCTTTCCGTCGAGCTTCTTGTCGTCCTGCGCCACTGAACCTCCGTACGTGAAGAAGCCCCGGGTCCACGTCACGCTCGGGGACGGGCCGGGGCCGGTGCGGCTAGTTGCCATAAGGGTATCACAAGCGCATCACAAAGTCCGTTCGCCAGGTGTTACGAAAGACCTGCAAAAGCGCGCAAAAAGAGGGTCCTGGAACGAGGTCGTGCGGCGGGCGGAGCGCGCGCTCCGAAACGGCTGCCTCCATGGGGCCCCGGCGACGCCCGAAACACGTCCGCGGCGCCGCGGGCGCACGCCTCAGCGCCGGCCGCGGCGGCCGGCTGTCGCGACGCAGCGCACAGCCTGCACGCGATCGGCTCCGAGGGCTTCGTTGAGCGCGTCGACGAGCACTGGTCCCATGAGGTCGATCTCCTGCATCCAGACCGCCGACGAGCACAGCACCGTCACCGTCCCCTCGCGCTCGGAGAGCGGCTCGGCCTCGGCGGCGACGAGCGGGCCGGCCGCCTGCGACCACACGCGCTGCACGTCGGCCAGCAGCGTCGCCGGCGCGACGCGGCGGGCCAGCGCCTCGACCGAGGCGGCCACGGGCCGCGGCGCCCGGCGTCTCACGCGGCCGCCGCGGCGTCGCGCAGGACCGTCCCGCCGCTGACCGCCAGGCGCGCGACGTTCGCAGCCTCCCCGCCGGGCACGTGGGCGAGGTCGGTCGTCGTGACGATGCTCTGGCCGGCGCCGCGCAGCAGGTCGGCGAGCATCGCGCGGCGGTCTGGATCGAGCTCGCTCATGACGTCGTCGAGCAGCATGAGCGGCATCGTGTCGCGCTCCTGCGCGAGCGTCTCGCGCTCGGCGAGCAGGAGCGCCAGCAGCGCCAGCCGCTGCTCGCCCTGCGATCCGTAGGCACGCAGCTCGCGGCCGCCGCGCAGGAACGCGATGTCGTCGCGGTGCGGGCCGTGTCCGGTGAAGCCGCGCTCGAGGTCTGACTCGACGCGCTCGGCGAGCTCCTCGGCGAGCTGCGCGGCGTCACCCGCCTTCGAGCGCGGGCGGTAGCGCAGCTCGGCCTCGTCGCCGAGGCCGAGTGCTGCCGACAGCGCCGCGAAGCGCGGCGCAAGCCGGTCGACGACCGCGCCGCGATCGTCGCGCAGGGCGATCCCGTGCCGGGCCAGCTCGGCGTCCCAGGCGCGCAGCGAGTCGCGCGTCCCACGCCCGCCGCGGATCGCGGCCAGCAGCGCGTTGCGCTGCGCCAGCGCACGCCCGTAGGACCGCCGTGTCGCGCTGCGGGCGGGCCAGCTGGCGGCGATGACCTGGTCGACGTGCGAACGTCGCAGCGCCGGCGGGCCCTTGACGAGCTCCAGGCGATCGGGCATGAAGACGCAGACGAGCGGGCGCATCTGCACGTCGACGAGCCGCTCCACGGGCGCGCCGTCGGCCTGCAGGCGCTTGCCGTCGCCCGGGCTGAAGCCGACCGCCAGCTCGTGGCGACGCCCCTCGCGCTCGCACAGGTCGACCTCGACCCGCGTCGTCGCGGCGTCGAAGCGGACGACCTCACGCTCGTTCGACGTGCGGCAGGAGCGCCCGGTGCAACCGAAGTACAGCGCCTCGAGCAGGTTCGTCTTGCCGGCGCCGTTGCGCCCGTGCACGACCGTCAGACCGGCGCCGAGCTCGACGTCCGCGCGCTCGTAGCTACGAAAGTCCCGTAGACGCAGACGCGTGACGAGCATCCGCCGGCCGCATCTAGACGTTGAGCCTGATCGGCATGATCAGGTACAGGAAGCCGCTGCCGTCGGCGGACTCGATCAGGCCCGGGCGCAGCGGGCTGATGAGCTTGAGCAGGAGGTCGCCACCGGCCGCGCTCTCGAGGCCGTCGCGCAGGAACTCGGGGTTGAAGCCGATCTCGAATGCTTCGCCGGCGAACGGCACGGGCATCGTCTCGCTGGCCTCACCGACGTCCGGCGTCTGCGCCGAGACGGTCAGCTCGCCCTCCCTGAAGGCCAGGCGCAGCGGCGCGTTCTTCTGCGCCATCAGGCTGATCCGCCGCACGACCTCGGTCAGCTCGCCCGATCCCAGCGTCAGCTCGTGCTCGTACGCCTCGGGCAGCAGCTGGCGATAGTTCGGGAACTGACCGTCGATCAGCCGCGACGAGAGCACGTCGCCGCCGATCTCGAAGACGACCTGGTTCGAGCGCACCGAGACGGTCAGGCTGTCGGCCTCGGTCGCCTGCGCGATGCGCGCCAGCTCCTGCAGCGCGCGCGCCGGCACGTTGGCCTCGAAGCCGCCCGCCAGCGGAGCGTCGAGTCGCGTCTCCTTGACGCTGAGGCGGTAGGAGTCGGTGGCGACCATGCGCAGCTCGTCGCCGTTCGCCGATACGAGGATGCCGGTCAGGATCGGCCGCGTCTCGTCGCGCGAGGCCGAGCGCGCGACGCGGTTGATCGTCTCGACGAAGGCCTGCGCGGGCACGTCGACGATGTTGTCGCCGCCCGGCTCGGGCAGCGGCGGGAAGTCCTCGGCCCGCAGCGTGCGGATGTGGAACGTCGCCGACCCGGAGACGACCTCGACGTCCTGCTCGGCCGGTCGCAGCTCGAAGCTCGCATCGCTGCCCGGCAGCGACCGCGCGACCTCGAGCATCAGCCGCGCGGGCAGGACGACGGCACCTTCGCGCTCGACGTCCGCCTTGAGCGGAACGCGGAGGCCGACCTCCATGTCGGTGGCGCGCAGCTCGGCGCCGGCGGTGGTGGCGCTGAGCTGCACGCCGGAGAGCGCCTGCACCGCGCTGCGGGTCGACGCGACGCGCGACACGACCCCGAGCTGACCCAGCAGATCGGCGCAGGACGTCGAGAACTTCACGACGGAGACCTCGATGAGGAAGAGATGGAAGTCATAGAGCGTGTGGAGATGTGCAGAACGTACGCGAAGGACGCAGGATGCGGGCGGCGGGGCGGCGCCGGTCGGCCCGCCGGTGTGCAGAGTGTGTCAACTCAGGCGGTCGTCAGGCGAGGCGCCCAGACGCTGCTCGAGCTCGTGCACGATGGCCTGTGCAGCGGGGTCGCCGGCGAGGCGCTCGCTCGCCTTCCGGCAGGCGTACATGACCGTCGTGTGGTTGCGCCCCCCGAAGCGCTCGCCGATCGCCGGCAGGCTCGCGCCGGTGTGCCGGCGAGCGAGGTACATCGCGAGCTGGCGCGGCCAGGCGACACGAGCGCTGCGCACGGGGGATACGAGCTCGTCGCGACTGACGTCGAAGGCGCCGGCCGTGAGGTCGAGCACGCGGTCGATCGTCGGTTGAGCGCGGCGCGCGATCGCCCGCGGCTTGGGATAGAGCCCGGCGAGGACCTCGTCGGCGAGGGCGGCGTCGATCGGCCTGCGCGTCAGCGAGTGGTAGGCCACCACGCGGATCAGCGCTCCCTCGAGCGTGCGGGCGTTGGCGGTGATGCGATGCGCGATCGCATGCAGCGCCCCCTCGTCGGGCAGCTGGATGGCGTCGTGGTGCACGCGCTTGCGGAGGATCGCGAGGCGAGTGGCGAAGTCGGGTGGCTGCAGCTCGGCGACGAGGCCGGCCTGGAAGCGCTCGAGGAGCCGCTCCTCGAGCGCGGCCATGTCGGCAGGCAGGCGGTCGCACGTCAGGACGAGTTGGCTGCCGGTCTCGTAGAGCGCGTTGAAGGTGTGGAAGAACTCCTCCTCGGTTCTGGCCTTGCGCTGCAGAAACTGCACGTCGTCGATCAGCAGGACATCGGTCTCGCGAAAGTGCGCCTTGAAATCCTCGGTGCCCTTCTTCTGCAGCGCGGCGACGAATCCGTTTGTGAAGCGCTCGGCCGTCGTCGACCGCACCCGCAGGCCTCCGCCGTGCGTGTGCACGTAGTTGCCGATCGCATGCAGCAGGTGCGTCTTGCCGAGCCCGGGTCGGCCGTAGAGGAAGAGCGGGTTGTAGGCCTGCCCCGGCAGTTCTGCGACTGCCAGCGCGGCCGCGTGCGCGAAGCGGTTGGCGTCGCCGATGACGAACTGGTCGAACGTGAACTTCGGATGCAGCTGCGCATCCTCCTCGCCGGCGGTCGTGGCCGTGGGGGTGGAGGCGAGGGCGACGTCGCCGACGTGCGTTCCCGGGGCGACGATCGCGACCGAGGTCTGCGGCCCGAGCACGGCTCCGGCGCAGCGCTGCAGCAGCAGGGCGAAGCGATCGGCCACCCAGTTGCGGATCTCATCGGGGGCCTCGATGACGAGGGTGTCGCCGACGACCGCGCGCGGTCTCAGCGGCGCAAGCCAGATCTCGAAGGTGGAATCGCTGACCGCATCTCGCATCCGCGCGCAGATGGGCGCCCAATCGCGGGCCAGTTGCGGGGGTACGACAGGCGTGATCGACTCCTTCGGAGGGGGTCCGACGATTGGGCGAGGAGCCCGGCGCCAAGAGCCCGGGCGGCGGCGAATATACCAGTGGCTGTTCGCCCCTCCCGGCGGCCTGCGCAGAGAGCCCGCTTGTCGCGAGAAAATCCTCCGAGGCGTCTCCCGCGCTGGTTCTCGACGGCCGGTGCGCTAGCATCCGGGCCCGCCGCGTCCCGGCGACAGACGTCTCATGAAGCGCACCTACCAGCCCAAGAAGCGCAAGCGCGCACGGACCCACGGCTTCCGCGAGCGGATGCAGACGAAGGCCGGCCGCGCGGTCCTCAAGCGCCGCCGCGCCAAGGGCCGCAAGAAGCTCACGGTCTGAGCCGCGCCGGGCGCTCAACCGCCCCGCCGACGCTCTAGGCTCCTCTTCGTGGACGAGCCGTTGCCGCGCATCCCGACCCAGCGCCGCCCGCGCCGCGGCCGCCTGTCGCGCAGCGCGGACTTCGAGCGCGCGTATCGCCAGGGACGCTCGCACGGCAACCGTCACTTCGTCGTGCACGCCTTCCCGCGCGCGGGCGAAGCGGCCGCAGGCGCCGAGGCGGGGTCGAGGCTCGGGCTGTCGGTCTCGCGCAAGGTCGGGCGCGCGGTGGACCGCAACCGGGTCAAGCGCCTGCTGCGCGAGGCCTTCGACGCAGAGTCGGAGATCGTGCCGCCGGGCCTCGACGTCGTCGTCGTCGCGCGACCGCCGGCGCGCGAGCTCGCCGAGCGCGAGGGCCTGGCCGGCGTGCGCTCGGCGCTGCGCGAGCTGCTCGAGCAGGCCGGCCGATCGTGAGGGCCGCCGTACGCGTCGCGCAGGCGCCGATCCTGCTCTACCGCCGCATCATCTCGCCGGCGCTGCCGCGCCGCTGCAAGTACGAGCCGACCTGCTCGGCGTACGCGGTCGCGGCGCTGCAGGAGTTCGGCATACTTCGCGGGCTGGTGCTGGCGGTGTGGCGCATCCTGCGCTGCAACCCGTTCAGCCACGGGGGATACGACCCGGTCGACGCCCAGCGCCTGTTCGCCACGCCCGCGCGCTCTCGCTGATCCCATGATCCACCTCGCCCTCATCGCACCCGTGCAGTTCATCGTGGACGTGCTCGAGCCGATCCTCGTCTGGATCCACGACACGCTCGGCGTCGGCTGGGGCATGTCGATCGTCCTGCTGACGGTGCTCGTGCGCGCCGCGATGGCGCCGCTGACGGTCAAGCAGTTCAAGTCGATGCGCGCGATGGCCGAGGTCGCGCCGAGGCTGAAGGAGCTGCAGGCCAAGTACAAGGACGACAAGCAGCGCCAGCAGCAGGAGATCATGAAGTTCTATGCGGAGAACAAGATCAACCCGTTTGCGTCCTGCCTCCCGCTGCTGGCCCAGTTTCCGTTCTTCATCGGGCTCTTCTACCTGCTGCAGGGGCCGCTGCGCGCCCACATCTGCGGGGACGCCCCGGGCGTCATGCGCGGCGCGGACGGCAAGCTGCCGGCGTGCGGTGACATCCCGAACCCGACGGGCGCCGAGCAGTTTCTCTTCGTCCCCGACCTGACGGCCGGGGCGACCGGCTGGGTGCTGGCGGCGCTGCTGATCCTCTACGTGGCCTCACAGCTGCTGTCGACGCTGCTGACGCCGTCGACGCCGGACCGCAACCAGCAGATGCTCATGTACGGGCTGCCGCTGGTCTTCGCGATCTTCATCCTGTTCTACGAGTTCCCCGCGGGTCTGCTCGTGTACTGGATCACGACGAACCTTTGGACGGTCGGGCAGGGCTATCTGCTGCGCAAGAAGCTCG
>JBKHXR010000039.1:0-29086 GCA_046565905.1 Thermoleophilia bacterium | reverse complement strand
TCGCGGTGTCGACGCCCTGCTGGCGGTGGTAGGCCATCGTCAGCGCCTCCGCGTAGCGCTTGGCCTCGTCGTAGACGCCGCGCGGGCCGATCGGGTTGACGTGGCCCCAGTAGGTCTCCTTCTGCGGGTGCTCCTGCGGGTCGCCGTAGACCTCGCTCGTCGATGCCAGCAGGAAGCGCGCGCGGTGCTTCTTGGCGAGGCCGAGCGTGTGGTGGGTGCCGTACGAGCCGACCTTGAGCGTGTGCAGCGGCAGGCGCAGGTAGTCGATCGGCGAGGCGGGCGACGCGAGGTGGTAGACGACGTCGATCGGACGGTCGACGAAATACGGCTGGACGATGTCGAGCTGGAGGAACTCGAACTCCGGCGCCCTGATGTGCGCGATGTTCGTCAGCGACCCCGTCTCGAGGTTGTCGACGCAGACGACGTGGTGGCCGCGGCGCAGCAGCTCGTCGCACAGATGCGAGCCGAGAAACCCCGCGCCACCGGTGACGAGACAGGTGGCCATGAGCGGGGATGGTAACCGCTGTTCGCGCGCCGGCGTGGACGGACGGCGCGGCTCAGCGCTTGCGGGCGGCCTTCAGCTGCTTCTTCTTGAGCGTCGGCGAGATCACGACCAAGCCGTCGTCGCGGCGCTCGGCGTGTCCGCGCTTGACGAGGCGCTTGACGACGACCGGGCAGCGCCTGCAACGCGGATCGCTTCTGCAGCAGCCCTTCTTCGGCCTGATCAAGAGCTTCATTAGGCAAGCCTAACGCGTCGGCTCCGACCAGTACAGTGGCGGGATGCCCGCAGACGCCTTCGTCGAACGCCTCAACGAGCAGATCGGCCACGAGTTCGCCGCGATGCAGCAGTACCTCGCCATCGCCGTCTACTACGACGACGAGACGCTGCCCCGCCTCGCCGCGTTCTTCTACGCGCAGGCGCTCGAGGAGCGCAACCACGCCCTGATGATGGTGCAGTACCTGCTCGACGCCGGCGCGCAGGCGCCGATCCCCGGCGTCGCCGCCCCCCAGAACACCTTCGGCGACGTCGTCGAGCCGATCTCGCTCGCGCTCGAGCAGGAGCGGCGCGTCAGCGACCAGATCAACCTGCTCGCCGCGACCGCGCGCCAGGAGGGCGACTACTCCAGCGAGCAGTTCATGCAGTGGTTCATCAAGGAGCAGATCGAGGAGGTCGCGTCGATGAACGACCTGCTCAAGATCGTCACGCGCGCCCGCGACAACCCGCTGCTGGTCGAGGAGTACCTCGCCCGCGAGGCGCCGGCCGTCGAGGGTGCCGACCCGACGGCGCCGCCGGTCGCCGGCGGACCGCTGTAGGTGCGGACGATCCAGACGGCCGATCGCCGCCCCGCGTCCGCGACCGGCGCACAGCTGACGGCCGCGCAACCGACCATCTAGCCTGCCGCGCATGCTCGCTCGGTCTCTCAGCGCGGTGGCGCGCGTGCGCGCACGGCTGGGCTCGGCCACGCCGCCGCGCGAGACGCTGATCGCGCGGCACGTCGGCGGGCGCTCGTTCGTCGACGTCGGCTGCATGTGGAGCGTCGACGGCGCGCTGTGCTTCGCCGCCGAGGACGCGGGCGCGTCGTCGGTCACGGGCGTCGACGTCATGGCGGCGACGGAGCGCTTCACGGCCGAGCGCGCGCGGCGCGGCTCGCCGATGCGCTTCGTCGAGGGCGACCTGCACGAAGCGGCGACGATCGCCGAGGTCGGACCGCACGACGTCGTGTGGTGCTCGGGCGTGCTCTACCACGCGCCCCACCCGCTGCTGACGCTCGAGCGCCTGCGCGAGCTGACCACCGGCACGCTGCTGCTCGCGACCGAGACGATCGCCGAGACGCCGGGCCGGCGCGACACCTGCGTCATCGCGCCCTCGCGCCACGAGCACCCCAACGCCGAGCCGGCCGATCGCCCCGGCGCCGGCTACGGCCCGTGGTACTGGGGCATCTCGCCGTCGGCACTGCGCACGATGCTCAAGCTGACCGGCTTCGCCGTAGCCGAGGAGCATCGCACGCCGTTTCACGTGACGGTCGTCGCCACCCCGCGCTGACGCGCGATGGCGGCGGACACCGGCGCGTACGCGGTCAGGAGGTACGGTCGGGGCGGGTGCCGAGCGTCACGCTCAGCGTGCGCTCGTCGCCGCCGCGACGGATGCGGATGTCGACCTTGTCGCCCGGCTCGCGCTCGGTGATGATCGCCGACACGTCGGTCGAGCGCGTCACGTCGCGGCCCGCGATCCCCACGATCCGGTCGCCCGCCCGCAGCCCCGCGCGGTCGGCAGGACCGCCGGCGACGACCGCGGCGACCTGCGCTCCCGTGCCCGTCCGCGCGTCGGAGGTCGAAACCCCGAGGTAGGGCCGCTTGATCTCCCTGCCCTCCTTGAGCGCCGGCAGCACCTCCTTGACGGTGTCGACCGGGATCGCGAAGCCGACGCCGTCGTTGGCGCCGCTCGACGACGCGATCTGCGCGTTGACGCCGATCACGCGCCCGGAGGCATCCAGCAGCGGACCGCCCGAGTTGCCGGGGTTGATCGCCGCGTCGGTCTGCACGACGTGATCGATCGAGTAGTTGCCGGCGCCGGCGATCGAGCGCCCGATCGCCGAGACGACACCGGTCGTCAGCGTGCCCTGAAGCCGGAACGGGCTGCCGATCGCGATCGCCGGCTGACCGACCTTCAGATCCTTCGACGAGCCGAGCGCGAGCGGCTCGAGCCGGCGGTCGCCCGGATCGATCTTCAGCAGCGCGAGGTCGCTGGAGGGGTCCGCGCCGACGACGCGCGCGCTGACCGGCGCGCCCTCGTTGAAGCGCACGCGCACGGTCCGGGCGCCGTCGACGACGTGCTCGTTGGTGACGATGTGGCCCTGCTCGTCGATCACGAACCCCGAGCCGCTGCCGCCGCCGGCGCCCGTCCGCGTCTCGATCGACACGACGCCGGGGCTGACGCGCTCGTAGAGCTCGGAGACGTCGGTCGCCGAGCGGGCCGTCGCCGTGGCCGTCGCCGAACCGGTTTCCGTCGGCGCGGGATCGCCGGCGACCGTGGCCGCGGTCTCCGCGTCGTCCTGCGAGTCGAAGACGCCGGCGAGCGCCAGACCGCTGAACGGGATCGCGACGGCTAGCGCGCCCAGCAGGGCGGCGAGGAAGTTCGAGCTGCGGCGGTCTTGGTTCATGCCGGCAATTCAAGCTAGCGTCGCTGAAGCGCAGCTCACCCGACCGTAAGAGTTCTCTTACCGCACTGCGCGCGCGGCCGCGCGATCCGTACGCTTGACGCATGTCGACACAAGAGCGCTTGACCGTCGCCCCGATCGTCGGCCCGGACGATCCGCGGCGCTTCACCGACTCGGGCATCGAGATCCAGCCGCTCTACACCGAGGACGACGTCCCGGCCGATCTCGAGCTGGGCGAGCCCGGCGCCTTTCCGTACACGCGCGGGGTGCACCCCGAGATGTACCGCAAGCGCCCGTGGACGATGCGCCAGTACGCCGGCTACACGTCTGCGGCGGAGTCCAACGAGCGCTACAAGTACCTGCTCGCACACGGCTCGACGGGGCTGTCGATGGCGTTCGATCTGCCGACCCAGCTCGGTCTGGACTCCGACGACCCGCGCTGCATGGGCGAGGTCGGCCGCACCGGAGTCTCGATCGACACGATCGACGACATGCGGATGGTCTTCGACGGCATCCCGCTCAACGCGATCTCGACGTCGATGACGATCAACGCGCCTGCGACGGTCCTGCTCGCGCTTTACTCGCTGGTCGGCGAGGAGCAGGGCTGCCCGCTGGATGAGCTGCGCGGGACGACGCAGAACGACGTGCTCAAGGAGTACATCGCGCGCGGGAACTTCATCTACCCGCCCGAGGGCACGATGCGCCTGACGACCGACCTGTTCGCGTACTGCAAGCAGTTCGTGCCGAAGTGGAACACGATCTCGATCTCCGGCTACCACTTCCGCGAGAAGGGGTGCTCGGCGGTGCAGGAGGTGGCGTTCACGCTGTGCAGCGCGATCGCCTACGTGCAGGCGGCGCTCGACGCCGGCCTGGAGGTCGACGAGTTCGCCCCCCGGCTGGCGTTCTTCTTCAACGGCCACAACAACGTCTTCCAGGAGGTCGCGAAGTTCCGCGCGGTGCGGCGGATGTGGGCGCACATCATGCGCGACCGCTTCGGCGCCCAGGACGAGAAGTCGCTGAAGCTGCGCTTCCACACCCAGACGGGCGGCGTCACGCTGACCGCGCAGCAGCCACAGAACAACGTCGTGCGCGTCGCGCTGCAGGGCTTCGCGGCCGTCTGCGGCGGCACGCAGTCGCTGCACACCAACGGCTTCGACGAGGCGCTGGCGCTGCCCTCCGAGCGCGCGGCGAAGATCGCGCTGCGCACGCAGCAGATCATCGCGCACGAGTCCGGCGCGACGGACACCGTCGACCCGTTCGCCGGCTCCTACTACGTCGAGGCGCTGACCGACGAGATCGAGCAGCGCGCCTACGAGCTGATCGCGAAGGTCGATGAGCTGGGCGGCTCGGTCAACGCGATCGAGTTCATCACGAACGAGATCGACGAGTCGGCGTGGGGCTACCAGGAGCGCTACCGCCTCAAGCAGGACATCGTGGTCGGCGTCAACAAGTACGAGGACGACGCGATCGAGATCGAGGACATCCTGCGCGTCGACCCGGCGACCGAGAAGGCGCAGCTCGACCGGCTCGCGGCGTTCAAGCGCGACCGCGACCACGACCTCGTCGCGACGCGCCTGGACGAGCTGCGTGATGCCTGCCGCGGCAGGGACAACCTCATGCACCCGATCCGCCGGGCGCTGCAGGACCGCTGCTCGATGGGTGAGGTGTGCGGCGCGATGAAGGACGTCTTCGGGGCGTACCGGCCGCGCGCCTGAGCACGCGCCGGCGATCGAGCTGTGCCGCTTGTGCCGGGAGCCGGCCGGTTCACGCCGGCGAGCTGACCCCGCCTCACGCCGGCGAGCCGACGGACGTACGCCGGTGAGGTGAGCGGCCGCGCGAGTCCGCTCGGGCGCGCCGGGCTGTCTCACGCCGGCGACCCCGCCCACGCCCGCGAGGCGATCGGCCGCGCGAGCCCGAGCGCGAGCGCGATGCGCGCGATCGTCTGCTCGGGCCGGCGGGTCAGCTGCTCGTACGTGACGCGCAGCACGCGGTAGCCGTGGGCCTCGAGCACCGCCTGCCTGCGGGCGTCCCCGCGCTGGGCGATCGCGCTCGAGTGAAAGCGGGCGCCATCGACCTCGACAACGAGTCGCTGTGCGCGCCAGAGCAGATCGGGCATGATCGCGCTGCCGGTGAGCGTCAGCAGCGGGTTGACCTCGGGCACCGGCAGGCCCGCGTCGCCGACGAGGTCCAGCAGCAGGTCTTCGGCGACGCTGCGGGTGGGTACGGGCCCGTCGTCGATCAGCGCCAGCAGCGCCCCGGCACCCGCGTGATGCGCGGCGCGGCTGTGCGCGTCGCGTAGCTGGCCGACGCTCACGCGCCCCTCGGCCTGTGCCTGGCGCAGCAGGCGCCGCAGCGCGGGTCGTGGAAGCTGCGCCGCGACGTCGAGCGCGGTCCGCGCCGGAGAGGTGATGCGGATCGCGCTGCGCGTCCACACGTCGCGCGCGTCGAGGCAGCGCGTGCGGTGGACGCGGATGCCGTCGATCTTGCGGCCGCCGTCGCGCGCGACCGTCACCTCCGGATCGCGCCCGTCCCATGCGACGAGCTCCCACCATGCGGCGGCTGCGTGATGGCTCAGCACGGCTCCGGGCCCGCAGGCGAGCACGGCGGCGGTCAAGCGTCCCTGCAGGGTGAGCGCCTCCGGGTAGACGACCGAGTAGACCCCGCGGTAGACGCGGTGCAGCGCGCACCTTCGCTTGCGGACGGTGATCGCGTCGCTCGTCAGGCCGCAGGCGTGCAGCTGGCGCGTCGCGATCACCGCGTTCTGCTCTGCCGCCCGGCGGGCGACCCGGACGTCGGGCGGCGTGGGGCCTTTCACAGCCCCAGGCTTCGAAAAGCCCCACATGCGTTCGCGGTCACCGTGCAATCGTGGCGCGCGAGACGTGCCCCGACACGCCCGCCTTGCGACAACTTGCGCGTGAACGCGTCACAGCGCAGCGCCAGCGCCAGTCGGCGGCGCGCGCGGCAGTCGGCGGCGCGCGCGACGTGGCCGCGGACGGGCGGCGCGAGCGCCGCCCGCAGCGCGCCCGGGAGCGCCGCCGCCGCGCGTGTCAGGATCTCGCGCATGTCTTCGGTCGCGGTCCGCTTCTACGACGTCGTGCTGACGATCCACATCCTCGCCGTCGTGATCGCGTTCGGGGTCGTGTTCTCCTATCCCGTGCTGGACGCCTGGTTTCGGCGTGCGGTCCCGGGCGACGTCGCGGCTCTGCACCGGCTGCACCTGGCGCTCGGGCAGCGCGTGATCTCGCCGGCGATGGTCGTCGTGCTCGTCGCGGGCCTGTACCTGGCGCTGCAGGACCCGTGGAGCCTCGCCGACCCCTGGATCAGCGCCACGTTCGCGATCCTCATCGTCCTGTTCGGGCTGATGGGCGCCGTCCTGACGCCGGCCGACAGGCGTCTGGCAAAGCTCGCCGAGAGCGGCGACGGCGAGGCCGGCGACGACTACGAGCGCGAACGCAGACGCGCCGACGCCTTCGGCGGCCTCGCACTGCTGCTCGTCGTAGTCGCGACCTTCCTCATGGTCGCCAAGCCGGGCGCATAGGGCGTACGCGCCGCATCGCAGGCCGGCACGCGTGTCGGCCATCGTCGGTGACCGGGCGGCGACGAGACGCTGTTCGACGACCGGCCCCGGGAGCGTGTCGTGAAGTCGTCGCAGGGGCTGTTCCGGCAGGACGCCGCCCAGCGGAAGGACTACGGCGGCGCCGGGCGAAGACGCTGAACGATGGAGAAGTCCACAGCACAACGCCGGATCGTGAAGTCGCCGCCCGAGCTCTGGGCGGAGGTCAGCAGCGAGGACCTGCTGGGGCGCCATCTCGCCCCCTTCGGCGACATCCGCATCACCCGTACCGAACCCGAGACCACCGTCGCCTGGGAGGGCGATCGCGCAAGCGGCACGGTGGCGCTCGAGCCCGCGGGATGGGGCACGAACGTGGTCCTGACCGCCACCGCCGGGCAGCGAGCCGCTCCGGTGATGGAGGTTCGCGCCGACGCGCCCGCGGCACACGAGCCGCGCCCCGGCGCGGCCGACGCGCCCGCGGCAGACGAGCCGCGCCCCGACGCGGCCGACGCGCCCGCGGCACGCGAGCCGGGTTCCGCGGCGGCCCACGCGCCCGCTCCGGCGCAGCGCCGGCCAGGCTTCTTCGCGCGCATCTTCCGCCGCAGCGCGCAGGCGCCCGCACCCTCGCCGCCAGCTCCCAGTCAACCCGCGCCGGGTCCGGAGCCAACGCCCCCGGATCCGGACCCGGCGCCGACCCTCGCGACGCCCGAACCGCGGCCCGCCCCGGCCGCCGTCGTGGCGCCGCTGGACACGCTCGCCACGACGGCGATCCTCACCGACGTGCTCGACGACCTCGGGGCCGCGCACCACCGCCCCTTCTCGCGCGACTGACGCAGGCCACGGCCGGAGCCCCGCGCAGCCCACGGCCAGAGCCTCGCTCCGGGCATCGCCGTCCGGGGCGAGGCGCGCGCCGTCGGCGTGTCGTCCGCGGCGTGCGCGGCGGCGCCGCCGCCGCCGCCGAGCTGCGCCCGACCGACATCCCGGTCGCCGTCCGCCGCGGTTCGCGCAGACGGGAGCGACCATTACCCTTCCGCGCACGATGTCCAAGCGCCAGAAGGCCCCAGCGACGTACGAGATGAAGCTCGCGCAGCTGCAGGAGCTGCGCGAGGCCGCCGGGCGCGTGGAGCAGGAGGCCGAGCGCAGGCAACACGACCGCGGTCGCCTGAGCGCGCGCGAGCGCATCGGCAAGCTGCTGGACCCGGGCTCCTTCCAGGAGCTCGACACGTTCGCGCGCCACCGCACGCACGACTTCGAGATGCAGAAGAAGCGGCCGTGGGGCGACGCCGTCGTCACCGGTCACGGGACCGTCGACGGGCGCCGCGTCTGCGTCTTCTCGCAGGACTTCAGCGTCTTCGGCGGGTCGCTGGGCGAGGTGATGTCCGAGAAGATCTGCAAGGTCATGGACCTGGCCGCGAAGATCGGCTGCCCGGTCATCGGCATCAACGACTCCGGCGGCGCGCGGATCCAGGAGGGCGTCGTCTCGCTCGGCGCCTACGGCGAGGTCTTCATGCGCAACGTCAACTGCTCGGGCGTCATCCCGCAGATCAGCCTGATCATGGGCCCGTGCGCGGGCGGCGCCGTGTACTCGCCGGCGATCACGGACTTCGTCTACATGGTCAAGCAGACCTCGCACATGTTCATCACCGGACCCGACGTGATCCGGACGGTGACCGGCGAGGACATCGAGTTCGAGGAGCTCGGCGGTGCGAGCACGCACAGCGAGAAGTCGGGCGTCGCCCACTTCGCGTGCGAGGACGAGGAGGCCTGCCTGCAGGACGTGCGCTACGTGCTGAGCTTCCTGCCGTCCAACAACCTCGAGGCGACGCCGCGGATCCTGCCGACCGACGACCCGCTGCGCATGGAGCCCGAGCTCGACGAGATCGTCCCGCCGAACCCGAACAAGCCCTACGACATGCGCCTCGCCGTGCGGATGATCGTCGACGACGGGGAGTTCTACGAGGTCCACGAGCAGTACGCGACGAACATCGTCTGCGGCTTCGCCCGGCTCGACGGGCGCGCCGTCGGCATCGTCGGAAACCAGCCGGCGAGCATGGCGGGCGTGCTCGACATCGACGCGAGCGTCAAGGCGGCGCGCTTCGTGCGCACGTGCGACGCGTTCAACATCCCGCTCGTCGCGTTCTGCGACGTGCCCGGCTTCCTGCCCGGGGCGGCGCAGGAGTGGGACGGGATCATCCGCCACGGCGCGAAGCTGCTGTACGCCTTCGCCGAGGCCACGGTGCCGAAGATCACGGTCATCACGCGCAAGGCCTACGGCGGGGCCTACGTCGTGATGGCCTCCAAGCACATCGGCGCCGACCTCAACATCGCCTGGCCGACGGCCGAGGTTGCCGTCATGGGGCCCGAGGGCGCCGTGAACATCATCTACCGGCGCGACATCGCCGGCTCCCCGACTCCCGACGTTCGCCGCGAGAAGCTCATGGACGACTACCGCGCCCGCTTCGCCAACCCGTACTCCGCCGGCGAGCGCGGCTACGTCGACGACGTGATCATCCCCCACGAGACGCGGCCGAAGCTGATCGCCGCGCTCGAGGCCCTGCAGACCAAGCGCGTCGAGCGCCCCAAGCGCAAGCACGGCAACATCCCGTTGTGAGAAGAGCGGCACTGGGGCTGGTGCTCGCCGCCGCCGCCGCCCTGCGCTTCCCGACGCTCGACACGCAGAGCCTCTGGCTCGACGAGGCGGTGACGGCTCGCCTGCTGCGGATGGATCCCGGCGCGATGCTGAGGGCGATCCCCGACAGCGAGTCGACGCCGCCGCTGTACTACGTCCTCGCGTGGCTGTGGACGCAGCTCTTCGGCACCGGCGAGGTGGGGATGCGCTCGCTCTCGGCGCTGCTCGGAACCGCCACCGTCGCGCTCGTCTGGGCGCTCGGACGGCGCATCGGCGGCGGCGACCGTGCCGCGTTCGCCGCGGCGGCGCTCGTCGCCGTCAACCCGATGCTCGTCTGGTTCAGCCAGGAGGCGCGCGCGTATGCGCTGGTGGCCCTGCTCACGACGCTGTCGGCGCTGCTGTGGCTGCGCGCGCTCGAGCGCCCGCAGGCGGCCGGGCGGCTGCTGGCCTGGGGCGCTGCCGCCGCGCTTGCGCTCGCGACGCACTACTACGCGGCGTTCCTCGTCGCGCCGCAGGCGCTCTGGCTGGCGCTGCGCGTACCCGGATGGCGCGAGCGCGGCGCGCTGCTCGCGCTGCCCGGCCTGACCGCCGCCGCGCTCGCGCCGCTGGCGCTCGGCCAGCGCGAGAACGACACGGCGGCCTTCATCACCGCAAGCGAGCTGCTCACCCGCCTCGCACAGGTTCCCAAGCAGTTCCTGGTCGGCTACGACGCGCCGCTCGAGCCGCTGCTGGTCGGCGCGTCGGCGCTCGCCGTGCTCGCCGGCCTCGCCGGCCTGGCTGCGCTCCTGCGCGGGGGCGTCGAGGCGACCGAGACGGAGCGCGGCGAGTGCGCGGCCCTCGCCGGGCTCGCCGCCGCGGCGCTCGTGCTGCCGGCGCTCGCCGCGGTCGCCGGCGAGGACCACCTGATCACCCGCAACGTCGTGTTCGTGCTGCCGCTCGCGCTCGCGCTCGCGGGCGCCGGCCTGGCCGCGGTCGCGCGCTGGGCGCCGCGGCTCGCCGCGGTCGCGCTGGCGGCGGCGTGCATCGCGGGGATCGTCGCCGTCGCCGGGGTGGCGCGCAGCGACCGGCTGCAGCGCGACGACTGGCGCGCGGCCGTGCGGGCGCTCGGACCGATCGACCAGCCGCGGCTGATCGTCTCGTCGGCGGGCTCCTTCGTCGCGCTGCAGTACTACCTCCCCGGGCTGCGCCAGGCGACGCCGCCGGCGTTCACGACGGCCGAGATCGACCAGCTGACGCTGCCCGTCCGCCCGCCCGGCGGACCGGCGCGACCGCCGCGTCCGGCCGATCCGGTCCCGCCGGCGCCGGGCTTCGCGCTCGTCGGGCGAACCGAGGCGCAGACGTTCACCGTCCTGCGCTGGGCCGCGCCGGCCGCGGTTGCGGTGCCCGTGGTGCCGGCGGTCGGGCTCGACGGCGAGCCGGCCGCGCTGTTCACCGCCGTGCCGGAGGCCGATGCGACAGACCGGTGAACGGCCGAGCGGCGCCTCGCGCGGGCGCGTGGCGGTCGCGATCGGCGTCGTCGGGACGCTCGCGATCATGCTGCTCGACGCGCTCGTGCGCGACGAGCCGACGCCGCGGGGCGACGATCTCATCTACGAGCGGATGGCCGAGGATCCGACCGCGCCGCACACGTTCGTGTTCGCCTACCGCGTCGCCGTCCCGTGGCTCGTGCACGTGCTGCCCTTCGACCACGAGCTGTCGTTCGGCGTCATCGCGTGGGTCTGCTCCGGCGCAGCCGGAGCCGTGCTGTTCGTCCTGCTCGAGCGGCTCGGGACGTCGCGACGGATCGCAGTGGCGCTGGCCTTCGTGCTCGTGCTGTCGCCGCCGCTGCTCGTCGCGAGCCTGCGCCAGGGCCGCAACCCCGACCCGCTGACGGTCCTCGTCATGGTCAGCGGGGCGCTGTTCATCGTCGCCCGCTGCCCGCGGGCGCTCGCGGCGACGATGCTGATCGGCGCGCTGAACCGCGAGTCGGCGCTGTTCCTCGGACCGCTGGCCTACGCCGTGTGGGCCGACCGGCCGTGGGATCGTGCGGCCCTGCTGCGCGCCGCCGCGGTGGCGGCGCCCGCGCTGGTCGCGTTCGCGGCGCTGCGCCTGGCGATCCCGACCGTCGGCCGCGAGCAGGTGCCCGGCTACGGGCAGTCGCTGCTCGGCGGGCGCCTGGAGGTGCTGAAGAGCGGACTGTCGGCTCCCGAGGTCGAGGCGCGCCGCCTGCTGTCGATCTACGGGCCGCTGTGGCTGCTGGCGCCGCTGGCGCTGAAGGACTTCTGGTTCGCGCGGCGCGGCCTCGTGCTCGTCGTCCTGTGCCTCGTCGCGATGACGTTCGCGCTGGACTGGGGGCGGATCGCGTTCATCGCCGCGCCGGTCGTCTACGCCGCCGCCGCGTGGACGCTCGACCGGCGCCCGCGGCTGCTCGCGCCGACGCTCGTCGCCTGCGCCGTGCTGATCTTCGGCTACGCGGCGTACATGCAGGCCGCGGGCGTGGACAACATCATCAACCAGAGCCCACCGCCCTATCCCGTCCGCTGATCGCGAACCCGTGCTCGGCGGGGCCGACTCGCGGGTCAATGTTGACGCCCCCGTCACGTTCCCGCTAGCCTGGGAGCGGCATGTCCCCGACGGCAGACGCGACGCATGACTTCGACTGGCTGGTAGTCGGCTCGGGGTTCGGCGGCAGCGTCGCGGCGCATCGGCTGACCGAGAAGGGCTACCGGGTCGCGGTCGTCGAGTCCGGCAGGCGCTACGCCGATCACGAGTTCCCGCGCTCGACGTGGGACATCCGGCGCTACTTCTTCGCCCCGCGCATGGGGCTGCACGGCATCTTCCGACTCTCGCTGTTCAAGGACGTCTCGGTGGTCAGCGGCGCGGGCGTCGGCGGCGGCAGCCTCGGCTATGCGAACACGCTGTACCGCGCGCGCCCGCGCTTCTACGAGGACCCACAGTGGGCGGGCCTGGAGGCGGACTGGCAGGCCGCGCTGGCGCCGCACTTCGACGAGGCCGAGCGGATGCTCGGCGTCACGACGGTCACGAGCGACGATCCCGCCGACGACCTGCTGCGCGAGTACGGTCGCCATATCGGCGCCGACAAGACCTACGCCAAGACCAGCATCGGCGTCTTCCTCGGCACCCCGGGCGAGACGGTCCCCGATCCCTACTTCGGCGGCGCCGGTCCGTCTCGGACCGGCTGCATCGCCTGCGGGCGCTGCATGGTCGGCTGCCCCGTCGGGGCCAAGAACACGCTCGTCAAGAACTACCTCTGGCTCGCCGAGCACGCCGGCTGCCGGATCATCGCCGAGCGCGAGGTCGTCGACGTGCGCCCGCTCGACGGCCGCGACGGCGCCGGCGGCTACGCCGTCACCACGGAGCGCACCGGCGCCTGGCTGCGCAGGGACCGCCGCACGATCACGGCGCAGAACGTCGTGCTCGCCGCCGGACCGCTGGGCACGAACAAGCTGCTGCAGCGCTGCCGGCACAACGGCTCGCTGCCGAAGGTCTCGCGGCGGCTGGGCGAGCTCGTGCGCACCAACAGCGAGGCGATCCTCGCGGTCACCGCGCCCGACGACAGCGTCGACTACACCAAGCGCGTCGCGATCTCCGGCTCGATCTTTCCCGACGAGAACACGCACATCGAAACCGTCAGCTACGGGCACGCAGGCGACTCGATGAGCCTGCTGCACACGCTGCTGATCGGCGACGGGACGAAGGTGACGCGCCCGCTGAAGTTCCTCGTCGCGATGCTGCGCCACCCGATCACCTTCGCCAAGCTCTGCGACCCGCGCGGCTGGTCGCGGCGGACGATCATCCTGCTCGTGATGCAGACGCTCGACAACGCGATCGCGCTGCGCCCGCGCCCGGGGCGGCGCGGCACGATGCGCCTGCAGACCGAGCAGGACCCCGACAAGCCCAACCCGACCTTCATCCCGATCGCCAACGAGGCGGCCGAGTGGATCGCCAAGCGCATCGGCGGCGTGCCGCAGAGCTCGATCATGGAGGCGCTCGCGGCGATCCCGACGACCGCCCACGTGCTCGGCGGCGCGGTCATCGGCCGCTCGCCCGAGGAGGGCGTCGTCGACGCGCGCCACCGCGTCTTCGGCTACGAGAACCTGCTCGTCTGCGACGGGTCGGTCGTGCCGGCCAACGTGGGCGTCAACCCGAGCCTCACGATCACCGCGCTCGCCGAGCGCGCGATCAGCTT
This sequence comes from Thermoleophilia bacterium, assembly GCA_046565905.1. Classification (GTDB taxonomy): domain Bacteria; phylum Actinomycetota; class Thermoleophilia; order Solirubrobacterales; family Solirubrobacteraceae; genus CADCVQ01. Next base: position 15,557 of record JBKHXR010000039.1, on the reverse strand, counting down.
CGTCCCGGCCGCCGGCGCGGCGAGCGAGGACGAGGCGCCGAGCGTCCTCGCCGCCTAGCCTGGATCACCGATGATCGTTGCCGGGGTTGCCGGTGTCGCGGCGCGTCTAGGCTGAGGAGGCTGTGGAGACCACGGAGCCCCCGGACGCAGATCCACGCGAGGAGCAGAGAACTCCCTTCCGCAAGCCCGCGTTCGTGCTGCGGCTCGAGGCCCAGCGCGACCGCCACCGCCAGCGGCACATCGTCATCCGCGTGCTGTACATCGTCGTCGGCTTCACGCTGCTGCTCGGCGGCATCGGGATGCTCGTGCTTCCGGGGCCCGCGTTCGTCGTCATCCCGATCGGGCTGGCGATCCTGTCGCTGGAGTTCGTATGGGCGGAGGGGCTGCTCGACCGCGCCCTGGAGAAGGGCGAGGTCGCCCGCAAGAAGGCCGCCGACACGACGAGGACGCAGCGCATCCTGACGGCGATCGCAATCGTGCTCGGCGGCGCGGCGGTGCTGACGTGGGCGCTGCTCGCCGACATCCCGTTCGTGCCGGTGTAAGGGCCCCGCCCGACTAGAGCGAGATCGTGCCGGCCTGCACCTCGCCGGCCCGGGCGGCACGCAGCGCCGCGGCGGCGACCGCCAGATCCTGGATCGCGAGGCCGGTCGAATCGAACAGCGTCGTCGCGTCGGGCCCGCTGCGACCGGGCGCCTCGCCGGCGAGGACGGCGCCGAGCGTCGTGACGTCCTCGCGACGGACGAGCCCGGCCCGGACCGCACCCGTCAGCTCGCCCCCGTGCGACGCCTGCGCCCACTCGTCGCAGAAGAGCTCGCAGGCGGCCACCGCCTCGATCGTCGCCTCGGCCTTGCCGCTGCCGTCGGCGCCGAGCATGTTGAGGTGCTGGCCCGACCGCAGGTCCTCGCGCCGCACGACGACGGTGGCACCGGGCGTGATCGCGCACACGATGTCGCACGTCAGCGCCGCCGGCAGGTCACCAACCGTCCAACCGCCGAGCTCGGCCGCGAGGGCGGCGGCGGCATCCGTCCGCGGGTCGAAGCAGACGCCGTCGTCGTAGCCGGCGGCGGCGAGGCAGCGCGCGGTCCAGGCACCGTGCAGCCCACAGCCGACGATGCCGACCGTGCGCGCCCCGGGCCGTGCGAGCGCCAGCGTCGCGACGGCGGCGACCGCTCCGGTGCGCAGCGCGGTGACCGCGCGCGCGTCGAGGATCGCGAGCGGCACGCCGGTACGCGCGTCCGACAGGCAGACGACCCCGCTGACGGTCGGCAGCCCCTGCTGCGGGTTGCCGGGAAAGGAGGTGATCCACTTCAGCAGCGCGAGGTCGTCGCCGCGCGCGGGCATCGCGCGGAAGTCGCCGTAGGGCGGGGACTGCAGGTAGACCTTGGCCGGCATGACCCAGTCGCCGCGGTGGTGGCGGACGAACGCCTCGCGCGTCGCCGCGATCGCGGCCGGCGCGGAGACAGCGGCGAGCACGGCGTCGTGGTCGAGGACGGCGAGCTGCGGCACGGCGGCCAGGCTACCCCTGCCGGCCGGCGAAACGAGCTTCGGCAAGCGGTCCGACGGCAATTCCTAAATCCCGACCAGGATTGACCTGTATCATCCCCGCCTCGCCCTGCCCGCCATCACGGAGCACTGAGACCTTCCATGGAGCCCACCAGCGTCAGCGGTCGCCGGGGGACGCTCGAGAACCCCGAGGTTCGCGAGGACGTCCCCGGCCACGTCATCCCGATCCTCGAGCGCGAGTTCGACGACTTCGACACGGAGTCGACGCGCTACCTGCGCGGCGACGTCGAGGAGACGGAGTTCATCAAGTTCCGCCTCAAGCAGGGCGTCTACGGCCAGCGCCAGGCCGACGTGCAGATGGTCCGCGTCAAGCTGCCCTTCGGCGGCGTCTCGCCCGATCAGATGGACGCCTTCGCCGACGTCATCGAGAAGTACGTGCCGCTCAACAAGGGCCACATCACGACGCGCCAGAACATCCAGCTGCACCACGTCCCGCTGCCCGACGCGGCGAAGCTGATCCGCGAGCTCTCCGCTGCCGGCCTGTCGTCGCGTGAGGGCTGCGGCAACACCGTGCGCAACGTCACCGGCGACCCGTGGGCCGGGGTCGCGCCCGACGAGCTGTTCGACCTGACGCCCTACGCCGGCGCCTACGTGCGCTACTTCGTGCGCCACCCGACGACGCAGATGATGCCGCGCAAGATCAAGACGGCGTTCGACGGCACGCCGCAGGCCGACCGCTCGCTGACCGGGATCCACGACATCGCCTTCCTCGCCCGCGAGCGCGACGGCGAGCGCGGCGTCGAGATGCGCGTCGGCGGCGGCACGTCGATCATGCCGCGCGTCGCGCCGACGCTCTACGACTTCGTCGGCCTCGACGACGGCGAGTACCTCAAGGTCGCCGAGGCCTGCCTGCGGATCTTCGATCGCCAGGAGTTCCTGCGCGTCAACCGCGCCCGCGCGCGGATCAAGGTGCTCGTCGACAAGATCGGCATCGACGCCTTCCGCGAGATGGTCGAGGAGGAGCTGCGGGGCGACTGGGTCGCCGAGCGCGACTTCTCGATCGACGACATCGCCTGGAGCGACGACGAGGAGGCCTCCGCGCCGCCCGTCGCCGGCGCCTACGCCACCCCGAACGGCGACGTCGCGGCGTTCGAGCGCTTCGTCGCCGACAACGTCCAGGCCCAGCGCCAGGAGGGCTTCAGCACCGTGCACGTGAAGGTCACGCGCGGCGACCTGACGCCCGACCAGTTCCGCGCGATCGCGAGCATCATGCGCGACTACTGCGGCGGCTACATGCGGATGACGGTGCACCAGAACTTCGTCCTGCGCTGGGTGCGCGACGAGGCGCTCTACGAGGTCTGGCAGAAGCTCTCGGCGCTCGGCCTCGGCGAGACCGGCCCGGACAAGGTGACCGATGTCGTCTCGTGCCCCGGCACGGACTCCTGCAAGCTCGGCATCACCTCGTCGATGGGACTCAACGCCGCCGTGCAGAAGCGCCTCGAGGAGATGCGGATCACAGATCCGCTCACCCGTGCGGTGCACATCAAGATGAGCGGCTGCCCGAACGGCTGCAGCCAGCACCACATCGCCAACATCGGCTTCTACGGCGCCTCGATCAAGGTCGGCGAGCACACCGTTCCCGCCTACGTCGCGCACGTCGCCGGCAACTTCGAGGGCGGCGAGATCGTCTACGGCCAGCGGCTGAAGGTGCGCCTGGCGGCCAAGCGCGTGCCCGAGGCCGTCGAGCGCTGGCTGCGCTGGTACGAGGCCGAGCGCGACGAGGGCGAGACGTTCAACGCCTTCGCCGGGCGCGTGGGCACGAAGGCCTTCGAGGACCGCGTCCGCGATCTGGCGATGCCGATCGAGTTCACCCTCGAGACGATGACGACGTTCATCGACTGGACGAAGGACGTCCCCTTCCAGGTCGTCCGGGGCGAAGGCGAGTGCGCGGTCTAGAGACGGCGGGTCCCGCGGGCTCGCTCACCGGCACCCTGCGCCGGGCGGCCGCTCACGAGCGGCTGGTCCTGCTCTGCTCGTTTCAGAAGGAGGAGTCGGTGATCCTCGACGAGCTGCTCGCGATCGCGCCCCACGTCCGCGTCGTGACGATCGACACCGGCGTGCTGTTCCCCCAGACGCTCGCGACGTGGCGCGCCTTCGAGCAGCGCTTCGGCGTGCGGATCGAGGTCGAGGAGGCCTTCGGCACGCCGCCGTGGAGCGGGCCGGAGCACTGCTGCGGGACGCAGAAGGTCGCCGCGCTGAACCGCGCGCTCGCCGGCGCCGACGCCTGGATCACCGGCCTGCGCCGTGAGCAGGGGCCGTCGCGCGCCGCGACGCAGCTCGCGGAGGTCGACGACAAGCGCGGTCAGATCGCGAAGTACAACCCGCTCGCGCTGTGGACCGAGCGTGACCTGTGGACCCGCATCCACGAGCGCGACCTGCCCTACCACCCGCTGCACGACGACGGCTACGAGTCGATCGGCTGCGCGCCGTGCACGCTGCCCGGCACGGGCCGCGACGGACGCTGGGCGGGCTCGGACAAGACCGAGTGCGGGCTGCACGTCTCCTAGGCGCCCGATGGACCCGCTCGTCATCCTCTTCGGCCTCGGCGTCGGCATCCTGATCGGCCTGACCGGCATCGGCGGCGGCTCGCTGATGACACCGCTGCTGGTGCTGTTCGCCGGCGTGCCGCCCGTCGTCGCGATCGGCACCGACCTCGCCTACGGCGCCGTGACCAAGACGCTCGGCGGCTGGCGGCATTGGCGCAGGGGCACCGTCGACCTCGGCGTCTCGGTCTGGCTGGCGGTCGGCAGCGTGCCCGGCGCGCTGGTCGGCGTCTGGCTGCTGGCCCGGCTGCACGCGGCGCACGGCAAGAGCTTCGAGCCGGCGCTGCTCGTGTCGATCGCGATCGCGCTGATCATCGTCGCCGTGACGATCCTCGGCCGGGCGCTGTTCATGCCAAAGCTCGTCGCCCGCGAGCGCCACTCGGTCGAGCAGACGACGCGCACGAAGGTCAGCGCCGTCGCGATCGGCGCCGTGCTCGGCCTCGTCCTCGGCGTCACGTCGGTCGGCAGCGGCGCGCTCATCGGCCTGGCGCTGATCCTCGTCTTCCAGCTCACGCCGCATCGCGTCGTCGGCACCGACGTCTTCCACGCGGCGATCCTGCTGTGGGTCGCGGGCCTCGCTCATCTGGCCAGCGGCAACGTCGACTTCGCGCTGATGGGGACGATCCTGATCGGCTCGCTGCCGGGCGTCGTGATCGGCGCGCAGCTGATCGGCCGCGTGTCGGCGAACGTGCTGCGGCCGGTGCTCGGGTGCGTCCTGCTGGCCTCCGCGCTCGGCGTCCTGACGAAGGCCGGCGTCGCCGTGCCGCCGACCGTGCTCGTCGGCGTGCCCCTGCTCGTCGGGCTCGGCGCGTACGTGCTGCTGCGCACGCGCGTCGCGCCACCCCCCGAGGTCGAGGCGGCCCCCGCATGAAGACCCACCACATGACCCACCTGCAGGCGCTCGAGTCGGAGGCGATCCACATCATGCGCGAGGTCGCCGCGGAGCTCGCCAGGCCGGTGCTGCTGTTCAGCGGCGGCAAGGACTCGATCGTGCTGCTGCGCCTCGCCGAGAAGGCGTTTCGTCCGGGGCGCTTCCCGTTTCCGCTGATGCACGTCGACACCGGCCACAACTTCCCGGAGGTGATCGAGTTTCGCGACCGCCGCGTCGCCGAGCTCGGCGAGCGGCTGATCGTCGCCTCCGTGCAGGAGTCGATCGACGCCGGCCGCGTCGCCGAGGAGACCGGTCCGCGCGCGTCGCGCAACCGGCTGCAGACGACGACGCTGCTGGACGCGATCGAGGAGCACGGCTTCGACGCCGCCTTCGGCGGCGCGCGCCGCGACGAGGAGCGCGCGCGGGCCAAGGAGCGGATCTTCTCCTTCCGCGACGACTTCGGCGGCTGGGACCCCCGCAACCAGCGGCCCGAGCTGTGGAACATCTACAACGGCCGCATCCGCCGCGGCGAGAGCGTGCGCGTGTTCCCGATCTCCAACTGGACCGAGCTCGACGTCTGGGAGTACCTCGCCGTCGAAGGGCTCGAGGTGCCGTCGATCTACTTCTCGCACGAGCGCGAGGTCTTCGAGCGCGACGGGATGCTCTACGCGATGTCCGAGCACGTGCAGCTGATCGACGGCGAGCAGCCGTTCACGGCGGCGGTGCGCTACCGAACCGTCGGCGACATGAGCTGCACGGGCGCCGTCCGCTCGACCGCCGCCGACCTCGGCACCGTCGTCGCGGAGATCGCCGCCACGCGCGTCACGGAGCGCGGCGAGACCCGCGCCGACGATCGCGCCAGCGAGGCCGCGATGGAGGACCGCAAGGTCGCGGGCTACTTCTGATGCCCGCCCCGACGCGTCACAGGAGCAACCGCTGATGGCCCTCGCCCAGGCGGACCTCCTGCGCCTCGCCACCGCCGGCTCCGTCGACGACGGCAAGTCGACGCTGATCGGGCGGCTGCTGTTCGACGCCAAGCAGGTGCTGACCGACCAGCTCGAGCACGTCGAGGAGGCGTCCAGGCGGCGTGGCGGCAACGGCGACGTCGACCTGTCGCTGCTCGTCGACGGGCTGCGCGCCGAGCGCGAGCAGGGCATCACGATCGACGTCGCCTACCGCTACTTCGCCACGGCGCGGCGCTCGTTCATCGTCGCCGACACGCCGGGCCACGTGCAGTACACGCGCAACATGGTCACCGGCGCCTCGACCGCAGACCTGTCGGTGATCCTCGTCGACGCGCGCAAGGGCGTGCTCGAGCAGTCCAAGCGCCATGCCTACATCTCGGCGCTGCTCGGCATCCCCCACCTCGTCGTCGCGGTCAACAAGATGGACCTCGTCGACCACGACGAGGAGGTCTTCGACGCGATCGTTCGCGACTTCTCGGCCTTCGCCGGCGGGCTCGGCGCGCGTGACATCGTCTACATCCCGATCAGCGCCAAGCACGGCGACAACGTCGTCGAGCGGTCCGCGAACATGCCGTGGTACGGCGGCCCGCCGCTGCTGGCGTACCTCGAGACGGTGAAGGTCGCCGACGACCGCAACCTCGAGCAGGCGCGCTTCCCCGTCCAGTGGGTCATCCGCGACCACGAAGCCGACTACCGCGGCTACGCCGGCCAGATCGCGGGGGGCTGGCTGCGCGCGGGCGAGGAGGTGCTCGTCCTGCCGTCGCAGAAGATCACGCGGATCGCGCGGATCGACACCTTCGACGGCCCGCTGGAGGAGGCCTGCGCCGGGATGTCGGTGACGCTGCTGCTCGAGGACGAGATCGACATCTCGCGCGGCGACATCCTCTGTCACCCCGGCGACGCGCCGCAGCTCGCGCGCGAGCTCGAGGCGACCGTGTGCTGGATGGCGGAGATCCCGCTGCGCCCGGGCGCGCGCTACGCGATCAAGCACGCGACGCATGCCGCGCGCGTCGTCGTCGACGAGATCGTCGACCACGTCGACGTGCACACGCTCGAGCCCGACGCCGGCGCCAGCGAGCTCGGGCTCAACGAGATCGGCCGCGTGCGGCTGCGCAGCTCCAAGCCGATGGCGTTCGACAGCTACGCGCAGAACCGTGCCACCGGCTCGTTCATCCTGATCGACGAGACGACGAACGACACCGTCGGCGCGGGGATGATCCGCTAGCGAGCGGCTCGGGCGGCGCCGTTCGCCGCCGCGCGGCCGCGGGTGGGACAATGCCGGCGTGGTCAACCGCCGCCCGCAGCTGCGCATCATCGCGCCGTCCGCCGCCTCCGACGAGGAGGCCGCCGCGGTCGTCGCCGCGCTCGAGCGCTTCATGCGCGACACGGCGCCGCCGCTCGCTCCCACCCCGGCCGCCGAGAGCACGGCATGGGCCCGGGCGTCGCTGCTGGAGGCGACGGGGCACGCGACGGGCGAGCCGGTCGCGTGGCACCGGCGCCCGGCCTGCGATCAGCGCGGCGGCGGATAGCGTCGACCCGCGTCGGCGCCGGGCTATGAGTTCAAGTACGCTTTAACTCCAGTGCTCCTGCTCCGCGCGACGCGATGGCCGACCTGCTGACGATCGGCGAGGTCGCGCGACGCAGCGGCGTCGCGTCCTCGGCGCTGCGCTTCTACGAGCAGCGCGGCCTGATCGACTCCGAGCGGGCGGGATCCGGCCACCGCCGCTACCGGCGGCCGGTGCTGCGGCGGATCGCCTTCATCGTGTTCGCCCAGCGCGTCGGCCTGACGCTCGAGGAGATCGGCGCCGAGCTCGCGAAGCTGCCGCCCGATCGCGCGCCGACGCGGCGAGACTGGGCGCGGCTGTCCAACGGCTGGAGCTCGCGGATCGACCAGCGCATCGCCGAGCTCGAGCGCCTCAAGGCGGGCCTGACGGAGTGCATCGGCTGCGGCTGCCTCTCGCTCGACCGCTGCCGTCTGGCGAATCCGGGCGACCGCGCGGCGAGCCGCGGTCCGGGCCCGCGCTACTGGATCGGCGACCGCCCGCTGGGCGCCTGAGCAGGCGGGCGGCGGTGCGCCCTGCGCGGCCCGCGACCGCGCAGGGCGCCCCACCGGCTGCGTGTCATTCCGCGGCGTCCAGCGGTCCGAAGGCCGGCGGCGGGATCCGGTGCCGCGTCGCCGTCTCGAACGCCGAGCCGATCTCGAACAGCTTGGCCTCGCTGAACGGAAGCCCGAGGAAGTCGATCCCGACGGGCAGCTTCGCCGCCTTCGGCGCCAGCAGCTCGCGGGCCGGCCCGCGGTCGTAGACCTTCGTCGTGAAACCTGCCGGCACCGTCATCGCCGGAAACCCGCGGCTGTTGATGTACGTCCACAGCCCCGGGCTGCGGTCGTTGACGCTCGGCTCCTCGGGCGAGGTGATGATCGCCGGCGGGACGTTCCCCGTCGGGTAGACGACCGCGTCCAGCTCCTTCTCGGCGAAGCACTGGAACACGACGGTCTGCAGCGTGAACCGCGTCTGCAGGTTGCTCGCGTTGGCGAGCGTCCGATCGTCGTCGGCGTTCACCAGGCTCGACCTGCGGTTGTTGATCACCGGGTCCTGCCAGAAGTTCGCCTTCTCGATCAGGTCGGTGAGGCTCTTGATCGCGGCGTCGCCGCGCTCCCGGATGTAGGCGTTGTAGTTGTAGCGCCCGTCACCGGTGTCGTTGCCGCCGCTGCCGCCGAGGTTGCGGATCGTCGGCCGGCCGGTCGCGGTGTGCGGCACGAGGTTGGGGTTGAAGTGCATGTTCAGCAGCGTCGCGATGTGATCGTCCGCCGGCGCGCCGCTCGCGTCCTTCGGGAAGACGGACGGGAACTGGTTGACGAACTGCTGGTTCTGCCACTTCGGCACGATCCTGTCGACGCAGCTCTGGAACAGCGCCCCGTGCGGCCCGGGGTCGACGATCGTCGCTCCGAGGTCGCGCAGGCGGTCGATCCCCGCGTCGACGATGTCGATGCTCTCCTCGTCGGCGACGGTGAACAGGCTCTTGTCCATGTACTCGCGCACGACGCCGATGCGGTAGCCGTCCAGCCGCGTCTCGCTGCCGTACGCGCTGTACGGCCTGGCCGGCCTGCGACCCGTGCTGAACGCGGTCAGCTCGTCCGCCGGGTCGAAGCCGGCGTAGGCGTCGAGGATCGCGGCCGTGTCCTTGACCGTGCGGCAGATCGGCCCGACGCGCGTCGTGATGCCGCGCTGGATCATCCCGTCGGCGCTGACGAGCTCGCGCGTCGGCGCGAGGCCGACGGCGCTGTTGTTCTTGGCCGGCTCGCGCACCGACGTGCCGGTCTCCTCGCCGATCGCGCAGGTCACGAAGTTCGCCGTGACAGCCATGCCCGAGCCGCCGCTCGAGGACCCCGGGTCGCGCTGCGTGTCGTACGGGTTGCACATCGTGCCGCCGAACGAGCTGCGCGTGCCGGTGACGCCGCCGGCGGCGTACTCGCCCATGTTGGCCTTCGCGAGGATGATCGCGCCGGCGTCGCGCAGGCGGGCGACGAACGTCGCGTCGTCTGGCGGGCGGTCGTTGGCCCAGAATGCGTCGGCGCCCGAGGTCGTGCGCATGTCGAAGGTGTCGTACTGGTCCTTGATCGCGATCACGACGCCGTGCAGCGGGCCCGCGAGCTTGCGCGTCCTGGCGAACCTCGCGTCCATGGCGGCCGCCGTCTGCAGCGCGTCGGGCATGTTCGGATCGGTGTCGGCGGCGTCGGTCATGCTGCGCGCCTTGCGATCGTCGAAGCCCCATGCCGCGAGCGCCTGCGGGCGCAGGTTCAGGGTGATCAGCGCGTTGATCTTCGGCGCGTTGGCGATCGTCGTGATCGGGCCGAGGATGCCCTCCGGCTGGTTGACGCAGGTGCCGTTGTACTGCCTGATCCGCTCGAGATAGCCCTCGACGACCTCGGTGACGGTCAGCTTGTTGTGCCTGATCGCCGTCTGGATGTCGTCGATCGTCGCCTCCTCCAGGACGAAGCCGTGCTTGGACTTCGGACTCGGCGCGGCGGCCGCGACAGGCGCGGCCGCCATGCCGACGGCGAGCATCAGCAGCGCGGCGAGCGCCGCCTTCCTGCGGCCCGCTGCGCGGGCGTACGACGACTGCGGGCACGGCGCCAGCGAGATCTGCACGAGCCACTCCCCCTACCTGGATCGACGACTAGCCGCGACCGTAATCGCGCTCGCGCGGCGCGCCTATGGACACTGCGTCCAGCGTCGCCGACACGCGGGCCAGCGAACTCCCGGCGGCTCGCGCGCTCGCCGCGCGCGGCATCAAGAAGTGCGGCCGGATGGCCGATGACGGCTTGACATGCGCGCATCCGATCAGGCCGGCGGAGCGGTCGTCGACGAACGGCTGGCTCCAGCAGGGCTGACGCGCCTGCTCGGCAGCTACGGCGCCGGCCGCGCATCGGTGCTCGTGCTCGCCGCGGCGCTGGTCGTCGGCGCCTGCGCCGCGCGCGTCATGCTCAACCTCCCCGCCGTCACGATCGGCCTCGGCAGCATCATCGCCGTCGCCCTCGTGTCGGCCGAGTCCGGCACGCGCGCGGGCCTGCTGTGCACGCTCGGCGCGGTCGCCGTGATGTCCGCCTGCGCGCTGCTCGGCTGGTCGGGCGACGGCGCCCTGACCGTCGTCGGGCGCTCGCTCGTGCTGATCTTCCTCGCGCGGCTGGTCGGGCGCGCTGCCGAGCGCGCCGCCAGCAGCCGGCGCCTGCTCGAGCAGCTGCTCGAGGCGACGACCGACTCGATCTACGTCAAGGACCTCGAGGGGCGCTACCTGCTGCTCAACAGCGCGGCGGCGCGGCTCATCGGCCGGCCCGGGCGCGAGATCGTCGGGCGCACGAACCCCGAGCTGCTGCCGGAGGTCGCCGCCGAGGTCGCCGCGCACGACTCGGAGGTGCTCGAGAAGCAGACCCCGTCGTCCTACGAGATCGCCGGCCGCTTCGGCCCGGAGCGCTACGTCCTGTCGGTGACGAAGAGCCCCTTCCGCGACGCGACCGGCGCGCCGATCGGCTCGCTCGGCATCGCCCGCGACATCACCGAGCAGCGTCGCCTGCAGCAGAAGAGCACGCGCTTCTTCGACCTGTCGCGCGACATGCTCTGCACGATCGACTGCGACGGCCGCCTGCACGCCGTCAACGGCGAGTGGCACAAGCGGCTCGGCTGGACGGCCGAGGAACTGCTCGGAACCTCCGTCTTCGACCTCACGGCGCAGGAGGACCATGCCGCGATGACGGCAGCGACGCGCGCGCCGCGGGTGGCCGAGGCGGCCGGCGGCCGGCTGACGAACCGCTGGCGCGCGAAGGACGGCACGTGGCGCTGGATCGACTGGAGCCTGCGCATCGTCGAAGAGGAGCGGATGGTCTACGCGTCGGGGCGCGATGTGACGGAGAACGTCCTCGCCGAACGTGCCCTGGCCGGCAGCGAGGGCCGCTACCGGGCGCTCGTCAACGGGCTGCCGGGAACGGCCGTGTTCCTCGTCGGCGACGACCTGAGGCTCGAGTTCGCCGCGGGCCGGGAGCTGCACGACGGCGCGATCGTGCCGTCGCAGCTGATCGGCGAGCACGTCGCGGCGATCCTGCCCGAGCCGGAGGCGGCGACCCTTGTCGCGGCGTGCGCCGCCGCGCTGGAGGGCGAGGAGCGCAGCTTCGACATCGTCTCCGCCGTGCACGGGCACGCCCTCTGGCTGCGCACGAGCCCGCTGCGCGCCGACGACCCGCGCGAGATCGTCGGCGCGATGCTCATCGCTCAGGACGTCCGCGAGCGCGTCGAGCGCGAGCGCGAGATCGGCGAGGCGCAGGAGCGCTTCCGGCGCGCGTTCGAGGACGCCCCGATCGGGATGGCGGTCGCGAACCTCGACGGCCGCTTCCTCGAGGTCAACCAGGCCCTCTGCAAGATCACCGGGTACGCGGCCGAGGAGCTCACCGGGACGACGTTCTCGGCGATCACGCACCCCGACGACCTCGCCGCCGACTACGAGGTGATGCAGGCGCTCGTCGATGGCACGGTCACGTCGCAGGTCGACGAGAAGCGCTACCTGCGCCCGGACGGCACGACCGTCTGGGTCGCGCGCAGCGTCACGCTGGTGCGCGACGCCGACGGCGCGCCGCTGCACTTCCTCGACCAGATCCAGGACATCACCGAGCGCCGCCGCTTCGAGCGCGAGCTGCAGCACCTCGCCGACCACGACCCGCTGACGGGCCTGTTCAACCGCCGGCGCTTCGAGCAGGAGCTCGACCGCCACGTCGCCGAGGTCGCGCGCTACGGCCCGCGCGGCGCGCTGCTCGTGCTCGATCTCGACCACTTCAAGTACGTCAACGACGCCCACGGCCATCACGCCGGCGACGAGCTCATCCTGTCGGTCGCGGCGGTGCTGCAGGACCGTCTGCGCGAGACCGACACGATCGCCCGCCTCGGCGGCGACGAGTTCGCCGTCCTGCTGCCCAACGCCGACGTCCGCGAGGCCGAGCATGTCGCCGCCGAGCTCGTGCGCGCCGTCCGCGAGCAGGCGACCGTCATCGCCGGCGACCGGCGGCGGCGCGTCACGACGAGCGTCGGCGTCGCACCGTTCGGCTGCTCGGACCTCAACGGCGAGGAGCTGCTCATCGAGGCCGACCTCGCGATGTACGAGGCCAAGGAGTCCGGCCGCGACCGCTTCTGCATCGTGAGTGCCGACAGCGACCGGCCCGAGCCGATCCGCGACCGCATGAGCTGGCTGGACCGCCTGCGCACGGCGCTCGACGACGGGCGCTTCGTGCTGCACGCCCAGCCGATCCGCGACCTGCGCACGGGCGCGACCGGCCAGCACGAGCTGCTGCTGCGGATGCTCGGCGAGCAGGACGAGCTGATCCTGCCCGCCGCGTTCCTGCCGCTCGCCGAGCGCTTCGGCCTGGCACCCGAGATCGACCGCTGGGTCGTCGGACGGGCGATCGAGCTGCTCGCCGGTGACCCCGGCGGCACGATCGCGCTCGAGATCAACCTGTCGGGCCACTCGCTCAACGACGAGGAGCTGCTGGCGCTGATCGAGCGCGAGATCGCCAGCTCGCACGTCGATCCGGGCCGGCTGATCTTCGAGATCACGGAGACCGCGGCCGTCGCGAACATCCCGATCGCGCGCCTCTTCGCCGAGCGCCTCACGCAGCTCGGCTGCCGCTTCGCGCTCGACGACTTCGGCGCCGGCTTCGGCTCGTTCTACTACCTCAAGCACCTGCCCTTCGACTACCTGAAGATCGACGGCGAGTTCGTCTCCGGCTGCCTGGGCAACAGGACCGACCAGCTCGTCATCGAGGCCGTCGTGCGAATCGCTCGCGGCCTGGGCAAGGAGACCGTGGCCGAGTTCGTCAGCGATCCTCAGCTCGAGGCCTTCGTCCGCTCGCAGGGCGTCGACCACGCGCAGGGCCTGCACGTCGGGCGCCCGGTGCCTGTTTCGCAGATCGGGCTGGGCGTCGGCGCCGCACGCGTACCCTAAGGGCCTGTCGACAGGCTCGCGGGGCCAAGAGCCCCCGCGGCACTTAGGATGGCGTCACCGCATGTTCTCGAAAATCCTGATCGCCAACCGCGGCGAGATCGCCGTCCGCATCATCCGCGCGCTCGACGAGCTCGGCGTCGCCTCGGTGGCCGTCTACTCCGAGCTTGATCGCGACGCCCTGCACGTCGCCCGCGCAGGCGAGTCCTACCTGCTCGGCGGCGCGGCGCCGTCGGAGAGCTACCTGAACATCGAGCGGATCCTCGACGTCGTCCGCCGGTCGGGCGCGGAGGCCGTCCATCCCGGATACGGCTTTCTCGCCGAGAACGCCGCGTTCGCGCGTGCCTGCGAGGAGGCCGGGGTCGTCTTCATCGGACCGCCCGCGAGCGCGATCGACGCGATGGGCTCCAAGACGCGCGCCCGCGAGCTCATGCGCGACGCCGGCGTGCCGATCGTCCCCGGGACGGTGGCGCCGGTCGAGTCGCTCGACGACGCGCGGTCGATCGCGGCCGACGAGATCGGCTACCCGGTCGCCGTCAAGGCGGCCGGTGGCGGCGGCGGCAAGGGCTTCCGCGTCGCGCTGACGCCCGCCGAGCTCGAGGACGCCTTCGAGGGCGCCGCCCGCGAAGGGGAGAAGTTCTTCTCCGACGCGACGGTCTACCTCGAGCGCTACCTGCCCGACCCGCGCCACGTCGAGGTCCAGGTGCTCGCCGACGGGCACGGCAACACGATCCACCTCGGCGAGCGCGACTGCTCGATCCAGCGCCGCCACCAGAAGCTGATCGAGGAGTCGCCGGCACCGGAGTGGATCGTCGACGAGGCGCTGCGCGAGCGGATCGGGAAGATCGCCGTCGACGCCGCGCGGGCGGTCGACTACCGCGGCGCCGGCACCGTCGAGGGCCTGCTCGTGGTGTCCGAGCACGACGGTGCGAGCGAGTACTTCTTCCTCGAGATGAACACGCGCGTCCAGGTCGAGCACTGCGTGACCGAGATGACGACCGGCATCGACATCGTCAAGGAGGGCATCCGCGTGGCGGCCGGCGAGCCGCTGTCGATCGCGCAGGACGACGTCGTGCTGCGCGGACACGCGATCGAGTGCCGCATCAACGCCGAGGACGCGGCGAGGAACTTCGCCCCCGCGCCCGGCCGGATCGGCGCCTACGTGGAGCCTGCCGGCCCCGGCGTGCGCGTCGACTCGGGCGTGCGCGCGGGCAGCGAGATCTCGCCGACGTACGACCCGATGGTCGCCAAGCTCATCGTCTGGGACGTCGACCGCGCGCAGGCCACGCGCCGCATGCTGCGCGCGCTGGCGGAGTACGAGATCGAGGGGCTCAGGACGCTGATCGGGTTTCACCGCGCGCTGCTGGCCACCGAGCAGTGGGCGCGCGGCGAGACGTGCCGCGACCTGCTCGAGGATCGCGACTGGCTCAAGGCGCTCGCCTCGGATGCGGCCCCCGCGACACGGGGCGCGCAGGACGGCGACGGGCAGCAGACCGTCGAGCAGACCTACACCGTCGAGGTCTCCGGGCGCAGGTTCGACGTGCGCGTGATCGGGCCGCCCGCCCCTCCCGCCGCCGGCGATGGCGGCACCGCCGCGAGCGCCGCGCCGCGACGCCCGGCGCGTGCCGCGCGCGAGCCGAGGGCGCGCGACAACGGCCACGGCGGCGACACGCTCGCGTCGCCGATGCAGGGCAGCGTCTGGAAGATCCCCGTCAAGGCCGGCCAGCAGGTCGTCGAGGGGGAGGTCGTGACGATCATCGAGGCGATGAAGATGGAGAACGAGATCACGGCCCACAAGGCCGGCGTCATCGCCGAGCTGCCGATCTCGGAGGGCGACCTCGTGCGCAGCGGCGACGTGCTCGCCGTCATCGCCGACGCGTAGCGCGGGCGCGGGCGGCAGACGCGCCGCGCGTTTGTGAAACGACACTCATGACCGCTTCACGCGCGTCTCACGCGCCGCGGGCACGGTGGTGACCAGGACACCGCGCAACCCCACGACAAGGAGCCCGCGCCATGGCCAAGGACCCCAACCGCATCGCAGAGATGTTCCGCAAGCTCGGCTACCTGCGGCGCAAGCTCGGCCGCGAGCGCTTCCCGACCGTGCGCGGGATGGGCTACCTGATCGCCGCCGGC
>JBKHXR010000038.1:0-9680 GCA_046565905.1 Thermoleophilia bacterium | reverse complement strand
ACGAAGCAGCGGCCCTTCCCTCACCGACGGTTGTGTTGTCCGCACGGCTCAAGCGGTACTACGGCCGCCTCCGACGCCCTCCCGGCACCCGGCCACTTCCCGACTCACGCCGGTTATAGGCCGCGACGCTCCGACCGCACGATTCCGCAGGCGGCCGGGCCGGGGAGGGCCTCCCCAGCTCCCGCCATCACCATCCGAACGTTCCGCGCCCTCTACGCCGAGGAGTTCTTCGGGGCCGCAATCCAGGCTCTACACCCCTTCCATGGCCTTCACCCAACCGGACGAGGCTCGGCTCTCCCTGATACACGTTCACGACGCGGCAGGCTTCGCTTGATGCTGCGGACCGCTCGGTCGCACACCCCCGAAGGATGCTTGACGCTGCGCTTCGACCCCGCGCGTTTCCCCGCGAAGCCGGCAGCCTGCTACCGGGCCTCCTGGCAGCTACCCGGACCGGACCTTCCCCGGCAGGCGACGACAAGCTTGTCGTTGAAATCGCGATCTATCTATTCATCGCCCTCCAACAGTCTGGGCGCACTCCGGATCGTCGTGGAACTTCGTCGGCGGCCCCGATGGGTTGACGGTCAGACGGTAACGGGCTCGGTGATCTTTTGACGGACCTGGTCCTTTGCGGCGACGCGGAGGGCGTGACGCTCGATCGCGATGACGAGCTTGGCGAGGTCGCGGTAGCCGATGATCCTGCGGAACTGCTGCTCGGCGACGAGCATGCCGGCGGCGGTCCAGCGAAACGAGGCGCGCACTAAGCCCAGCGAGGGTGCCGCCGAGTTGTCGCGTGGCCGACTGCCGGCACGCTTATGGCTCAAGGCCGTGGCGTCGATACTGGCTGAGTGCGGACCGGCGGGGCGTCGGGCGGCCCGTCTATGTCCGTGCCGCGAGGCTGCGACGCAGCACGAGGTGGACGGCCAGCGCCAGGGCGATGCTCAACGCGATACCGAGCCCCAACTCGGTGCTGGTGTGGAAGCCTGGCGAGAAGGCTGCGTCGACCATCACGCGCGTCGGCCCGTAGCCAGGCAGCAGCACAGCCCAGGCCTGCGGCGTGCCGTCGCCGAACATCGGGTTCTGGGCGATGCCGAGGTCGGTCATGATCAGAAAGAGCATCAGGTACGTCGAGGCGAGCTTGCCGAGGATTGCGCCGGCGAGCGCGCCGACTGCGGCGTAGATGAGGCCGATGAGCACGAGCGCCGCTAGCAGCCGCAGCCAGGAGGCGGGGGTGAAGTACGCCGCGGTCGCGATTGCCGCGACGGCGACGACGAGTGCGGTGGCGGCGGCAAGGACGGCCATCCGCGCGAACGCGGTTTCGCCGGGGCGGTATCCGGCGACGACGAGGCGGCGGTCGCCCTGCAGTGCGGACTGCATGACGAAGACGCCGACGAGCGCGGCGACGAACGCGATCGCGGTGCCCGCCATCACCGCTCCGTGAAGCTCCTGCATGGTGGTTGTGACGACGGCGTCACCGGGAAGCCCGATCGTGCGGGGCGTCGGTTGCGTCATCGCGATGCTGCGCGTCACGACGTACGCGGGGACGACGACGAGCAGGATCAGGACAAGCGGGCGGCGGCGCTGATCCCGAAACGCCATGACCGTCGCGACACGCGCCCGCGCGACGATCTCGCGCGGGCCGTCGCGCGGCGGGCCGCCCGCAGTCAGTGGGCGGGCCATCAGGACCGTCCTCTGGCGGCGAGCCAGAACGCCGCGACCGCAACGGCGAGCGCGCCGAGAGACATCGCCGCAACGCCGAGCCATTCGCCGCCGGGCGAGCCCTGGCCACCGCCGGCGGCGATCAGGAGGTTCGCCGCGTCGCGCGTGGGCGTGAACGCGAGCAGGCCGTCGCTGGTCATCTGCGGACCCGAGAAGGCGTCGAGCGAGAAGACGAGCACGACGAGGAGCGAGCCCTCCAGCTGACCTGAGACGAGCGCGCCGACGAGCGCGCCGATGCCGATGTAGATCGCCGCGAAGGCGAAGATCGCAACGGCCGCGTGCAGCGGATGCTCGATCCCGCTGCGCAACCAGAGCGTGACGAACGCGACGGCACTGACCGTGACCCCGAGGGCGAGCGCCGCGGCAATCCGCGCCGCGGCGACGCGGGCCGGACCCAGGCCAGCCAGCGCGAGGCGCCGGTCGGCTCCCCGCGAGGATGCGAACTGGAAGAAGCCGAGCGACCCCGACAGGAAGGCGGCCGCCCAGCCGGCGCTGATCGCCGTCGCCGAGCGCTGCGCGAGCGTGCCGCCCAGGGCGTCGGCGAACTCCCCGAGCACGCTCGCGAAGATGAGCACGAAGAAGACCGGGATCGCCAGCAGCAGCACCATCGTCAAGGGCGTGCGCAGGTGCTCGCGGGCGAAGCTGCCAGCCGTGGGCGCGGTGGTGCTCAGCACGTGCAGATCCGCCCCTCGCACAGCTCGTACATCCGGTCGAGCCGGTCGCGCTCGGCGAGCAGGTGAGAGACGATCAGGATCCCCATGCCGGCATCGCGGCGGCGCTCGCTCATCTCCCAGAAGCGCAGGTAGGTCTCCCAGTCAAAGCCCGCGTAGGGCTCGTCGAGCAGCAGCAACTCGGGCTCGTGCATCAGCGCGAGCGCGAGGTTGAGCTTCTGTCGCGTACCGCCCGACAGCTCTTCGACGCGATAGCGGCGGTAGCGCTCGAACTGCAGCTCGGCGAGCAGCCCGCCGACGGTCGTATCGCGCGCGCGGTCGTCGAGGCCGTAGGCGCGGGCGAACAGCTCGAAGTGCTCGTCGACCGTCAGCTTGTCCCACAGCATCGGGACCTGCGGGCAGTAGCCGAGCCGCCCGGGACGCTCGAGATCGCCGCCGTCGCGCTTGAGCAGGCCGACGATGATCTGCATCAGCGTGCTCTTGCCAGAGCCGTTCTCGCCGACGAGCCCGACGAGCTCGCCGGCTCCCACCTCGAACGTGGCCCCTTTGAGGACCTCGAGTGTCCGGCGCCGGGGCCAGATGCCGCGGTGGAAGGACTTCTTGACGTCGGTGACGCGCAGGACGCTCGATCCGCCCGATGCGTGGTGTGCGGGCTGACCGGTGTTCGCTGCCGGCGAGACCATCGGGATCGCCTGCTAGTGGACGACGAGCTTGCCGCGCAGCATGCCCATGCCGCAGGTGAACTCGTATTCGCCGGGCTCGCCGGCGACGAACTCGATCGGCACGTCCTCGCCTTCGGGCAGCGTCGCCGAACGCTCGAAGTCGGGCAGAACCACCGTCTCCGAGCAAGCCGCGGTCTCCTCGCGCCGGAAGATCAGGCGTACGGGCTTGCCGTGCTCGACGACGATCACGTCGGGGGTGTAGCCGCCCTTGACGAGGATCATCGCCTCCTGGTGGCCGGAGGTCGTGACGGCGGCGGCGACGCCCGCGCTTCGCGGACCCCAGAAGAACCAGGCGACGGCAGCCATCAAGCCGAGGCCGGCGAGCGTGACGAGCACCTGCGTGGCGTTCACGGGAGCTCCTCCTTCGGAGTCCACCGTCGCAGGCGGTTGGCGTTGGTGACGACGGTGACCGAGCTGAACGCCATCGCGGCGGCGGCGATCAGCGGTGACAGCAAGATCCCGAACAGCGGGTACAGCAGCCCGGCCGCGATCGGCAGGCCGGCGCCGTTGTAGACGAACGCGCCGAACAGGTTCTGCGTGACGTTGCGCATCGTCGCGCGAGAGATCTCGATCGCCGTTACGACGCCGCGCAGGCTGCCGCCGACCAGGGTGACGTCGGAGGCTTCGATCGCGACGTCGGCGCCGGTGCCGATCGCGAGGCCGACATCGGCCTGCGACAGGGCAGGCGCGTCGTTGACGCCGTCGCCGACCATGCCGACCTTATGGCCCTCGAGCTGCAGCTTGCGCACCTCGTGGGTCTTGTCCTGCGGCAGGACCTCGGCGAGGACGCGATCGACGCCGACCTGGCGGGCGATCGCCTGCGCGGTGCGCTCGTTGTCTCCGGTCAGCATCGCGACCTGCAGCCCGAGCTCGCGCAGCCGTGCGATCGCGATTTGGGAGTCCGGCTTGATCGTGTCGGCGACCGCGATGAGGCCTGCGAGCCGGCCGTCGACGGCGAGGTACATCGGCGTCTTGCCGTCCCCCGCGAGGTCGGCGGCGCGGTCGTCGAGCGCGCTGGTTGCGATGGCGTTGGCGGTCATCAGGCGCTCGTTGCCGAACAGCACTCGCCGGCCGGTGACGGTCGCGTCGACGCCGTGCCCGGGGACTGCGGTGAACCGCTCGACGGCGGGCAGCTCAAGCTCGGTGGCGGCGGCGACCACGGCGCGCGCCAGAGGATGCTCCGAGGTGCGCTCGACGGCGGCCGCGACACGCAGTAACTCCTCCGCAGTCCAGCCGGCCGCCGGGATGACGTCCGTCAATGCCGGCCGCCCCCACGTCACTGTGCCGGTCTTGTCGAGCACGACCATGTCCAGATCGCGCAGCGCCTGCAGCGCATCGCCGCCGCGAAAGAGGATCCCGTACTCGGCGCCCTTGCCCATGCCGACCGTCAGCGATGTCGGCGTCGCCAATCCGAGCGCACACGGGCACGCGATGATCAACACGGTGACGGCGACGATCACCGCGTAGGCCAGCGCCGGCGACGGACCGATGTCGAACCACACGACGAACGCCGCGATCGCCACGAGGATCACGGCCGGGACGAACACGCCGGACACGCGGTCCACGACGCGCTGGATCGGCAGGCGCGTGGACTGCGCGTCGGCGACCATCCGCACGATGCTCGCCAGCGCGGTGTCCTTGCCGACCTTCGTCGCCCGCATCGTGAATGCGCCCGTCGTGTTGAGCGTCGCGCCGATCACATCGTCACCCGCGCGCTTGTCGACCGGCAGCGACTCGCCGGTCACCATCGACTCGTCGAGCGCCGACTCGCCGTCGACGACGAGCCCGTCGACCGGGATCTTCTCGCCCGGACGGACCGCGAGCAGATCGCCGACGACGACTTCTTCGACGGGCAGCTCGATCTCGCGGCCGTCGCGCACGACGCGCGCCGACTTGGCCTGCAGCCCGATGAGCTTGCGGATCGCGTCGGAGGATCGGCCCTTGGCCTTGACCTCGAGCGCCAGGCCGAGCGTGACGAGCGCCACCACGACCGCGACGACGTCGTAGTAGACCTCCGCGAACCTGTCCTCCGGAAAGGCGTCGGGCCACAGCACGGCGACCGTCGAGTACAGCCACGCCGCCGAGATGCCGACCGCGATCAGCGTGTGCATGTTCGCGGTGCGGTGGCGCGTCGCCTGCCAGGCCCCGGAGTAGAACTGGCTTCCGGACCACGCCAGCACCGGCACCGTGGCGACGCCGAGCGCGCGCCAGATCCACAGCAGCGAGTCCGAGCCGGCCTCGAACGTGTCCCAGCGGTCCAGCCCGATCTGCATGGGATAGGACAGCAGCACGACCGGTATCGATACGAGCGCGGCGAACCAGAACTTGCGCTTCAGCGTCCGGTACTCGTTCGCGCGGTCGCGGTCCTGGCGCGCGAGATCGTCGGCCGGCACTGCTGCCGAGGCCGCGTGCGCGGCGTGATCCTCATGGCCGGTGTGGGCCGCCAGACGTTCCGGCGTCGTGACGCTCATGAGCTGGTGATCTCGCGGGGTCGTGGCGGCTGGACGCCGCCGCTGTGCCTGCGCGGCAAGAACCGCGGAGTGCGCGATGCGTAGGCGTCCCATTCCTCTCCGAAGCGCTCGCGCGTCTCGTGCTCCTCGGAGATCGCCAGGCGCCGGTAGACGAGCACGAGGACGGGGAACATCACGAGCGTCGGGATCGTCGGCCACTGCAGCAGGAAGCCGACCATGATCGCCATGAACCCGGCGTACTGCGGATGGCGGACGCGCGCGTACAGCCCCGTGACCGCCAGGGCGCCGTCCTTGCTGGCGCGGTACAGCGAGCTCCAGGCGGAGGAGATCGCCCAGAAGCCGCCGATGATGAAGACATAGCTGGCGAGGTGGAACGGACTGAAGTGCGGATCGCCGCCCCATCCGATCAGGTTCGCCCAGAGGTGGCCACCGTCGTGGGTGAGGTCAAGTCCGAGGAAGCTGTTGCCGAGCCAGCTCGACAGCAGGTACACGGTCAGCGGCACGCCGTACATCTCGGTGAACAGCGCGACGACGAATGCCGAGAACGTGCCGAACGCTCGCCAGTCGCGCTTGGATGTCGGGTGAAAGAAGCTCGCCGCGAAGATCAACACGACGGCCGTGTTGATCACGACGAGAAACCACAGCCCGTAGCCGTAGTCGTTCACGAGCCATCACCGGTGGTGCCGCCGGTGCCGGACCTGCCGCTGCCGCCCATCATCATCCACATCATCAGCACGCAGGGGATGACGAACAGCACGCCGACGGCGCCGCCGCCGGTGGCGAGGATGAGCACCGCGATGAGCAGCATCGGTGCGCACATGAGGAGGTGCATGGCGTGGTGCTTGAGAAGCTTCATGATCGTTCCTTTCGGTCAGCACGACGGTATGTCGCGCGCTCCTACGTGTCGTCGGGGTCGAGCACTGGACTTGGTGCGGTCAAGTACGGACCGGCGTTTAGTGCCCGTGCTCGTCCTTGGTGGCCGGCGCTGGAGGTGCCGTGCCCGGCGCCGAGGTGGCGGGCGGAGCCTTGTCGGTGCGTTCGGCGTCGCCGGAGATGGCGGGGCCGATCACGAACGCGGAGATCGAGAAGACCGCGGCCATGGCGGCAAGCGCCGCTGCCGGCACGCGCCAGCTACCGGTGTGGCGGTGGATCCTCAGCAGCGTCGGGATCGCGAGAACGAGCCCGATCGCGCCGAACAGCAGCGTGCCGCCGATGCCGGCGAACAGCGCGGCCCCGGCCAGCGGACCGACGTGATGCAGCACGTGCGGCGCGACCCCGAGAATGCCGGCGACCAACCCGCCGAGCACGATCCGGATGCGGTGCCTGGCGCGTGCGATCACGCCTGGCCGATCGGCCGCGGGTTCAGCGGCGGTCGTCGCCACCGCTACCGCCGCCCATCATCCGCATCATCATCCACATCATCAGAGCGCAGCCCGCGAGCAGCAGCAGGGTTGGTCCGATTGCCGATCCGCCGGCGACTGCGATCACGAGGATCGCGGCGCACAGGCCCATCATCGCTGCGTGCATGCCCTTCATAGAGTCCTCCAGTTTCGAAGCTCAGGTCGTACGACAGACCGTAGGAGAGTCGGCGAGGGCCGGCATCCGTGCTGCACCATCGGTTGTTCGCGGCTTTCTACGGGCAGCCCGAACGTGAACGAGCGAATCCTCATCATCGACGACGAGCCCTGGGTGCACGAGGTCGCACGCGGCTACCTCGAGCGCGAGGGCTACATCGTCTACTCGGCGATGTCCGGGCGCGAGGGCCTCGGGCTGGCGGCCACCAAGCGGCCCGCGCTGCTCGTCTTGGACCTGATGCTGCCCGACATGTCGGGCGAGGAGATCTGCGCCGAGGTGCGCAGCCGCTCGGATGTCGCGGTCCTGATGCTGACGGCGAAGGCAAGTGAGGAGCAGCGGGTGCAGGGGTTCGAGCTGGGTGCCGACGACTACCTGAGCAAGCCGTTCAGCCCCCGCGAGCTCGTGGCGCGCGTCCGGGCGGTGCTCCGCCGGACAGCGTCGGCGGACACGCCGCTGGTGGCGCAGCTGAGCTTCGATGCTGGTCGGCTGCGGATCGACACCGTGCGCCACGAGGTGCTCGTCGACGGCGAGCCGGTCGCGCTGACGCCGAGCGAGTACAAGCTGCTGCTAGCGCTGGCGGCCTATCCGGGCCGGGTGTACTCGCGCGTTGAGCTGATCGACCGCACGCAGGGACACGACTTCGCCGGCTACGAGCGTACGATCGACGCCCATGTCAAGAACCTGCGCAAGAAGATCGAGCGCGATCCCGGCGCTCCGAGCTACGTCGAAACGGTGCATGGCGTCGGCTACCGGCTCGCCGCCCGGCGGACATGAGGCATCGTCTGCGGGCCTCGGGGCTGCGCGTCCGGCTGGCGCTCGCGCTCGCGGGTGTCGCGGTGATCTCGGTCGCGCTGGCGACAGTGCTGGCGAACGCCGGGCTCGACAGCAGGCTGCGGGACGCGGCCGACGCGCGGCTGCGCGAGTCCGCGCGCCACAGCGCCGCGCTCGCCGCCGAGATCTACGCCCGCGACCGCGGCTGGACGCGCCGCGGTGCTGCCGAGCTCCGGCATCTGGCGGAGATGAACGGTTACCGGTTCGCGCTGCGCGATCGCGACGGCCGCACGCTGGTGCGCGCGGCGCGGGGCGGGGACCGTGCCCGCGCGCCGGTGCGGGTGGGCGGGGCGACGGTGGGGGTCGTCGAGGTCGCTCCGGTCGGCGGGACCGCCGTTACCGCCGAGGATCGTCACCTGCACAACCAGCTCAACCGCCTTCATCTGCTCGCGGCCCTGCTCGCGCTCGGGATCGGTGTCGCGGCCGCTGCGCTCTTGGCGCCACGGCTGGCCGGCCCGCTGCGCCGCGTGACGGACGTGGCGCGCAGGATGCAGCGCGGCGAGCTCGACAGCCGCGTGACGGGCGGCGGGGGACGCGAGATCGAGCAGGTGGGCAGCGCGCTCAACCGGCTCGCCGAGACGCTGCAGCGCGAGGAGCAGATCCGCCGTGACGGCCGCCGCCGACGTCGCCCACGAGCTGCGCACGCCGCTGGGCGGCATCGTCGCGCGCGTCGAGGCCGCCCAGGACGGCGTGCTCGAGACCGATAGGGCGCTGGCCGCGATCCACGACGAGGCGCTGCGCCTCACGCGCCTGGCGGAGGATCTCGCGCGCTTGGCCGACGCACAGCGCCCGGGGCTGCTGCTCGACAAGCAGCACGTCGACCTCGCGCAGATCGCACGCCGCCAGGCGAGCAGGTACGCGGGCGAGTTCGCGGCGAAGGAGATCGCCGTTGCGCTCGACCTCGACGCCGCGGACGTAATGGGCGACGGGGCGCGGCTGGAGCAGGTCGTCGACAACCTGCTGTCCAACGCGCTGCGCTACACCGATCGCGGGGGGCGGGTCGCACTGCGCGTGCGCACCGGCGCCGAGGAGGTCGAGCTGGAGGTCTCCGACACGGGCATCGGCATCCGCGTCGAGGATCTCCCGCACGTATTCGAGCGCTTCTGGCGCGGCGAGAAGTCGCGCTCCCGCGCGACCGGCGGCGCCGGCATCGGGCTGGCGATCGTGCGCGAGCTCGTGCGTGCTCACGACGGGCGCGTCGACCTCGACAGCACACGCGGAGCCGGATCGAGCTTCCGCGTGTGGCTGCCGAGCGGGGCCGGGCGCCCGCCCTGAGGACCGGCGCGCCGACCGCTACTTGTCCATGTCCATGCCCTCCATGCCGGAATCGTCGTCCATCTGCTGCATCGTCCCGGTCATCGTCTGGCCGCCGGGCATGACGTGCGAACCGCCGTCGCCGCCGCCTCCACCGAGGCTGCTTGCGATCACGGCGGTGCCGAAGCCGACAGCCACGACTGCCGCGATCAGGATTGTCAGTGCGCGTCTTGTCATCGGTCTCGTGTCTCCCGTGTCGAGGGCTCAGGTGGCGTTGACGAGCGTGATCAGGCCACCGGGGCCGTCGCCGTCGTTGGTCAGGTGGTGACCGATGTGGCAGTGGAAGATCCACTTGCCCTTCGGCAGCGTGAAGGCGATGTCGGCGCGCTCGCCGCTCTCGAGCGTGAGCGTGTCGCGGCGTTCCTGGGCGGCGCGCGCAA
>JBKHXR010000037.1:0-94591 GCA_046565905.1 Thermoleophilia bacterium | reverse complement strand
CAGTACAACGCGCGGATCAGCGACGGTCGCTGGTCGCTGAACCAGCAGCTGCCCCAGACGGTGCGCAACGAGATCGCGCGGCGCACCGGCACCGTGCACTCCTACACGCTGTTCACCGGCTACCTGCTGGCGCGCATGCGCGGCGAGATGCGCTCCTTCCAGGTGCTCCCAGCACGCTGAGCCGACAGCACAGCCGTGTCACAGGCCGCCTTCCAACTCCGGAAGGCGGCCCGGACCGCGGTCTCAGCCGCCGTACGCGCCCTCGTTCAGATCCGCGGCGAAGGTGCGGTAGTCATAGATCGGCAGCGCCTCGGTCTTCATGCCGGCGCCCATCTCGCGCATGATCGGCAGGCCGCCGAGGGCGCGATCGAGATCCTCGGCCGTCGGCAGATCGACGACGCCCAGCACGACGCGCTGGCCCGCGACCTTCCACAGGTGGGGGACCGCGCCGGCGTCCATCGCGCCGATCGCCGCCTCAGCTTCGCGGATCCACGTCTCGATGAGGTCCTTGTTGCTGAAGCTCACCGGCTGGGTCACGTCGAAGCGCACGAAGAACAGCATGACTCTCCTTTTTCTGGGCAGTGATCTCGTTCGCCGGCACCCGAGCGGGCACGGGGTCAGCACTGGATCATCTCAGCGGCGGACATCCTCGCAATCGGGTGCCACCAGGTCCCCCGGCGAGGCCAGCACGACGTCCTTGCCCGGTCCGCAGGCGACGACGTCGAGCCCCCCGCCGACGACGTTGATGCGGTCGTCGCCGGGGCCGCCGTCGACGATGTCGGGATCGAGGTTGCCGAAGATCTCGTCGTTGCCCGCGTCGCCGAAGATCCGGTCCGAGCCGCGGTCGCCGGTGATCCGGTCGTTGCCCTCGTCGCCGTGGATGACGTCGTTGCCGTTGCGGCCGGGGATGATGTCGTTGCCGGGCCCGCCGGAGAGCTCGTCGTCGTCGTCCTCGCCGTCGACGTAGTCGTCGCCGCCGCGGCCGAACAGCCGGTCGTCGCCGGCCTTGCCGAAGATCGAGTCGGCGTCATCGGTGCCCTGCAGCAGATCGTCGCCGAGCGTGCCGAAGATGATCGACGGCAGCTCGGCGTCGTTGGCGGTCTCCGCGGGCACCTGCATGACGAGCTCGCAGTTGCTCAGCGCGTCGCGTGTCGGCGCGTCCTGCTCGACGTACACCGTGTCGCTGCCGTCGCCGCAGTCGACGACGTCGGCGCTGTCGTCGGCGGCGCGGATCGAGTCGTCACCGGCTCCGCCGCGCAGCGTGTCCGCTCCCGGCCCGCCGACCACCTCGTCGTTGTCGTCGCCGCCGTCGAGCTCGTCCCTGCCCGAGCTGCCGTCGAGCCGGTCCTGCCCGGGGCCGCCGCCGAGGCGGTCGTTGCCGCGGCCGCCGCGCAGGATGTCGTTGCCGTCGTCGCCGATCATGTTGTCGCCGCCGCGGCCGCCGTCGAGCGTGTCGTCGCCCAGCCCGCCGCTCATCGCCTCGGTCCCGGGACCGCCGAAGAGCTCGTCGTTGCCGTCGTCGCCGAGCATCCGCCGGTCCGAGCCGCGACCGCCGCGGATGACGTCGTCGCCGGGGCCGCCTGACAGCAGCCGCTCGTTGCCGAACCCCTGCTCGATGATCTCGTCGTCGCCCTCGCCGCCGCGGATGGTGTCGTCGCCGTCGCCGCCGTCGAGCCGGTCGTTGCCCTCCTCGCCGTCGACCGTGTCGTCGCCCGTGCCGGCTTCGACGCCGTCGTCGCCGCTACCGCCGAAGACGATGTCGTTGCCGGTGCCGGCGCGCAGGAAGTCGTTGCCCGTGCCGCCGCTCATCCGGTCGCTGGACGCGCCGCCCGACACGCGGTCGTCGCCCGGCCCGCCCTCGAGGACGTCGCGCTGGCGCCCGCCGCGCAGCAGGTCGTTGCCCTCGAGTCCCTCGATCCGATCTCGCGAGCGCGTCCCGAGAAGCGTGTCGTCGCCCTCGGTTCCGCGGATCAGCGCGAGCCCGGACTGCACGACGATTCCGACCGGCGTCGAGCGGGGCAGGCGCACCGTGCGGATCAGGCCGCGCGTGACGGGGCTCACGAGCGACACGCCGGCGCCGCGCGCGTTGGCGACGAACAGCCGCCCGCCGTCGGGCGTCCAGGCCGGAGTGCCCACTCCGCGCCCGCCCGCCGACATCCGCCACGCCCGCCGACCGCGCACCGCGACGACGGCGCCGCTGCGCCCGCCGCGGCGCGCTCCGACGGCGATGCGCGAGCCGCCCGGCGACAGGGCGAGGTGCCCGCCGGCGCCGCGCGGCAACCTGATCCGCCTGCCCGATGCGCTGCGGCCGCCGCGCGGGATGACCCGCAGGCTGCCGCGCGCCGAGACGAACGTGCGGCCGTCGCGGGTGATCGCCACGCCGGTCGCACCGGGCACGCGCACGCGCCGCAGCAGCCGCCTGCTGCGGGTGTCGACGAACGCGACGCGCCCGCGCGACAACACGATCGCCGCGAGGCGACCGCCCCGGCCGAGCGCGATCGCCCTGCCGCGCCCGCGCAGCGACGCGGTGCCGAGCAGCTTCAGGGTGGCGGCCCGCATGACCCGCAGGCGGCGTCCCTGCAGCGCGTAGAGCCGGTGGCCGTCGGGCGACACGGCGAGCCCGCGGATCGGCCCGCTGCCGAGCGTGCGGCGGCTGATCTCGCTGCGCGCGTTGACGTCGAGCAGCACGATCGTCGAGCCCGCGGCGACGAAGCCGCGCGCGCCGTCGTCCGTGACGGCGACCGCGCGCCCGGGTGCCGGGAGCGCGAGCCGCGCGACGACGCTGTGCGTGGAGATGTCCAGCAGCGGCAGCTCGCGCGTGCCGCTGGCGATCAGCGCGACGCGCGCGCCGGCGGCGGCGGGCACCATCGCCGTCGCGAGCGCCGCGGCAGCGAGCGCCGCCAGCAGGCCGGACGTCCCGCGCCCGCGGGTCATCCGTGCGATGCCCTCATCCGTGCCCCACGGGGGGCACGCTACCGCCGCTCGCCGATCCGCGCGGCAGGTGCCCGCGAAGCCCCTACAGGCCGGGCGGGTGACGGACGCTGTAGCCCTTGGTGGGGCGCATGTCGGCCTGCCAGCGCGTGCCGGCGCGGCTGCGTCCGCTCGTGTCGAAGCGCAGCCCGGCGACGACCATGTACATGTGGCCGCCGTGGGCGTAGATCGTGATCCACTGGCCGGCACCCGAGTCGCCCCAGTTCATGAAGCCGCCCGACGGCATCGACGCATCAAGCAGGCCGGCGCCGTGCAGCGCATAGGAGACCGAGCCGGAGCAGTCATAGCCGGAGTCCTCCCAGCGGCCGTGGCCGCCGCCGTAGATGTAGGGGGTCTTCGCGATCTTGTTGCCGGCTGCGATGACAGCCTGCACGACCGGTGGAGCGGCAGCCGGGGCGGTCGCGTAGCCATCGGCGTTGACGGTCGCGACCATGCCGGGGCCGAGCGCCATCGGCGGAGCCTCGGAGGGCCTGGCGACCTTGATCTTGCGGCTCTTCGGAAGCGCGCCACCCGTCGTGGCTGCCGATGCGACGGCGCCGCCGTTGCGCGCGACGTCCTTGAGCACGGTCACGTCGGAGCGCGAGACCTTGCCGTCGACCTTGCGTCGCTGCACCCGCTCGAAGGTTCGAACGGCGCGCTTGGTGCCGCGGCCGAAGACGCCGTCGGCGTCGGTCTCGACGCCGGCGCGGGTGAGGTAGCGCTGCAGAGAGCGGACGTCCTTGCCCTTGTGGCCCTGCTTGAGCGTTCTGTCGCCGAGCTTGTAGCCGCGCTTCTTCGCGTTGGCGGCCTGCGCGGGAACGAGCAGGACGACGACGGCGAGGCACATGACAAGGCGAAACAGCGGGTACGACGACTTCACGCGGCTGACCCCTTCTCCTTCGGGTGCCTACGGGGTTAGCTGACGGGCTCGCGCAGAAAGAGCAGCGCTATGCCGTGCAAGACGGCGATTCGCCCCCGAGGCGCTTTGTCGCACCTCAAGTGGTTCCCCCGCTCCCCGTCGATGGTTCGACGCGGATTCGGCTGGTCACTGACCCGCGGAACCCTAGCGCACGTTCAAGACGAATGCACTCTGGTCGTCATAATTCCTGGACGCCCTCTGGACGCCCTCGGGTCAGCACCGCGTCGACGATCGCCAGCGCAACCTCGGCCCGCGTCCGCAGCGACGTGGCCAAGACGTGCTCGTGCGGTGTATGGGCGCCCCCGCCGAGCGGTCCGAGCCCGTCGATCGTGACGCCGATGACCGGTGCCATGTAGCTCGCGTCGCTCGCCCCGCCGCGCGCCGTCGCCACGATCGGCCGCCCCAGCCGGCGCGACGCATCGTCGAGCATCGCCGCCGTCAGCTCGCCCGAGTCCATCCCGGGCCAGCGCCGCAACAGGGCGCCCTCCAGGCGCACGCCGTCGACGATCTCGGGCAGCGCGTCGAGCACGAGCTCGAAAGTCGCGAGCTCGTCCGCGCGCAGGTCGCACAGCAGCTCCCCCGCGGCCGGCACCACGTTGAACGCCTCGCCCGAGCGCAGGACGGTCGGAACCGCCGTCAGGTTCGCCGGCCCGGCTGGATCGTGGCACGCCGCGACGGCCTGCGCCGCGCCGGCGAGCGCGAGCAGCGCGTTGGCGCCCATGTCGGGGGCCGAGCCGGAGTGGGCGGAGCGGCCGTGGGCGAGCACGCGCAGCGTGCCGGCGGCCTTGCGCCGCACGACGACGGCCTCGGCACCGTCCGCTGTCAGGTCGCCGCCCTCGAAGCACAGGCACGCGTCCCATCCCGCGAAGCGCTGCGTGTGGACGAAGTCGCCGGCACGCCATTCCTCGTCGCAGACGAGCAGCAGCGCCACCTGCGCGAAGTCCTCGCTGCGGCGCACCAGCTCGCGCAGGACGCCGAGCGCCAGCACGTCGCCGCCCTTCATGTCGATCGTGCCCGATCCGATCAACCGGTCGCCGTCGCGCTCGACGGCTCGGTGATCGCGGTGGGAGTGGACCGTGTCGACGTGTCCGAGCAGCAGCAGACGGCCGCGGCCGCTGCCGGCCAGCGTCAGGACCAGATCCTCCGCGTGATCGGCTGACGAGCAGGGCGAGCGCTCGGCCCGCGCCTCGGCGGGCGCGAGCGACGCGGCGACGGCAAAGGCCTCCTCGGCCCCGGTGACGTCGCCCGACGGCGAGGAGACGGCGACAAGCCGTTCGAGCTCGTGCTCGGCGCGCGCGGCGATCCGCTGCGCGCCCTCCGCGATCCACCCGTCCATGCTCGTGTTCACCGGGCGAGCGGCGGAGGCGACCGCGCCTGCGACCGACCGCTAGCCCAGCACGCGCTCGAGCCGCCGCTCGAGCGCACCGGCGATCGCCTCGCGGACGAAGCCCGGCTCGAAGCGCTCGACCGTCGCCTCGAGGAAGCCCTCGATGACCAGCCGCTTGGCGTCCTCCAGCGACAGGCCGCGCGAGCGCAGGTAGTACAGCTGCTCGGGGTCGATCTGGGCGATCGCCGCGGCATGCGTGCAGCGCACGTCGTTGGCGAGGATCTCGAGGCCCGGGATCGAGTCGGCGTGCGCCTTCTTCGTCAGCAGCAGGTTGCGCGACTCCTGGAAGGCGTCGATCTGCTGCGCGCCGGGATCGACCTTGATCATGCCCGACCAGACCGTGCTCGAGCGCCCGTCGAGGATGCCGCGGAAGGCGAGGTCGGAGGTCGTGTTCGGCGCGGCATGCTCCTGCGTCGTCGCGTAGTCGAGGTGCTGGCGGCCGTGTGTCGCGTAGGCGCCCGTGACCTTCGCGTCGGCTCCCTTGCCGGCGAGCTGCGTGTCCATCGCGACACGCCCGTTGCCCGAGCCGAAGCCGAGGGCGATCCAGTCGACGGCGCCGTCGCGCTCGACGACGCAGCGCTGCGAGCCGAAGATCAGCGACCTCTCGCTCAGGCCCTGTGCACAGACGTAGCGCAGGTTCGCGTTCGCGCCGACCGACAGCTCCGTCACGAGGTTCATCAGCGCGTCCTGGTCGTCGGCGGTCGACACGTACTGCTCCCAGATCTCGGCCTGCGCACCCTCCTCCAGGACCACGAGCGTGCGCCAGTGCAGCGTCGTCTGCGGCTGTGACTGCACGACGGTCACGACGATCGGCGCCTCGAGCACGACGCCGCGCGGCACGTAGACGAACGCCCCGCCCTGCCAGGCGGCCTCGTTGCGCGCGACGAACTGGTCGTCGGCGGCAACGACCGAGCCGAAGTGCCGCTCGACGAGCTCGGGATGTTGCTGCACGGCAGCCGACAGCGACATGACGAGCGCGCCGCTCGGCGCGGGCTCGAGCGGATCGGCGAACGTGTGGTCGACCTGCTCGAGGACGACCGCGCCCGCCGGCGTCTCGAAGACGCCGAGCTCGGCGTGTTCGGCGTCGGCGACATCCGGCTGCCCGTAGGCATCGAGGTCGAGGTTCTTCAGCGACGTGAACTCCCAGCCGGGGTTGCCGCGGAACGACGGCAGCGCCAACGCACGGGCCAGCTCGACGGCGCGCTCGCGGCGCGCCGTCAGCCAAGCCGGTTCCGCCGCCGTGGACGGAACGGGACTAGCCAATTGAGCCCTCCATCTGCAGTTCGATCAGCCGGTTCATCTCGACGGCGTACTCCATCGGCAGCTCCTTGACGATCGGCTCGATGAAGCCGTTGACGATCAGCTTGCTCGCCTCTTCCTCGTCGAGCCCGTGGCTCGTCAGGTAGAAGAGCTGCTCCTCGCCGACCTTCGAGACGGTCGCCTCGTGGCCGACGTTGACGTCGTCCTCGCCGATGCGGATCGTCGGGTAGGTGTCCGAGCGCGACCTGTCGTCGAGCAGCAGCGCGTCGCAGACGACCTTGGACTTCGAGCCGTGCGCGCCCTTGGCGACCTCGAGCAGCCCGCGGTAGGAGCCGCGCCCGCCGTCCTTGGAGATCGACTTGGCGAAGATGTTCGATGTCGTGTTCGGCGCGGCGTGGACGATCTTGCCGCCAGCGTCCTGGTGCTGGCCGGCGCCGGCGAAGGCGATCGACAGGATCTCGCCGTGCGCGCGCTCACCGGTGAGGTAGACCGACGGGTACTTCATCGTCAGCTTCGAGCCGAGGTTGCAGTCGACCCACTCGACCGTCGCGTCGCGCTCGGCGATCGCGCGCTTGGTGACGAGGTTGAAGACGTTCGTCGACCAGTTCTGCACCGTCGTGTAGCGGATCCGCGCCCCGGGCTTGGCGATCAGCTCGACGACGGCCGAGTGCAGCGAGTCCGACGAGTACGTCGGCGCCGTGCAGCCCTCGACGTAGTGCACGTAGGAGCCCTCGTCGGCGATGATCAGCGTCCGCTCGAACTGGCCCATGTTCTCGGTGTTGATGCGGAAGTAGGCCTGCAGCGGCATCTCGATGTGCACGCCGGGCGGCACGTAGACGAACGACCCGCCCGACCAGACGGCGCTGTTGAGCGCGGCGAGCTTGTTGTCGTTGGCCGGGATGATCGTCGCGAAGTACTCGCGGATGAGGTCCTCGTGCTCGCGCAGGCCCGTGTCCATGTCCATGAAGATCACGCCCTGCGCCTCGAGCTGCTCGTTGATCTGGTGATAGACGACCTCGGACTCGTACTGCGCGCCGACGCCGGCGAGGAACTTGCGCTCGGCCTCGGGGATGCCCAGGCGGTCGAAGGTCTTCTTGACGTCCTCGGGGACGTCGTCCCAAGAGCGCTCGGCCCGCTCGGAGGCGCGCACGAAGTAGTGGATGTCGTCGAAGTCGACCTCGGCGAGGTGCGGCGAGCCCCACGTCGGCATCGGACGCGCGAGGAAGTGCTCGAGCGCCTTGAGGCGGAACTCGCGCATCCACTGCGGCTCCGACTTGAACTCGGAGATCTTCTCGACGAGCTCCTTCGTCAGACCCTTCGGCGCCTTGTAGAGGTAGTTCTCGGCGTCGTGGAAGCCGTACTTCTCCGTGTAGTCGGAGTTGATCCCCTGGAGGGCTTCCTGCTCGGCGATGGTCTCGGGAGTTGCCATATCGGTTACTCAACCTCCAGCTTGATCATGTCGTCCTCGACGCGGACTTCGAACGTGTCGACGGGAACGTAGGCGGGCAGCGTCACGGGCTTGCCCGTGTGCAGGTCGAACAGCGACCCGTGGCGCGGGCACTCGACCGTGCACCGCTGCGGGTCGAACTCGCCGTCGGCGAGGTTGCCGTCGTCGTGCGAGCAACGATCTTCGATCGCCAGGATCTCGCCGTTGCAGTTGAAGATCCCGATCTCGAGGTCCTCCCACTCGATCACGCGCGATGCGCCGGGGGGAAGCTCGGAGACGGTGCAGATGTCGAGGATCTCAGCCATAGAAACAACCGGGCCGCAATCCCTGCCGCGGCACTCGGATTTGCCTGTAGCCAGTGTAGCCGCCCACGGCCGGGCGTGGTAGCACGCCGCAACCGCCTCAGCGGATGCGCACCGGCGTCCCGACCGGCATCAGACGCCACAGGCGCGTGATCGCCGCGTTGGGCACGCGGATGCAGCCGTGCGAGGGACGTCCGGGGATCAGCTCGGGCCGGTCGGTGCCGTGAACGCCGATCACCCCGCCGCCGGGCCAGTCGCTCAGCACCGAGTAGGCGGCGGTCCCGAAGGCGTACGGCCCGTACACCGGGCTGCCGCGATGCCCGCGCAGGCGGCTGCGGATCCAGAAATGACCGGCGGGGGTGGGCGTCGCCGCGGCCCCGATGCCGATCGCCGACGACCAGACCCGTCGACCGTCGCGATACAAGGTCGCGCGCAGCGTGCGCCGGTTGACGCGCAGCATGGTGCGCACGCCCCGCAGCGGCCCGAGGTTGCGGCGCAGCACCCACCCCGTCCGGTTGCTGGGGCGCATCGGCAGGCGGATGCGCAGCCACACCCGGGCGGCGCTGTCGACGTGACTGCGCAGCACGGGATACACCTCGAACGGCCCGTCCTCGGTGAGGTAGCGCAGGCGCGCGACACGCCGCGCGCCCTTGCTGGGCAGGCGGTACACCGAGGCGCGTGCGACGGCGCCCGCGTAGCGGGTGACGCGCAGCTCGTCGGACAGCCGCTCGTCGCCGAGCGCTCCCGTCGCGCCGAGCGGGCGCACGGTCCCCGCGCCTGCCGTCGACGCGGCCGCCGCTGCAGGCGCCGCTGCGCTCGCCGCGATCACGGCGCATGCGATCGCGGTCCGGACGCAGGCTCGCATCGGCTCAGCCGGCAAAGCGCGGAGAGCGCGACACCGAGGACGCCCGGCGGTACGTGAGCCGCAGCCTGGCGCTCCTCGTCCGGCTCGTCGCGTTGAACGTCACACGGGCGGTCACCCGATGCACGCGCCTGCTCTGGCGGCGCGGGTCGATCCTCAGCCTGAACTTCCTGCGGCCGGTCTTCGCCCTCACGGTCTTCATGCGCCGGCCGTCGATGTAGAAGACGACGCTCTTGATCGCGCGTCCGGTGACCGAGACCCAGAACGGGCGCCGCACGGAGCCGCCGGCGCCGGAGATCCGCGCGGTTCCGCTTGGCGGCGCGGCGGTCGCGATCGCGGCGATCGGCCGCAGCGCCGGTGCGACAGGCCTCGGAATCGGCGTCGGCGTCGGCGTCGGCGTCGGCGTCGGGGTCGGGGTCGGGGCGGACGTGCCGCTGCCCGAGCCGCTGCCGCTCGCCGGCGGGGCGAAGCACGCGCTACGCGTGATCGTGTTGGAGTCCAGCGTGACCGCCTTGGAGCGGCGGGTGAGGATCCGTCCCTGGACCGTGGCGCCCGTCCCGAGCACGCTGGCGCCCAGCGCCATCGTCGTCCCCCTGAAAGCGCTGCTCGCGCCCAGCGTGACGCCCTGCGTCGCGTCGGACAGCTGCCAGAAGATGTTGCACCCGCTCGGGGCGGCGCCGGCGTTGACCACGTTCACCGATCCGCCGGTGCCGACGGCCGTGGCCAGCGTGGTGCCCTGGAAGACGAACACCGCGTTGGGGTTGCCCTGGAAGTCGAGCGTCAGCCCGCTGTTGATCTGCAGCGCACCGTGGGCCGTCGACTCGTAGACGCCCGGCAGCAGCGGGCTGGCCGGTGTGCCGGTGAGCGAGAGATCGACGGGCACGGTGTTCGTGACGGCCTGCGCCGCAGCGCTCGCATACGCGACGTCGAGGTCGTCCTGAGCGGTCGCGGCGACGGTGCCGGGCCCGACGTACTGCGCTCCCGCGGGCTGCGTCAGCGACCCGAACCCCGGCGTCGCCATGCCGCTGCAGCACAGCCCGATGTCTCCCGTGACCGTCGTCGGACCGGTGTTGGTGATCGTCGAGCCGCCCAGCAGCGCGAACGAGTCGGCGGTACCAAGCCCGACGGGTGAGGCCGCGGAGGCGCTGCCTGCGAGCAGCGGCGCCAGCGCGAGTGCGAGGACGACGGCGCGTCCGGCGCGCAGGCGCCCGTTCGGCCTGCGGATGGGTTGGTCGACCATGGGTCGATCCTCCTACTGCGGTGAGGGACCGCGATGGATTCGGAGGATCAGGTGGCGCTACGCGTTCAGCGGTGGTCCAACCGACCTAGAACGGCGCTGCTCAATGCTCCCGTCCAGCCACCATCGGCAGCGCGCAGGGAAACCTTACGCCCGTGGGCCTTTGTACACACAAGACGGCCAGAAGCCGTGCAGTTGCGCAGCGCCTACAGGTGATCGCCGTCGGTCGGGTGGCGCTCGACGCCGCCCTCGGCCTCGCTCGGCGGCGTCGCCGGCTCCCAGTCGACGGGCGAGCCGAGCGCTGCGCCCTTGAGCACCTTCAGCGTCAGCAGCGCGCACTTCATCCGCGTCGCGGAGATCTGGATGCCGAGCAGGTCCAGGACGTACTGGCGGTCGAGCTTGAGCAGCTCGTCGATCGTCATGCCCTTGATCTCGTCCGACGTCATCGACGCCGACGCCTGGCTGATCGCGCAGCCGTGGCCGGAGAAGCGCAGATCCTCGATCCTGCCGTCGTCCGTCGTCTTGATCTCGACCGTCAGCTCGTCGCCACAGAGCGGATTGGAGTCCTTGAAGGTCAGGTCGTGCGCCTCGAGGTGGCCCCAGTTGTGGGGGCGCTTGTAGTGCTCGAGGATCTCTTCGCGGTAGATCGAGTCCATGGTCAACCGAAGATCTTTCTCACGTCGTTGAGGGCATCGACGAACGCGTCGACGTCGGCACGGGTGTTGTGGACGGCAAACGACGCGCGCGACGTCGCGGCGACGCCGAAGCGCTGCATCAGCGGCTGGGCGCAGTGGTGGCCGGCGCGGATGCAGACGCCGGCGGAGCCGAGGATCTCGGCCACGTCGTGGGGGTGCGCGACGTCCAGCGTGAAGGCGACCAGCGCGCCCCGGCGGTCGGCGTCCAGCGGCCCCATCACCGTCACGTCGGGCAGCTCGGCGAGGCGATCCAGCGCGTAGGCGCAGAGGTCGCGCTCGTGCGCGCGGATCGCGTCGGCGCCGATTCGCGCGACGAAGTCGACGGCGGCGCCGAGCCCGATCGCCTCGGCGATGTTCGACGTCCCGGCCTCGAACTTCGCCGGCAGCTCGCCCCAGCGGATCTCCTCGACGGAGACCGAGGCGATCATGTGCCCGCCGCCGAGGAACGGCGGCATCTCTTCGAGCAGCTCGCGGCGCCCGTGCAGGATGCCGACGCCCGTCGGGCCGTAGAGCTTGTGGCCGGTCCACGCGTAGAAGTCGGCGCCCAGCTCGCCGAGGTCGACGGGGATCTGGGGGATCGCCTGGGAGCCGTCGACGACGACGATCGCGCCCGCGGCATGCGCCTTCTCGACGATCTCGGCGATCGGGTTGATCGTGCCGGCGGCGTTGGAGACGTGGCCGACCGCGACGAGCCTGACGTCGCCCTTGGCGAGCAGCGCGTCGAGCTGGTCGAGACGCAGCATGCAGTCGTCGTCGACCTCGATCATCTCGAAGCGCGCGCCGGTCTGTCGGCAGAGAACGTGCCACGGCACGAAGTTCGAGTGGTGCTCGAGCTGCGTCGTCACGACGGTGTCGCCGGGACCCAGGTTCGCGCGGCCCCACGAGTAGGCGACGAGGTTCAGCGCCTCGGTCGCGTTCTTCGTGAAGATCGTGCAGTTCGCGGGCCAGTTGAGAAACGCCGCGATCCGGTCGCGCGCGCTCTCGAAGAGCTCTGTCGCCTCGGCGGCCAGCGCGTACACGCTGCGATGCACGGTGCCGCGATGGTGCTCGTAGTAGTCGTCCATCGCGTCGATGACCGGCTGCGGCGTCTGCGACGTGGCCGCCGAGTCGAGGTAGACGATGCCGTCGCGCCGCAGGCAGGGAAAGTCCGTCGCCAGCGGGGTGTCGGCCAGGGTGCTCATGGCTAGGCCGCGACGCCGAACTCGTCGCGCAGCTTCGCGTAGCCCTCGGCCTCGAGACGGTCGACGAGCTCGGGACCGCCCTCGGTCGCGATCCGGCCGTCGAACATGATCGAGACGCGCGTCGGCGTGACCATGTGCAGGATGCGCTGGTAGTGCGTGATGATCAGCACGCCCATGCTGGCGCCGGCCGCGACGGTGTTGACGCCGTGCGCGACGACGTTCAGCGCGTCGATGTCCAGGCCCGAGTCGGTCTCGTCGAGGACGGCGAGCTTGGGCATCTGGAGCGCGAGCTGGAGGATCTCCAGGCGCTTCTTCTCGCCGCCCGAGAAGCCCTCGTTGAGGTAGCGGGCGCTGAACTCGCGCGGCACGTTGACGAGCTCCATCGCCGCCTCGACGGTCTTGCGGAACTCCTTGAGCGAGATGTCGTCCTCGCCGCGCGCCTCGCGGTGGGCGTTCATCACCATGCGCAGGTACTTGGTGATCGTCACGCCGGGGATCGCCACGGGGTACTGGAACGCCATGAACAGGCCCATCCGGGCGCGCTCGTCGGGATCGGCCTCGGTGATGTCCTCACCACCGAAGAGGATCTGCCCCTCGGTGACCTCGAGGCTGGGGTGACCCATGATCGCGTTGGCCAGGGTCGACTTGCCGGAGCCGTTGGGACCCATCAGCGCGTGGATCTCGCCGGGTGCAACCGTGAGGTTGACGCCCTTGAGGATCTGCTTGTCCTCGGCCTGGACGTGGAGGTTGCGAATCTCGAGCTCGGGCATGGTTTCCTTGGATTCTCCTTCGTGCGAGGGCGGCCTGACGGATCAGGCGGGAGCGGGGGATCTCTCGTCCGGCGCCGCGTGCTCGCCGGCGCGCGGCAGCTGGCGGGTCTGAAAATCGATCAGCTCGGCGAGCGTGGTGTCGGCGAGCGTCTTCAGCACGCCGACCTGCACGCGCGTCCACAGCAGCTTCGTCGCGCAGCCGCGGCCGGAGTCGTCGTGGTGCGAGCAGAGCACGCGGCCGTCGTCGCTGCGGTCGTCGACGAAGCACTCCATCGGCGCGAGCGAGCCCTCCAGCGCGAGCACGACCTCGTCCATCGCGATGCTCTCCGGCGCCCGTGCGAGGCGGTATCCGCCGTGGGCTCCGCGCGTCGACTCCACGAGCTGCGCGCGCCTGAGCAGCGCGACGATCCGCTCCAGGTAGGCGAGCGGCAGGTTCTCGCCGTCGGCGACCGCCTTGAGCGAGACGGGCTGGCCGTGACCCTGGCGCCCGAGCTCGATCAGCAGGCGCACGCCGTACTCGGCTTTGGTCGTGAAGAACACCGCCGGTAATCCTACCAGCGGGGTCGGGATAGCGGTGGGCAAGCGCAGCGCGCCTGAGCGCCGAAGCGCCGCGCCGCGCCGATCGCGCGGGGTGCACGCCGGGTGAGCGCAGGGTAGTCTCGGCCAAGGGTGGACGTCAGCACGATCCAAGACGCGCTCGGCCGCCTCGAGGAAGGCCTCTCGGAGGCGCGTGCGGCGACGGAGATGATGCGCGACGGCGACGTCAGCGCGGTCGAGGACCTCAACGCGGTGATCGACGCGATGGCGCTCGAGATCGCGGAGCTAAAGGGCCGTACGAGCGGCGGCATCGGCTAGAACAGGCTCCGACGCAGGGTCCACCGCGGGGCCGCGACGTCCGGCCCGCGCGCGACGTGGACGCCTGTGTGAGCAGGCAGCCGCCGGCCGGTACCGTTCATGGACGGGCGATCCGGTCGAAAAGCGGCCGGAACGCTCGCCACAGAAAGGACGGACGGGGATGCAGAGTGCGCTCAGCGCGCGGGACATCGAGCCTTGCGCGAACGAGACGGCCGACCGTATTGCCACCGGCCTCGTCACCGTCGTGCCGTTCCTCGCCCTCGGAGTCGTCGTCTGGCAGGCCTCGGAGAGCCTCCTGCGCTGGCACGACTTCGTCGTCTTCGGCGTCATCTACGTGCTGACCGGCCTGGGCATCACCGTCGGGTTTCACCGCTACTTCACGCACCGCGCGTTCAAGACCGGCCGCGTCATCCGCGCGACGCTCGCGATCCTCGGCACCGCCGCGATCGAGGGGCCGATCACCGCGTGGGTCGCCGATCACCGCAAGCACCATGCCTTCTCCGACCAGGTCGGCGACCCGCACAGCCCGCACGTCGACCACGGCCACGGGCTGCGCGGCGCGCTGCGCGGCCTGGCCCACGCGCACCTCGGCTGGCTGTTTCTGCATACGCAGCGAGCAAACAAGCAGCGCTATGCCCCCGACCTCGTCGCCGACCCCCTGATCCGCTTCATCGACCGCCGGACGCCGTTGTGGATCGTGCTCGGGCTGGCGGCCCCGTTCGGCCTGGGCTACGCGCTCGGCGGGACGCTGACGGCCGGGCTCACGGGTCTGCTGTGGGGCGGCGCGGTCCGGATCCTGCTGCTGCACCACGTGACCTTCTCGATCAACTCGCTGTGTCACTTCTTCGGCCGTAGGCGATTCGACACCGGCGACGAGTCGCGCAACCTGCTCTGGCTCGCGCCGCTGTCGTTCGGCGAGGCCTGGCACAACAACCATCACGCGTTCCCGACGTCGGCGGCGCACGGGATGCGCTGGTACGAACGCGTGCTGGATCCCAGCGCGATCGTGATTTCGGCGCTGGCGCGCGTCGGGCTCGTGTGGGACGTCGTGCGGATCAGCGAGGAGCGCCAGGCGACGAAGCTCGTCGCAGCCTAGGAGCCCCAGCCCCTACGGTTGCGGGCGTGAAGGAGGAGCGCGCGGCGCACGTCCCGGTTCTCGACGGGTTCCGGGGCGTCGCGGCGGGCGACGACCTGCGCCCGCAGGCCTGAGGCGCCCGTCGCAGGACACCGCTGGACCGCAGAACGCTCAAGCCGGGTCCGGCGCCGGTCGATACGGCTCGTGCGGCTGCGCTTCCCGCCGCCGCCGCACGCGTCATGTCCGCCGTGCCACCCCTTCCACCGTGCCTGGGCGCTCGCTATGCGACGTCGGCCCTGCTGAGGCGGTCGGCCGGCGTGAGCACCCATCTCGCCGCGGATCTGCAGACCGGTGACGAGGTCGTCGTCAAGACGCTGCCCAGCCAGGACGTGCCGGCGGCGACGCAGCTGCGCCTGGAGCATGAGGCCGATGCGCTGCGCGATCTCGGCAGCGGCGACGTCGCGTCGCCGCTCGCGCTCGGACGCGACGGCGACGTCTTCTACGTCGTCAGGCCATACGTGCACGGAACGACGCTCCAGCAGCGCTTCGAGACAGGCCCCGTGACGACGCGCGAGACGCTCGAGATCGCGCGCGGCCTGATGAGCGCGATGCAGCTCGGGCACGAGCGGGGCGTCCTGCATCGTGCCGTCAAGCCGGGGAACGTGATCGTCCGCGACGGCCGGGTCACGCTCGTCGACTTCGGGTTCGTGCCCACGACGCGCGTGCGCGCGGACGTCACAGGCGTCGCCACCGATGCCGTCCGCTACGTCTCGCCCGAGCAGGCCGGCCTGCTGCGTCGCGACGTCGACGAGCGGTCCGACCTGTACTCCGCCGGAGCGCTGCTGTTCGAATGCCTCGCCGGACGGTCGCCGTTCACCGGCGCGTCGGTGTCAGACGTGCTGCGCCAGCACCTCACGCAGCGACCGCCGTCGCTGCGCTCGTTCGACGCCGCCATCCCGACGGCGCTCGACGACCTCGTCGCGCGGATGCTGCGCAAGGATCCGCGCGACCGCTACCAGTCGGCCGACGCCGTGCGGGACGACCTGCGCGATCTCGAGGACGCGCTCGCGCGCGGAATCGACGACCCCGAGCTCGTGCTCGGGCTGCACGAACGCCGGCGGCGGGCGATCACCGAGCCCGCCTTCGTCGCGCGCGGCGCCGAGCTCGCGCGCCTGGAGGAGGAGGTGGAGCGCAGCACGCACGCGCGACCGGGCCTGGCGCTGCTGGAGGCGCCGTCGGGCGGCGGCAAGACCCGGCTGCTCGACGAGCTCGAGCGGTCGATCGCCCAGCGCGACGTGTGGGTGCTGCGCGGTCAGGGTCGCGACCAGGGCGCCCAGCGCCCGTTCCAGTTGCTCGACGGCATCGTTCGCGGCGTGGTCGCGCGGTGCGCGACCGACGAGCGGTTCGCGAGCCGGCTGCGCGAGCGCCTCGCCGGCCGCGAGGACGCGCTGCTGGAGGCGATGCCCGATCTCGCGCCCGCACTGGGCGGCGCGCACCCGCGGGCCGCGGTCACGCAGCGGACCGAGCAGCACGGCGAGACGCGGACGATTCGCGCGCTCGCGGACCTGATCGACGCGCTGGGGACGGTCGAGCGGCCGGCTGTCGTCATGCTCGACGACTGCCAGTGGGCCGACGAGCAGACGACGAAGCTGCTTGCGCACTGGCGCCGCGCGGACGACCGCGGCCAGGATCGACGGGCCCATGCCCTCGTCGTCGTGGCGTTTCGCTCCGACGAGCTGGCGCCCGAGCACCCGCTGCGGGCGCTGCGCGCCTCCAGCCGCGTCGTGCTCGACCCGCTGACGGCCGAGGCCGTCCGCGACCTCGTCGAGTCGATGGCCGGCGCGATCCCGGCGTCGGCGTCCGAGCTCGTCGTCCGTCTCGCCGAGGGCAACGCGTTCGTGGCCGTGGAGATCCTGCGCGGGCTCGTCGAGGCGGGCGCGCTGGCGCCCGGCGACGGCGGCTGGCGAGTCGTCGACGAGCTGCTCGCCGACGTGCACGCCTCCAGCCGCTCGGCCGCCGACTTCAGCCGCCGCCTGCACCGCGTGCCCGACGAGCTGCTCGACCTGCTCGCCGTCGGCGCGGTGCTCGGCAAGCAGTTCAGCGTGACGCTCGCCGCCGAGCTCGCGGGCCGGTCGCCGCGCGAGGCGCTGAGCCTGCTGGCCGACGCCCGCCGCCGGCACATCGTCTGGTCCGACCCCGACGGAGAGCGCTGCGCCTTCGTCCACGA
This sequence comes from Thermoleophilia bacterium, assembly GCA_046565905.1. Taxonomy (GTDB): domain Bacteria; phylum Actinomycetota; class Thermoleophilia; order Solirubrobacterales; family Solirubrobacteraceae; genus CADCVQ01. The sequence continues at coordinate 77,404 of JBKHXR010000037.1, read as the reverse complement.
CAAGCTGCGCGAGGCGCTCCTCGACCGCCTCGCGCCCGAGCGGCGCGCGGCGATGCATCGTGGCGCAGCCCTGCACCTGCAGCAGCAGGAGGTCGACGGCGAGTTCGAGCTCGCGTACCACTTCGATGCCGCCGGCGAGCACGCGCAGGCGCTGCCATACGCGCTGCGGGCCGCGGCCAGCGCTCGCCTGCGCTACGCGCTGGACGTCGCCCAGCACCAGTACGAGATCGCGCTGCGCGGCGCGCGCGGGCAGGCGCTCAGGCGCGAGATCGCCGAGGGGCTGGGCGACGTCGCGATGCTGCGCGGCCGCTACGACGACGCCGCCGCGCACTTCGCCGCTGCCCGCGAGCTGTGCGACTCCGACGTCCTCGCAGCCGGCATCGACGGGCGGCTGGGCGAGCTGGCGTTCAAGCGCGGTGACGTCGAGAGCGCCGCGCAGCTGCTCGAGCGCGCGCTGCGCCTGCTGCACCAGCGGGTGCCGCGCCGCCGCACCGGCTTCCTCCTCGCGTTGCTCTGGCAGGTCGTCGTGCAGTTCGCGCACAGCGTCGCCCCGGCGCTCTTCGTCGGCCGCCGCAAGCGTGCGCCGACGGCGCGCGAACGGCTGACCATGCGACTGCACTCCGAGCTCGCGCACGCCTACTGGTTCGGCTCGGGCCTCGTGCCCTGCGGGTGGACGCATCTGCGCGGCATGAACCTCGCCGAGCGCCATTCGCCGACGGCCGAGCTCGCGCAGGCGTACTCCGAGCACGCTCCGGTGACGACGATGCTGCCGTGGACGCGCCGCGGCATCGCCTATGCGGAACGCTCGCTCGCGATCCGCCGATCGCTCGGCGACCGCTGGGGCGAAGGCCAGTCGCTGGGCTTCTACAGCGCCGTTCTCTACACGGCCGGGCGCTTCGAGGACGCGCTGGAGAAGGCGTCGGCAGCCGTCGACATCCTCGAGCGGACGGGCGATCAGTGGGAGATCAACGTCGCCGGCTGGCACATCGCGCTCGCGCTGTACCGCCTCGGGCGGATGAACGACGCGGCGGCCGCCGCCCAGCGCGTGCACCGCGCAGCGATCGAGGTCGGCGACAAGCAGTCGTCGGGCATCGCCGTCGGTGCCTGGGCGAAGGCGACCGGCGGGATGGTGCCTCCCGAGGTCGTCGATGCCGAGCTGCAGCACGCCGGCGGCGACGTCCACGCGCGCGCCGAGGTGCTGCAGGCCAAGTCGCTGCGCCTGATCGCGGAGGGACGGCTGGACGACGCGGTCGCCGTGCTCGCCGACGCCGACCTCCATACGCGGCGGTCGGGGCTGCGCCAGGAGTACGTGGCGCCCGTCCGGCCGTGGCTCGTGACGGCGCTGCGGATGCAGCTCGAGCAGACGAGTCCGCTTGCCGCCGGCGAGCGCCGCCGGCGCACGCGCCGTGCGCGCCGCGCCTCGCGCCGGGCGCACCGCCAGGCGCGCAGCTACCGCAATAACCTGCTGCACGCGCTCCGCGAGCGCGCGCTGGTCGAGGCGATCGCCGGACATCCGCGCCGCGCGCGACGGATGCTCGCACGCAGCCTGACGATCGCCGTGCAACAGGGCGCGCAGGGCGAGGCCGCACTGACGCGCGCGGCACGCGCCGGCCTGCGCGCCGCGCTCGACGACGATCCGCTGGGCGAGGCCGCGCGCGCCGGCCGCGAGCCGCCGGCTTGGGCTGCGGGACGGCCCGTCGTCGCGCGCGTGCCGCCGCCTGACGTCACGCTGTCGCTCGCCGACCGCTATGCGACGGTGCTCGACGCGGGGCGCGCGATCGCGTCGGCGCTGACCGACGAGGCGGTCTTCGCGGCGGTCGTCAGCGCCGCCGAGACGCTGCTGCGCGGCGAGTCGTGCGCCGTCGTAGCGCTCGACGTCGGCGCCGAGCGGGATGCGGGCGTGCTCGCGGGCGCCGCCGACGCCGAGCCCACGCGGGTGCTGATCGAGCGGACTCTGCACCGCGGTGCGACCGTCGTCCTCAGCGAGGAGGACCTGCAGCGCGAGGCGGGCCACCGCGTCGGGTCGGGGCGCGTGCGCTCGGCGCTGTGCGCGCCGATCTTCGTCCGCGGACGAGCGACGGCGTGCCTGTACGTCACGCACAGCGAGGTGGGGGCGCTGTTCGGCGACGAGGAGGAGCGGATGGCGGCGTTCATCGCCGCCCTCGCGGGAGCCGCGCTGGAGAACGCCGAGGGCTTCGCGGAGGTCCAGGCGCTGTCGGCCACGCTCGAGGAGCGCGTCGCGCGGCGCACGGCCGAGCTGCGTGCGTCGATGGAGCGCGTCGAGATAGCGGTCTCGCTGCTGTCGGCGACGCTCGACGCGACGGCCGACGGGCTGCTCGTCGTCGACCTCGAGGGCAGGATCGTCAACCACAACAAGCGCTTCGCGGAGATGTGGCGGATCCCCCAGCACGTGCTCGCCGCGCGCGAGGACGATCGTGCGATCAGCTTCGTGCTCGAGCAGCTGAGCCAGCCCGACCTGTTCCTGTCGACGACGAGCGAGGCGTACTCGCAGCCCGACATCGAGACGCGCGACGAGCTCGAGTTCCTCGACGGTCGCGTCTTCGAGCGCCGCTCCAAGCCCCACCGCCTCGGCGACGAGGCCGTCGGTCGCGTCTGGAGCTTTCGCGACATCACCGACCAGAAGCGCTTCGAGAGCCAGCTCAAGCACCTTGCCGACCACGACGGCCTGACCGACCTGCTCAATCGCCGCCGCTTCGAGGAGGATCTCGCGCGCGAGGCCGGGATCGTCGCGCGTTACGGCGGATCGCTCGCCGCACTGCTGCTCGACGTCGACAACTTCAAGTTCGTCAACGACACGCTCGGCCACAAGGCCGGTGACGAGCTCATCCGCAGCGTCGCCGGGCTCCTGCGCGGGCGGCTGCGCGACACCGACATCCTCGCCCGTCTCGGCGGCGACGAGTTCGCCGTGCTGCTGCCCGGCTCGACCCCCGAGCACGCGCAGCTCGTCGCCGCCGACCTGCTGGAGCTGATCCGCCGCCACACCGCGTTCATCGGCGGCGAACGCGTCTCGATGACCGCCTCGATCGGCGTCGCGCTGCTCGGCGAGAGCGACGGCGACGGGTCGCAGCTGATGGTCGACGCCGACCTCGCGATGTACGAGGCCAAGGCGGCCGGTCGCGACGGCCTTTCCTTCAGCACGCCCGAACGGGCGCAGCAGGCGCGGCTGGAGGGTCGTTACAGATGGGGTGAGCGGATCCGCGACGCGCTCGAGCACGACGGCTTCGTCCTGCACGCCCAGCCGATCCTCGACCTCGCCAGCGGCGCGCTGTCGCAGTACGAGCTGCTGCTGCGGATGCGCGCGGACGACGGCGCGCTGATCCCGCCCAACGCGTTCCTGCCGACTGCCGAGCGACTGAACCTCGTGCAGGCGATCGACCGCTGGGTCGTCAACGAGGCGATCGCGGTGATCGCCGAGCATGCCCGGGCCGGCGACGACCTGCATCTGGAGGTCAACCTGTCGGGTCGCTCGATGGGCGACCTCGAGCTCACAGAGCTGATCGAGCGCGAGCTCGCGGCGACCGGGATCAACCCGGGCAACCTCATCTTCGAGGTCACCGAGACGACCGCGATCGCGAACATGGACTCCGCGCAGGAGTTCGCGCGCAAGCTATCCGAGCTCGGCTGCCAGTTCGTGCTCGACGACTTCGGCACCGGCTTCGGCTCCTTCTACTACCTGAAGTACCTCCCCGTGAGCTACCTCAAGATCGATGGCGAGTTCATCGCCGGCATGGCCGACAACGAGACCGACCAGCTGATGGTCAAGGCGATCGTGCAGATCGCCCATGGGCTGGGCAAGCGGACGATCGCCGAGTTCGTCGGCGACGGCCGGACGCAGGCGCTGCTGGCGCAGTACGGCGTCGACCTCGCGCAGGGCTACCACATCGGCCTGCCGATCGACGTGGCTCGGCTGGCGCAGGCGCGACGCGCGGGCGACATGCCCGCCGCCTGACGCCGGCTCGTCGGCGACCCCGCACGGGCCGGGCCGGCGGCACGCTCTGCGGGTCTGCGGCCGCGTCCGCTAGCAGCGCACGTACGCGGTGAACCGCCGCCCGACCTTCGCGCGCGAGAAGCCCTCCGGCGGAACCTGGATCCGCGGCGAGTCCTCGCCCTGGTCGAACGGCCCGTACGCCGGATGCTTGAGAAAGCGGGTGCCGCCCGTGACGACGATCGCGACGCCGCGCGCCGGGGTGGATGCCGTTCGCGCGATCACGGCGCCGGCGCCGGCGTCCGCGAGCCAGCGCACGTCGGCGATCAGCTTGTGGTTGGGGACGGAGATCGGACCGCACCGGCGCGCCGCCCGCACCTGCGGCGCGGCGAGCACGCGCGACAGGTCTGCGCGCACCGACTCGCGCAGCGCGAGCTCGCGCTCGATGTAGCCGGGGCTGAAGTTCAGCAGCGTGTAGACAGCGCCGGCGACGATCACCGCCGCCGCGCCGAGCATCCACGGCAGGCGCAGGCGGTGGCCGGCCGGGAGGCGCTCGAAGCCCGCCGCCGCGAACGCCGCGAAGAGCATCAGCGCGACCGCGGCGATCGCGAGGTAGCGGCCGATGACCGAGAAGCCGCGCAGCGAGATGAGCAGGAACATCGCGACGCCCCAGACCAGCAGCGTCGCCGGCACGACGATCCGCTCGCGCGCCATCCGCCATGCAAGCGCGATCCCGGCGAACCCCAGCACCAGCACCGGCGGCTTGGCCAGGTCCGAGAGATAGCGCAGCGTCACCCCCGGCAGCTCGTCGATCGTCTGCCGGCGCCCGAGCTGGGCCGCCGACTGCGTCGTGTAGTTCAGCGAGTACATCGGGTCGCCGGTGACGATCAGGTCGCTGATCGCCCAGATGACCGGCGCGACCACGACGATCGCACCAGTCCGGAGCCACGTCGCCGGCGGTTGGCCCCAGGCGATCCACAGCGCATACAGACCGGCGAGCACCCATGCCTCCGGCCGCATCAGGCCGGCGAGCGTGAGCAGCGCCCAGACCGCGCCGCCGCGCCGCGGGCGGGCGACCTGGAGCGCCGCGGCCCAGACGACCAGCGCCATGTACGGGACGTCGATGTACCCGCGCGCGGCGAGGAACGGGAAGTCGAGCCGGCTGGCGAGCAGCAAAGCCGCGACGACGCCGACGACCGCTGCGAAGACCTGCTTGCCGAGCGCGTACATGCCCGCGACGAGGCCGACGAACGACAGCACGCAGAGCGCGAGCAGCACGCGGTCGCCGCCCTCGCCGAGCGCCGCGAGCGGGATGCAGATCGCGACCCAGAGCGGATGCTGCGTCGGCGCCCGGTAGGCGTCGAAGGACGGCCGCTCGCCGTCGAGGATCTCGCGGCCCCACAGCAGCGAGTACAGCGAGTCGTAGTTCGGATACGTGGGGAACGCGAAGAAGCCGGCGAGCGCGGCGGCGGTCAGCGCCGCGAGCGCGAGCGCCTCGCGCCGGCTGATCGACTTCGCGACCCGGCGCAGCGCGCCGCTCACGCGATCGACCACACGACGGCCTCGTCCCTGCCGCGCACCCGCTCTCCTTCGTCGTCGTCGGGCTCTGGCAGCCGCCGATCGGCAAAAAGAAAGGGCGGCCGCTCGCGCGACCGCCCCAACGTGGCTCAGGTGGCCACGCCCGACGACCTAGATCGTCTGGACGTTGACCGCCTTCGGGCCCTTGTCGCCCGCCTCAGCGTCGTAGCTGACCTTGGCGCCCTCGGCGAGCGAGCGATACCCCTCGCCGATGATGCCGCTGTGATGGACGAAGAGGTCCTTCTGACCGTCGTCAGGGCTGATGAAGCCAAAGCCCTTGTCGTCGCTGAACCACTTCACGGTGCCGGTAGGCATTCCGGTTCTCCTCGGTGTTGTGCTGCATACCCCGAGGATGCTGTTCAGGCAAACGTCACGGGCGCTGGCACTGCTTCGCCGGATCCGGTGATCCGGCCTTTCAGATTGGAAAGGTAGCCCATATCAGGGTCGCCCGGTTACGGCGTCGCAGAGCGCGTTCCTAAGCTAGGGCCAATGCTCACGCGCTCAGACATTCGCAACGTTGCGATCATCGCCCACGTCGACCACGGCAAGACGACGCTCGTGGACGCCATGCTCAGGCAATCCGGCGTCTTCTCGGCACACGAGGAGGTCGCCGACCGGGTCATGGACTCGATGGACCAGGAGCGCGAGCGGGGCATCACGATCCTCGCCAAGAACGCCGCCGTCCGCTACACCCCCGCCGGCGGCAGCGAGGTCAAGGTCAACCTCGTCGACACGCCCGGTCACGCCGACTTCGGCGGCGAGGTCGAACGCGGCCTGAAGATGGTCGACGGGGTCGTGCTGCTCGTCGACTCGTCCGAGGGGCCGCTGCCGCAGACGCGGTTCGTGCTGCGCAAGGCGCTCGAGGCGAGCCTGCCGGTCATCCTCGTCATCAACAAGGTCGACCGCCCCGACGCCCGCATCGACGAGGTGATCGACGAGGTCTACCAGCTGTTCATCGACCTCGACGCGACCGAGGAGCAGATCGAGTTTCCGATCGTCTTCACGAACGCGCGCGCCGGCCAGGCGTCCACCGAGCAGGGCGTCGAGGGCAAGGACCTGCGCCCGCTCATGGACCTGCTCGTGTCGGCCGTACCGGCGCCGGCATACGAGCAGGACCACGGCCTGCAGGCGCTCGTCAACAACCTCGACGCGTCACCCTACGTCGGCCGCCTGGCGCTGTGCCGGATCGTCAACGGGACGATCCGCAAGGGCGAGACGGTGGCCTGGTGTCGCCACGAGCAGGGTGGCGAGATCACGAGCGCCAAGGTGGCCGAGCTGTACATCACCGAAGGCATGCAGCGCATCGCCGCCGCCGAGGCCGGCCCCGGCGAGATCATCGCGATCGCCGGCATCCCGGAGATCACGATCGGCGACACGCTCGCCGATCCCGACGACCCCAGGCCGCTGCCGCCGATCGCCGTCGACGACCCCGCGCTCGGCATGACGATCGGCATCAACACGAGCCCGCTCGCCGGCAAGTCGGGCAGCAGGCTCACCGCCCGCCAGGTCTCCGACCGCCTGCAGGCCGAGCTCGTCGGCAACGTGTCGATCCGCGTGCTGCCGACCGAGCGGCCGGACACGTGGGAGGTGCAGGGGCGCGGCGAGCTGCAGCTCGGCGTGCTCGTCGAGGCGATGCGCCGCGAGGGCTTCGAGCTGACCGTCGGCAAGCCGACCGTCGTCACGCGCGAGATCGGCGGCAGGCTGCACGAGCCGATCGAGCGCCTGGCGATCGACGTCCCCGACGACTACCTCGGCACCGTCACCCAGCTGATGGCGCTGCGCAAGGGGCGCATGGAGCAGATGGTCAACCACGGCACCGGCTGGGTGCGCCTGGAGTACCTCGTCCCCGCCCGCGGGCTGATCGGCTTTCGTACCGAGTTCATGACCGAGACCCGCGGCTCGGGGATCATGCATTCGGTCTTCGAGCGCTACGAGCCCTGGCAGGGCGACATCAAGACGCGCGCCTCCGGATCGCTGGTCGCCGACCGCGCCGGCAAGACCGCGTCGTTCGCGATCATGCGGATGCAGGAGCGCGGCGGGCTGTTCGTCGGCCCCGGCGAGGACGTCTACGAGGGCATGATCGTCGGCGCCAACGCGCGCGCCGACGACCTCGACGTCAACGCCGTGCGCGAGAAGAAGCAGACGAACATCCGGTCGGCGAACGCCGACGACATGGTCAACCTGATCCCGCACACCCGGATGAGCCTCGACCAGGCGCTGGAGTTCATCCGCACCGACGAGTGCGTCGAGGTCACGCCCGACGCCGTGCGCCTGCGCAAGGTGACGCTCACCGCCACCGATCGCGTGAAGCTGTCACGCTCGGCGAAGAAGGCGTAGGCGCCGGCGCGCGGCTGCCCACGGGGCGGCGCAACCTGGACGAGCCGCGGCGTCAGCGATCCTGCAGCCGGCCGTGGGCGCCGATCGCGCCCCGCAGGGCCAGCGCGAGGTCGGCGCGCGCGATGCCCTTGCGCAGGTAGCGCGTCGCACCGCCTGTGATCACCTCGCGCACGAGCGCATCGGACTCGTCGCCGGACAGCGCGACGACCGCTGTCGCGGGCGTCCGGCGGTGAAGCTCGCGCGTGGCCCGGAGGCCTCCGCCGCCGGGCATCTGCATGTCGACGACCGCGACGTCGGGCCGGTGCTCGACGGCGAGCCGGATCGCCTCCTCGGCGTCCGCCGCGGTCGCGACGACCGTGAAGTGCTTGGCCAGCTGCATCGCGAGCAGCTCGCGCAGGTCGGCGTCGTCGTCGGCGATCAGCACGCTCGGGCGGTGCCCGCCGTGCGTCGCGGCCGACGCCGCCTCGAGCAGCGCCAGAGCGAGCTCCGAACGCGAGAGGCCCTTGCGCAGGTAGGTCATCGCGCCGCTCGCGATGACGTCGCGGACCTGCCCGTCGGACTCGTCGTCGGAGACCGCCACGATCGCGGTGTCGGGCGCCTGCGTACGTAGCGCCCGCGTGATCCGGATGCCCCCGTCGGCGGGCATCTGCATGCCGACGAGCGCGACGTCGGGCCGCTGCTCGGCGCCGAGCGCGATCGCCTCGTCGACGCCGGCGGCCAGCCCGATGACCGTGAAGTGCTCGGCGAGCTGCAGCGCGAGCAGCTCACGGAACGCGGCGTCGTCGTCGGCGATCAGCAGCGTCGGCAGACGATGCTCGGAGGTGATGGGAGATCGTGCGGCGCTCGGCCCGGGCATGTGCTTCACCTGTCGGTCGCAGTCGCGAGCTGCACGAGCCGACCCGCCGTCAGCTGGACGACCTGTCTGCCGCCGGGCGCAGGGCCGGTGGGCTCCACGGAGAGCCTCGTGTCGCCGGACGTGTCCGTCTGGGAACAATGCAGCGATGCGAGTGATCGTGATCGGGCTCGGCGAGGTCGGGCAGCACATCACGCGGACGCTGAGCCGCGAGCGCCACGACATCACCGTCGTCGACGCCGATGCCGCTCGCGTCGAGGCGATGCAGGGTGAGCTGGACGCGCTGCTGCTCGCCGGCGACGGCGCGTCCCCCGCGTTCCTGCGCCAGCTCGGCGTCGGTGACGCCGACCTCGTCTGCGGCGTCACGCAGAGCGATCCGGTCAACGTCATCGCGACGCTCGTCGCCCACCAGCTCGGCGCGCGCCGGACCGTTGCCCGCGTGCGCGACCCGCAGTACTTCGGCGAGGACGAGTCCTTCGCCCGCGACCAGCTCGGCATCGACTTCGTGATCAATCCCGAGCGCGCGACCGCCGAGGATCTCGCGGAGGCGATCCTGCTGCCCGGCGCGATCCACGTCGAGTACTTCGCCAACGGCCGGGTGGCGATCGCCGAGTCGGTGCTCACCGAGCGCTCGCCGCTCGTCGGCCAGCCGATCGGCAGCCGGAGGATCGTGCGCCCCAGCGCCGTCTTCGGCCTGATCCGCGACGGTCGCGCGCTCGCCACCGAGCCCGGCCACCGCCCGAAGGTCGGGGACCACGTGCTCGTCGCGTCCGCGCGCGAGCACATCGAGCCGGTCGTCGCACACATCGCCGGCCACTCGCAGCGCGTGCGTGACGTGATCGTCTTCGGCGGCGGCCGGATCGGGCTGCTGCTAGCGGCCCGCCTGGAGGAGACCGGCGAGTTCGGCGTGACGATCATGGAGCGCGACGCCGAGCGGGCGCGGCGGGTCGCCGAGCAGCTCGCCGGCACGACGGTGCTGCACGAGGAGGGCGTCAGCAAGGACGCGATGCTCGCGCACGGCGTCGACCGCGCTGGTGCGTTCGTCGCCTGCGCCGGCGACGATCGCACGAACCTGCTCGCCGCGCTGCACGCCCGCCAGCTCGGTGCCGGGCTGTCGCTGGCCGTCGTGTCGCGCGAGGAGTTCACCCCGCTGGTCGACGCGCTCGGGATCGACGCGGCGTTCTCGCCCCGGCTCGTCACCGCCGAGGCGATCCTGCGCGCAGTCCGCGGTCCCAACGTCCACGCGATGTACCTGCTCAGCGGCGGCGCGGAGGTCATCGAGATCCAGGCCGACGCCGGCTGCCAGGCCGAAGGCCGCACGATCGCCGCCGCGAACTCCGACGCCCACACCCACGTCACGGCGATCCTGCGCGGCGACCGCGTCCTGATCCCCGAGGGCGACGAGCACCTGCGCGGCGTGACCGCCTCGTGGTCTTCAACACGCGCCAGGGCGTCGCGAAGCTGCGCCGGACGTTCGGCGCCGCGGCGTGACCCCGCGCCGGCGCCGCGGGCCGAACCTCAACTGGCAGATCATCGTCCCGGTGATCTCGGGCGCGCTGCTGGCCGTCGGCCTCGGGCTGGCCGCCTGCTTTCTCGTGGCGATCGCGGGCGACGACGGCGGCGCGCTGGCGTTCGGCGGACCCGCGGCCGGCGTCCTACCGCTCGCGGCGCTGGGCGTGGCGTCCGCGCGGCGGCTGCGCTCGATGCCGCTGCGCGCGCGCGACGGCTTCTTCGCAGTGACGATGGCGTGGGTGGCGTCCGCGGCGGTCGGCGCGCTGCCGTTCCTGCTGCACGGCACCTTCGACGCGCCCGCCGACGCCTTCTTCGAGAGCATGAGCGGCTTCACGACGACGGGTGCCACGCTGCTCGGCGCGATCGAGGAGCAACCCGATTCGGTGCTGCTGTGGCGCAGCCTGAGCCAGTGGCTCGGCGGCGTCGGGATCGTCGTCCTCGTCGTCGCGATCGCGCCGGCGACGGGCCTCGCCAGCCAGCGCGTCTTCTACGCCGAGACCTCCGGCGTCACCGCCGACCGCCTGACACCGCGGATCGCGGACACGGCGAAGATCATCTGGGCGGTCTACCTCACGATGACCGCACTCGGGTTCGCGGCCTACTGGCTGGCGGGGATGTCACCGTGGGAGGCGATCAACCACATCTTCACCACGGTGGCGACCGCCGGCTTCTCGACGCGGACGGCGTCGATCGGCGGCTTTGACTCGGTGGCCATCGAGCTCGTCGCGATCGTGTTCATGATCGCCGCCGGCGTCAACTTCGCGTTCTACTGGCGAGCGCTGCGCGGCGACCGGCTGTGGCCACAGGCGGCGGAGGTGCGCGCGTACCTGCTGATCCTCGCCGGCGCCACCGCGGTCGTGACGCTGACGCTCGTGCTCGCGGACGGCGGGCCCGGGTTCGGCGAGGCCCTGCGCGGCTCGGCGTTCACCGTCGCGAGCATCGTCTCGACGACCGGCTACACGACCGTCGACTACGACCAGTGGCCGGAGTTCGCGCGCCTCACGTTGCTGGCGCTCATGTTCGTCGGCGGCTGCGCGGGCTCGACGGCCGGCGGGATGAAGGTCATCCGCATCATGCTGCTCGCCAAGGCCGCCGGGCAGGAGATCCAGCGCCAGCTGCAGCCCAAGGCCGTGCAGGTCCTGCGCACGCGCGGGCGCGTCTTCTCCGAGGAGGTCCGCCGCGCCGTCTTCGCGTTCTTCGCCCTCAACTTCACGGTGTTCGCCGCCGGCACCCTCGTCATGGCGGCATACGGCCTGGATCCGCTGACCGCGGCGTCCAGCGTGATCGCCACGCTGAACGTCATCGGCCCCGGCATGGGCGAGGTCGGGGCGGCGGAGAACTTCACCGCCGTCCCCGAGGGCGGGCGCTGGGTGTTGAGCGCCCTGATGCTGATCGGCCGGCTCGAGATCTTCACCGTCCTGGTCCTGTTCACGCCCGCCTTCTGGCGGCCCAACGTCGCCTGAGCAAGCCGCGCGTGACCTGGCTGAACAACCTCGCGACCCTCCAGTACCACGCGTCGCTGCTCGGCGACCGCGATCGCGTCGACCGCTTCCGCGAGGCGATCCACGAGGTCGTGCGTCCGGGCGACGTCGTCGTGGACCTCGGCACGGGCACCGGGCTGCTGGCCTACTTCGCCTGCCAGGCCGGCGCCGCGCGGGTGTTCGCGATCGAGCAGGGACCGATCGTCAACCTGGCCCGCGAGCTGTCGCTGCTCAACCGCTTCGCCGACCGGATCGAGTTCTTCGAGGATCTCTCCTACCGCGTCGAGCTGCCCGAGCCGGCCGACGTCCTGATCACCGAGACGCTGTGGAACTTCGGCATGGGCGAGGGCATGGTCGGCTTCCTCGTCGATGCGCGCCGCCGCTTCCTCAAGCCGGGCGCACGCGTGATCCCGGCCGCCATCGATCTGCACGTGGTGCCCGTCCAGTCCGACAGGTTGTATGCGCTGCTGCACGACCGGCCGCCCGACCGGCACGGCATCGACCTCTCGCCGGTCCGCCACTACATGGTCAACAACGTCCACATGCCGCACCTCGACGCCGGCGGCTTCCTCTCGCAGCCGGCGCGACTGCTCGGCAGCGAGCTCGACGCGTCCGCGACGCCGGACTTCGACGCGCGCGTCGGCGTGACGGCGACGGCGACCGGGATCATGCACGGCGTCTGCGGCTGGTTCGCGTCGCGGCTTTCGCCCTCCGTCGTGCTGACGACCGAGCCGCCGTCGACGGACTCGAGCTGGGCGCACGCGTTCTTTCCCCTGCAGAACCCCGTCGGGGTGCGGCCCGGCGACGACATCGAGATCCGCATCGACACCGCCGACAACGGCTCGCGCTGGCGCTGGCGCGTCGAGGTGCGGCGCGCCGGCAGGGTCGTCGCCGGCTACGACCAGAGCTCGGCGTCCGGGTTTCCCGGGGAGCGCTACAGCGCCACGGAGGCTCCGGCGCCCAGTACGTCGCTCGACGGCGAGGTCGTCGGCTGGGTGCTGCGGGCGATGGACGGCACGCGTTCGGTCGCGCAGCTCGAGGCCGCTGCGCTCGAGCGCTTCGGCGCGCGCCTGCATCAGGCCGACGAGGTCGCCCGGCTCGTGCGCGAGACGGTTGCGTCCTACGGGCGCTAGCGGGCGGGCGGGCGGCGGGGCCAGGTCAGCGGCGCAGGCGGACCGTCCGGCTGAGCGCGCGCCGGTTGCCGGCGCTGTCGGCCACGACGACCGTGACGCGCGCCGTCGGGATCCGGCCGGCGCGCGACGCGCGCCTGGCCGCTGCGGCCACGTGACGCGGCAGCCGGATGACGATCCTCGTGCGGGCGCCGGCGGCGATCGCCCGGCGAACCGCGCGCGACCGGTAGGTCCGCGCCCGGCGCGTGGCGCGGGTGCGCACGGCGACCGCCGCGCGGGCGACGGCGCGGCAGGGCTCGTCGACGCAGGTCACGACGACCGTCAGGCGCGGGCCGATGCGCTGGGAGCGCTGCGCCGACGACCGCGCCCGTGGCGGCGTGCGGTCCGGCGCCGGCGTCCGCGCGAGCGGCGGCACGACCGGCGGCGCGACCGGCGGCGCGACCGGCGCAGGACCGAGGCCGAGCTGCGGTGCGAGGATCGCGGCGGCCGGCGTTGCGGCATCGGCGGGAGCAGACGGCGCCGGCTCGGCCTCGGGCGGGTCCGCCGGCGCGCCGCCGGCGAGCGGCGCGACGAGATCGCGCTCGGCCGCGCGATAGCTGTCGAGCGCAGCCTGGCTGACGTATCCGTGCACGAACGGCTGGTCGCCGGGCGCCAGCTGCATCGTGACGACGTGCGCGCCGGGATCGGCGGCATCGATCTCGTCGCGCAGCATCGTCATCTGGCCGTAGGGGATCAGGGCGTCCTCGGCTGCTGTGACGGCGAGGATGCGCGTCCCCTGCAGGCCCGAGTCGATCAGCTGCGCGGGGCTGACCGAAGCCAGGTTCTCCTCGCCGAAGGCGGCGACCATCATGTTGTGGACGGCCCTCGGCCCGTCCGTCTGCGTCCCGCCGCCGCGCGGATCGAACGCGCCCTGCCCGACGAGGCTCGCGCCGTCCACCGGGCCGGCCTGGTCGACGACGCAGCTCACGCCGCCGGGGCGCCGGGCGGCGACCATCAGCGCGAGGTGGCCGCCCGCGGACTGGCCCAGCGTGCAGACCGGGCTCGCGGCGCCGTACGTCGCGCGGACCCGGTCGTAGACGGAGACGGCGTCGCCGACCGCGCGGCCGCACGGGCGATAGCTCGAGTTCACCGTCCGCCAGCCGCGGGCCCGCCAGCGGTCGGCCTCGCCACGCAGGGCCTGCGCGGCGCCGCCGCCGTTGGAGACCCAACCGCCGCCGTGAAAGAGGATCATCACGCCCTTGGGGACCTCGCCCGCGAACGTGCCGGACGGCTCGCCGACCTCGTAGTGAGAAGCCATCGTGCCCAGCGCGCCGGTATCGAGATCGGGCCGCGGCGTCGCCGGCGGCCACGGGTTGGAGACGCACATCGAGTCCGGCAGCGCGGTGTTCGCCCCGCCGTGGCCGGGCGTCGACTCCAGCGCCACGCCCTGCTGGCCGGGCAGCGGACCGGAATCCGCGCCGGCGGCGAACAGCGGCACGCTGGCGCCGGCGAGGTTGGCCTGCGGCCACGAGTTCGCAAGCAGCGTCCAGTCGGCATCGGTCACGACGACATGCTGCGTCGCGTAGCCGGTGTTGCCGGCGGCGGGGCGCTCGACGCTCTCGCTGACCGGCGCGACGGCGTAGGAGCTCGCCTCGGTCGCATCGCGCGTGTCGATGTCCGAGCTGACGCAGCGCGCCCGCGGCGCCGTGCCGACGACGTGGACGTTCAGGCAGATCGTCGCCTTGAACAGCGCCCCCGGCTGGAGGCGCACCTGCGCCGCGGACGACACGTCGACCGTCGCCGCGGAGCCGGCGTAGCCGGCGGTGAGGGTCGCGTGGCCGATCTCGGTCGCGCCGCTGATCAGCGGGTTGGTCACCGTCGTCGCCGCCGTGGCGGCGGCCGACGCCGCCGGCACGGGCAGCAGCCAGCCCGCACACGCAAGCGCAAGCAGTCGGCCGATCGCCGGCATCGCGCGGCGACACCGCTGCCCCGCAAAGCTCATCGTGGTGACATCGGCGGCGCCGGTGGCGAGCATGAGCGGACGGTGCCCCGATTCGATTAGTCTCGTAGGGCCGTGCCGACCGCGCGCATGAGAACCGCCGACGCCGAGGGCCTGACCGTGGCCGACGTCATGCACCCAGGCGTCACGAGCATGCCGTCGACGGCGACGGCCGGCGAGCTGCGCGCGTGGTTCGCCGTCAGCGAGAGCCGGCGCCTGGCGGTCATCGCCGACGACGGCCGCTACGCCGCAGCCGTCACGCCCGACGATCTGGCCGGCGGACCCGCCGATCGGCCCGCGCTCGAGCTCGCCCGCCCGCAGCCGACGATCGCACCCGAGGTTCCGGCTCTGACGGGCCGCGATCTCGCGATCGCAAGCGACGCCCGCCGCGTTCCCGTCGTCGACGACCAGGGGCGCTTCCTCGGCGTTCTCGCGCTGACGAAGGACCTGCAGCACTTCGCGTGCCGCCCGGCCGCGGCGCCCGGCTGACACGCGCAGCGACGGCGGCACGTCCGCTGCCGGACCTCGTGCCGAAGGTCGCGCCTTCGCGCGGCGCTGCTCGCCGGTCGCGAGGACCGGCGAACGGCGCGGCGGCCGGCGCAGGTAGTTTGGCGGCGTGACGCGACGCAACACGACCCCGGACATCGGCCGCCTGCTCGTGTCCTGCCCGGACCGGTCGGGGATCATCGCCGCGGTCTCGCGCTTTCTCTTCGAGCACGGCGCCAACATCGTCGAGTCCGACCAGTACTCGACCGATCCCGAGGGCGGCGCGTTCTTCCTGCGGACCGTCTTTCACCGCGCCGGCCTGTCGGCGATGCGCCCCGACCTCGAGCGGCGCTTCGCCGCCGAGGTCGGGCTTCCGTTCGGCATGAGCTGGAGCTTCACGGCCGCGGGCGTGCCCAAGCGCGCGGCGATCATGGTCAGCCGCTACGACCACTGCCTGCTGGACCTCCTGTGGCGCGCGCGGCGCCGCGAGCTCGATCTCGACGTCGGACTCGTGATCTCCAACCACGCCGACCTCGCCGAGGAGGTACGCGACTTCGGCGTGCCGTTCGTCCACATCCCGGTGACCCGCGAGACCAAGCCCGAGGCCGAGCGCCGCCAGCTCGAGCTGCTGACCGGCAACTTCGACCTCGTCGTCCTCGCGCGCTACATGCAGATCCTGTCCGCGGACTTCCTCGACGCCGTCGGCGTCCCGGTCATCAACATCCACCACTCGTTCCTGCCCGCGTTCGCCGGCGCGGCGCCGTACGAGCGCGCCAGGGAGCGCGGCGTGAAGCTGATCGGCGCGACGGCGCACTACGCGACCGAGGAGCTCGACGCGGGGCCGATCATCGAGCAGGACGTCATCCGCGTCACGCATCGCAGCAGCGCAGAGCAGCTCGAGCGCCAGGGCTCCGACGTCGAGCGGATCGTGCTGGCGCGCGCCGTGCAGTGGCACTGCGAGGATCGCGTCCTGCGCCACGAGGCGCACACCGTCGTCTTCTGAGGCCGCGCCGGGCGAGCGCCTGAGCGGTGGCACGGCCGGTCGCCGCAGGCCGGTCGGCGGGGCCCGGGCATGTCGCTGCGGACCGCTCGCCACCGGGCGGTCGGCGCGCGCCGGCGGGCGGGGCCGTCAGCCGATGTCGCGCGTCGAGCGCGCCAGCGCCACGAGCCGGTGGTCGTCGGTGAACAGTCGCCGCACCGATCCCAGCGCGGTGACCGCCGTGGTCGTCGCGACGCCGCCGAGGATCAGGTACATGAGCGCGAGCTGCACGAGGACGGCGTCCAGCGGCTCGACGCCGGCGAGGATCAGGCCGGTCATCGCGCCCGGCAGGAACACGATCCCGAGCGCCTTCGTGTTCTCGATCTGCGGTGAGAGCGCCAGGCGCAGCGCGCTGCGCACGATCGGCCGCGACGCGGCGCTCCACGGCTGGCCGAGCGCGAGCCGCGCCTCGACCTCGGCGCGACCGTCCGACAGCGCCTCGACGAGCCGCTCGGCGACGACGATCCCCGACTTCATCGAGTTGCCGATCAGCATGCCGGCGATCGGCACCAGCGTGCGCCCCTCGACGGGAAAGATGCCGAGGCCGAAGGCGACGGCGATGCCGACCACCGCGGTCGCGCCGTTGGCGACCAGCGCGATCCAGAACAGCCCCGGCACCGCCGGCGCCCGGCGCCTGTTCGTCGCGGCGGCGAAGACGACGATCCCGGCGACCCAGAGCCACGACCACACCAGCGACGTCTCGGGATCGATGACGATCGCCAGCGCGGCGCCGACGATGAGCAGCTGGACGAGCCCGCGCACGACGGCGACGGCCAGCTCGCGATCGAGCCGCAGCCGCAGCCGCAGGCTGATCGCCAGCGCGACGGCGACCAGCACGAGCGACGCGGCGAGGCCGAGGAACCCGACATCACCGCTCTCCACCCGCGAGCACCTCCTCCGCCGCCCCGCTGCGCCGGACGCGGCCGCCGTCGATCAGCAGCACGTGGTCGGCGAGGCGCCGCATCTGCTGCTCGGAGTGAGTGACCCAGATCACCGGCGTGCCGCTGTCGACGAGCTGGCGCCCGAGGCGCTCGAGGACGGCGACGGCCTTGGCGTCCAGCGCGGACGTCGGCTCGTCCATCAGCATCACCCGCGGGTCCGTCGCCAGCGACCGCGCCAGGCAGGCGCGCTGCGCCTCTCCCCCCGAAAGCTCGCCGGCGTCGCGCTGCAGGAAGCTCGGATCGAGGCCGGCGCGCTCGAGCAGCTGGGCGCCGCGTGCCTCGTCGCAGTCGGGATCGGCCTCGCGCAGGTTGTCGAGCACCGTGCCGGCGAAGGTCACGGGGCGCTGGAAGACCATCGCGACCTCGCGGCGCAGCTCGAGCGGGTCGCGCCGCGCGACATCCGTGCCGCGGTGGCGCACGATGCCCGCCGACGGCACCTCGAGGCGGTTGCAGAGACGCAGCAGCGTCGACTTGCCCGAACCCGACGGGCCGGCGATGACCGTCAGCCCGCCCGCCGGCAGCTCGGCCACCAGCCCGTCGAGACGGCGCGCGCCGGGCGGTCCGACGCTCACCGACTCGAAGCTGAAGAGCGGCGCCTCGGGCACGGCGGCAGTATCACCTACCGCGCCGCCGCCCGGGAGCGCACGGGCCGGGAGTCTTGCGACCGGCTCCCTAGTGCGAGCCGTAGCCGCAGAAGCCGGGAATGCTCATGTGCGCCTGGTGGTTGCCCTGCGTGTTGTGCGGAACCGTCGCGTGGGCCTTCAGGACGCCGTGCCCGTTCTCGCACGCGCGCGCGTTCGGTGCGCCGAGCGCGGCCGGCGCCGCGGCGCCGAGGGACAGGATCGCGGCGCTGGCGGCACCCACTAGGACCTTGCGCATCTTCAGACCTCCATGTGATCGCTTGCGGACCAACTAGCTGCCCGCGTCACCTACAGCGGAAACGCTCGGTCGAGGAACGCTCGGTTTGGTTGCACGCGCAACCACGTAGACTACGGCGGATCTCCCTCAGCCCCCAGACCCGGCGGATCTCGCGCCTGTTCGCTCCGTACAGGCGGCGGCTGGCCGCGGTGCTCGCCCTGATCATGCTGAGCGCGGGCCTCGCGATGATCTCGCCGTTTCTGCTGCGCGCGGTGCTCGACCAGGCGATCCCGGAAGGCGACACGACGCTGCTGGCCTGGCTCGTCGCGGGGATGGTCGCGATCTCGATCGCCACAGGCGCGCTGTCCGTCGGCCAGACTTGGCTGTCGAACCTCGTTGGCCAGCGCGTCATGCACGACCTGCGCGCGGCTGTCTACCGCCACCTGCAGCGCCTGTCGCTGGCGTTCTTCACCCGTACGCGGACCGGGGAGGTGCAGTCGCGCATCGCCAGCGACATCGGCGGCGTGCAGAACGTCGTCACGACGACCGCGACGTCGATCGTCGCCAACGTCGCGATCGTGCTCGCCACCACTGTCGCGATGGTGCTGCTCGACTGGCGCCTGGCCGCGCTCAGCCTCGCGCTGCTGCCGTTCTTCGTCTGGCTGACGCGCCGCGTCGGCAACGAGCGCAGGCGCATCACGGCCAGAAAGCAGGGGCGCATGGCGGACATGTCCGCGCTCGTCGCCGAGTCGCTGTCGGTCTCCGGCGTGCTGCTCGGCAAGACGATGGGCCGCTCCGACGAGCTGGCGGCACGCTTCACGGCGGAGTCCGCCGCGCTGGCCGACATCGAGGTCCGCTCGCGGATGGCGGGCCGGTGGCGGATGGAGTCCGTCCAGATCAGCTTCGCGATCATGCCCGCGCTCGTCTACCTCGTCGCGGGACTGATGATCGCCGGCGGCTCGTCGGGGATCACGATCGGCACCGTCGTCGCGTTCACGACGCTGCAGACGCAGCTGCTGCGGCCGCTGCGCTCGCTGCTGGACGTCGGCGTCGAGATCCAGGCGTCGCGCGCCCTGTTCGACCGCATCTTCGAGTATCTCGACCTGCCGGTGGAGATCGTCGAGCGAGCGGAGCCGCTCCGGCTCGGGGAGGGCGCATCGGGGGCGGTCCGCGGCGAGGTGCGCTTCGAGGACGTCTGGTTTCGCTACGAGCCGGGTGGCGCGCAGACGCTGCGTGGCGTCGATCTCGTCGCCGCGCCCGGCACGAAGACCGCGATCGTCGGCGAAACCGGGTCGGGCAAGACGACGCTCGGCTACCTCGTCGCGCGGATCTACGACGTCACCGCCGGGCGCGTGACGATCGACGGCGTCGACGTGCGCGACGCATCGTTGCAGTCGCTCGCCGCGACGGTCGGGCTCGTCTCGCAGGAGACCTACCTCTTTCACGCCACGATCGCCGAGAACCTGCGCTTCGCGCGGCCCGACGCGACGGACGGCGAGCTCGTCGAGGCCGCTCGCGCGGCGCGCATCCACGAGCTCGTCGCCTCGCTGCCCGACGGCTACGAGACGGTCGTCGGCGAGCGCGGCTACCGCTTCTCCGGCGGCGAGAAGCAGCGGATCGCGATTGCCCGCACGATCCTGCGCAACCCGCCCGTGCTCGTGCTCGACGAGGCGACGAGCGCACTCGACTCGGAGACCGAGCGCGCCGTGCAGGAGGCGCTCGACGCCCTCGCGGAGGGACGTACGACGATCGCGATCGCCCACCGCCTGTCGACCGTCCGCGACGCCGACGAGATCGTCGTCCTCGAGCGCGGCCGGATCGCCGAGCGCGGCACGCACGACGAGCTCGTGGCGGCAGGCGGGCGCTACGCGGCGCTCGTGGCCGGCGGCGACGCGCTCGCGCCGGCCTGAGGTCGCTGCGAGCCGGGCCTCGCCGAGCCGCACGCCCGGGTGGGCGCGGGCCCGCGGCGACGACACCGGCTAGAAGCGCAGGACGGCCGCGATCTGCCCGTGCGGCTCGAGTGCGTCGGGATGGTGGCGCAGCGGGAGGACCGCCGCCGACTGCGCGAGCGCCTCCTCGATCGCCTGCTCGATCGCCTCGGCCGGCGCCGCCTGGCCGCGCGCGTCGTAGACGAGCGTCTCGACGCGCGCCTGCTCGAGCATCGCCAGCACGTCGGCGATCCCGGCCGCTGCACGCTCGCCGCGCCCGAGCCGCTCGGCGAGGCGGTCGAGCACCTCACGCTCGTGGCGCTGCTCGTCCTCGTCGAAGCATGGGCGCACCGCTTCGCGGATGTCGTCGGGGCGCGCGTCGGGCACTTCGACGGTGAAGCGCCCGGCGAGCTTCTTGCGGGCCGGGTTGCTGAGGCGCTCCTCCAGGCGGGGTGCGATCTCGACCGACCCCGCGACCAGCAGCTTGTCGTAGCGTCCGGCGGCGAGACGGCGGTCGACTTCCGCGGCGACGCGCTTGAGGTGCTGGTCGATCTGGTTCTCCACCCAGCGCTGGTGATCGCTGGTGTCCTGACGCTCGTGCTGGCCGAGGATCCGCGCCTCGGCGTGCTCGAGCTCCTCGACGTGCTCGAGGTTGCCGTGCAGGAAGCGGGCGTTGCCGGCGTCGGCGACGACGATCAGCCAGTCGCGCAGATCGCCGGCCACGAACAGCGGGGTGACGTACGGCGAGTCGTCGATGACGACCTGCGTCTGCGGCGGGCGGCCGAGGGTGTACGCCTCGAACAGCCCGGCCGCGGAGGCGGCGAAGATCGCGATGCCGCTGCCGCGCTTGGCGCCCGAGCCCGTCAGCAATGCACTCACGCGCTCGAGGTCGGCGCGCAGCGACATGCGCCCGTCACGGCTGGTCTCGAACTCCTCGACGCGCCTGTGCGCCTCGTCGAGGACCGACGTACAGGCCGAGTCGCGCGCAGGCTGCGTCGCGAAGTCCGTCGGATTGAGATCGATGTACAGGCTGAGCACGGGGACATCCGGGTGCTGCTCGCTCAGACGGCGCAGATCACCCCCGAGCAGAGGTCCGAGATCGGCGTTTGGCGCGGTTGTGATGGCTTCCATACGGGGCTGCATACCCGCGCTCCGCGGCGTGACAAGCGCGCAACCTATGCTTCGCCGGGATGGCGCACTCCCAGCTTGCATGGTTCGTCGGCGGCCCGGCTCTCGGGCTCTGCGTCGTTGCGATGCGCTGGCTGATGAACGAGCGCCTGGGCGCCATGGGCGCCTGGAGCGACGTCGTGCAGACGATCGGCGCGCGCCGGCTGTCCTTCGGCCCGTTCGGGTGGATGCTGTTGGGCCTGATCGCGGGCGGCGCGGGCTTCGCGCTGATCGCCGGAGGGCCCGGCTTCCACGGCTACGGCTGGCTGACGGACACCTTCGGCGGCACGACCGGCGCGTTCGCCGTCGTCGCGATCCTGTTCGCCAGCGGGCTGCTGATCGGCCTGGGCACGAAGATCGCCGGCGGCTGCACGTCGGGCAACGGGCTGAGCGGCAACGCGATGGCGTCCCCCGCCAGCCTCGTCGCGACGGCGACGTTCTTCGCGACGGCGATCGTCGTCGCGTTCGTCACCGAGGCGCTGATCTAGTGCTGCGCCTGCGGGTCGCCGGCGCCGTCCTCGGAATCGTCTTCGGCGTCGTCCTGTCCTGGTCGGGACTGATGAGCCCCGAGGTGATTCGCGCCGGCCTGCTGTTCGAGGACTCCTACCTCTTCCTCTTCTTCGCAAGCGCGGTCTCGACGGCGTTCGCGGGACTGTGGATCCTGCGCCGGCGAGCGCCGCGCGCGCTGCTGACCGGCGAGCGCGTGCACTGGTCGCCGGTGCGACCGGAGCGCCGGCACGTCGCCGGCAGCGTGCTGTTCGGCGTCGGCTGGGGGGTCTCCGGCGTATGCCCGGGACCGATCGCGACGCAGCTGGGGCACGGGATCGCCTGGGCGATCCCGACGACGGCCGGCCTCGTGCTCGGGATCGTGCTGTTCCTGCGCCTGCAGGCGCGCGCCTCCGTCGCGGCCGACGGGCGGGCGCGGCCGCGGTCGGTGATCCCGCCGCCGGCGGCGGCGGACGCCACGGCGTAGGCCGCTTCGCGGGCTGCCCTTCCGGCGTCCGTCTTGATCGGTCGTGCGCGCGTTGTGGCGTCGGGTGGCTGGTGCGCGTGGCTCGTCGGATCGCCGGCGCCGCAAGTGGGACAGGGGGCGGTCGCAAGGCCGCCGGCGGAACGTCCGCGGCGGCGTAGCGACGCTGCGCGTCGGGGCGCCGTCGCGCAGCCGCCGGCGGAGCGTCCGCGGCGGCGTAGGGACGCTGGGCGTCGCTGGTGCGCTGCACGTCGCTCGGCGACGCGCGTAGGCCCGCGGCGCGCGTGACGGCATCCATGAAGGAGCGTGCGCCGGACGCTCGTGGCATCTGTGCCGCCGGTGGGGCTGCACAGGTGCCACGCGTGCTGCGGTATCGCATGTCCCGCGACGGGTGTGGCGAACAACCGGCGCCTGGCGACGACGATTCGCCATCGTCGTGGTCGGGGCGCGTCGTGGTAGGTGCGATCGCGGTCACCGCTCGCGAGATCGCCGTGGTGCCTGACGCCGACGAACCGCAAATCGTCGAGGCAAGCGGGGCCGTCGGTCCGGCGCTCGAGCAAGGGTCTAGCCGAAGGCCGTGGCGCGCGTGACCGTCCTGTCGTCGGTCGCCTCAGGTGCGGCAGGGAGCCATCAACCGGCCGGCGCGGTCGTCGTGATCTCGACGCTCGTGATCACCCGCCGTGGGGTGCGACGCGGCCGGACGGGGCTGCGGCATGCTGCACGGGTTCACGATGCCCTCGAGCGAGGTGATCGAGCGGTACGCCGAGCGCCGACAGGCGAGCGCGTCCCGCTCGAACATCCCAGACATGCTCGAGCGGTGCCGCTGGACCTTCACCCGCATCGCCGTCCCGCTCGAACATCCCAGACATGCTCGAGCGGTACCGCTTGACCTTCACCCGCATCGCCGTCCCGCTCGAACACCCCAGACATGCTCGAGCGGTACCGCTGGACCTTCGCCCGCATCGCCGTCCCGCTCGAACATCCCGGGCATGCTCGAGCCGCAGCGCACGGCAACCCGCCCGTCGGCGTCCGCTGGCGGCGAGCCAAAGCGAACGCGGAGGTCCCACTCCCTCGAAGCGGCCGTTCCGCAGACGCGCCGCGGCCGCGCGGCGACCGCGCCCCGACGAACCCCGCCCAGGCCAACCGGACCCGCCGAGCGCAGACCCCCGCCCCGACGAACCCCCGCCCCGACGAACCCCCGCCCGGACGAACCGGCGCCCTGGAGAGGCGACCCAGCGAAGCGATCGACCGATGCGACGAACGAACGCCACGAGCACCACACCCGCCGGCGACCTACCCCGCTTGCGCCGCCCGGGGATCGCGCGGCCCGTCGGCGACGATGTCGCGCCCCGTCGGACGCAACGCAGCGTCGAGCTCGAGCTGCCAGAAGTAGCGCGTGAAGGTATGGCCGGAGGCGAAGTCGCCGACGTGCGGCTCGATCGTCTCGCCGCGCGCCATCCGCGCGATCAGCTCGGGATACGTCCGCCCGGGCCGCGCGGCGTACATCGGGGCCGGGAACGCGCCGCCGAAGCGCGTGTTGACGTCGGTGATGCCGAGGCCGATCTCGGCGTCGCGAAACGCCTGCACCGTCGCCGGCCCGCGGAACCCGAGCGCCTCGCTGACGGCACGCCCCAGCTCGACGAGCTCGGGATCGTCGATCACGGTGCCCTTGATCGACTCGCCTCCGCGCGACTCGATCATCGTGCGCGGGATCGCGTTGAGGCAGCGCCCGTCGAGGTCGCAGAGGACGTCGATCGAGAACTCGGGCCCGTCCATGAGCCTCTGGATCATCACCGGCTCCTTGACGTAGCGGACGAAGAACTCCATCTCCGCGCGGTCGGCAGCGGGGTGGATCGAGCGTGCCCCGGAACCGCGCCGCGGCTTGACCATCACCGGAAACGACGCCGGCTCCTCCCCGGGCAGCACGGTCGGCGGCGAGGGCAGCCCGTGCGACAGCAGCAGCCCGTGGGTCTCGTACTTGTCGAACGTCGCGCGCGCGATCTCCACGGAGGGAACGAAGCTCGGCAGCCGGTCGCCGGCGGCGGCGAGCGCCTCGATGTCGAGGTCGGTCAGCGGCACGACGGCACCGACGCCGTGCTGCGCCGCGAGCCGCTCCAGGAACGGGATGTAGTCGGGATCGTCGATCCGCGGCGGGATCACGTGCAGGTCGGCCGCGTAGCGCGCGGGCGCCAGCGGATTGGGATCGGCGGCGATCGTGAACGCGTGCTCGCCGAACGCGCTGACGATGTCGTAGCGCTTGCCGACCCCGGTCAGCAGGACCGCGCCGCGCTCAGCCACGATCGGCCGCGCGCGGATGGAACTGCGCGAGCGTGTCGGCGCGCAGCCCGAGGCGCAGCGTCTCCAGCGACAGCACCTCCGCCGGCGGGATGTTGCCGAGGTTCACGTCTGCGCCGTAGCGCTCGATCAGCCACACCTGCTGATGCTTCTGCGGCGCCTCGAACACGAGCTTGCCGCGGTCGACCTCGTGCACGATCTCGTCGATCAGCCCCGTGCGCGCCTCGCCGTCGGGCCGGTACAGGCCGGCGGTGCCGGTCGCGCGCCCCTCGCAGACGACGAGCTGCGCGCCGGCGTCCAGCGCCTCGCGGATCAGCGCGACCCAGCGGTAGGGCGCCATCAGCGCGTCGGGGTCCTTCTCCCCCACCTCGGCGAAGACCGTGTAGCGCGCCGCCAGCCGCTCGATCAGCGCAGCCTTCTCCGGCGGCGGGATCGCGACGACGCCGCTGGACACCTCGACCGCCCGGATGCCGAGCTCGTCGAGCCAGCCGCACAGCTCGTCGACGCGGCCGTGCAACCAGGCCAGCTCGGTCAGCGTGCCGCCGAGCATGACCGGGATGCCGTGCTCGCGGTAGGCGGCGAGCTTGTGCTCGAGGTCGCCGGTGACGTACGCCGAGCCCCACCCGAGGCGGACCATGTCGATGTGCGCCGCCGCCTGGCGCAGCAGCCCGCCGACCTCGCCCGTGCTGAGACCCGTGTCGATGACGTGCGTCAGCCCCGCGCTGCGCGGCTTGGGGCTGCGCTCGGGCAGCGGCAGGAAGTCCGGCATGCGGGCCAGGCTATCGCCGGCGGCCGTCGCGACGGCGCCGGCGTCAGCCGACGACCCGCGCGACCTCGGCCGGCGAGGTCTCGCCGGCGCGCAGCTTCGCCCGGCCGGCGTCGCGCAGCGTGCGCATGCCCTGCGCCACGGCCATCGGCGCGATCTCCGGCGCCGTCGCGCGAGCGACGACGAGCGAGCGGATCTCCTCGGTCACCGTCATCACCTCGTGGAGACCGGCACGGCCGCGATCGCCGGTGTCGCTGCACCGGATGCAGCCGTCGCCCGGCTCGACGGGCTCCTGCAGGCCGGTCAGCCTGTGACGCGCACGACCTCCGCAAGGCTCGTGTGGCCGGCGCGCACCTTCTCGAGCCCGTCCTCCTGCAGCGTCCTCATGCCCTGGGCGATCGCGGTCGCGGCGATCTCGCCGGCTGGCGCGCGGGCGACGACGAGCGCGCGGATCTCGTCTGAGACGGCCATCACCTCGAAGAGCCCGATCCTGCCGCGATAGCCGGTCGAGCGGCAGCGCTCGCAGCCGCCCGGCTCGTACACCTCGACCTTCTTGGCGGCGGGCTTCAGCCCGACTTCCGTGCCGGCGACGGTCACAGGACGCCGGCACGACGTGCACAGCCTGCGCGCCAGCTGCTGTGCGACGACGCATTCCAGCGCGGAGGCGACGAGGTAGGGCTCGACGCCCATGTCGACGAGCCGCGCCGGTGCGGCCGGCGCGCTGTGGGTGTGCAGCGTGGAGAGCACGAGATGCCCCGTCAGCGCGGCCTCGATCGCGATCTTCGCGCTCTCCCGGTCGCGCATCTCGCCGACCATGATCACGTCGGGATCGGCGCGCACGATCGCGCGCAACCCCGTGGCGAACGTCAGGCCGGCGCGCTCGAAGACCTGCATCTGCTTGACGTCGGGCAGCCGGTACTCGACCGGGTCCTCGATCGTCATCAGCGTCTTCTCCGGCGTGCTGACGACGTTGACCGCGGCATACAGCGAGGTCGACTTGCCCGAGCCCGTCGGACCGGTCGCGAGGATCGCGCCATGTGAGCGCCGCAGGGCCGCCTCGACGCGGGCGCGGTCGGCGTCGCCCATGCCGATCTCGCCGAGCGACAGCGGCCGCGTCCCGGGGTCCAGCACCCGCAGGACCGCAGACTCGCCGGCGACGAGCGGCACGACGGTGACGCGGATGTCGATCCGGCGGCCGTCGAGCGTGATGCCGGTGCGCCCGTCCTGCGGCACGCGCCGCTCGGAGATGTCGAGATCGCTGAGGATCTTGATCCGGGAGATGACCTTGGCGGCCTGCCGCCTCGGGATCGTCGTCGCCTCGGCCATGATGCCGTCGACGCGGTAGCGCACCCGCAGCTCGCCGTCGCTCGGATCGAAGTGCACGTCCGAGGCGCCGGCCTCGATGGCGTGCGCGATGATCGATCGCACGAGCCTGACGGTCGGCGCGTCGGCGGCGGAGGCCTCGAGCGGGTCGGCGGACTCCTGCTCGACCACCGGGTCGAGCTCGAGGGTCTCGTCGACGTCGGTCTCCAGGTTGTTGACGCGCTGCAGCAGGACGTCGAGGTCTTCGCGCGAGACCACCACGGGTTCGACGCGCAGGTCGGTCAGCATCGCGAGGTCGTCGAGCGCGAGGACGTTCGTCGGGTTGGCCATCGCCACGAGCAGGGTCTCGTCGCGATAGCCGATCGGTACGGCGTCCAGGCGCCGCAGGGCGGCGGCGGGCACGAGGTTCATCGCCGACACGTCGGGCCGCAGGGAGTCGAGGCTGACGTGCTGCAGGCCGAACCGCTCGGCCACGGCGATCGCAAGCTGATCGGCGTCCAGCAGGCCCTCGGCGAGCATGAGCTGCCCCATCGGGCGTCCCGCCGCACGGGCGGCATGGACGATCCGCTCGACCGTGTCACGATCACAGAAGTTCAGGCCGACGAGGACGTCGCCTAGCAGGCGCCCGGGCCGAGACCGCAGGGCCGACGACGGCAGTGGGACAGTGGACATGCAACCGTGTATCGGCACGTCGGCTCGGATCCTCCACGGCCAGCGGACGTTCCGTGCCAGACCAGCGCGCGATCGGGTAGACAGCGCAAGATGCCCACCGGTGCCTCCACGTCAGAACGCGTCGTCGCCCTGCCGGCGACGGCCGCCGCCGCGGGCGTCGCCAGGCGCGAGCTCGCCGCTACGCCCGGCATCGCCGGCGAGCTCGGCTACAAGGTGCTGCTGCTGGCATCCGAGCTGATCGCGGTCTTCGTGGCGGACATCGAGCCGCAGCCCGACCGCGTCCTGCGACTGACGGTCGTGCTCACCGCCGACCGGGTGCGGATCGAGGTCGCGGGCGAGATGCCCGAGGTGTCGCCCGACGCCCTGCTGCACTCCCGCGAGACGCCCTCGCTCGGCGGCATGGGGCTGAAGATCGTCGAGCGGATGGCCGACGCCTGGGGCGTGCGCGGCGACGGCGGCGCGGAGATCTGGTTCGAGCTGGCGCGGTAACGGCGAGGCGGCTGGCGCGACGGGTACCGTGAGCGGGCCGATGGAGCTCGCCCCGCACGCCCCCAACGTCGAGTTGCGCGACCACGACGACGGGCAGATCGTCGTGCTGGCGTTCCCCTACGACGCGCGCATCGTCCATCTGGTGCGCGGGGTCCCCGGCCGGCGCTTCGACTGGGACCGCCGTGAGTGGTGGGCGGTCGTCGACGACTGGGTCGGCGTCCACGTCGCCGACATCCTCGAGCGCTTTCCCGACCTGACGGCCTCGCACGAGGTGCGCGACTGGCTGGCGGCGATCGAGCGCCGCTGGGTCGGCCGGGTCGGCGCCGTGCGCTACGACGGGCGCGGCTGGTGGACGCTGTCCACGCGCGCGGGCACGCCGCCGCCCGAGCTGCTCGCGGGATCGATCACGCGCGACGGCGGCGTCGTGCTCGCGCCGCTGACGCGGGCCGGCGCGCGGGCGCTGGCCGAGCAGGACGTCGTCCGCCTGGAGGCGGGCGCCCGCCGCTGCGTCGATGCGCTGCTCTGCGGCGACGACGACCCGCCGCCCGCGCGGCTCACCGCCGCGCGGACCTTCGACGGCGAGCGCCTGCGGCTCGACGTGCTGTGGGATCCCGACGCGGGCAGCGCGTTCGGCAGGCTGCCGGGCGGCGACGAGCGCAGCCGCACGCTGCCGATCGACCCGTGGATCGTCGAACCGCTGGACGCCTTCCTCGCGACGTGGGGCGTGGATGTCGACGGCTCGGGCATGCTCGTGCTCGACGAGCTGCGCGCCGAGCATGCGGCGGCGGTCGGCGAGATCAGGCGCTCGCGGGCGACGAGCGGCGAGCCGATCGCCGAGGTCGCGGCGGTGCTCGGCGGCGAGCTGGCGCCGTTTCAGTGGGCCGGCGTGCGCTACGCGCTGGACGCGCGGCGCTGCTTCGTCGCCGACGAGCAGGGGCTCGGCAAGACCGTCGAGGCGCTCGCGACGCTCGAGGCCGCGAACGCCTTCCCCGCGGTCGTCGTCTGCCCCGCGTCGCTGAAGCTCAACTGGCAGCGCGAGGCGGCGCACTGGCTGCCGCACCGCAGCAGCGCGCTGCTCGAGGGCCGCGGTGCCGCGGCGGCTCCGGACGCCGACATCACGATCCTCAACTACGAGATCGTCGCGGCGCATCGCGATGCGCTCGGCCGGCGCCGCCCGCGCGCGCTCGTCGTCGACGAGTCGCACTACGTCAAGAACCCGCAGGCCAAGCGCACGCAGGCGGTGCGACGGCTGGCCGCAGCGGTCGATCCCGACGGGCTGCGGCTCGCCCTGAGCGGCACGCCGGTGATGAACCACGCCGAGGAGCTCGTCGCGCAGCTGCGCGTCATCGGCCGGCTGGAGGAGTTCGGCTCCGGCGCGCAGTTCGCGCGCCAGTTTCGCGGCGACTCGTCGGAGGAGCGCCTGCACTGGCACCTGCGCCGGCGCTGCTTCGTGCGGCGCCTGAAGTCCGAGGTGCTGCCCCAGCTGCCGGCCAAGCGCCAGGTCGTCGTGCCGGTCGCCCTGTCCAACGCCAGCGAGTACCGGCTCGCCGAGGAGGACGTGATCGCATGGCTGCGCTCGCAGCCGCTGGACCTCGGCGAGCTCAACGCGAAGATCGCGGCGACGCTGCGCGCGGAGCGCCTCGCGCAGCTCGGCACCCTGCAGCGGCTCGCGGCGCGGGGCAAGCTCGCCGCGGCGCTGACGTGGATCGCCGACTTCCTCGAGTCCGGCGAGCCGCTGGTGGTGTTCGCGCGCCACCTCGAGGTGCAGGACGCGCTGATCGCGCGGTTCCCCGCTGCGGCGCACCTGCTCGGGCGCGACTCGGCGGCCGCCCGCGAGGCCGCGGTGCAGGCCTTCCAGTCCGAGGGCGGGCCGCAGCTGCTCGTCGGCGCGACGCGGGTCGCCGGCCAGGGGATCACGCTCACGCGCGCGTCGAACGTCGCGTTCCTCGAGCTCGAGTGGACGCCGGCGATGCACGATCAGGCCGAGGACCGCTGCCACCGCATCGGCCAGCACGACGCCGTCACCGCGTGGTACCTGCTCGCCGCCGACACGATCGACGAGACGATGGCCGAGCTGATCCAGCGCAAGCGCGGCATCGTCGCGGCCGTGACCGACGGCCGGCGGCTGGACGGCGACGGCCTCGTCGAGGCGGTCGTGCGCGAGCTGCGCGACGGCCGCCCGCTGCGCCACCTGCGGCCGGTGGCCTGAGGCCGTGGCCCGCCGCCGCGAGCGGATCCTCGGTTTCGACCGGCTGACCGGGATCGAGATCGCGGACCTGGCGGATCGGTTGGTCGAGGTGTGGCCGGACGACGAGGCCGCCGGGGACGTCGCTCAGGCGCGCGAGCACGTCGACGAGCTGCAGCGCAGCGTCGAGCGGCTCGCGCGCGTGGTCGCGCGGCTGCGCGAGGAGCTGGCGCGGTTCGAGCGCGAGGACGGCGTTGGCGGTTGACGTCGGGCAGGAGGAGTTCTGCGCGCGCCCGGCGCGGCCCGCGACGCGTCGCCACCGAGCGGCGTCAGGCTGACGCCGGACGCCTGAGCGGGCTCACACCATCGAGCGTTCCGGCGGCACGATCCACAGCTCGATCGCAGCCTTCTCGACGATCCCGGGATCGAGGTCGGCGACCGTCTCGGCCCGCCGCTCTTGCATCGTGACGGCGAGATCGCCCCAGCCGCGCGCGACCGCGCCGACCTTCGCCATCGGACCCCAGCCGGCAAGCGCCTTGAGCTCGGTCGAGTGCTGGCGCGCCTCGGGCATCGTGACCTCGCCGAAGCGCCGCTGCTTGCTGCAGACGGTGACGAGGCGCTCGAGGATGTCGGCGACGTCGGGGACCGGCGCGGCGGCGTAGCGCTGCTCGACGACGTCCCAGTTGACGACCTTCAGCCACGCGTCGACGTAGTCCGCGCGGCGATTCTCGTGGTCGAGGTAGTAAGCGTGCTCCCAGACGTCGATGCCGAGCAGGGGCTCGAGCTCGTCGGAGATCGGGCTGTCCTGGTTGGCGGTCGTGACGATCAGCACGCGGTAGCCGTCGCAGACCAGCCAAGCCCAGCCCGACCCGAACTGGCTCAGGGCTGCCTCCCTGATCGTCTCGCTGCAGCCTGCGAAGGAGCCGAACGCCTCACCGATCGCGCCGGCCAGCCTGCCGTCGCGCGCGGGCTTCGTCGCGCCGCCGGGCGTCATCGACTCCCAGAAGAGCGTGTGGTTGTAGTGGCCGCCGACGTTGTCGGCGACGGCGTCGCGCCTGTCGGCCGCAAACTCCGTCAGCCGCGTCAGGATCTCGCGCGGCGGCGCGTCCTCCAGGCCCGTGCCGTCGAGCGCGGCATTCGCCCGGTCGACGTAGGCCTGGTGGTGCATGTCGCGGTGAAATCGCATCGTGCCCGCGCTGATCTGCGGCTCGAGCGCGTCGTACGCGTACGGCAGGGCGGGCACGGAGTAGGCCATCGCGAACATCATGACGGGCGTGCGACGGACGGGCCAGTCCCCGGCGCGAACCGTCGAGCGGTCGCCGAGCTTGCGAGGCACGCCGCCGTGGGGCAAGCTGGCGCGCCATGGCCCACAGAGATCGCACCCTGAAGGTCGTCGTCGCCCGCACGCTCCCGGCCGCCGGGCTGGACAGGCTGGCCGAGCGCTTCGACGTCGAGGTCGGCGGTCTGCCCTTCGACCGCGGCTGGCTGCTCGATCACGTCGCCGGCGCGGACGCCATCGTCGCCGACCCGACCGTGCCCGTCGACGGCGACCTGCTCGACCGCGCCGGATCGCAGCTCAAGGTGGTCGCGAACTTCGCCGTCGGCTTCGACAACATCGACACCGACGCGGTGCGCGAGCGCGGCGTGCGCGCGACGAACACCCCCGACGTGCTGACGAACGCGACCGCCGAGCTGGCCGTCGCGCTGATGCTCGCGGCCGGCCGGCGGATCGTCGAGACCGACCAGGTCTTCCGCCGCGGCGAGTGGGTCGGCTGGGAGCCCGAGCAGTTCCTCGGTCGGGAGCTGGGAGGGGCCACCGTCGGACTCGTCGGATTCGGGCGCATCGGCCAGCGGGTCGCCGAGCTGCTGACCGGGTTCGACGTCGAGCTCGTCTTCTCCGACGCGCACGCGATGGACGAGGCGGCCAGCTGGTATCACGCCAAGCGGATGGGGCTCGACGAGCTGCTCCGCGTCGCCGACTACGTGAGCCTGCACGTCAACCTCACGCCGGAGACGACGCACATGATCAACAGGCGGACGCTCGCAGGCTGCAAGCCGGGGGCGATCCTCGTCAACACCTGCCGTGGCGGCGTCGTCGACACCGCGGCGCTCGTCGAGGCGCTCCGCGACGGGCCGCTGGCCGCGGCCGGGCTCGACGTCTACGAGAACGAGCCGGCGGTGCCCGAGGAGCTCGCGAAGCTGCCCAACACCGTGCTCGTCCCGCACGTCGGCTCCGCGACACGCGCGACCCGCGACGCGATGGCGGTCCTGTGCGCCGACAACGTCATCGCGGTGCTGAGCGGGGAGGAGCCGCCGACGCCGGTCGTCTGACCGTGGACCGTGCGCAGCTGCTCGTCGAGGAACGGGCGCGAGCTGCCGATAGGGGGCAGCAGAACCCTGGCCATGCTCACGATCACGATCATCTTCGCGCTGCTGGTCGCACTCCGGGGGCGCGTCGGACTCACCCGTACCGGCTGATGGATCAGCCGAACGTCGAGCGCTCGGGCGAGCCCGAGCCACGCCCCGCGGTGCCCTCCTTCGGAGAGATCGTCGAGTTCTCGCTGGCCGCGCTCGAGCGCCGTGGACGCGTGTCGCACACTGCCCTGCGCCTCGAGTTCTCGCTCGACGACGACACGCTCGCGGCGCTGCGCGAGGAGCTCGTCGACGTCCTCGCCGCGGCCGACGACGACGGCCGCGTCCTGACCGCGCGCGACGGCGCCTCGGCCGGCGCGCCGCAGGACCAGCAGCCGCAGGACCAGCAGCCGCAGGACCAGCCCGAGCACCAGCCACAGGAGCAGCAACCGCTCCATCGGCCCCAGCAGCAACGACCCGAGCCCCCGCTGCCCGTCGACATCCTCGCGACGCAGAGCGACCTCGTCACGGTCCTGCTCTGCGATCTCGAGCAGACCCCCGAGCTCGACGCGCTGGACGCCGGCGCGCGCGCCGTCGTCACCGCCCGGTGGCACGCGATCTGCGGCGAGGTCGCCGCGCGCCATCGCGGCCAGGTCCAGCCATGGGTGTCCGACGGCGTCGCGATCTTCTTCGGCCATCCCGCCCCGCAGGACGGCGACGCGCTGCGCGCCGTGCGCTGCGGGTGGGAGGTCCTGCGCAGCCTCCCCGCCGCGCGCGAGGTGGTCGAGCGCGAGTTCGGCCTGCGCTTCTCGGCGCGGCTGGGCATCGCCACGGCCGCCGCCGACGCCGGCGCGGACGGCGCCAACGGCTTCGGCGACGCGCCGCGCCTCGCCGGCCGCGTCCAGACCCGCGGCGCCCCCGATCGCCTGACGGTCGACGCCGCGACCCACGCGCGCGCGAGCGAGCACTTCGCGTTCGAGCCACTCGGCGCCGACGGGCTGCAGGTCGTCAGCGGCCCGCTCGAAGCCGATCCGCGCGTACGCCAGCCGCCGACCCCGCTCGTCGGACGCGCGGCCGAGCGGGCGCTGCTGCAGGCGCTCGCCGAGCGCGCCGCCGACGGCACCTGCAGCGCGGTGCTGATCCGCGGCGAGGCCGGCGTCGGCAAGACGCGGCTGATCGACGAGCTGTGCGAGATCGCGTGCGACGGCCTCGGCATGACCGTGCTGCACTGCACGGCGAGTCCGTATCACCGCGGCAGCGCGCTGCATCCGCTGCTCGCCGGCCTGCGGCGCCACTGGCAGCTCGACGGCGCGGACGCGTCGACGCGCCTGGCCGAGCGCGCGCAGCCGATCGGCGGGGAGCGCGGCGTCGCGCTGCTGGCGGGCATGCTCGCCGTCGCGCTGCCCGACGGGATCACGCCGCTGCCGCCGATCAGCCCGCGGCGCGCGCGCCGCGAGTCGCTCGCCATCCTCGCCGAGACGCTCGCCGCCGAGGCGGCGCGCGGCCCGCTGCTCGTCGTCGTCGAGGACCTGCACTGGGCCGACCCGACGACGATCGAGCTCATCGACACGCTGCTGGAAGGGCCGCGCGAGCGCGCCCTGATGCTCGCGCTCAGCGCCCGCAGCGAGGTCGCCGCACCTGCGAGCACAGCACTTCAGCGCATCGAGCTCGGCCGCCTGGACGCTGCCGAGAGCCGGCGTCTCGTGGAGCTGGTGGCAGCCGACGGCGGGCTCGCCGACGGCCTGGCGACGCAGATCGCCGCGCGCGCCGGCGGGTCGCCGCTGCTCGCGGAGGAGCTCACGCGCGCCGCGCTCGCTGCGCCGGACGGCGGATCCCCGGTCGCCGCGACGCTGTACGGCTGCCTGATGGCGCGGCTGGACCGTGACTCGACGGCCCGCTCGGTCGCGCAGCTCGCCGCCACGATCGGCCGGGAGTTCGACGTCACGCTGCTGCAGGCCGCCGGTGCGATCGAGTTGTCGGCGCTGGACTGGGGCATCGAGCGTCTCCTCGAGGAGGACATCGTCGCCCCCACCGGACCGGGCGGCTACGCCTTCCGTCACTCCCTGCTGCAGGACGCCGCACGCAGCTCGCTGGGCAAGCAGTCGCTGCGCGACCACAACCTTCGCATCGCGCGGGCCCTGCTCGCGAGCTTCCCGCACGTCGCGGCCGCCGAGCCCGAGCGCGTCGCGCGCCACCTCGAGTACGCGGGCGAGCTGCCGGAGGCGGTCGTCCACTGGCGGGAGGCCGGCGAGCAGGCGCTCGCCCAGCACGCGCTCGCCGAGGCCGCAGGTCACTTCGAGCGCGGTCTGGAGCTGACGGCGCGCACGCCCGACACCGACGAGCGTCGCCACGCCGAGCTGTCGCTGCGCGTGCTCGCCGGGCTCTCGGTCGCGACGCGCCTGTCGTGGAGCGCGCCGGCTGCGATCGCGCACTTCGAGCGCGCCGAGCAGCTCGCGCGCAACCTCAAGCGCACCACCGAGCTGTTTGACTGCATGCTGCAGCTCACCGACTACCGCCGCGTCAGCGGACGGCTCGAGGACGCCCTCGCGCTGGCCCGCCGGCAGGTCGCCGTCGCCGAGAAGGCGCGCGACTCCGAGCTCGTGCTCGAGGCCGAGTGCGAGGCCGGCACCGCGTTCATGCAGCTCGGCCGGCTACGCGAGGCGTTTGCGCGCCTCGCTCGCGCGATCGAGCTCTACGACCCGTCCGCCCACAGCGGGCACGCCAGGCGCTTCGGCCGCAACCCGGCCGCGGTCGCGCTCGCCCACCGCGGGCTCGCGCTCGCCTGCCGCGACGACCGTGCGGGCGCGCGCGACGCGATCGCGCAGGCCGCCGCCGTCCTACGCGCGCAGCCGCATCCGTACAGCCACGGATGGGTGCTCTGCACGGCGGCCGCCGCTGCGCTGATCTGCGGCGAGCGCGAGGTCGTGCTGCGCGAGTCCGCGATCGCGATCCGCAGCGCCACCGACGAGGGCTTCGACGGGTGGCTCGGCCAGGCACTCGTGCTGCACGGCTGGGCGCGCGTGCACGGCGGCGAGCACGAGGCCGGCCTCGAGGAGTGCAGGCGCGGCGCGGCCCTCTGGCCGGCGACGGGCGCGGTCGTCCTGCGACCGTTCCTGCACGGGCTGCTCGGCGATGCGCTCACGCACGCCGGCGAGCTCGGCGCGGGCGTCGTCGCGCTCGACGAGGCGCTGGGCTGGTCGGCGCGCGGCGAGCGCTGGTGCGAGCCCGAGCTTCACCGCATGCGCGCCGACCTGCTGTTCGCGGCCGATGACCGCGCCGGCGCGCTGCGCAGCGCGCAGACCGCCGTCGCGCTCGCGCGCCGCAGCGGCGCGGCGGGCTGGGAGCGACGCGCGGCGATGACGCTCGCCCGCGTGCGCGACGCAAGCCCGGTCGCGTGAGCTGCGGGCGCACGACCTCGTGCAGGGCTACGCGGCCATGCGCCCGCGGGCTAGCTTGGCCGCGCCGCCGTCATGGATCGCCTTCGCCTGCGCGCACCGCTCCTCCTGCTCGCCGTCCTCGCGGCGGCGCTCGCTGCCGTGCCCGCGACCGGGCAGCAGAGCGAGGGCGACCTGCGCGACAGGATCGACTCGCAGCGCAGCCGCGAGCAGTCGCTGTCGAGCTCGATCGCGCGCCTCGGCCGCCTCGAGCGTGCGACCGCCCGCGAGGTGACGATCCTCGAGCGGCGCGTGGCCGCGGTGCAGGGCGAGCTGCGGCGCGCCGAGGCCGTGCTCGCGTCGACCGCGCAGCGGCGCAACCGCCAGCGCGCCCGCGCGCTGCGGCTTCGCGCGCGGCTCGAGCAGTCGCGCGAGAAGCTGGCGACGCTGC
Organism: Thermoleophilia bacterium; assembly: GCA_046565905.1. GTDB lineage: Bacteria > Actinomycetota > Thermoleophilia > Solirubrobacterales > Solirubrobacteraceae > CADCVQ01. Next base: position 41,293 of record JBKHXR010000037.1, on the reverse strand, counting down.
TGCGCGAGCGCTACACGCGCGGGCGGCCGGACATGATCACGGTGGTGATGCACTCCGACGGCTTCGCGCAGCTGCTGGAGACCGTCGACTTCGTCCGGCGCGTGCAGGCGCAGGACCAGCGGATCCTCGACACGGTGCAGCGCGCGCGGCGCGACGCCGTGTCCCAGCGCCGCATGCTGACGAGGCTCGCCGCGCAGCGGCGCGTCGCAGCGCAAGCGGTGCGCGGCCGCCACGCCGCGCTCGCGGCGATCGCCGCCGGCCTGCGCGAACGGCGTGCACGGCTGGTCCGGGCGCGGCGCGCACGGGCGGCGCTGCTGCGCGGCACGCGCGCCGATCGACGCCGCGCCCAGCGCTCGCTGACGCGGCTGCTCGCGCAGCGCGCGCGAGCCCTCAGGGCCGTCGGCCCGGGCGGCCCGTGGGCGATCCCGTGGCCGGTCGTGCAATGCGAGTCGGGCGGCCAGAACCTCGGTCCGAACTCGGCCGGTGCGTCGGGCTTCTATCAGTTCATGCCCGCGACCTGGCGCGGGCTGGGCGGGTCGACGCCGCATGCCCACCAGGCGCCGAAGGCCGAGCAGGACCGCCTGGCGGCGAAGCTGTGGGACGGCGGCCGCGGCGCCCACAACTGGGTCTGCGCGTCGCTCGTCGGCATCCTCTGATCGCGCGCGGCGCGACGGTCGATCGGTGACCCGGTCGTCCAGGTTGATCGCGGCGGTTCTCGCCGCCTTTGCGCTGAGCACCGTGCAGGCCGGCGCCCAGTCCGATCCCCGGGCGCCGGTCGAGGTGCACTTCTTCGCGGCCGACGCGACGCAGGCCGGCGTCATCAGCCTGCACTTCTTCGGGGCGCCCGGCGCCCCCGTCACGTACTACGAGCGCGTCGGCAGCAAGCTCGTCAAGCTCGGCACGAGGACGTCGGGCGGCGACGAGACGATCATGCGCGAGGCCGTCACATGGCGCTGCGACCGGCTCGTGCGCCGCTTCGCGGCCGGCGCGCCGCTGCCGGGCGGGCGCCTGGCGATCGGCGAGTACAGCGTCCGCACGTCGTCCTGTGCGACCCGCATGGAGCTCGTCGTCCCGCGCCGCCTGGCGCCGGGCAGGGTCGGCCGCATCAGCGTCGTCGACCGCTGGGGCAACGGCGGCGTCACGCCGCGGCTGTGCATCACGCCACCGCGCGCGAGGCGCACATGCGAGAAGGTGCGCCTGCGCCGCGCGGTCGCGGCTGCGACGAAGCGTGTGCGCCCCCGCGCGACGGGGCGCTGGCGCGTCGAGCTGCGCCTGCGCGGGCATCGCCTGCGCCGCTCGATCGCGGTCGGCGAGCGTGTCGGCGCGACGGCGCCGCCGCCGGTGGTCGTGACGACCGGCGACTCCACGATGCAGGGCATCGACAGCTTCCTCGCCGACGAGCTCGGCAACGGCGCCAGGGTGGTCAGCGACGTTCGTCCCAGCACCGGGATCAGCAAGCCGTTCGGGCCGTGGGCGACGCTCGCGCGCTCGCAGACCAGGCGCTCGCGCCAGGCGGCGACCGTCGTCTCGCTGGGAATCGTCGACAACTTCCCGCTCACCACACCGGGCGGCGCCGAGCTGGAGTGCTGCGGCGCGGCCTGGATCGCCGAGTACGCGCGTCGCGTGCGGGCGATGATGGCGACCTATCGCCGCCGCGGCCGTGCCCGCGTCCTGTGGCTGACGCTGCCGATCCCGAAGGGTCCGCGCGAGGTCGCCGACGCGGTGAACGTGGCGGTGATCGAGGCCGGCAGAGGACTGGCCGGCGTCGAGGTCCTGCGCATGGACCGGTTCTTCACGCCCACCGGCTTCCGCCAGGCGATGCCCTATCGCGGCCGCATCGTCGAGGTGCGCGAGAAGGACGGGATCCACCTGAACATCACCGGCCAGGTGATCGCCGCGCGGATCGTCGCCGCCGCCCTGCGCAGGCGCTGACGCGGCGCACCGCAAGCCGGGCGCGTTCCGCGGGCCGCTTCAGCGATCGCGCGGGGTGCGGGCGCCACGCGAGCGGGCGCCGCCGGCGCTCATGCGTCCGGCGGCTGACGTCGACGACGAGCTGCGCGAGGAGATCCACCAGCATGTGCTTGCTCGCAGCGCGCGCCGGGTAGGGGCGGGCGGCGAGCCGCTTGCCGTCGACGAGCAGATCGAGCGGCGTATCCGCGAGATTTCCTGATAGAAGAAGGGCTATGGCCAATCCCCGTCAGTTCGACCTAGAAGACATCGTCAACCGTCCCGGGACGTACTTCAACCCGCAGACCGAGGTGCTGGTCGTCATCGACGATTCGCCGGACGTCGACACGGAGATCTTCAACATGGAGGACTTCGAGGGGGCCGACTGGGTCCTGATCTCCGATGAGGTCCCCGTCGACGGCGACGCGCGCGACGAGCTCATGCAGGCCTTCCAGGTGCGCCACGGCGCGACGCTCGGCGCGGGCCTCGGCGCCGGCGACGACATCGTCGACGCCGAGGAGAACGCCGAGCCCGAGGCCGACCCGCTCGAGGACGAGTAGGACCGCTGCCGGCCGCGAGCTACAGCTCGTGGTCGACCGCCGGCGGCGGTCCTTCGGCTCGCGCCTCGCGGCGCTCCGCCGCGCCCACCGGATCGCGGCGGTCGCCGATCAGCGACGCGCCGATGCCGATCGCGAACGCGAGCGCGACGAGGATCAGGTTCAGCACCGGGCCGATGTGCACCCACTCCTCGATCAGCAGCTTCACGCCGATCATCCCGAGCACCACGGCGATCGTCTCGTCGAGGTAGCGGAAGCGGCGGATCAGCCCCTCGACGAGGACGAACAGGGCGCGCAGGCCGAGCAGCGCGAAGACGTTGCCGGCCCAGATGATCAGCGGCTCGCGGGTGATCGCGAAGGCCGCCGGGATCGAGTCGACGGCGAAGGCGATGTCGGCGGCGACGATCGCCGCGAGGCAGAGGAAGGCGGGCGTCGCGTAGCGCCGCCCCTGCTCACGCACGAACCAGTGGCCGCCGCGAAAGCCGTCGGTGACGGGAAACACCTTGCGCACGCCGCGCACGACGATGTTGCGGTCGGGGTCGACGTTCTCGCCGACGCCGCGATAGATGCGATACGCGAGCACGAGCAGCAGCACGCCGAGGAGGTACAGGACGAAGTGAAACTGCTCGATCAGCGCGGTGCCGCCGAGGATCGCCAGCCCGCGCAGCACGAGCGCGGCGATGATGCCCCAGAAGATGAGCCGCGCCCGGTACTGGTGCGGGACGCCGAAGTAGGCGAAGAGCAGGATGAAGACGAAGAGGTTGTCGAGCGACAGCGAGCGCTCGATGAGGTACACCGTCACGTAGTTGATCGCGTCTTCGCTGCCGTTGAGCGCCAGCACGGCCGCGGTCATGCTGAGGCCCAGCAGCAGCCAGCCGATCGACCAGCTGACGCTCTCGCGGAACGTCGCCTCGCGGCCGCGCGCGAAGAAGCGCAGGTCGACGAAGAGCAGCACCACGAGGGCCACGATCAGCCCTCCGAACTCGAGCAGTGGCATCTAGTCGCGCACTACGCGCCACGCGTTGACGCGACGTGGCGCAGGTCGCGGTCGGGCTCGATGCCCCAGCGCCGGGCGACCGCGTCGAGCTCGGGCGTCAGCGGCCAGCGGTCGGGTCGCGATTCGCCCTCGTGCTGCGGGTCGGCGCCCTTGAGCGCCATGCTGCCGGTGTTGTCGCCGATCGCCCGGATCTGCGCGACCGCGGCCTCGTCGAGCACGACCTGTGAAGGCGTGCGGACAAGCTCGGCGCGCTTGTCCTCGATCGGCCGCGCGCCGGCGCCGATCTCCTGGATCAGGGTGGGCACGACGCAGGCGACCGGCTCGTGGGCGAGGCACCACTGCGCGGCGAGCTGCAGCATCGTCAGGTCTTTGCGCGCGGCGATCGGGCGCAGCCGCTCGAGCTTCTCGTTGCCGGCCTGCACCCATCCCTCGGGGCGGAAGCTGCGGTGGTCGCGCGGTGCGAACTCGTGGCCGGGGCGGACGTCGTCCCAGAACAGGCCGCCGTAGTCGACGACGCGCGTGATCAGCCTGACGCCGTGCTCGCGGGCGGCGGGGAGGCACAGCTGCGCGGGCCACGGCTCCAGCGGGTTGAGGATCACCATCGCCCAGTCGATCAGCTCCGAGAAGCGCTCGAGGCAGTCGATGATGTCCAGGGTGAACCCGTTGGCAGGCCCGGGCGCGACGCCGAGGCCGCCGGTGAGCCCCTCGTCGCGGACGGCGCGCAGGGCGTCCCAGACGGCCTCGCTCGTGTAGCCCGTGCGGTCGGGGTTGTGCAGCAGCAGCAGGTCGAAGGCGTCGATCCCGATGCGCTCGAGGCTGCGCTCGGTCGCCATCCGGACGTAGTCGGCGTAGGCCTCCGGTCCGCGCAGACGCGGGTCGGTGAAGCGCGGATAGCCCTTCGCGCCCTCGCGCTCGCCCTCGTAGAAGTCGTGGCCGATCGCGCCGATCACGCAGACGTCGTCGCGGGCAGTGCCGCGCAGCGCGCGGCCGAGCACCCGGTCGGCCTCCCCCGCGCCGTAGGCATCGGCGGTGAGCAGCGTGTCGAGCCCGTCGCCGGGCGTGAGCAGCGCCACGAGGCGATCCTCGGCGATCGGCTCACCGAAATGCAGGTAGCGCCCACCGCTCCAGGTGCCGATCGCGGTGTGGGACGGGGAGCGCATCGCGCAACAGAGTACGTGCCCGCCGGGTCGGGCGGCCCGGCGGCGCCGCCGTCGGCGCGCGTGCGCTCAGGGCGCGAGCCCGGCGACGCAGCGCACGAGCCTGGAGCTGCTGCCGTCCGCAGCGGTCAGGCAGGCGAACAGCTCGCGGCCACGGCTTCCGGCGAGGCCCGCGGCGACGCCCTCGAGGATCTTCGCCGGTCCGCCGGCCGTCAGCTCGGCGAGCGGGCGCGGCCGCGTGCCGCGCGGGACGGCGAACGCCGAGGCCGGCGCCGACCTCTCGTTGACGTCGTCCAGGCGCATGCGCAGCGTGATCGTGCCGCCGCGCAGCGCCTCCAGCGGCGAGGACCCGTCCTTGAAGAAGAAGACGATCCTGACCGCGATCCGGCGCAGGAGCCTGTCGGACTCACCGGTCCAGACGTCGACCGATGAGGACTCCGTCGCGCCGGCGATCTGCCGGCGCAGCGTCGGCGTCAGCAGCGTCGAGCCGGACGCCGACCCGCCGGCCTTCGTCAGCAGGCCGTCGAGGTCGCCCAGCAGCCGCTCGACGTCGAGCTTGCCGCCGATGCGGATCGTCCGCGCTCCGGCGGTGCGCTCGGTCCGCCTCTTCTGCGGGTTGCTGATCCAGCGCAGCGGGTCGAAGCCGGTCACGGCGAGGCCGCGGCTGTCGCGCAGCGGCTCGGAGGACCGGCGCAGCCGGCGGACGACGGCGTCGCCGACCTCGTATGTCGCGTCGTCGAACGTCACCAGCGCGCGGCTGCCGGTCGAGAGCACGCTGCCGCTGTAGCGCTTCTTCGCGAGGGTCGCGGCGAAGTCGACGTCGAAGCGCGTGAGCTCGCCGGCGCGCGCTGCGCGGAAGGGGCCGCGCAGCGTGAACCTGACGGGGCCGCCGACCGCGAGCAGGCCCTCGGGGTCGAGCCGGAAGCTCAGCGAGAGAATGCCGTCCTCGATCGCCGAGTCGCGCCCGGCGAACGTCTCGCGCAGGATCTCGGCCGCCGTCTGCTGCTCGTCCGCCGAGCCGCCGCACGCGGCGGGCAGCCCGGCCGCCACGACGAGGCAGGCGAGCACGGCAAGGGGGCGGCGGAGCCGGCGGATCATGGCGAGAAGGATCCCGTGCAAGGGCAACTGCAGCGCGCGCGAGGGGTTCAACCTAGCATCGCACCCGTGCGCCGGACCTCACTGCCCGGGCTCGCCCTTGCGCTCCTGCTCGCGCTCGTCGCCGCTCCCGCCGCCCCCGCCTCGCCGCTGCTGACGCTGCGCGCCGACGGCACCACCTTCGTCCGCGAGGATCGCTTCCTGCCGCCGGCGCAGGAGACGCTGCCGGCCTCTGCGCCGCCACGCCGCGCGCAGGCGCGCGGCGGCCAGCGCTTCGGCGCGCGTGCCGCCGCGAAGAGGCGCACGGTGCGCGGTGAGCTCGCGCGGATGCTCGCGGCCGGCGCGATCGACCGCGCGACGCACGACGAGCGCCGCGCGACCTACGCCGACGCGCTGCGCCTGCGCCGCAAGCTCAGCGGCGCGCGCAGGGCCGCGCTGGGGGCGGTCATCCGCAACCTCGAGGCCATCACGGCCGACGGCGGGCTGACGGTCAGCCGGCTGCCGTCGCTGTTCGAGACGGTCCGCCGCAACCGCCAGTGGTGGTCCAACGGCCCGCTGCTGCGCAACGGCGCGCGCGTGAGCTTTCAGGGCAGCAGGCTCGTGTGGCAGCACTACGCCGGCGAGGGCCTGCAGATCCAGTGGCTGGGGACGTTCGGCAAGGTCAACGGGCTGTGGCAGGGCGGGTACACCGCGTCGCTGCGCCAGCTCGTCGACGAGGCGCTGTCGCTGGCGGCACAGCGTGCGGGCGGGCTCGCCTGGGAGTACCTGTTCGACTTCGGCGGCGGCCGGCCGCCGTGGGTCAGCGGGCTGGCGCAGGGCACCGCCGTGCAGGCGCTCGCGCGCGCCGGCGTAAAGCTCAACGAGCCCGCCCACCTCGCGGCGGCCAGGGCCGGGCTCGGCGTGTTCCGCGCGGCCCCGCCGAGCGGGGTGCGCGTCTCGACGCCGGCCGGAGCGCACTACCTCATCTACTCCTACGCCTCGCGACTGCGCGTGCTCAACGGCTTCACGCAGGCCGTCAACGGGCTGCACGACTACGCAGAGCTGACGGGCGACCCGGAGGGCGCCGCGCTGTTCGCCGCCGGCGAGGCGCAGCTGCGCGCCGAGCTCCCCGCCTACGACACCGGCGGGTGGTCGCGCTACTCGCTCGAGCGCGACTCCGACGTGCACTACCACGTCCTCTCGCGCGACTTCCTGCGCAACCTCTGCACGCGTCTGAAGGAGCAGGGGCCAGCGGCCGCGGCGCCCGCGCCGGCGACCGGCGGGGCGGCGCCCGTGCCGGCGCCGGCGCCCGCGCCGGTCGCCGCCGATGCGACGCCCTACTGCTCGGCGGCCGAGCGCTGGACGGCGTACCTCACGCGCCCGCCCACGCTCGCGCTCGTCTCCAAGCGGATCCGCGGCGGCAGGCCCGGCGCGGTCAGGGTCAGGCTCGACAAGCCGTCCCACGTCACGCTGCGGCTGCGCCGCAACGGGCGCACGGTCGTCACGCTCGCCGGCCGCCTCTCCAGCGGCGTGCAGAGGCTGCGCTGGCGCCGGCCGCCGCGCAGGGCCGGGCGCTACAGCGTCGTGATCGGCGCCAAGGACATCACCGGCAGGAGCACCTCGGCGAAGGGCCGCCTCCGCGTGCTCAAGGCGCGCGCCAAGAAGCGCTGAGCGCGCTCGCCGGCCGGAGTGCCGCCGCCCGCTCGCCGGCGCCGGGGGGATCGGCATCCTGACCGGCGTCCGGGTACGTTGCCCCGGTGGACGTCGTCCGCGCCAACGGCCTGCAGATCGCCTACGAGCGCGTCGGCGACGGACCGCCGCTGGTGCTCGCCCACGGCGCCGCCGAGGACGGGCGGGTGTGGCAGGCGCAGCTCGCCGCGCTGTCGGACGAGCTCACGGTCGTCGCCTGGGACGAGCCCGGGGCGGGCCGGTCGTCGGACGTGCCCCGGCGATTCGGCCTGAGCGACTACGCCGACTGCCTGGCGTCGCTGATCGAGGCGCTCGCGCTGGGCCCGGCGCACGTCGCCGGCATCTCCTGGGGCGGCACGCTGGTCCAGGAGCTCTACCGCCGGCGTCCCGACCTCGTCGCGACGCTGATCCTCGCCGACACGTACGCGGGCTGGAAGGGATCGCTGCCCGCCGAGCAGGTGGACGCGCGGGTCGCCGGCGCGCGCGCGATGCTCGCAGCGCCGGCGACGGAGTTCGATCCGACGTTTCCCGGGCTGTTCGCCGGCGAGCCGCCTGCGTGGTGCATCTCGCTGCTCGACGAGATCGCCGCCGGCGTCCGTCCCCACAGCCTCGCCACGCAGCTGAGCGCGATGGCGGAGGCCGACCAGCGCGATCTGCTGCCCCGCATCGCCGTGCCCACCCTGCTGATCTGGGGCGAGCTCGACGCGCGGTCGCCGCTCGCCGTCGCGCGCCGGTTCGAGCAGGCGATCGCCGACGCGAGGCTCGTCGTGATCCCGCGATGCGGTCACCTCAGCAACCTCGAGCGGCCCGAGCGGTTCAACGACGCCGTGCGCGAGTTCTGCCGCGCCCACCCGCCGCCGTAGACCGGCTCACCGTGGCCGGATGCGCAATCCCGTCTGCCTGCCCGTGACGAGCGCGTGCTTGTTGACCACCCCGGGAAGGCCGCCGGCGAAGCCGCCCGGCGTCACGTACCAGTGCTCGAACGCAGCCCTGCGGAACACGTGCGAGACGGTCGGGTAGTAGAGCGCCAGCGCAGGCAGGTCGCGCGCGATGATCGCCTGCATGCGCGCCAGCAGGCGCCGGCGCGCCTGCGTGTCGGCGGTGACCAGCTGGCGCACGGCGAGCCGGTCGAACTCGCGGTTCGCCCACCCTGCGCACCCTGCAGGCGCCCCTCGATGCGCGAGGAGAAGAACGTGCGCAGCAGATCGGGATCGCCGTTGGGCGCGGTGCCACCGGGGCCGGGATACAGAGTCAGCGCAGCCTCGTCGGCGGCGCGACGCGTGCGCTCGAAGAGCGTCGGCAGGTCGACGGCGCGCGGCTCGAGCTCGATTCCGACCGCCGCGAGCGACGCGATCAGCAGATCGAGCACCGGCGGCACCGGGGCGTTGCCCGTGAGCAGCCGCAGCCGTAGCGGCTGACCGTCACGATCGCGCCGCCCGTCCCCCTGCCGCGGGCGCCGGTAGCCGGCGTCGTCGAGCAGCCGCTCGGCGGCCGCGCGATCGAACGCGTACTGCTCGACATCGGCGTGAAACGGATGGTCGCGGGGCAGGAAGCCCGGATTTCCCGGCTCGCCGTGGCCGCCGAGCAGGCGCTGCACGATCGCGCCGCGGTCGATCGCCAGCGCGCACGCCCGGCGGAAGCGCACGTCGGCCGGCGGGCCGCCGCGCGAGAGGTTGAAGATCAGCGGGAACGTCCAGCTGCCGGCGTGCTCGACGATCCCGCGCGGGCGCCGACGCGCCGCAGGACGGCAGCCCGAGCGCGAGCGCCGCAGCAGTTGAGCCGGCGCACGAAGGTCCGCCGTGTCATCCGCGGCGCCATCAGCCCCGACCGATGTCGAACGTCGGCGCATGCGCCACCATCCGGCGCGCGGTGTCGCTGCGCGGGCTCACGCCGACGTGCTCGGAGCGCCCCTGCTCGACGACCCGGCCGCCATCGAGCACGACGATCCGGTCGGTCACCTTGCGCACGAGCGCGAGGTCGTGCGAGACGAGCACGAGCGCGAGCCCCATCTGCGTCTGGCGCTCGCGCAGCACGACGAGCAGCCGCGCCTGCTCGGAGGCGTCGAGCATGCTCGTCGGCTCGTCGGCGACGAGCACGTCGGGCGACGCGACCAGCGCCCGCGCGAGCGCGATGCGCTGCAGCTGGCCGCCCGACAGCTCGTGCACGCGGGCGTCGAGGAACGCGCCCGCCGGCGGCAGCGCGACCGCCTCGAGGATCTCCTGCACCGCCACGCGCCGCTGCTCGTCGTCCAGTCCGCCGGCGATGTCCAGCGGCTCCCGTACGAGCTCCTTGACGCGCAGGCGCGGCGACAGCGCCTCCCAGGGATCCTGCATGACGCGCTGCACCCGTGGCCGCAGCCTGCGTGCCGCGCGCCGCGTCGGCGCGCTCGCCCCGTCGATCCGGACGCTGCCGGCGTCCGCGTCGAGCTGGCCGGCGAGGATCCGGGCGAGCGTCGTCTTGCCGCTGCCCGAGGGACCGACGATCCCGACCGCCTCGCCGTGCAGGAGATCGATGCCGGCGCCGTCCAGCGCGCGCGTCTCGCTGCGGCCGCGACCGAACGTCTTGCACAGCCCGGCGGCGGACAGCACCCGCTTGAGCCCGCCCGGATGGCACGCCACGAGCCGCCCTCGCGACGGTTTGCAGGACCGGCAGCTGCTGCCTGCAGATCGGCTCGACCTGGGTGCAGCGCGGCCAGAAGGCGCAGCCGTCGGCAATCGCCCGCGGGTCGGGCGGCGCGCCGCGTATCGGTCGCAGGTCCTTCGTCGTGCTGATCACGGGATAGGCACGCACGAGCGCCGCCGTGTAGGGGTGCGCCGGCCGCTCGACGAGGTCGCGCGTGGCGCCCGTCTCGATCGCCCTGCCCACGTAGAGCACGACGCAGCGCTGCGCCAGCCGGGCCGCGGCCGGCAGGTCGTGCGTGAGGACGACGAGCGCGAATCCGCGTGCGCGGGAGAGCGCGTCGATCCGCTCCAGCAGCTCGTCGCGCGAGGCCGGGTCGAGGCCGGCGGTCGGCTCGTCGAGGACGACGAGCTCGGGGTCGAGCGCCAGCGCCATGGCCAGCGTCGCGCGACGGCGCTCGCCGCCCGACAGCCCGTGCGGGTAGAGGCCCGGCGCGACGCGCTCGTGGTGACATCCGCGATCGATCGGCGAACGTGTCACCGGCCGTTCACGATCGACGTTCCGCCGCGGCGCCGTGCGGGGATGACGAGGGCATGTCCTCGCTCACGAGCGCGCGCAGCAGCGTGGGCCGGCGCGGCCTCGTACGGCCGCGCCGCGGCAGATGGGTCGCCGGCGTGGCGGCCGGTCTGGCGCAGCGCTACGGCATCTCGCCGACCGTCGTCCGCATCCTCTTCCTGGCGAGCATGCTCCTGCCCGGGCCGCAGATCCTCGCCTACATCGCGCTGTGGATAATCATGCCCAAGGAAGGGCGCGGGTAGACCGGCGGTTGCCCTCCGGTGCCGGGCGTACAATCGCGCCATGGCCGCGGACGGCGCCACGACGCGGGTCCTCACCGCCTCGCGCGGGCAGCGAGCGGCGGCCGGCATGCAGCCGGCGGCCGGCGCCTTCACGTGAACGCGGGCGCGCAGCGGGTCCGCGCGGCCTACGTCGCGCTCGATCGTGACCAGCGGTTCGCCGCCGGCGCGGCGATCGGCCTGCTGCTGGCGATGTTCCTGCCCTGGTACGAGAAGAACGTCGTCATCACCGGGACGCGGTCGTTCGCCAGCGACACGATCAGCGCGTTCGGCGCCGTCTCGTTCGTCGAGGCGGCGATCTTCCTCGTCGCCGCTGGCGTCATCGCGCTGCTGCTCGCGCGCGCCGAGAAGCGTCCGTTTCATCTGCCGGGCGGCGACGGCAGCGTCATCTTCGGCGCCGGCCTGTGGGCGACGGCGCTGATCTTCTACCGCGTCTTCGACCGGCCCGACGTCAGCGGCGAGGGCGGCACCGTCGGCATCCAGTGGGGGTTCTTCGTCGCGTTCGTCGCCGCCGGCGCGCTCGCCTTCGCCGGGCAGCGCATCCGCGCCGCGCACCGGCCCGAGCCGCCGCTGCCGGCGGCGCAGCCCGAGCCCCCGGCACGGCCGCGAGGCGCCGGCGCCGGCGCCGGCGCCGGCGAGACGGCCGCGACGCAGGTCGTCCCGCGCGCGGGCGGCGAGCCCGCTGCGCGCCGGGGCGCCTCCGCCGGCAGCCGTGCCGTCACCCGCGAGGACGCCCGCCAGCTGACGTTCGACGATCCCTCCGACGAGCCGCCGCTGCGGCCCGGTGAGGTTCCGCGCGCGCGCGACCGCGGCACCTGAGCACCACTGGAGGTCGGCGGCGGGCGGCGGGAGCCGTCTGCTCCTCGACTGCCGCAACGCCCGCCACGCCCGCCAGCGCCGCGAGCCGCGCCGCGTCGACGGGACCGGATGGCACCGCGAGCGCCGCCGGCACCTGCTCGACCTGCAATCCCGCCTGCGCCGGCCGCGCGACCACGGTGCGATCGTGCGCGCGCCGCGCACCGCGCGATCAGCAGCCGCGCGGTGCGTCGCAGGGGCGCGGGTCGCCCGGGTCGTCGCGATACGCGAGGTAGCCGCCGAGCATCAGCAGCGCGGTCGCGGCGAACAGGATCGCGATGCCGGCGACGACCGTCCGGCGCGAGCCTGCGAGGTGGCCGACGATGCCCACGAGCACGCCGCAGCCGATCAGCAGCGCCACCGGCGTCGCGGAGAGGTCCGACGCGCCGAGCGGCGGGACAGGCACGGACGACTTCCTATCATCCGGCGATGGCCGCTGCCGCACCCGAGTCCGTCGCCGAGGTCGCCGGCGGCCTGCGCGACGTCGGCTACGTCCCCGGGGAGTCGACGGCGCTCGTCTGCTATCTGGCCGTGAAGCTCGGCAAGCCGGTCCTCGTCGAGGGCCCCGCCGGCGTCGGCAAGACCGAGCTGGCCAAGGCGCTGGCGAAGGTCTTCGACCGGCGGCTCGTGCGCCTGCAGTGCTACGAGGGCCTGGACGAGGCGAAGGCGCTGTACGAGTGGAACTACCGCAAGCAGCTGCTGCGCATCCAGGCCGAGCGCGCCGACACGGCCTGGGACGAGGTCCACGACGACATCTTCGGCGAGGATTTCCTGCTCTCGCGCCCGCTGATGGACGCGATCACCTCCGAGCAGCCGATCGTGCTGCTGATCGACGAGATCGACAAGACCGACCAGGAGTTCGAGGCGATGCTGCTCGAGCTGCTCTCGGACTTCCAGATCTCGATCCCCGAGCTCGGCCTCGTCGAGGCGCGCACCCACCCGATCGTGCTGCTGACGTCGAACAACTCGCGCGAGCTCACCGAGGCGCTCAAGCGGCGCTGCCTGTACCTCTGGCTCGACTACCCCGAGCTCGAGCACGAGCTCGAGATCGTGCGCCTGCACGTTCCCGACCTGCAGCAGACCGTCAGCCGCCGGCTCGTCGAGATCGTCGGCATGGTGCGCGACCTCGATCTCAAGAAGCCGCCCTCGATCGCGGAGTCGATCGACTGGGCGCGCGCGCTGCTGCTGCTCGGCGCGCACGACATCGACGCCGACGTGTTCCGCGAGACGCTGTCGGTGATCGTCAAGCACCGCACGGACCTCGACATCGTCGCCGAGCGCGTCGGCTTGAAGCTGCGCCCCGCCGCAGAAGACTGGCCGCCCGGCGCGGAGCGCGGCCAGCGACGCGCGCTGTCCTGACGCGGTACTGTCCGCACGATGCCGCGGGTTCGGGTCAGGCTGCCGGATGAGCTGCTGCAGCGTGCCGCCACGCGGGCGCAGCAGCTTGGCAAGTCGATCGACGACCTCTACGCCGAGGCCGTGGAGCGCTACATCGAGGTCAACCAGAACGTCTCGCCGGGCGCCCTGCGAAGCCGCTCCGGGATCCCGCGCTCGGCGCCCGAGTTCACGATCGAGATTCCCGAGGATCTGTTCCAGCGCGGCGACAGGCTCGCCAAGCGGCTCGGCAAGAAGCGCGACGTGCTCTATGCCGAGGCGCTCGCCCACCACGTCGCGCATGTGCCGTCCGGCGACAGCGCGCTCGGCCAGGGACACGACCTGCCAAGCGGCGCCTGGCGCCCGAAGGAGTCGCAGTAGCCGCGACGTCGCTGCCGGGCGGGCGTGCATCGCGGTCGGCAGCGGCACGCGGGCGCGCGGCCGGACGGCGCGGCGCGGCGCTGAACCTATGATCGGCCAATGGCCGGACCCGTCGCCGTCCCTCCCGGGCTTGCCGCCCAGCTGATCGAATTCGGCGAGCAGCTGCGCGCCGAGGGCGTCAACAGCGGCACCTCGCAGCTGCTCGACGCGTTCGCGGCCCTCGCCGAGATCCCGTGGGGGCAGCCGGAGATCTTCCGCGAGGCGCTCGCCGCGACGCTCGCCAAGTCGCAGGAGGACCGGCGGATCTTCGAGCTCGTCTTCGACCGCTTCTTCTTTCGTGCCGCCGAGGCGGCGGCGATCCGCGAGGACGTGCGCGAGGGCGCCGACGAGCGCGAGCGCGACGGCGCGACCGAGGCGGGCGGCGAGGTCGACCTCGACGAGCTGCGCCGCCAGATCGCGGCGGCGCTGCAGGCCGGCGAGGAGTCGCGCCTGCGCGACCTCGCGCGGCTGGCGATCGCGACGCTCGGGCGCCAGGGCCAGGGCTCGGGCGTCATCGGCGTCGACGTGCAGCGGATCCGGCGCGCGCTCGGCCTGCGCGCCGAGCCCCGGCACGAGCTGCCCGCCGGCGATCCGCGGCGCGACGGCGTCCCGCGCGAGGCGCTGCGGCGCTTCGAGGCGCTCATGCGCCGCGAGCTCGAGCGCGGGCAGATCCAGCGCACGGCGAAGCTCCCGCCCTCGCGACCGCTCAACGAGCTCGATCGCGCGCTGCCCGGCGGGCCGCTGCAGGATCTCGCCGCGGTGCATCGCGTCGTCGCGCAGCTCAAGCGCCGCCTGAAGACGCAGGGCCAGGAGATGCGCGGCCACGCGCGCCACGCGCACGTCGACGTGCGCCGCACGATGCGCGCCTCGCTGCAGACCGGCGGCGTGCCGGTCGACCTGCGCTACAAGCCGGTGCGCCCGCGGCGGCCGGAGATCTACGTCCTCTGCGACGTCTCGACGAGCGTCACGAGCGCCTCGGTGTTCTTCCTCAGCGTGCTGCACGCCCTGCACGACTCGTTTCGCAAGATGCGCTCGTTCGTGTTCATCGAGCGCATCAGCGAGGTGACCGACATCTTCGACCGCGAGCGCGACTTCCGCGCGGTGTCGGAGGCGATCGCGCGCGACGCCGGCGTCGCCGACGTCAGCGGCTACACCGACTACGGGCGCGTCTGGTCGGAGTTCCGCCAGCTCGTGGAGGACGACCTGCATCCGCGCGCAACGGTCATCGTGCTCGGCGACGCGCGCACGAACGGCCGCGACCCGCGCGCCGACATCTTCGGGCAGATCGCGGCGCGCGCCGGACGCACGTTCTGGCTGAACCCCGAGCCGCGCCTGTACTGGAACTACGGCGACTCGGTGATCGCGACGTACGAGCAGCACTGCGACGCCTTCGAGTGCTGGACGACGAGCCAGCTCGAGGACTTCGTCAAGGCGCTGACCCAGCCGATCCGCGCGCGGTAGCAGGCCGCAGGAGGCTGCCGACCACCGGACCCGTCGACCGACTCGTCAGACCTCGACGACGACCGGCAGGATCATCGGGCGGCGGTGCAGCTTCTTGTAGACGAACTCGGCGAGGTCGTCGTGCAGGTGCTTCTGGATCAGGTCGACCTCGTGGATGTCGTGGTCGGCGGCACGGTCCAGCGAGTCCTCGACCGCCTCGCGGACGAGACCGGCGAAGCCGTCCTCGTCCTCGCCGGCGAGGGGGACGCCGCGCATGACGATCTCGTGGTCGGCGAGCGTCTTGCCGTCCTGCGCGGAGACCGTCGCGACGACGAACATGATCCCGTCCGCCGACAGCTCGCGGCGATCGCGCAGCGCCGCCTCCGTGAGGTCGCCGAGCTCGATGCCGTCGACGAACACCATTCCCGCGCGGACCCGGTCGCCGAAGCGCGCGCCGTCCTCGTCGATGTCCAGCGGCAGCCCGTTGTCGCCGCGGAAGATGTTCTCGTCGGCCATCCCGACCGCGCGCGCCAGCTCGGCGTGCAGCCGGATGCGCTTGTGGTCGCCGTGGACGGGCAGCAGGTAGCGCGGCCGCGTGAGGTTGATCATCAGCTTGATCTCCTCGCGGTGGCCGTGCCCCGATGTGTGGATCGGCGCGTCGCGTGCGGTGACGACGTTGCAGCCGATCTGGAACAGCCGGTCGATCGTGTCGTTGATCGCCCGCTCGTTGCCGGGGATCGGCGTCGCCGAGAAGACGATCGTGTCGCCGGCGTGCAGGTCGACCTGGCGGTGCTCGCGGTAGGCCATGCGCCGCAGCGCGGCAAGCGGCTCGCCCTGCGACCCCGTCGTGACGATGACGAGCTCGGCGTCGGGGATCGCGGCGATCTGGCGCGGCTCGACGAGCATCCCCTTGGGCAGCTTGATGTGACCGAGGTCACGGCCGATCTTGACGTTCTTGACCATCGAGCGGCCCAGCAGCGCGACCCTGCGGCCGAGCTTGTCGGCGGCGTCGATGACCTGCTGGACGCGGTGGATGTTCGACGCGAAGCTCGTGACGATGATCCGCCCCTCGCAGCCCGCGAAGACGTCGTGCAGCTTCGGGCCGACATCGGACTCCGACGGCGCGAAGCCCGCGCGGTCGGCGTTCGTCGAGTCGCCGCACAGCAGCAGCAGCCCCTCGTCGCCGAACCGCGCCAGCCGGCTGATGTCGGCGGGCCTGCCGTCGACGGGCGTCTGGTCGAAGCGATAGTCGCCGGTGAAGAGGATCGTCCCGAGCTTCGTCGTCAGCGCGACCGCGGCGGCGTCGGGGATCGAGTGCGTCATGTGCACGAGCTCGATCGAGAACGGCCCCGCCTTGACCGTCGTGCCCGGCTCGAGGCGCTTGATCGGCGTCTTGAGCTTGTGCTCGTCGAGCTTGGACTGCGCCATCGCCGCCGTCAGGCGGCGGCCGTAGATCACCGGCACCGATCCGTCGGGAAGCTCGCGCAGCACCCACGGCAGCGCGCCGAGATGGTCCTCGTGGCCGTGCGTGATGATCACCGCCTCGATCGCGTCGGCGCGCTCGGCGAGATACGTGAAGTCCGGCACGACGAGGTCGATGCCGTGCATCTCGGCGGTCGGGAAGCGCACCCCCGCGTCGATCAGCACGATCCGCCCCTCGTACTCGACGACGGTCATGTTCTTGCCGATCTCGCCCAGGCCGCCGAGCGGCAGGATGCGAAGCGTGGGGGTCATCGGGTCTGCCTTCCCGTCGGGGGCGCCGCGCGTAGGTCCGGCGTGATGGGCGTGAGATGCTGCGTGTTCATGGCCGGCTGCGGCCCGGCCGCCAGGCGAGGGTAGCGCGGCTTCGGCCGGCGCCATCGCGCGGCGCGCGTCATCCGTGCGCTCCGGCGAGCTGCCCCGAGAGCGTGGTGTGCAGCTCGTGGCTCTCCGTGTTCAGCCCGGTGATCTGCAGCTCGACGTCGTGGCGCGCGTAGTGCGTCTGGATCGCGTCCAGGGCGGCGACCGCCGAGGCGTCCCAGACATGGGCGCGCGACATGTCGATGATCACCTTCGGCGGGTCGGCGGCGTATTCGAAGGCCTCGATGAACTCCTGGTCGGAGGCGAAGAAGAGCTCGCCCGTCACCGAGTAGATGCAGGTCGTGCCGTCGGGGTCGACGCAGCGGTCGACGTCGACCAGATGGGCGACGCGCCGCGCGAAGAGCACCATCGCCGTCAGCACGCCGACGCCGACGCCGATCGCGAGGTTGTGCGTCGCGACGGTCGCCGCGACCGTGACGACCATGATCAGCGTCTCCCCCGCCGGCATCCGCCGCAGGGTCGGGAGCGCGATGCTGTGCCAGTCGAACGTCGAGACGGCGACGAGCACCATGACGGCGACCAGCGCGGCCATCGGGATGACGGCGACGAGCCCGCCGAGACCGACGACGAGGATGATCAGGAACACGCCGGCGCTGAACGTCGACAGGCGCGTGCGGGCGTTGCCGGCGCGCACGTTGATGATCGTCTGGCCGATCATCGCGCAGCCGGCCATCCCGCCGAAGAAGCCGGTGACGATGTTGGCGATGCCCTGGCCGCCGGCCTCGCGGTCCTTGTCGGAGCGCGTCTCGGTGATGTCGTCGACGAGCTTTGCCGTCAGCAGCGACTCGAGCAGCCCGACCGCGGCGAGCGTCAGCGCGTACGGCGCGACGATCGCGAGCGTCTCGAGGTTCAGCGGGACCGCCGGGATGCCGAGCAACGGCAGCGTCCCCGGCAGCTCACCCTCGTCGCCGACTGTCGGCACCGGCACCCCGGCGACCACCGCGAACACGGTCAACCCGACGATCGCCACGAGTGGTGCGGGGATTGCGGTCGTCACTCGCGGCAGGCCGACCATGATCGCCAGGGCTGCCGCGACGAGCGCGAAGACGACCGGGTCGCCGCCGGTCAGGTGCGGCAGCTGGGCGAGCAGGATCAGGATCGCCAGCGCGTTGACGAAGCCGGTCATCACCGACTGCGGGACGAAGCGCATGACCTTCGCGATGCCGAGCGCCGCGAGCGTGGCCTGAAAGACGCCGGCGAGGATCGTCGCCGCCAGCAGGTACTCGACGCCGTGGTCGCGGACGAGCGAGACGACGACGAGCGCCATCGCGCCGGTCGCCGCCGAGATCATCGCGGGGCGGCCGCCCGTGAACGAGATCGCGACGGCCATCGTGAACGACGCGTACAGCCCGACCTTCGGGTCGACGCCGGCGATGATCGAGAACGAGATCGCCTCGGGGATCAGCGCCAGCGCGACGACGAGGCCGGCGAGCAGCTCGACCCGCAGGACGGTCGCGGACGGCAGCGCCGGCCGTCTCCAGCGACGGGGATGCACGACGGACGAGAAGATCGAGCGCAGGTGGGTCCTGGCGTGCGCTGCGACGCGATCCGCGGCGCGCGCGGCGCGCGGATCTGTGGCGGGCTGTGGCATCTGGCGTCCTCGATCTGGTCGCGGTGCGCCGGTTGCGCCCGCGGGTGGGAACCGGCCCCATGGGCGCCGGAGAAGCTCGTGTCGGCCGCCTGCTGCGGCCGGTGCTGCTTGATCCCCGCGTCAGCTGTCCGTCGGCATCGGCGCGCCCTGAGGGCGGCGCGTGCGCCTGAACCGGCCTCTGATCGACGGCAACTGCGGAAACGATCCGCCAGCCGGATGACCGGCTGCTGCGGAGAACCCTACACGAACGTAAGGGTGTGGCCTGCGGCGGCGGCGCTGACGCTACATTGACGTGAGAGTGATCAACGACGGGATGCTTCAGATCGGGGAGGTCGCCGAGCGCGCGGCGCTCTCGCTGCGCACCGTGCGCTACTACGAGGAGATGGGGCTGCTCGAGCCCGCCAAGCGCACCGACGGCGGCTTTCGCCTCTACACGGCGGCGCACGTCGACCGCCTGGCGCTGATCAAGCGCATGAAGCCGCTCGGCTTCACCGTGCAGCAGATGCGCGAGCTGCTCGACGCCCGCGAGACGCTCGCCGACGAGGAGGCCGAGGACGACGCGCGCGAGATCGCTCGCGAGCGCCTGAGCGGCTTCGCCGTGCTGGCGGCCGGCGCGTGCGACGGGCTTCGCGAGCAGCTCGCGGCCGGCGAGCAGTTCGTCAAGCAGCTGCGCCGCGAGGCACGGCGCCGACCCGCCACGGCCGCCGCCGGCACGGATTGACGGGCGCGATGACGCCGCCCCCCGCGACGGTCGCGGGTGAGGGGACGGTCGCGACCCAGGCCGCACGCCGGCGGACGTTCGCGATCATCTCCCACCCCGACGCCGGCAAGACGACCCTGACCGAGAAGCTCCTGCTCTACAGCGACCAGATCGCGCGGGCGGGCTCGGTCGGCGCACGCCGCGACCGGCCCGCGACGACCTCGGACTGGATGGACATCGAGCGTCGCCGCGGCATCTCGGTCACGTCCACGGTGCTGCGCTTCGAGTACGGCGGCTGCGTCCTGAACCTGCTCGACAC
Organism: Thermoleophilia bacterium; assembly: GCA_046565905.1. Classification (GTDB taxonomy): domain Bacteria; phylum Actinomycetota; class Thermoleophilia; order Solirubrobacterales; family Solirubrobacteraceae; genus CADCVQ01. Next base: position 21,840 of record JBKHXR010000037.1, on the reverse strand, counting down.
GCCGGGACACAAGGACTTCTCGGAGGACACGCTGCGCGTGCTCGCCGCCGCCGACTGCGCGGTGATGCTGCTCGACGCCGCGAAGGGAGTCGAGGCGCAGACGCTGCGCCTCTTCGAGGTGGCACGCGCGCGCAACATCCCGCTGATCACGTTCGTCAACAAGTACGACCGCCCGGGCATGGAGCCGCTGGAGATGCTCGACCACATCGAGCGCGTGCTCGGGCTCGCGCCCGTCGCGGCGACGTGGCCGGTCGGCATCCCGGGCGACTTCCGCGGCGTCATCGACCGCGCCACCGGCGACTACTGGCGCTTCACGCGCACCGCGCGCGGCGCGACGCGCGCGGCCGAGGAGCGGCTGCCGGCGGCCGCGGCGCAGGCGCGCGAGGGCGATGCATGGGACGTTGCCAGCGAGGAGCTCGAGCTGCTCGACGCCGTCGCCCCCGCACTCGACGAGGCGCAGTTCGCCGGCGGTCGGGCGACGCCGGTGTTCTTCGGATCCGCGGTCTCGAACTTCGGCGTCGGCCTGCTGCTCGACGCGCTGCTGGAGCTTGCGCCAGCGCCCCAGCGCCGGCCGACAGCCGCGGGCGAGTCGCACCCGATCGACGCGCCGTTCTCCGCGCTCGTGTTCAAGGTCCAGGCCAACATGGATCCGCGCCATCGCGACCGGGTCGCGTTCATGCGCGTCTGCTCGGGGCGCTTCGCGCGCGGCATGCGGACCGTCAACGAGCGCACCGGCCGGCCGTTCGCGCTGACGCACGCGCACACCGTCTTCGGCGACGAGCGCACGGTCATGGACGAGGCCTTCCCCGGCGACGTCGTCGGCGTCATCAACGCCGCCGACGTGCGCGTCGGCGACACGCTGTACGACGGCGAGCCCGTGCGGTTCCCGCCGATCCCGACGCTCGCGCCCGAGCACTTCGTCACGGTCCGCAACGGCGACGCGACGCGCCACAAGCAGTTTCACCGCGGGCTCGTCCAGCTCGCCGAGGAGGGCGTCGTGCACCTGCTGCGCCGCGACCCGACGGCCGACCCCGCGCCGGTGCTTGCCGGCATCGGCCCGCTGCAGTTCGATGTCGCGGTCGACCGGCTGCGCGGCGAGTTCGGCGTCGCGGTGACGCTGCACCCGACGAACTGGACGATCGCGCGGCGCACAGACGCCGAGGGCGCGACGATCCTGCGGGCCGACCGCCACGCGGACATCCTCTACCGCAGCGACGGCAGCCTGATGGCGCTGTTCACCAGCGACTACATGCTCGACCGCTTCCAGCGCCTGCACCCGGACATCGTCCTGGACCGCATGCTGACGCGCTGACGCGCCGGCGCGGGCGCCGCCCGCGATGCGCTGCGCCGGTCAGGCCAGCACGTGCTCCGCGCCGACGGCCTCGATCTGGCCGTCCGGCCTGATCAGGTGCACGACCTGGTCGTGCACGAAGGCCTCGCACGCGTCCGATCCGAGTGCGGCGGCCGCCAGCAGCGTCCCGCCGATCCGGTACACGTCACGGACGACGCCGAGCTTCAGCAGCGCGCGCGTCTCGGCGCGGACGTCGCCGCTGCCGGCGCGCAGCAGGGTCCGCAGCTGCTCGTGCCTTCCGTGCGCGGAGACGACGATCGCGATGTTCGCGATCTCGTCGGATGTCACGGCGGCCAGCGCACGCGCGCGGCCCAGCGAGATGCGCCGCAGGACGAAGCCGCTGCCGCCGGGCCCGATCACGACCGGGATCCCGTAGTCCTTCGCGCGCGCCACGTAGTCGGCCGCGGGGTTCTCCTCGATCGCGAGCACGGGGATGCCGAGCTCGCGCAGCAGCAGGCACAGCCGCAGCCCGACCTGGCCGAGGCCGACCACGACGACGTGATCGGCGCGCGGCAGGCAGCGACGACCCCAGACCGCGACCAGGCGACGGTCGAGCAGGCGGTTGACGACCCCGGCCGTCAGCAGCGCCGTGAAGGCGAGCGCGGTGATCATCAGCCCCGCGGACACGACCTGAAACCAGCGCGGCCCCTCGTCGACGAGGTGGTTGGGGCCGACGGTGACGATCACCTTCGTCGCGTTGTAGAACGCCTTGCCGAGCGGCTCGTGCAGGACGAGCATCGTCGCGATCACGTCGACCAGCAGCACGAGCAGGAACCCGGCGACGCCGGCGACGAGGATCTTCGCGCTCACGTCGTGGGGGCGCAGCATCGCGCCGAGGGCGGCGCGCGACCGCTCGACGCGACCCCGGCGGGGCAGGTTCAGCGGCTCGACGCGCGGGCCGTCGGCGGTTGCGCGGACCGCGCGCAGTCCCTCGGGCGAGCGGTGCACCGACAGCAGGCCCTGCTGCACGCAGGGCCCGGCAAGCGTCGGCACGACGATGTCGGCCATCGACATCACGCGCACGTTGCGCACGGCGCGCCCCAGCTCGACGGCGACGTCGCGGTCGAACACCGTCACCACGAGCGGGATCCCGGGACGGATGCCGTCGACGACGAGCGCGTTGCGCAACGAGACGTGATCGTCCTTGGAGATCACCACGACGGTGTCGATCCGGTGCCCGAGCGCCGTCCTGATCGCGTGGTCGCCCTCCTCGCGCAGGTTCGTGACGATCGCGCCGGCGTCGCGCAGGACGCGGTGCGTCACGTCGGTCAGCTCGTCGTTGCCGATCAGCAGGATGCGCTCGCAGCCGCGCACGAGCGGGAACTCGAGGCCGGTCATCCGGCGGGGGCGCAGGCGCGCCGGCGCGGCGCGTGCGGGCACGTCCGGGGTGTCGCGAACCGGTACAGGTGTCAGACATATAGCAGCGTGCGGGGCGCGGTGCGCCCTGGGCGGCGACGCGGCGCCCACTCGACCGCCGCGTTTGGCCGCCGGCCGAGAACGGGCATGACGACCCTCGATGAAGGAGGCCCGGATCACGAGCTACCGCGACGGCCCGCTGCTCGTCCGCGGCCCGTTTCGCCTCGAGGACCAGGACGGCAACGCGATCGACGCCGGCCGCGACACGATCGCGCTGTGTCGCTGCGGCAAGTCGCGCGTGCGCCCGTTCTGCGACGGGTCGCACAAGGTCGTGCGGTTCCGCGCGCCGAGCGGCGCGGAATCAGGTCGCGGCGGCTGAGCGGCGAGCGGGCGGCGGACGCCCGGCGATCGCCCGGTCCGCGGCGGTCGCCCGCTCGACGATCTCGCGGGGCAGCCGCCGGCGCAGCGAGCTGACGCCCTCCTCCCACGCGCCGAGGATGTGGCGCGCGAGGTTCGCGTCCAGCGCGGCGAGCGTCGCCGCGCCCCAGAGGATGTCGGGCTCCAGGGCCGGCTGCTGGCGCGCCAGCCCGCCGGCGAGGTCGACGGCGGCGATGTTCTCGTGGATCGCGTCGGCGGTGACATGCTCGTCGAAGAACTCGGTCGCGCGGTCGCCGAAGCCGAGCCGCCGCAGGCCGCTCGCGTACCGCCGGTTGGGCACCGAGGAGTCCATCTCGAACAGCGCCAGGTGGCCGACGATCGCGCCGCGCCAGCGCCGGTGCAGCCCGAACAGGGACATGAGGTTGACCGTCGCGAGCGTCACGCCGGGCAGATGGTCGATGTACGCGCCGTAGCGCGCGTCGAGGCCGATCGCGTCCATCGCCTCCGCGAACAGCTGCGCGTGGATGCGGTCGGCGTCGCCGTTGCCGTACTCGTCGGCCTGGATCTGGACGAGGGCGGCCTTCGGCCCCCCGTACAGGCGTGGCAGCGCCCAGGAATGCGGATCGGCCTCCTTGAGCTGGTACGCCGAGCGGTGCGTGACGAACTCCAGCAGCTGCAGCGTGGTGGCGTCGCGCTCGATGTGGCGCGACAGCGAGGGGCCGTCGGCGGCGGCGATCTCGCGCAGCGCGAGATCCATCTCCTCAGGCGCGTCGAGCGCGGGCGGCGGCGGCACGGCCGCCGCGAGCGCCGCCTCGAAGGTGGCTTCGAGGTCGCGTCGCAGGGCCAGCAGCGACGGCTCCCACTCCCACTCGTACGCGACGCCGGGCAGGCCGCGATAGTGCAGCTCGTAACAGACGTAGAGCGCCAGCTGCAGGTCCTGATCGCTGAGCGGGTCGGCGGGCGGCCTCAGCGGCGGCGGGCGGAGCCGATGGACCGGCCGGGCGATCGCCGCCAGCACCGCTGCGCTGGTCTCACCGCGCGGCTGAGGGAGAGCGAGCACGGCTCGCTCGTACCCCCTCCCCCGCATGCCTGAACCGCCCAGCGCCCACCGCCCCGCCGCAGCGGCGCCGGCGCTACGCCAGCAGCCTCCCGGCCAGCCAGCCGACGAGCCCGCCGAGCCCGCCGCGCCGCGCCTCGGCGCGCTGGCGCGCGGCGCCACCGGGACCGGCGGCCAGCACGCGCGCGTGCTCGAGCTCGGCGCCGCAGCCGAGCCTGACCGCGACCGGCGCCAGCTCGTCGAGCAGGCGCTCCAGGCGCTCGCGGACCGGCTCGCGCTCGCCCGTGACGAGGTCGGCGAACGTCGCGTCGAGCCCGTCGCGCGCGGCCAGGAAGCTGTTCTCGGTGATCCGCCAGGTGGGCGCGACGTCGAGCTGCTCGCCGCCGGCGGCGCGCTGCGCCAGCCAGGTCACGAGCGCGTGGACGACGGCGGCGACGGCGGCCGTCTCGCCGCCCGTCGTCTGCGTGTCGGCGACGCGCACCTCGATCGTCCCGAACGACGGGTGCAGCCGCAGCTCCCACCACCAGCGCCGGGCGTCGGGCAGCGTGCCCGCACTGGCGCCCCAGCGCAGCGCGCGCTCGAAGGCATCCCAGTCGCCGAGCGCGGGCGGGACGCCCTGGCGGGGCAGCATCGCCGCGATCCGCGGCCGCACCGAGGCCAGCCCGCTGTCGCGGCCCTCGTGGAACGGCCCGTTGGCGGCGAGCGCGGCCAGCTCGGGCAGGTAGGAGCGCAGCGCGTCGTGCACCGCGACCGCGAGCTGCGATCCGTGCACGGACACGTGGACGTGCAGGCCGAAGACGAGCTGGCGCCGCGCAATGCTCGCGTACTGCGCCGCGAGCTCGCTGTAGCGGGCGCCCGTGTTGAGCTCGCCCAGCGCGTCGGCGAAGGGGTGCACGCCGGCCGCGGCGACGCGCGCGCGGCCCTCCAGCGCGCCGGCGAGGTCGGCGCGTGCCGCGCGCAGGTCCGCCGCCGCGGCGGCGACCGTGCGCCGCGGGACGGTGACGTTCTCGATCTGCGCGGCGGGAAGCTCGGGCTTGAAGCGGATGTCGCCGCCGAGGTCGGCGAGCGCCTGGTGCGCGAGCGGCGCGAGGTCCAGCGTGCCCGGGTCGAGCAGCATGAGCTCCTCCTCCAGGCCGACCGACAGCGTCCGGCGCGAGTCGAACACGGCGCGCAGCGGGCGGGCGCCGGGCGCCGCGTCGGACCGTTCGATGGTGGGCTCGAGCGTCATGTTTGAGGCGGCGCGGAGCACGGGGATACCCGCCGCGCGTGCACATCATCACTCCCCTTCCCGGCGTCTTCTCACCGCGCAGCGACACCTGGCTGCTGGCCGAGATCGTGCGACGGCAGGATGCGCTGGAGGGCGCCGACGTGCTCGAGCTCGGCACGGGCAGCGGGGCGATCGCCGTAGCGGCCGCCAAGGGCGGGGCGCGCCGCGTGACGGTCGTCGACGTGTCGCGCCGCGCGCTCGCGACCGCCGCGCTGAACGCACGCATCAACGGCGTGCGCCTGGTGCCGCGCCGCGGCGACCTCTTCGCCCCCGTCGACGGCGAGCGCTTCGACATCGTCGTCTCCAATCCGCCCTACCTGCCCGGCGACGGCATCCCGGCACGCGGCGCGGCGCGGGCCTGGGAGGGCGGACCCGACGGGCGCAGCATCCTGCAGCGGATCTGCTCGAACGTCGCGCGCCACCTCAAGCCCGGCGGGACGGTGCTGCTCGTGCATTCGTCGGTCAACGGCGTCTGGCGAACGCTCGACGAGCTCGAGCAGGCAGGGCTGCGCGCCGACGTCATCGCGCGCGAGCGCGGCCGCCTAGGCCCGCTGCTCGCAGAGCGGATGCCCGACCTCGACGAGGAGGACATCTGCGTCGTGCGCGGGCGCCTGCCGTAGCCGCTGACGCCGATCGCGGCGGCGCGGCCGGCCGACCGCACGAAGTAGGCTTGGCGCAGACTTGAACCAGGGGGGCTGGCGACAGGCCGGCTGAGATAGCGCCCACGTGCGGTGCTGACCCTTCGAACCTGTGGGGTAATGCCCGCGGAGGGAGCGATGCTGACGCGGATTCGGACGCCCGAGACGGCGCCGGCGGAGATGCAGACCGAGCTGGGCTCGGTCTCGCTGCGCGACGTCCGCAAGAGCTACCCGGCAGCCCGCCGCGGCGGCGACCCGGTCATCGCGCTGGAGGGCCTGTCGCTCGACGCCGCGCCGGGCGAGATCGTCGCGGTCGTCGGCCCGAGCGGCTGCGGCAAGACGACCCTGCTCGAGCTCGTCTGCCGGCTGATCGCTCCCGACGCCGGGACCGTCGAGGCGGCGCCCGCGGCGCTCATGGCCCAGCGCGACCTGCTGCTGCCCTGGCGCAGCGCGGTCGACAACGCCGCGCTCGCGCTGCGCGTCGCGGGCGTCGGGCGCGACGCGGCGCGCGCGCAGGCCGGCGCGCTGCTGCACGACTTCGGGCTGGGCGGCTTCGGGCAGGCGCGCCCCCACGAGCTGTCGGGCGGGATGCGCCAGCGCGTCGCGTTCGCTCGCACGCTGCTGTCGGGCCGCACCGTGCTCTGCCTCGACGAGCCGTTCGCGGCGCTGGATGCCCTCACCCGCCAGGAGATGCAGGACTGGCTCGCCGGCGCCCTCGCGGTCGCACCACGCACGGTGGTGCTCGTAACGCACGACGTCGAGGAGGCGATCGTGCTCGCCGATCGCGTCGTGGTCCTCTCTCCGCGTCCGGCGCGGGTCGTGGCGACCCTCGACGTCGAGGTGTCGCGACCCCGCAGCCGCACGGACGCGCGCCTCGTCGCGCTGCGCGGGCGCGCGCTGCGGGAGCTGCGCGGATGATCGCGGTCGCGCTGCTGCTGGCGCTCGTCGGCGCCTGGGAGGCCTACGCGCGGCTCAGCGGCGTCGAGGACATCGTGCTGCCGGCGCCGAGCGCGATCCTCACCGCAGTGCACGACGACCGCGCGCTGCTGTGGAGCAACTTCACGGTGACGGCGACCGAGATCGGCCTCGGCATGCTCGTCGCGCTCGTCGTCGGGCTCGCCTGCGCGGTCGCGATCCACTTCAGCAGCGCGCTGCGCCGGGCGCTGTATCCGCTGCTCGTCAGCTCGCAGACGATCCCGATCGTGCTGATCGCCCCGCTGCTCGTCGCGTGGTGGGGCTTCGGCCTCGTGCCCAAGCTCGCGATCGTCGCGCTCGTCTGCTTCTTTCCGATCGTCGTGCCGACGCTCGACGCGCTGGGGCGCGTCGACGCCGACCTGCGCAAGCTGATGCGCACGTTCGGCGCGTCGCGCTGGCAGACGTTCCGCATGGTGGAGGCGCCTGCCGCGCTGCCCGGCGTGCTCACCGGCGCGAAGCTGAGCGTCGCGGTCGCGGCGATCGCCGCCGTGCTCGCCGAGTACGCCGGGTCGGACTCGGGCCTGGGCAACCTGATGCTCAAGGCGATCCCGCAGTTCGAGACCGCGCGCGCGTTCGCCGCCGTGCTGATCCTGTCCGTCTTCGTCGTCGCGCTGTTCGCGCTGCTCGCGCTCGCCGAGCGGCGGCTGCTGCCGTGGACCCATCAACCGAGAGGAACCGCTCCGTGATCCGTCGCCGCCTTCCCGTGCTCGCCCTGCCTGTCGTGCTGCTCGCGATCGGGCTCGCCGCCTGCGGCGAGAAGGAGGAGCCGACCGGGGGCGGCGCGACCGAGCGCGTGAACCTCGTGCTGGACTACCTCCCCAATGCCGACCACGCCGGCATCTACGCCGCGATCGAGGAGGGCGAGTTCGCGGCGGCGAAGCTCGACGTCGTGCCGCGCACGCCGTCAGATCCGTCGGCGCCGCTGAAGCTGCTGGCGTCCGGCCGCGCCGACCTCGCGATCTCCTACGAGCCCGAGCTGCTGCTCGCCCGCGCCAAGGGCGCCGATCTCGTCTCCGTCGGCGCGCTCGTCCAGAAGCCGCTGACGTCGCTCGTCTCGCTCGGCGAGAAGCCGATCCGCAGGCCGGCGGCGCTCGAGGGCAAGAAGGTCGGAACGGCCGGCATCCCCTACCAGGACGCCTATCTGAAGACGATCCTCGAGCGGGCGGGCGCCGATCCCGAGCGCGTGAAGCCGATCAACGTGGGCTTCAACCTGATTCCCGCGCTGGTCAGCAAGCGCGTGGACGCCGTCCTGGGGATGTTCTGGAACGTGGAGGGCGTCGAGCTTCGCCGCCAGGACAAGGATCCCGAGATCCTGCGGATGGACGAGATCGGCGTGCCGACCTACAACGAGCTCGTCGTCGTCGCCCGCGCCCAGGACGTACGCGCCCGCGGTCCGCTGCTGCGGCGGTTCATGCGTGCGCTGGCCCGCGGCCACGAGATCGTGCGCAGGGACGTCGGCGCCGGCGTCGACGCGCTCGTGAAGGCCAATCCGGACCTCAACCGCCGGCTGCAGCGCGCGCAGATCCAGGCGACGCTGCCGGTCTTCTTCCCCGCCGACCGCGACCGCCCGTTCGGCTTCCAGGACCCGCGCGAGTGGCAGCGCTACGCGCAGTGGATGGCCGACAACGACCTGCTGCCGAGCACAAAGACCTCCGAGCGCGCGTTCACGAACGAGTTCCTGCCCGGCGAGGGGATCTGACGCCGTCCCGACGCACGGTCTCGCTCGCCCACGCGCGGCGGCTGGCGCTGCACGCGCAGGGCCTCGCCGGCGCGCCGGCGGCGCGCGGGCGCGGGCCTGACGCGATCGCGGCGGTCACCCGGCGGATCGGCTGCCTGCAGCTCGATCCCGTCAGCGCGGTCGCGCGCAGCCCGTTGCTCGTGCTCTTCGCGCGCCTCGGTCCGCTGCGCGACGAGGCGCTGGACCGCGCCGCCTACGAGCGGCGGTCGCTGTTGGATGGCTGGGCGCACGAGGCCTCGCTCGTGGCGACCGCGGACCTCGCGCTGCACCGCTGGGCGATGCGCACGTGGTTGCACGCGCCCGGGCCGCGGGCGGAGCGCGCGCGGTCGTTTCTCGCTGCGAACGACGCGTTCTGCGAGGAGCTGCTCGACGAGCTGCGCGAGCGCGGGCCGCTGCGCGCGCGCGAGCTGGAGGACCGCTCGGCCGAGCCCTGGCGGCACGGCTGGTGGACGGACGAGGTATCGGGCCGCCAGACGGTCGCCAGGCTGCTGCAGCTGCTGTGGATCAGCGGGCGCGTCGGCGTCGCCGGCCGGGTCGGCAGCGAGCGGCTGTGGGACGTCTTCGAGCGCTGCCTGCCGCCGGACGCCGGCGCGATCGCCGACCTCTGCGACGAGGACGCCGAGCGCGAGGCGGCGCTGCGCGCGGTGCGGATGCTGGGCGTGGCCCGTGCCGGCCACGTCCGGGCGCACTTCCTGCGCCGTCGCTACCGGCGCCTGCCCGACACGCTCGCCGAGCTGGTGGCGGCCGGACGGCTGGAGCGCGTCGGCGTCGACGGCCTGCGCGGCGACTGGCTCGCGGCACCGGAGGACCTCGACCGTCTCGACGGCCTCGCGCCGGGTGCCCGGACGACGGCGCTGTCGCCGTTTGACAACCTGATCTGCGATCGCGCGCGGACCGCCGAGCTGTTCGGCTTCGACCACCGGCTCGAGATCTACGTGCCCGCGGCGCAGCGGCGCTGGGGCTACTACGTACTGCCGATCCTGCACCGCGAGCGGATCGTCGCGCGCGCGGACATGGCGCTCGACCGCGGCGCGCGCGTGCTGCGCGTGCTCGCCCTGCATCGCGAGCCCGGCGTGCGCCGCACGCCGTCGCTGGAGCGCGCCCTGCTGCGAGCGCTCGAGCGCCTCGCGGCCTGGCGCGGCGCGGACGGCGTGCAGGTCACCGGCGAGCGCTGAACACGACGCGCCGGGGGGGCGGGTCGATCTGTTGCTCTCCTACGACCGGTACTCGACCCGGCGTCCGGTCAGGCGGCCCGCAGCGCCGCCGCGGGAGCGTGCAGCGCGTGCGCGCCCGCCAGCCCGCGCCACTCGCCGAAGCGCTCGAAGAGCGCCCGCACCTGCGCCTCGTCGGCGCGCGCCGCGGGATTGCCGCCGCTGCGCGCGCTGCCCAGCAGCTTCAGGAAGCCGAGGTCGCCGGCCGGCACCACGTCGTAGCGGCCCTGTCCGTGCAAGGCGAGCATCTCCACCGTCCAGCGGCCGATGTTCGGGATCGCCAGCAGCCGCTGCCAGGCGCGCTCGTGATCCGGGCCGTCGAGGTCGATCCGCCCCCGGGCGACCTCGCGCGCCGCGCGGACGAGCGCGATCGACCGGCGACCGGCGAGCTCGAAGCTCTCCAGCCGCGCGGGCGAGCAGGCGGCGACCGCGGCGGCCGGCGGCACGTCGCGCAACCCGCTCTGCTCGCAGCGCGGACCGAGCGCGCGGACGATGCGTCGCTCGATCATGAACGCCTGCGACGTCTGGATCAGCTGCTCGCAGATCGCCCACGCGAGCGCCTCGAAGGCCACGGGGCGGCGCAGGACGCGCAGCCATGGGCGCCGCCGCAGCGACGGCCCGACGAGCGGGTCGTCGCGGTGGCGCTCCCAGAACGGGCGCAGGTCGTCGTCGACGCCGAGCGCGAAGCGCATGCGCTCGATCGCCGCCTCGGCGCCCGCGCGATCCTGCGCCCACGCGCCGAACAGCACGCAGCGCTCGCCGGTCTGCGCGACGCGCACGATCACCGGGCGGCCGTCGAGGTGCAGCAGGCGCTCGAGCACGCCGCCGCGGCGGCGCAGCACGCCGTCGGCGCCGCCGTGGGCGGGCAGCCGGAACGCCCAGCGGGGAACGACCTCGACGCGAACCTCGACCACGCGGGCAACCCAGGCGGCGGTCAGCGCGCCCGCGGCCTAGCGGCCGCGATCGCGCTCGCCGAGGACGTGGACGTCGACGAGAAACGAGCGGCTGGCGAGGACCGGGGCGACCACCCGGCGCCTGCGTCGCGCGAGCCTGCGCGTGCGACGGCGATGCACCATCGCCACGGTGGCGGCGCCGGCCATCATGCTCGCGCCGACGACGGCGACGGCCTGTACGACCGCGGGACTCAGCGCGCCCGCCGGCCGCGGATGCTCCAGCGCCCGCGCCTGGTCGTCGGCGAGCACGGCGACGCCGTCGAGCACCTCGTCGTCGCCCGCGTGGGCGGCCTGGTCGAACACCTCTGGGCGAACCTCGCTCACGAGCGTCCGGCCAGCAGCCGGTCTCCGCTGCCCAGCATGTCGCCGAGCTTCGTGAACTGCAGATGGTCGAGGTAGTAGTGCTGAAGCAAGGTGGAGAGGATGACGATGTAGTAGGCCTGCTGCAGCGGTACCCCGAAGACCGCTGCGATCGCGAGCACGAGCAGCGCCGCGCCCGCGGTCAGCGCGACCGCGAGGCCGTAGAACCGCCACGCCCGCCCGGGGCCGTTCATCTCGGCGACGAGCCGGTTGCCGATCTCGCCACGCTCCTTGCGCTGTGCCATGAGAAACCACACGAGAGCCAGATACTGAAGGGAGTGCCAGACGTTGAAGCCCTGGAAGGCGACATCGCTGTTGGGAAAGAGCGGCAGCGTGAAGCCGACGGCGATCGTCAGGGCGACCAGCAGCACGCTGGGGACGAGCAGCCGGCCGTCGCGCCAGTCGCGCACGCTCTTGGCGATCCACAGCGCGAGGAAGACGGCGAACAGCCCCGCGATCCCGTAGATCTGGAGGTCGGCGACGACGCCGTGGGTCGCCCACTCCGGCACGTACAGCGGGGTGCCTCCGAGCTGGAAGGAGCCCTCGAGGATCTGCGGCGTCGCCATCGGATACAGGCACAGGAACACGACGCCGTAGTCGACGAGCCGTTCGCGGGCGGGCCGCCGCACGGGCCCCTTCGCCGCGTAGCAGTCGTTGATGTACGTGATCTGGTGCAGCACGTGGATCGACGCCCAGAGGAAGAAGACGGTCAGCAGCAACCGGAGGTTGACGAACGACAGCGCCGTGACGAAGACGGGCAGCGCCAGCGACGCGGCGAGAAAGCGCCCATGGCGGCGGCGGAAGGTCGGCTCCATGAACGTGTAGGTGAACGTCGAGTACAGATGCGGTCCGCCGATCAGCCCGGCGACGACGAGGTTGACGGCGGTCTGCGACAGGCCGAGCACATGAAACGCCACGAGCGGGATCGCCACGAGGCCCGCGCTGAGGATGAGGAAGCCGAGGTCCCAGGAGGGCGAGCGCAGCCAGATGCCCTGCGCCGTCCGTGCGGTACGCGCGACCCCCAGCGGCTGTGCGACCCCGCCTGCAACTGCACTCATCGCTCAGAACCTCGACTCGTAGACGCGAAAGCGCTTGACTACCCGACCTCCCATCGCCTCCATCCCCCGGTTCATCGCGCGATTGGTCTCCAGGATCCAGCCCATCTCGCCCCATTTCTGCGGCCGGATCTTCGCCATGTCGAAGTGCTCGACGTAGAAGCGCGCCGCGGTCCCGGTGTGCTGGTACTCGGGCTTGACGCCGAGAAACCCGACCCGAACGCGGTCCATGATCTTCGCCCGCCGCAGGAAGTACCACCAGCCGACGGGCAGGATGCGCCCGTTCATCTTCTTGAGGACCTGGTTGATGTCGGGCACCGTGATCGCGATCCCGATCGTCTCGCCGTCCTTCTCGGCGAGCATGAACCAGTGCTTGTCGAAGACGAGCTGCAGCTCCTCCGCGTAGTGCTCGAGGTCTGACTCCGAGTAGGGGACGAAGCCCCAGTTGCGCTTCCAGGCGGCGTTGTAGACCTCGCCGAAGACCGCGATCTCCCGCTTGAGGTCGCGCCGGCGCATGTGCCGCAGCGTCACGCCGTGCTTGGTCTCGCACTGCTCGGCGAGCTCGAAGATGATCGGCAGGATCTTCTCGCGGTCGTCGATCACGAGTTCCCACATCCACAGGTCGATCGCCTTCGACAGGCCGGCGGCCTCGCAGAGGCCCTGGTAGTACGGCGGGTGCCAGGCCTGCTTGATCATCGGCTCGCGCTCGTGGCCCTCGATCAGGATCCCGCACTCGTCGTTCATCGTGTAGTCCATCGGGCCGATCATCCGGCGCCTGCCGCGCTCGGCGAGCCACGCCTGCGCCGTGTCGATCAGCGCCCGCGCGACCTGCGCGTCGTACTCCATCTCCAGGAAGCCGAACATCCCGGTTCCCGGGCCGTGCTGCGCGTCGTAGGCACCGTCGACCTGGGCGGAGATGCGACCGACGACGCGGCCGTCGCGGCGGGCGAGGAACTCCTGCGCCCCGGCGTGCTTGAAGTACGCGTTCAGCCGCCGGCTGTGGAACATGCGCCGCTCCAGGCGCAGCGGGGGCACCCATTGCGGGGAGGTAGAGTGCAGCCGGAACGGGAGCTCGATGAACTCCCGCAGATCCCGGCTCGACGAGACGGCCCGCACGTCGACGCTCACGGTCCTCACGCTACATGGCCTCCCTGTCACACGACGTCTTCGCCAAGGTCCGCGGCCACGAGCGGGCCGAGCAGCTGCGCGCCGCGCGCGACGCCGACGTGCTGCCGTACTTCCGCACGCTCGAGGGCCCGGCGGGCCCCGTCGTCGAGATGGAGGGCGCGGCGCGGATCATGCTCGGCTCCAACAACTACCTCGGCCTGACGGGCGACGCGCGCGTCATCGAGGGCGCGCAGGCGGCGCTGAACCGGTACGGCACCGGCCTGACCGGCTCGCGCCTGCTCAACGGGACGATCGCGCTGCACCTCGAGCTCGAGCAGGAGATCGCCGACTGGATGGGCACCGAGGAGGCGCTCGTCTTCACGACCGGCCACCAGGCCAACCTCGCGGCGCTGGGCACGCTGCTCGCGCCGGGCGACACCGTCGTCGCCGACTCCGGCGACCACGCCTCGATCCTCGACGGCTGCCTGCTGAGCCGCGCGAAGCTGCGCGCGTTTCGCCACAACCGGATGGACAAGCTGCAGCGCACGCTCGACAAGGCCGTCCAGCACGACGAGGGCGGCGTGCTCGTCGTCGTCGACGGCGTCTTCTCGATGGAGGGAGACGTCGCGCCGCTCGGGCAGATCAGCGAGCTCTGCGGCCGCTACGGCGCGCGCCTGATGGTCGACGAGGCGCATGGCGCGGGGGTGCTGGGCGCGCGCGGCGCGGGCGCCAGCGAGCTGCTCGGCGTCGAGGACCGCGTCGACCTGCGGATGGGCACGTTCTCCAAGTCGCTGGCGAGCTGCGGCGGCTTCCTTGCCGGCTCGCACGACGTCATCGACTATCTGCGCGTCCAGAGCCGCGCCTTCCTGTTCACGGCCGCCGGCGTGCCGGCGGCCGTCGGCGCCGCGCTCGCGGCGCTGCGGATCCTGCGCTCGGCCGAGGGGCCGCAGCTGCTGGCGCGCGTGCTCGACAACGCCGCCTACCTGCACCGCGGCCTGCGCGAGCGCGGCTTGAAGGTCGTCGAGCACGAGGACGACCACATGACGCCGATCGTCCCGGTCATCGTCGGCGACGACTGGAAGGCCGTCCTGCTGTGGCGGGCGCTGTACGACGCGGGGGTCTTCGTGAACGTCGCGATCCACCCCGCCGTGCCGCCCGGCGGCGCGCTGCTGCGCACGAGCGTGATGGCCACGCACGACCGCCCGACGCTCGACCGGGCACTCGACGCCTTCGCCTCCGTGAAGGTGGATTTCGAGTCCCAGCACGGTCCGCTGCCGGTCTGACCGGTCGATCTGCTTGTCCAGATTTTCACAAGTGGATCACCGAAGAAAAACATCGCTCGGAGCGAGCGCATCGTGAGCGGCGGCTTGATCGCGAACGGGCCCTGTCATACCTTCGCGGTGCGCTCAGCGCGGGCGAGCGGGATACAGCCGACATGGGCCCGAGCCGTGGGAACGGAGAGTTCGGATAGTCCATCGGTTGGCTGCAAGTGACGTGCCCGGCGTGCCTGCGTACAGACAAGATCGAACAACGATGTGCTGTTCCAGACGGATGGGGCAGCCGGGGAGGACCCATGCACGAAGCGACAGCGACGATGCCCCCTGCGCAACCGCAGCACATGGTGGCCCTGGAGCGCGCCAACGAGGTGCGCCTCGCGCGCGCCGAGTTGAAGCGCAAGGTCGGCGAGGGGGCCATCACGGTCGAAGAGGTCATCCTGACGTCACCGTGGGAGGCGGCGAGCATGACGATCGGCGAGCTTCTCACCAGCCAGCGTCGCTGGGGAGCGACGCGCTGCAGCAAGTTCCTCTCGAGCATCGGCATGCCGGAGACCAAGACCGTCGGCTCGATGACGGAGCGCCAGCGCGCGCTGCTCGCGGCGATGATCTAGCAGCCTTCGCGGAAGGTGCCGTCGATCGGGTCGAGCACGAGCAGCCCGACGGCCCGTCGCCGCGCAGACGGCGGCCGCGACGTCGGCGCGCCGGGCGGGACGCCCCGGCGCGGCCGCCGTGGGCCGGGAGCGGCTACGGCCTCCAGCCCGCGGCTCGCGATGCCGCGACCGCACGACCGGCCGCGCGCTCGAGCGCGGCGCCCGAGAACGATCCCGGCAGCGTCGCCTCGACTCGCCCGCGCCAGCGCACCGCCATCACGTGCGGGCACGTCGCCACGCCGTAGAGGCTGGCCAGGACACCGTCGCGGTCCCAGCCCACGGGGAAGCTCCAGCCCCGCCGGCGCACGATGTCGCGCAGGGCGCCGAGCTCGCCGCGGATCGACACGACGGCGACCTGCAGCCCGCGATGGCGGCGCGGCAGGGCCGCGAGCGCGTCGAAGGACGCGGCGCAGTCCGCGTCGCGCGTCGCCATCAGTCCGAGGACGAGCGGCCCGCGCTCGGACAGCTGGCACACGTTGAGCACCGTCGGCCCGCGCACCTCGCAGGCCGGCCGGGTGCCGGCCTCGCCGTCGTCTCGCGCGCCGGAGGCCGCGACGTTCGCGTCACACGGATCGTCGTCGCTGTCGCAGACCGCGTCCGACGTCGCCAGGACGACCGCGAACGGCGGCAGCCGGACGCCGGCGGGCAGGCCGGCCGCGCCCGGCCCGGCCGGCCGCTGAGAGCCGATGACGAGCGCCCCGGCGACCAGGATCGCGGCGATCCCGACGAGCCGGGAATGGCGGCTTGCCGGCAGCAGCGGCCGGCGCGGCTCGCTCACGCGAGCGCTTCGGTCGCCGCCGCCGGGTCGCCGCGCGGCGCCGCCGGCGGCGGCGCCGGCGCGGGCCGCGTTCGCCGCTCGGCGAGCAGCAGGACGGCCGGCAGCACGAGCAGCACGCCGAGCAGCGAGACCGTCAGGTCGACCACGGTCACGAAGCCGAAGTCGCGCAGCATCCGGATGTCGGAGACGACGAGCACGGCGAATCCGGCGATCGCGGTCGCCCCCGAGGCGAGCACCGCGGCGCCCGTCGAGCGGTAGGTGCGCCGCAGCGCGGCGTGCGGATCGTGGCCCAGCGCACGCTCCTGGCGGTAGCGCTCGGACAGCAGCACGCTGAACTCGGTCGAGATCGCGATGACGAGCGCGCCGAGCGTGACCGACATCGGGTTCAGCGGGATGCGCAGCGCGAACAGCACGAGCGCCGACCAGCCTGTCGCCAGCGCGATCGGCACGAGCGGGACGAGCGCGCGGGATAGGTCGCGCAGCGCCAGCAGCAGCACGACGGCGACGGCGAGCAGGCCCGCGAGCAGCGTCAGCATCCGGCGCAGGTTGGAGGCGATCTCGGCGTTGGCGTCGGCGGCCAGCACCGGCAGCCCGGCGAGCTGCGCGCGCACGCCCGGCGGCCGCCCGTCGTCGAGCCGCGCGCGCATCTCGTCGATGACCTCCTTCTGGCGGTCGAGCTCCATCAGCCGGATGCCGAACGCGAGCGTCGCGGTGCGCCGGTCCGGCGAGACGACCGACTGCGAGAAGTACGGCGGCACCGCGTCGAGCAGCCCGCGGATCTGCGCGGCGTCGCGGCGCGAGGCCGGCGTCGTGAAGAGGTCGGGCAGCGAGAACGCCGGGCACAGCTCGGCCGTCCCGCAGCCGCGTGCCGCCGTATAGCCGAAGCGCTCGAGCAGCTTGGTCTGGTAGCCGATCATCCAGTTCAGGACGGCCGGATCAGTCAGGTCGCGGCCCTCGATGAGGACGTCGAGCTCGCCGCCGACGCCGGTCGCTCGCTGCAGCGCGTCGAGGTCGCGCAGCGCGCCGAGATCCTGCGGAACGAGCTTCTGGATGTCGGATTCCACGCGGGTCTGCGTGTCCAGCCCCCAGCCCGCCGCCGCGAGCGCGAGCGCGAGCACGAGCACGCGGCCGGGCCGCGCGATCGCGCCCGCCAGCGCTGCGCCGGCGGCGCCCCGCGCGCGCCGTGCGGGGCCGCTTCTCGCAGCGCGAGCGCGCAGCTCGCCCAGCATCCGCCCGAGGCCGGCGCCGCGACCGCGCAGCGCCGCCGGCAGGCTGGCCCGCTCGGCGAGCACGAGCGCGGCCGTCCCCGCCAGCAGCGCGCACGCGAAGGCGACCGCGATGCCGGCGACGAGCAGCAGACCGAAGGCGCGCACCATCGGCACCGGCGACAGCGCGAGCACCGCGAAGCCGGCGGCCGTCGCGGCGGCCGCGACCGCGACCGTCGGAGCGCCGAGCAGCGCCGCCCGCCGTGCGGCGGGCGCGGCGCCGATCGTCTCGTCCTGCTCCTCGTGGACGCGCGCCTGCAGCTGGATGGCGTAGTCGACCGCGAGGCCGATCAGCACCGGCAGGACGGCGATCGAGGCCATCGTCAGCGAGGCGCCGAGCAGCGACAGCAGCCCGAAGGTCATCGCCGCGGCGGCGAGCGCGATCGCCAGCGGCAGCAGCCGCGGCCGCCCGGCGAAGACGAGCGCGAGCGTCAGCGCCATCACGAGCAGCACCGCCACGAGCAGGACCCACATCGATCCGGTGATCGACGACGCCAGGTCGGAGACCACGACCGGAGCGCCCGTGACGGTGTACGTGGCGCCGTTGCGCGGCTTGAACTCCTTCATGGCGACCGCCGCGCGGACAAGCCTCAACGCGTCGGCGCGCTGCGCATCGTCGAGCCCCGCCTTCAGGCGCACCTGGACGAGCGCGACGTCCCCCGGGCCGCCTGCCTTGGATGCGAAGAGGTAGGCGAACTTGCGCTTCGGCGTGCCCGCGGGCTTCGTGGCGTCGAAGACGAGCGTCGAGACGAAGTTCGGGTCGTCGAGGCTGGGGATCGCGCTCAGGCCGTATCGGACGGCGAGGTCGACGACCTCGCGCTGGAAGTCGGCCTCGACGCGTGCCCGCGCCGCGGCGGCCGCCCGCTGCGCGGGGCCGGGACCGAGACCCTGGCGCCGGGCGACGCGGCGGGCCGTCCGCGCCGCCGCGGCCGCGCGCCGCTGGTTGTCCTGGAGGCGGCGGGCGAAGCCGCCGCCGAGCTGGCGCACGGCCTCGGCGATGAAGGTCCCGGGCCCGAAGACGACCTTGGCCGGCTTCGCCGCCGCCAGCCGGGCGCACGGACCGCTCGCGCCGCCGGGCGGCGTCACCCCCGCGGGCACGTTGCCGGCGATGCAGCCCTCCAGGCCGAGCAGGCGCTCGAGGTCCTGCGTGAGCAGGAGCTTCGTCAGCGGCCCGCGCACGAGCACGATGATCGGGTCGTCGCCGAAGCGCTCGCGGTATGTGGCCGTCGCGCCGTAGGCGGGGCTGTCGGTGCCGACGAGGGTGTCGATGCCGGCGTCGGGCTTGAGCTGGGCCGCCAGCGCCAGGCCGCCGAGCGCGAGCAGCGCGGTGAGCGCCACCACGAGCGCGGGCCGCTTGGCCGCGAGCGCCGCGGCCCGGTACAGCGGGCGGGGGTCCTTCACGCTGTCAGGCTAGATGGTCGATCGCGCGGCGGGCGGCGGTCGCGGGCGCAACCGGCGGCGCGCGCAGGCGCCGCGGCTCACTCCATCCCGAGCGGCCCCTGCGACTCGCCTGCGAGGAACTGGCGCACGAACTGGTTGTCGGACTGAAACAGCTCGGCGGCGGGCCCGGACTCGACGATCCGGCCCTTCCAGAGCACCGAGATGTGCTCGGCGACGCGGCGCGCGGTCATGATGTCGTGCGTGATGAGCGTGAACGCCGGCGGCGCGGTCCCGCGCTTCTGCGCCTCGTTCATCATGTCCTCGTGGATCTCCTGGATCAGCTCGCCCAGCAGGGCGGTGCGGACGGGATCCAGCCCCGAGTCGGGCTCGTCGAACAGGACGATGTCCGGGTCGAGCACGAGCGCGCGGGCGAACCCCGCGCGCTTGCGCATCCCGCCCGACAGCTCGTTGGGCATCTTGTCGTGCGCGTTCTGCAGGCCGACCTCGGCGAGCCGCCGGTTGACGATCTCGCCGATCTCCTCCTCGCTCTTCTCCGTGTGCTGGCGCAGCGGGAAGGCGACGTTGTCCCAGACGTTCATGGAGCCGAACAGCGCCCCGTCCTGGAACAGCACGCCGAACTTCTGGCGCATCTTGAACAGCGCGTCGTCCTCCATGTTGGGCACCGACTCGCCGTGCACGAGGACGTCGCCCTGGTCGGGATACAGCAGCCCGACCATGTGCTTGATGCAGACCGACTTACCGGTCCCCGAGGGCCCCAGGATCATCGAGATCTTGCCCTCGGGGATGCCCATGTTCAGACCGCGCAGGATCTTGTTGCGGCCGAATGCCTTGTGCACGTCGATGAACTCGACGGCGTCCCTGGATCCGTGCGGGCGCTTCAGGCCGGTGTGCCAGCGGTACTCGTCCTCCTGGGTGCTCGCAGTAGTCGACATCGGCCTCTCACGTAGGGTAAACCGCCGCGGCGCGGTCAGCGCCCCTTCGCGTCGGCCAGCGCCTTCGCCGCCGCGGCAGCCTGAGCCAGCAGCTCGCCGGCGTTCGCCGCGGGACGCTCGCCATGGCCGACGTTGTAGGCCTCGTACGCCCTCGCGGCGGCCGCCCTGGCCTCCTCCTCGAGGCGCGCGATCTCGGGCATGACGTCACCCGCGGCCGCATCGGCCGGTGCTGCCGGCGCCTGCGCCGCGGGAGCAGGCGCCGCCGCCCCGCCGTAGCGCTCATACGCCGCCGCCGACGCCGCCGCCGCCTGCGCCGCCTGCGCCGCAAGGTCGACGCTCTGCGCAGCGGCCGGCGCAGGCACCTCCGCCGTCGGCGCGCCCGGCTCGTCGCGCGTCAGCAGGCGGATCACGCCATGGCGGAAGCCCGCCGCGCTGGGGATCCTGTCGACCGCCCGCTCGGCCCTCTCGACGACCGGCTCGGCCTTCTCGGCAACCGTCTCGGCCGCTGACTCGACCACCGCCTTCGCCTGCGCCCTGAACTTCTCGTATGCCTCCGCCGACGCTGCCGCGGCCTTTGCCGCAGCTGCCGCAAGGTCATCACCGGTCTTCATCGTCTGCCCTCCCGCGCTTGTTGCGGACGGGTCCTCCGATGCCGCTGTCGCGACACCGCCCGTCCCCCCGTTCGAGGCGCCATCACCGTCGTTGCCACCGCCTCTGCCAAACCGAACGCTCATCGTCTCACCCTCCGATCGGAGCGCGCGGATTCGCGCCCCAGAACAGCTGCGTGCCGAGCATCCCAATGAGATGCACGAGCACGATGTTCAACACCATCGACTTCGCTGTCGCCGTCCCCACGCCGACGGGGCCCCCGCCCGCGTTGTATCCGTAGTAGCAGCCCACGAGCACGATCGCCGTTGCCATCACCATCGCCTTGGCCAGGCTGTAGAGCAGATCGGGCGGGTTCTGGAACATCCAGAAGATCAGGAAGTAGCCACCGCTGGAGACCTCGCCGATCTGCTGCACCACCGCGATGTACGAGGCCAGGAAGCCCGCCCCGATCGCGGCGATGTACACGAACGGCAGGACGAGCCAGGCGGCGAACAGGCGCGTGGCACAGAGAAACGTGATCGAGCTGATGCCCATCACCTCGAGCGCGTCGATCTCGTCGGAGATCCGCATCGAGCCGAGCTCGGCGACGATGCCGGTGCCGACCTTCGCGGCCATCATGTAGCCGAACGCGTAGGGCACGAGCTCGCGCAGGTCGCACCAGGCCGCGAAGACGCCGGCATACGCGGGATTGCCGACCGAGCGGTTGAAGTAGGCGCCCTCGATCCCGCACTGCAGGCCGATGATGAAGACGAGCCCCCAGATCACGAGCGTCGAGGAGACGATCAGGATCCCGGCCTGGCGCAGCGCCTCGCCGAAGAAGCGAAAGACGCGCAGCCCGTAGACCTCGCCGACGATCCGGCCGGCGAACTTCGCGATGCCACCGGCGTTGGCGATCCAGTCGCGCGGGACCGCTGTCCATCCGCCGCCCATCAGGTCGCGTGCCTCATCGCAGGTTGGCGAGCTCTGGATTGGTCGCCAGCAGCGTCTGCGTGAAGACGTAGTTGAACGCGAAGATGCCGAGGAACGCGATCACGACCGCCTGGTTGACGGCCCGCCCCACCCCCTCGGCGCCGCCGGAGGCGGTCATGCCCTTGTAGCAGCAGACGATCGCGATGATCGCGCCGAACATCGTGCACTTCAGGACGGAGCCCCAGAGGTCGGTCGTCGACGCGTTCGTGAAGAACGTCGCCCAGAACGGCCCGAGCGGCGCCCCGTTGACGAGCGTCGCGATGACGCCGCCGAAGATGCCGAACAGCAGCGCGTAGATGTCGAAGAGGCCCGTCACCAGCATGAGGGCCAGGAACCGCGGGACGACGAGGTTCTTCACCGGGTCGACGCCGAGCACCTGCAGCGCGTCGAGCTCCTCGCGGATCTTGCGGGCGCCGAGGTCGGCGGTGATGGCGGTGCCCGCCACGCCGGCGAGCACGATCGCGGTGACGAACGGGGCGAACTCGCGGATCGACGCGAGGACGAAGAAGCCCC
>JBKHXR010000036.1:0-15594 GCA_046565905.1 Thermoleophilia bacterium | reverse complement strand
GATGTTGAAGTTGCCCGTCGCGGTGATGAAGACGTCCGCCGTGCCGATCACGTCGTCCACGGTCTTCACCTCGTAGCCTTCCATCGCCGCCTGCAGCGCGCAGATCGGATCGATCTCGGTGACGACGACCTTCGCGCCCTGGCCGCGCAGCGACTCCGCGCAGCCCTTGCCGACGTCGCCGTAGCCGCAGATGACCGCGACCTTGCCGGCGATCATGACGTCGGTCGCGCGGTTGATGCCGTCGACGAGCGAGTGGCGGCAGCCGTAGAGGTTGTCGAACTTCGACTTCGTGACGGAGTCGTTGACGTTGATCGCCCGAAACCGCAGCGTGCCCTGCTTGGCCATCTGGTAGAGCCGGCCGACGCCGGTCGTCGTCTCCTCCGAGACGCCGACGATGCCCGCGGCCATCTTCGTGTAGCGCTGGGCGTCCTCCGTCAGCGATCGGTTGAGGACCTTCAGGAAGGAGACGAACTCCTCGGACTCACCCGTCGAGGGATCGGGCGCGGCGCCGGCGGCCTCGTACTCGACGCCCTTGTGGACGAGCATCGTCGCGTCGCCGCCGTCGTCGAGGATGAGGTTGGGGCCATCCCCGCCCGGCCACGTCAGCGCCTGCTCGGTGCACCACCAGTACTCGTCGAGCGTCTCGCCCTTCCAGGCGAAGATCGGCACGCCCTTGGGGTCGTCGACCGTGCCGTCGGGACCGACGACGCTGGCCGCGGCGGCGTGATCCTGGGTCGAGAAGATGTTGCAGCTGCACCACCGCACCTCGGCGCCCAGCGACGTGAGCGTCTCGATCAGGACGGCGGTCTGGATCGTCATGTGCAGCGAGCCGGTGATGCGCGCGCCCTTCAGCGGCTGCGCGTCGGCGTACTCCGCGCGCGTCTGCATCAGGCCGGGCATCTCGTGCTCGGCGAGCTCGATCTCCTTGCGGCCGTACTCGGCGAGCGAGATGTCGGCGACCTTGTAGTCGAGCTTGGTCTCGACGGCAGCGGTGGGCGGATTCATTTGGTGTGCGTCTCCTCGTTCAGGCGTTCGATGTCGCCGGTGTGGCCGCGGCGGCGAGCGCCAGCAGCTTCGTGTGCTTGTCCTGCTCCCAGCGCAGCCATTGCGCCGGCGAGACGTCTTCGGGACGGCTGGGCTCGGTCTCGAACCACGCGTCGACGGCGGCCGCAAGCTCCTCGTCGCGGCGCAGCCGCATCCCGAAGCCGATCTCGCCGAGGCCGATGTCGAAGCGGGTCACGAGCTCGCGCAGCGTTCGCAGGCGCTGGAGCTCGGCCGGACCGTACAGCCGGTAGCCGGACTCCGAGCGCTGCGGCTCGATCAGCCCGGCACGCTCGATGTAGCGCAGCATCCGCGGCGACCAGTCCGTCGTCTGCGCGGCCTCCTGGATCGTCAGGGCGTCCATCCGCCGCAACCTTACCACGGCTATGTCAAGGTTGCCGGCGATCAGCTCTGCGCGCCGGCCGTCGCCAGCGTCAGCCCGTGCCCGCCAGCCGCTCCTTCAGCGTCACGAGCACATCGACCGGCGTCGGGTCGTTGCCGCGCAGCACCGCCACGTAGAGCGAGACCAGGTCACCGAGCAGGACGAGCGAGAGCACGCGCTCGACGGCGGTGTGGCCGCGCGAGTGCACGATCTGCGTGCCGGTCGCCGAGTCGCCGATCAGCTCGCGCGTCAGCGCGATCCGCTCCTTGATGCGCGGGTGCGTGTCGCTGTCGTCGAGGAAGATCGCGGCAAAGCGGCCCAGCGTCGGCGCGTCGGTCCAGCCGACGATCTCGTTGTGGCACAGCTCGGGCAGCTCGTGCGTGAACGCCGGGATCTTCGCGTTCTCGTTGAACTGCGTCTTCCAGCGGTAGGCGATCGGCGACGTCAGCCCGGCGCCGGCGATGACCGGCACGCTGTCGTGCAGCGCGCGCGCGAGCGTCTTGGCCTCGGACTGCTCGGCGCCGTCGGCTCCCCATTCGACGACGAGCTGCTCGAGGTGATCGGCGGCGACGTCGATCTCCGCGCCCATCCGCGGTCCGGCGCCGCACAGCCGCGCGACCTCCAGGGCGGCGACGGTCATGTAGGCGACCGCGGCGCGCGGCTGGAAGCCGCCGGCGACCGGGATCACCGGCACGCCGTCGGCGCGCGCGATCTCGGCGAGCCTGCCGCCGCTCGTGACCGCCACGCGCTTGGCGCCGAGCGCCCCCGCCGCCTCGTAGCAGGCGAGCGTCTCCTCCGTCTCGCCGGAGTAGGAGGCGCAGAGGACCGTCGTCTCGGGCGTCGTCCAGGCGGGCAGCCCGTAGGCGCGCGACGCGAGGATCGGACGCGAGGCGTGGTCGCCGAGCATCACTCGGGCGAGCGCGCCGCCGACCGCCGAGCCGCCCATCCCGGCGACGACCAGGCCGCCGGGCGAGTCCCATGGCTGCAGGTTCGCCGACTCCACCTTCCACAGCGCATCGCGCAGGTGCTCGGGCAGCCCCGCGATGTCGGCCAGCATGTCGGAGCCGTCGACCGCGGCGATCGTCTCCGGGTCCAGGCGCAGTTCGGTCGTTTCAGAAGGCGAGGCCGCCATCGGGTACCTCCATGCCGGGGAACAGGCGCGCGCCGCGCGCGACGACGTTGTCACAGCCCAGTACGACGTTCTCGCCGAGCATCGCGCCGCCGATGACCTGGCTGCGGTCACCGATGCGTGCGTTGGGACCGACGATGCAGCCGCGCAGCACGCAGCCGTCGCCGATCTGCGCGCCGTCGAGTACGACGGCCCGCTCGACGATCGAGTTGCTGCCGACGACGACGTCGTCGGCCAGGACCGCGAGGCTGCCGACGTGCGAGCCGTCGCCGACCCGCGAGCGCGCGCCGACGATCGCCGGCGGCACGATGCGCCCGTCGATCGTCGCGGACGGATCGACCGCGAGGTAGCCGTCGCCGAGCTTCTCGGCGACGCAGGTCCGCACGTTGCCCTCGAGGATGTCGAAGGTCGCCTGCAGGTAGCGCTCGGGCGTGCCGACGTCGATCCAGTACGCGTCGTCGTCGACGAAGCCATACAGGCCGTTGTCGACGAGCGCCGGCCACACCTCGCGCTCGATCGAGACGTTCCTGTCGGGTGCGATCAGGTCCAGCACGGAGCGCTCGAGGACGTAGGCCCCGGCGGAGATGAGGTTCGTGTCGAGCACCGTGTCGGCGGGCGGCTTCTCGAGGAACTCCTCGACCGCCCCGCCCTCGTGCAGGGCGACGAGCCCGTAGCTGGAGGGATCGAGCACGGGTACGAGCGCGAGCGTGCCGGTCGCGCCGGTCCGCTCGTGCTGCGCGACCTGCGCGCCGAGGTCGAGATCGGTCAGCACGTCGCCGTTGAGCATGAGGAAGCGCTCGTCGAGCAGGTCCCCGGCGTACTTCAGCGCGCCGGCGGTGCCGCGCGGGTCCGGCTCCTCGACGTAGCGCAGGCTGATCCCGAGCTGCGAGCCGTCGCCGAGCACCTCGCGCACCTTCGTGGCCTTGAACCCACAGGACATGATCACGTCGTCGATGCCGTGCGCGCGCAGCCACTCGAGCATGTAGACCATCATCGGCCGATCGACGAGCGAGACGACCGGCTTGGGCAGCGTGGACGTCAGCGGCCGCAGCCTCGTGCCCTCTCCCCCCACGAGGATCACAGCCTGCATCTGATCGCGTCCGGCCGAGCCATCACGTCAAGGATGTCAGCGTTCCGCGTCCGATGCCCTCGTAGGTCAGGCCGGCGGCGGCGATCGCCGCGCGATCGAGCGCGTTGCGCCCGTCGAGCACGAGCGTTCCGGCCATCCGCGAGGCGACCTCGGCCCAGTCCAGGGTCACGAACTCGTCCCACTCGGTGACGAGCACGACGGCGTCCGCGCCGGCGACGGCATCCAGCGCGTCGGAGGCGAAGTGGACGCCTCGGATCAGCCGCCGCGCCTCCTGCTCGGCGATCGGGTCGTACACGCGGACCTTCGCCCCGTCGGCCTGCAGGCGCGCGCTCAGGACCAGCGACGACGCCTCGCGCATGTCGTCGGTGTTGGGCTTGAAGGCAAGGCCGAGCAGCGCGATGTTCCTGCCGACGAGCGAGCCGAGGTGCTTCTGCAGCTTGCTGATGACGCGCCGCTTCTGCAGCTCGTTGACCTCGATGACGGCGTTGAGCAGCTGGAAGTGGTAGCCGGAGTTGCCGGCCAGCTGCTTGAGCGCGTTGACGTCCTTGGGAAAGCAGGAGCCGCCGAAGCCGATGCCGGCCTGCAGGAACTTCTGGCCGATCCGGTCGTCGAGCCCCATGCCGCGCGCGACCTCGATGACGTCGGCGCCGGTCTCCTCGCAGACGTTGGCGATCTCGTTGATGAACGAGATCTTCGTGGCGAGAAAGGCGTTCGAGGCGAGCTTCACCATCTCGGCGGACGCGATGTCGGTGCGCACGAGCTCGGCGCCGAGCGGCGCGTAGAGCTCGACGACGGCGTCTCCCGCCCAGTCGCCGTCGTCTCCGACGACGACGCGGTCGGGGCGCAGGAAGTCCTTGACCGCCGAGCCCTCCTTGAGGAACTCGGGACAGGACACGTACGAGAGGCCGTTCCTGCCCTGCTCGGCGAGCACGCGCTTGATCGAGGCGCCCGTGCCGGCCGGCACCGTCGACTTCATGACCAGCGCGTGCCGCTCGGAGGCCGGGATCGCCTCCACGACCGAGTAGACCGCCGACAGGTCGGCGTCGCCCGAGTACGTCGGCGGGGTGCCGACGGCGACGAACAGCAGCCGCGCGTGCTCGAGCGCATCGGCGATGTCGGTGGAGAAGCGCAGCCGCTCGCGGTTGGCGGCGACCATCTCGGCCAGGCCCGGCTCGTAGATCGGCATCTCGCCCGCCTCCAGGCGCGCGATCTTCTCGACATCGATGTCGATGCAGTGGACCTCGCTGCCGAGGTGCGCGAAGCCGGCGGCCGTGACCAGGCCGACGTATCCGGTCCCGATGACGCCGATGGGCTGACGATCGTCGCTCATACGGCGGCGCAGGTTACTGGCCGGCACGCAGGCACGACCGGGCCGCGGCCGGCGGGCGCGCGTCGTGCGGCCGGCCGGCGAGCGTGCTCACACGCGAGCGACGTCGACTCCGGAGCTGAGGCGGCGGGTCCGGCGGCGGCGCAGGAGGCTACTGACCGATCCGCTGCAGCGACCGCGCGATGTCCATCATCTGCGCGTTCGTCAGGCTGTGCGAGAGCGTGTTGGAGACCCAGTAGACGGCATTCGGCGTCTCCCAGGCGATCAGGCGGATGCGGCGGCCGTCGAAGTAGCGCCGGTAGGTGCGCTTGCGCATGCGCACCTCGTCGGTCGGGTTGTCGAGGATCGGCGGGGCCTTCCACGTCATTCCCTGGACGCCGTAGTACTGCCCGTTGTCGCCCTGCGAGAGCACGATCCGGTAGGCGCGGTACTTGTGCTTGCTGCGGTCGTAGATGTCGTACATGCGCGGGCTGTCGCGCTGGTAGCCGCCACGCGAGACGATCGCCTTCGGGAAGTACACCGGCAGCGAGCGCTGCTTGCTCTCGATCGCCAGGACGTGGTTCTCGCCGGCCTCCTTGCGGTTGACCAGTCCCGGCGCCAGGCGATTGCGCGCCTTGATCGCCTTGGGCTTCTTGCGCTTCTGCTGCTCGTCGGCGGCGGCCTCGCCGCCGAGCCGATCCCGACGTCGATGAACTCGTCGACGGTCTTCTGGAGGTTCTCCGCAGTGATCTCGACGTACTCGGGCGAGGTCTGGCCGCCGCGGAACTTGACCTCGTGGATCGGGTTCTTCGAGGACTCGTAGGCGAGCTTGATCAGGCGCAGGATCGCCGCGTCGTTGTCGCGCGCGATGTCGGTCTGCGTGTACTGCCCGAAGATCTTCAGCAGCTCCTCGCGATCGCCGAAGACCTTCCCCAGCCCGACCTGGTCCTTGGCCTGGCGCAGGAACTCCTGCTGGCGCGCCGCGCGCACGAAGTCGTCGTCCGTGTGGCGATAGCGCACGAAGTCCAGCGAATCGGAGCCGCAGAGCTTCTGGTAGCCGGGCTTGAGGTCGATCGTCGCGTAGCCGCCCGGGCCGCCGCGATCGTTGAAGTAGCGCCGGTCGATGTCGACATACACGCAGCCGAGGCGGTTGACCGCGCGCTGGAAGCCGCCGAAGTTGACGTTCACGACGTGGCTGATCGGGATGCTCAGCAGCTGCTTGACGGTCTTGACGGTGAGCTTCGGGCCGCCGAGGGCGTACGCCGTGTTGATCTTGTTCGTGCCGTAGCCCGGGATCTCGACCTTCAGGTCGCGCGGGATCGACATGACGGCCGTGGCCTTCTTGTCGGGATCCAGCCGCACCACGATGATCGTGTCCGAGCGGGCGGGGATGCCCGCCGACTTGTCGCCGTAGCGGCGATCGGAGCCGAGCACGAGGATCGTCTGCGGGCTGCCCGGCTCGACCTTGTCGAGCTCGTTGTCGATGCCGGGGATCGGCGTCGAGTTGCGCTGGAAGACCTCGATCGTCTCGTGCACCTGCAGCAGGACGCCGCTTGCGACGGCCGTCGCGCTCAGCGAGATCACGAGGACCGCGCCGATCGCGAACCGCTTCCACATCTCCCAGCCCAGCCGCGGCGGGCCCTCGCCCTCGTAGACGCTCATGAGCCGTCGTCCCCGGGGCCGTCGATCGGTGCTCCGGCGATCACTGGCTCAGGCCTCCGTCGACGGCGCGCAGCGGCGGGTGCGCAGCGTGTCGGGCATCGTGCTGCACACGGGCCAGCCAGCCGGGCAGACCGAGCACGAAGTCGCGCAGCGCCTGGCGGTGGCGGGTCAGCGAATCGATCGAGACCCACTCCTCGGGGCCGTGATGGCCGCCGCCGGTCGGCCCGAACTCGACCGCCGGAACGCCGGCCTCGAGAAACGAGATCGCATCGGAGGCGCCGTCGCGGCCGATCGAGAGGGCCTCGTCCTCGAGCGAGTTGGAGACCGCCTCGCGCAGGGCGCGGACGTACGGATTGCTGCGCGAGACGCGCGCGGGCGCGCGCTGAAAGGTCTTGACGATCCGCACGTCGTCGCCCAGCGCACGCACCTCGGCGAGGATCTCGCCGGGGTCCTGGTTGGGGAGGAAGCGGATGTCGATGTCCATCGTGCAGCGGTCGGGGACCTTGTTGAACGCGTCCCCGCCGACGATCCGCGCGATGTTGATCGACGGGCGGTCGAAGAGGTCTGAGGATTCGCGTGAGAAGCGTAGGGTCTCGATGCGACGGAACACGTCGTAGGTCTTGAGGATCGCGTTGTCGCCGAGCCACGGCGTCGACCCGTGGGCGGCGGTTCCCGTGACTTCGACACGGATCGCCAGAACCCCCTTCGCCTCGACGCCGATGTGCAGGTCCGTCGGCTCGCCGGTGATCGCGAAATCGCCTCGCAGCCCCTCCTGCACGAGCGCCTCGGTGCAGCGGAAGTCGAGGTTGTCGGACTCCTCGTCCGGCACGCAGATGAAGCGCACGCGGACCTTGTCGTTCTCGGCGATGTCGTGGACGGCGCACATCATGGCGGCGAGGCCGCCCTTCATGTCGTAGGCGCCGCGGCCGATCAGCCGGTCGCCCTCGATCCGCGGGACGAACTGGCCCTCGTGGGCCGGCACGACGTCGACGTGGCCGTGCAGGATCACGCAGGGGCCGTCGGCCGGCCCGACGTCGGCCAGCACCACCGGCAGACCGCCGAACTCGCGCCCCGTCACCGGGACATCGCGGGCTTCGAGCCAACCCTTCACGAAGCCGACCGCAGCGCGCAGGCCGTCGCTGGTGGACGTGTCGTAGGTGATCAGCCTCTCGGCCAGGACCCGTTCGTCCATCGCTGGGCACCAGGGTACCCGTGCGGAAGCGAGAGGGAGGTCATGTAGCGTGGCGGCCATGGCCGGGAGGAACGGACGGACGGGGCGCATCGTCCTGTTCGGAGCGACGGGATACACGGGACAGCTCGCCGCGCGGGCGCTGGTTGCGCGCGGCGCGGCGCCCGTTCTGGCCGCGCGCTCGCGCGAGCGCGTCGACGCGCTGGCCGAGGAGCTCGGGGGGCTCGAGGCGGCGGTAGCCGACGTCGAGCGCCCGCAGACGCTCCGCGCCCTGCTCCGGCCCGGCGACGTGCTGGTGTCGACGGTCGGGCCGTTCGTGCGCTGGGGCGCGGCCGCGCTGCATGCCGCGCTCGACGCGGGCGCGCACTACATCGACTCCACCGGCGAGCCGCCGTTCATCCGCAGCGTGTTCGAGCAGCACGACGCGCGGGCCCGCGACGCCGGCGTCGGGCTGCTGACGGCGTTCGGCTATGACTACGTGCCGGGCAACCTGGCCGGCGCGCTGGCGCTGCGCGAGGCGGGCGAGCGCGCGCTCAGCGTCGACGTCGGCTACTTCGTCGGCGGCGGCGCGCAGCCGAGCGGCGGTACGCGGGCGTCGGCCGTCGGAATGCTCGCCGAGCCGGCCTACGCGTTCCGTGACGGGCGGCTCGTGTCCGAGCGCACCGCACGCCACGTGCGCGCGTTCGACGGCCGGCCGGCCGTGTCGATCGGCGCGACGGAGCAGTTCGCGCTGCCGCGGGCGCATCCGGGCCTGCGCGACGCGCGCGTCTGGCTGGGCTGGTTCGGCCCCGCGTCGCGGCCGCTGCAGGCGCTGTCGGCGGCGACGTCGCTGGCGACGCGGCTGCCGGGTGCGCGCGGCGCGATCGAGGCGACGGCGGCCAGGCTCGTGAGGGGATCGACCGGCGGGCCGAGCGCGAGCGCAAGAGCGAAGGCTCGATCCTTCATCGTCGCGGTCGCATCCGATGGCGGCGGCACGCCGCTGGCCACGGTGCGCCTGGAGGGCGACAACCCGTACGACTTCACCGGCGCGATCCTCGCCTGGGGCGCGATCACCGCGGCCGAGGGCGGGCTGCGCGCCGTCGGCGCGCTCGGCCCCGTCGACGGCTTCGGGCTGGACGCGCTCGAGGCCGGCGTCGCCGACGCCGGGATCGTGCGCCGCAGCTGACAGCCGCCTCCGTGGCGGGCGGCGGAACGTTCGTCGATCCGGGCGGGGAGGCGCTTCGCGAGAGGCGGCGAGAGGACAGCCGTACGTGCCGCACCATGGCAACAGATGCTCCATATCCGAGCTGTTCGCGCGATCGGCGCCCGGACGGCACCACGCGTGGCACCTTGTGCCCGGATAGCGAGCATCAAGTGCCACCGGCGCCCGGAGACAGGGCTCGCCGACGCGGACCTCCCGTTTCCGCCGCGGCGCCGGGCCCAGCTCCTCGCTCACCGATCCCGGCAGGCACGCCGTCCGGCACTCAACGCCTCCTGCGCGCCGCCGATAACCAGATGCCGTGGACACCACGCTGCCTGCGCCTGCACTGTTCCTCGACGAGCGGGGTCTCGTCCGCGACGTCAACGACCTCGCGCTCGGGCTGCTGCGGCGCCCGCGCGAGGCGCTCGTCGGACGGACCCTGGGCGAGGTCGTGGAGGGCTCGCAGCCCGACGGCACGCCCGTGCGCATCAAGACGCTGCGCTCGCAGCAGATCGACGGCACGACCCTCTGCCTGCTGCGCGTCGTACGCGGCGACGAGCTCGTCGAGGACCTCGTCTCCTACTTCGACGCCGCCTTCGACCACGCGCCGATCGGCATGGCCATCCTCGGCGCCGACGGCCGCTACGTACGCGTCAACGACGCGCTGTGCGGGATGCTCGGCCGGACGCGATCGCAGCTCATCGGCGAGCGCGACAACGAGATCACGCACCCCGACGACCGCGAGCACGACGTCGCGCTGGCGTGGCGCATCCTGCGCGGCGAGCTCGACTGCGCGCAGCTGGAGAAGCGCTTCGTACGGCCCGACGGCACGGTGGTGTGGGTCATCTCGAACATGACCTATCTGCGCGACGACGAGGGAACGGGAATCGCCTGGGTGGGGCAGTGGCAGGACGTCACCGCGCACCGCGCCGTCGAGGTCGAGCTGCGCCGCGAGCGCGATCTGTCGGCAGCGATGCTCGCGGCGATGCACGAGGGCTTCTGCCTGATCGACGACGACACGGTGGTGCAGGTCAACGACGCGATGTGCCGGCTTGTCGGCTGGACGCGAGAGGAGATCATCGGCACGGGCTGGCCGTTTCCCTGGGTACCCGAGGACCAGGTCGAGCAGCAGGCGCTGACGCGCCGGCGCTGGCACGAGGCCGGCCGCGGCGAGGGCGACGGCTTCGTGCTGCGCCGCAGGGACGGTCGGCGCTTCGACGCGTCGATCACGTCGGCGCGCGCAACCGGTCC
This sequence comes from Thermoleophilia bacterium, assembly GCA_046565905.1. GTDB lineage: Bacteria > Actinomycetota > Thermoleophilia > Solirubrobacterales > Solirubrobacteraceae > CADCVQ01. The sequence goes on along the minus strand of JBKHXR010000036.1, from coordinate 5,364 downwards.
CGACGGCGAGTCGCTCGGCTACGTCGTGACCGTCCGCGACATCTCGGAGCGCAAGCGCCACGAGGCCGAGCTCGCCAGGCAGGCCACGCACGACCCGCTCACCGGCCTGATCAACCACCGCGGCTTTCACGAGTGCCTGCGCGGCGAGATCGCCCGCTGCCGGCGCCAGGGCGTGCCGCTCAGCCTCGCGATCCTCGATCTCGACCACTTCAAGCAGGTCAACGACACCTACGGCCACCCGACCGGCGACCGCGTGCTCGCCGAGCTCGGGCGGCGCTTCCGGACGATGACGCGCGCCGGCGAGCACATCGCTCGCGTCGGCGGCGAGGAGTTCGCCTTGATCCTGCCTGCGACCGATGGCGCAGGCGCCTATGCCGCGGCCGAGCGCGCCCGCCTCGCCGTCGCAGGCGAGCCGTTCGATCCTGTCGGCGCGCTCACGCTCAGCATCGGCGTCTGCGAGCTCGGCGCGTCGGGCGACGCCGACGAGCTGCACCGGCTGGCCGACGTCGCGCTGTACTGGGCCAAGGATCACGGGCGCAACATCGCGTTTCGCTACACGCCCGACACGGCGGCCCATCTCGAGGGTCGCAGCGATCCCCGCGCGGCCGCCGCCGAGCACCGGCTGCGGCTGCGCGCGATGCATGCGATCGCGCGCATGGTCGAGCAGGGCCACCCGACCTCCGACGGCCACGCCGAGCGCGTCGCGGACCTGGCCGCCGCGCTGGCCGAGCGCCTGCGCTGGCCGCGCGCCGACATCCGCGCGCTGCGCGAGGCGGGCGTCCTGCACGACATCGGCAAGGTGGTCGTCCCGAAGTCGACGCTGCTCAAGGCGGGACCGTTCACGCCCGCCGAGTGGGCGCATATGCGCCAGCACCCGGTCGTCGGCGAGGACATGCTGGAGGGAGTGCTGTCGAACCTCCAGCGCACCTGGGTGCGCGGACATCACGAGCGCTGGGCCGGCGGCGGATATCCGGACGGCCTCGCGGCGCAGGCGATCCCCGAGGGGGCGCGAATCCTCGCGGTCGCCGACTCGTGGGACGTCATGACGAGCACCCGTGTCTACAGCGGCGCCCTCGCGCTCGAGGACGCCGTCGCCGAGGTACGTCGCCAGGCGGGCGCGCAGTTCGACCCGGCCGTCGCCGCGGTCCTCCTCGAGCTCGTCGCCGAGGCGCCGGCCGAAGGCGCCGAAGGCGGCGAACGGCGGCAGGCCGAGCGCAAGCTTGACGCGTGAGTGAGTGATCACTTACGGTGCGGAGAGTGCTCCCGCCGCTGTCTCGCCTCGTCACCTCCCACCCGCGGCGCGTGCTCGTCGCCACCGTCGCGTTCCTTGCCCTGGCGGTCGGCTTCGGCATCCCCGTCACGGGGATGCTCTCGGTCGACCCCGACGTGGACTTCATCGACCCGCGGTCGGAGAGCAACGTCGCCGGCGACAGGCTGCGCGACGCCGTCGGGCGCGGGCTCAGCCCGGGCATCGTCGTGCTCGTCGAATCCGGCGCGCCGGTGCGCAGCGCGGCGGGCGCCGCCCGGCTGCGGCGCGTCGTGGCGACGGTCGAGGGCCAACCCGGCGTCGCCGAGACGAGATCGGCGCTGACCGATCCGCCGCCCCAGAGCCCGTTCGTCGCGCGCGACGGGACGAAGAGCTTCGTCGCCGCCTTCGTGCGGGCGGGGGCCGACGGCGAGCAGACCGGGGCGCGCGTCCGCGAGGCGCTCGGCGACGAGCCGGGCGTGAGCGTCGGCGGCCTCGCGGTGGCGGGCCCGGCGGTCGGCGACCAGGTCTCCGAAGACCTCGCCCGGGCCGAGATGCTCGCGTTCCCGCTCCTGTTCGGACTCGCCCTCGTCGTCTTCCGCGGCGCGATCGCAGCGCTGCTGCCGCTGTTCGTCGGCCTGCTGACGATCATGACGACGTTCCTCGGCCTGCGGCTGTTCAACGAGGCCACGTCGCTGTCGATCTTCGCCCTGAACCTCGCGATCGGCCTCGGCCTCGGCCTCGCGATCGACTACTCGCTGTTCGTCCTGTCGCGCTACCGCGAGGAGATGTCGCGCGACGGGCCGGGCCGCGACGCGCTGCTGCGCACGCTGCGCACGGCCGGGCGCACGGTCGTGTTCAGCTCGCTGACGGTCGCCGCGGCGATGCTCTCGCTGCTCGTCTTCCCGCAGCGCTTCCTGTACTCGATGGCGATCAGCGGCTCGCTGACGGCGCTCGCAGCGGGGATCATCTCGCTGACCGCGCTGCCGGCGCTGCTGATCGTGCTCGGCGAGCGCGTCGACGCGTTCGCGCCCAGGCGCTGGCGCCACCGCGAGGTCGCCACGACGGCCGGCTTCTGGTATCGCCTGTCGCACATGGTCATGCGGCGGCCGCTGCTCGTCGCCGTCACGACCGCCACCGTCCTGCTCGCGGCGGGCGTCCCGTTTCTGCGCATCGACTTCGTCGGCGTCGACGCGAGCGTGCTGCCCGACAGCTCGCAGGCCAAGCAGGTCGACACGGCGCTGCGCACGGAGTTTGCGCCCGGTCGGTCGTCACCGCTGCACGTCGCGCTGGCCGCGCCGCGCAGCAGCGCGCGCGAGGTGCGCGCCTACGCGCAGCGGCTCGAGGCGCGTGCCGACGTCGCCGAGGTCGACCCGCCGCGGCTGGTCGCCGGCGGCACCTGGCTGCTGACCGTCGCGCCGGCGGCGGGCGCGCTCCAGAAGCCGGCGCTGGATCTCGTGCGCGCGGTGCGGGCGGGGCCGGCGCCGGGGCCGGTCCAGGTCTCCGGCGAGTCGGCGCGGTTCGTCGACCAGCGCGCCGGCCTCGCCGACCGCCTGCCGCTCGCGCTCGCCTTCCTGGCGATCACGACGCTCGTGATCCTCTTCGTGATGACGGGCTCGGTCGTGTTGCCGCTGAAGGCGCTGCTGATGAACGTGCTCGGCCTGAGCGCCGCGTTCGGCCTGCTCGTCCTCGTCTTCCAGGACGGCCGGCTGGAGGGGCTGCTCGACTACACGAGCCAGGGCGGCCTGGAGATCACGCAGCCGCTCGTGCTGCTCGCGATCGCGTTCGGGCTGAGCACGGACTACGGGGTCTTCCTGCTGACGCGCATCAAGGAGGCGCGCGACGCAGGCGCCCCCAACGAGGAGGCGGTCGCGATCGGCATCCAGCGCACCGGGCGCATCGTCACCGCCGCGGCGCTGCTGCTGGTCGTCGCGATCGGCGCGTTCGCAACGTCGGAGATCGTGTTCGTCAAGCAGCTCGGCGTCGGCACGGCGGCGGCCGTCGCGATCGACGCGACGATCGTGCGCGCGCTGCTCGTGCCAGCGCTCATGAAGCTGCTCGGCGAACGCAACTGGTGGGCGCCGCGGCCGCTGGCGCGCTTCCACGCGCGCCTGCGCCTCGGCGAGGCGTCGCCGTAGCCGGCTGCCGCCTCGGCGAGGCGTCGCCGGCTACAGGATCAGCAGCGCGTAGAGGCACACGCCGAGCAGCGACGCCGCCGTGATCCGCAGCGCGTCGTCGCGCTCGCCCTCGGAGTAGCGCAGGCCCGCGATGATGACGCCCGCCAGCGGCAGGATCACCGCGAGGATGTACGGAAAGGCGTCGCGCAGTCGGTCGAGCATCCGCTGAGGGCTCGCCCGGCTACTTCGAGGCTGCGCCCTCGGCGATGCGCAGGAACGCCTCCCAGCGGCGCTTGTCGCGCGCCGCGCGGCGCGACTCCTCGGTCCCCTGCTCGGCGGCCGAGAGCGCCTCCTCGGAGCGGCGCAGCTTGTCGCGCAGGTCCGCGACGTCGAGCGACTCGGGCCTGTGCGCCTCCTCGACGAGGATCAGGACGCCTTCGGGCGAGACCTGGACGTAGCCCTCGCCCTGCGCGAAGCGCACGACGTCGGACTCCCCCTCCCCGCGGTACAGCCGCAACTCGGTCGGCTCGAGGATGCCGAGCAGCGGCTGGTGGCGGGCCAGGATGCCGATCGAGCCCGTCTTCGTCCGCGTCGAGATCTGCACGACGTCGTCGTCGAAGCACGCGCCCTCGGGCGTGAGGACCTCGGTGCGGAAAGGCGTCTTCGCCATCTGCGCTCCTACTCGGACTTCTTGCCGGCGGCGGCCTCGACGACGGCGTCGATCGTGCCCTTCAGGAAGAACGCCGACTCCGGCACGTCGTCGTGCTGGCCGTCGATGATCTCCTTGAAGCCGCGGATCGTCTCGGCGATCGGGACGTAGGCGCCCGGCGTGCCGGTGAACTGCTCGGCGACGAAGAACGGCTGCGACAGGAAGCGCTCGACGCGGCGCGCCCGGCCGACGATGAGCTTGTCCTCGTCGGAGAGCTCGTCGATGCCGAGGATCGCGATGATGTCCTGCAGCTCCTTGTAGCGCTGGAGGATCTCCTTGACCCGGTTGGCGACCTCGAAGTGCTCCTCGCCGAGGATGTCCGGCTTGAGGATCGTCGAGGTCGAGTCGAGCGGGTCGACCGCCGGGTAGATGCCCTTCTCGGAGATCGCCCGCGAGAGCACCGTCGTCGCGTTGAGGTGGGCGAACACCGACGCCGGGGCCGGGTCGGTGAGGTCGTCCGCCGGCACGTAGATCGCCTGCACCGAGGTGACCGAGCCCTTGCGGGTCGAGGTGATCCGCTCCTGCAGCTGGCCCATCTCGGTCTCCAGCGTCGGCTGGTAGCCCACCTGCGACGGCATGCGGCCGAGCAGCGCGGACACCTCGGAGCCGGCCTGGACGAACCGGAAGATGTTGTCGATGAAGAGCAGCACGTCCTGGCCCTCGACGTCGCGGAAGTACTCCGCCATCGTCAGGCCGGACAGGGCGACGCGCATGCGGGCCCCGGGCGGCTCGTTCATCTGGCCGAAGACGAGCATCGTCTTGTCGATGACGCCCGACTCCTTCATCTCCATCCAGAGGTCGTTGCCCTCGCGGGAGCGCTCACCCACACCGCAGAACGCCGACAGACCGCCGTGCTCCTGGGCGAGGTTGTTGATGAGCTCCTGGATGAGCACGGTCTTGCCGACGCCGGCGCCGCCGAACAGGCCGACCTTGCCGCCCTTGGCGTAGGGCGCGAGGAGGTCGACGACCTTGATGCCCGTCTCGAACATCTCGGTGGTCGGCGTCAGGTTCTCGACGGTCGGGGCGTCGCGGGGGATCGGCCAGCGCTCCTCGGTCTCCACCGGGTCGCCGAGGTCGATCGGCTCGCCGAGGAGGTTGAAGATCCGGCCGAGCGTCACCTTGCCCACCGGCACCGTGATCGGGCCGCCGGTGTCGATGACCTCCATGCCGCGGGCGAGCCCGTCGGTGGTGTCCATCGCGACCGCGCGGACGCGGTCGTCGCCGATGTGCTGCTGGACCTCGCAGACGAGCTGCGTCGTGCCGGCGCTGACGCCCGGCTCCTCGCCGTGGCC
>JBKHXR010000035.1:0-43827 GCA_046565905.1 Thermoleophilia bacterium | reverse complement strand
TCGGCGAGTGCGTCTTCGCCGGATCATGAGCGTCTGGCACCGTGCCGGCCCCGCCGCCGTTCCTCGGGACCCACTGCCACAGGCCGGCGGGGCTCAGCGCCACGTCCCACTCGTGGCGGAAGAGCGTCTCGAAGTACGTGTCGTCCCACGTGACCGGGGTCGGCGTCCACGCGCCCTCCAGCCCGCTGGTGATCGTGTCCGCGCCCTTGCCGCTGCCGTAGGCGTTGCGCCAGCCGAGTCCCTGCTGCTCGAGCGGCGCGCCCTCGGGCTCGGGACCCACGTACTGGTCCGGGTCGGCCGCGCCGTGGGTCTTGCCGAAGGTGTGGCCGCCGGCGATCAGCGCGACCGTCTCCTCGTCGTTCATCGCCATGCGATGGAACGTCTCGCGGATGTCGCGGGCCGAGGCGGCCGGGTCCGGGTTGCCGTTCGGGCCCTCCGGGTTGACGTAGATCAGGCCCATCTGGACGGCGCCGAAGGGATCCTCCAGCTCGCGGTCCCCGGAGTAGCGCTCGTCGCCGAGCCACTCGGTCTCGGGGCCCCAGTAGACGTCCTCGTCGGGCTCCCAGACGTCCTCGCGGCCACCGGCGAAGCCGAACGTCGCGAAGCCCATCGACTCGAGGGCGACGTTGCCGGTGAGGACCATCAGGTCCGCCCAGGAGAGGCTCTGGCCGTACTTCTTCTTGACGGGCCACAGCAGCCGGCGGGCCTTGTCGAGGTTGGCGTTGTCGGGCCAGCTGTTGAGCGGTGCGAAGCGCTGCTGGCCGGCGCCTGCGCCACCGCGGCCGTCGCTGATGCGGTATGTGCCGGCGCTGTGCCACGCCATGCGAATCATGAAGGGGCCGTAGTGCCCGTAGTCGGCCGGCCACCAGTCCTGCGAGGTCGTCAGCACGGCTTCGATCTCCCGCTTGACCTCGGCGAGGTCGAGGCTCTCGAACGCCTCCGCGTAGTCGAAGTCCTCGCCGAGAGGGCTGGCCACGGCGGGGTTCTTGGCGAGGATCTTCAGGTTCAGCCGGTCCGGCCACCAGCCGCGGTTGCCGCCGCCCTGCGTCGGGTGCGGGGCGCGCTCCGGCGCGAACGGGCAGCCGCCCGCGTCCTCATCGTTCATCTCTCCAACAACGGCGTCAGGCGTATCGGACACGGGACCTTTCGGGATCAGGGGTGGATGTCGCGGTTGCGTGCCATCGAGCACGCGGGGCATGAGCCCCAGTAGATGACCTCGGCCTCGTCGATCGCGTAGCCGTGGTCGTCGGCCGCAGTCAGGCAGGGGGCCGTCCCGGCGGCGCAATCGACGTCCGCGATCGCCCCGCAGGATCGGCACACGACGTGGTGATGGTTGTCTCCCACGCGCGACTCGTAGCGCGCCACGGAGCCCGGCGGGTGGATGCGCCGGACCAGACGCGTGTCGGTCAGCGCGCTGAGCACGTCGTAGACCGTCTGGTGGGAGACGTCGCCGAGAGCCTCGCGGACACGACCGATGATCGAGGCCGTGTCCGCGTGTGGATGCTCGTGCACGACACCAAGCACGGCGACCCGGGGGCGGGTGACGCGCAGCGAGGCGCGGCGCAACATGTGCTCGAGCTCCGCGGTCGCCGGCATGCCGGCAGTCTTCCACAGATTCTGGAATCAGTCCGGATCAGGCCCCGCTCCCGGCGCCACGCCCGCGCGAGAGCCGCACCGGCGGTCGGTGTGGCGAGTTTGTGAGCCAGAGCCTCACTTTCTCGCCAATCAACCCTGCAGGGCGGGCCCGTGGCGCCCCGCTCGCGCGGAAGGCATACGCTGTATGGGCGACAGCGGAAGGAGCGGGGAAGGTGGAAGCGACGGCGGCACGAGGGCTGAGCCGGATCGTCCACGAGGTGCGCGAACTCGACCTCGGCGGGAACACGAGCTACGACGCGGGGCGCCTCACGGTCGGCGAGGAGAGCGTGCGCGACCTTCTCCGCGATCCCGCCCTCGCCGACGTCCGGCTCGGCTGCACGAGCCCCGGCGACTCGGCGCGGATCGTCGGCGTGCTCGACGCCGTCCAGCCCTGCTCCAAGGGGGCCGGCGGAGGCGGCGTGTTCCCGGGGTTGCTGGGTGCGGCGATGCCCGTCGGGCGGGGAGAGACCCACGTGCTGCGTGGCGCAGCCGTGCTCGCCGCCGGTTACCTGCCCCGCGCGCAGGAGGCGGTCATCGACATGTCGGGCCCGGCGGCGGCGCTGTCGCCGCTCGCCGCGACGCACAACCTCGTCGTCGAGTGGACGCCCGCCGACGATGCGGACTGGGCGGACGTCGACGCGGCGCTGCGGCGCGGCCTCGTGAAGGTCGCCGCGCATCTCGCGGAGGCGGCGCTGGACGCCGAGCCCGACGCCGTGGAGCAGCTGGCCGAGCCCGGCGGGTCGACATCGAACGGCAAGCCGCGCGTCGGGGTCATCCTCAACCTCCAGACCCAGGGCAGGTTCAAGGACGTCTTCGTCTACGGGCGCAGCCTCTCCGGCGGCCTGCCGACGGTGATCTCGCCGACCGAGCTCGACGACGGCGCGGTGGTCAGCGGGCAGTTCGGTCATCCCGCGCTGAAGAACCCGACGATCCTGCACCAGACGCACCCGGTGGTCGCCGCCCTGCGCGCCCGCTCGGACGAGCTGCAGCTGGCGGCGCTCATCCTCTGCCCCGAACCCGTCAACCAGGCCGACAAGGAGCTCGTCTCCGCGCACGCCGCGCGGCTCTGCAGGCAACTGCGGCTCGACGCGGCGATCGCGACCAAGGAGGGCGGCGGCAACGCCGACGCCGACGTCTCGCTCAAGCTCGATCGCCTCGAGGAGGAGGGGATCACCGCGGTCGGGATCCTCGCCGAGATGGCGGGGCGAGACGGGACCGGCCCGCCGCTCGTGGTGCCACCGACGAAGGCGACCGCGCTCGTCAGCACCGGCAACTACGACGAGCGGATGACGCTGCCCGCGGTCGACCGGTCGCTGGGCCGCGAGCGCATCGCCCTGCTCGAGCAGTCCTCAACCGATGAGGTCGAGCTCCCGGTCGCCGCCGTCTACTGTGCACAGAGCACGCTGGGCTGGGGCCGGCTCACGTGCGCGCAGACGGAGACCGCCTGATGAAGATCGTCCATTACGTCAACCAGTTCTTCGCCGGCATGGGCGGCGAGGACTCGGCGGGCACCGGTCCCGAGCTGCGCGACGGCGCCGTCGGTCCCGGGCGCAGGCTGGCCGCCCTGCTGGGCGACGAGCACGAGATCGTCGCGACCGCCGTCTGCGGCGACGACTACGCCGCCTCGCACACCGAGTTCGCCGCCGACCTCGTCGCGCAGGCGAGAGAGCGCGGCGCGGAGATGATCATCGCGGGTCCCTCGTTCACGAGCGGCCGCTACGGCATGGCCTGTGCGCGGATCGCGGCGGCGGCGACCGAGGCGGGGCTGCCCGCGCTGGCCTCGATGCACCCCGAGAACCCCGGCCTGGGCGAGGCCGCCGGCGCGGTCGTCGTGCAGAGCGGTCAGACCGCGCGCCAGATGAAGGACTCGCTCGAGCGCTTCGCCGCGGCGGCGCTCAAGGTCGCCGCGGGCGATCAGCTGACCGCGCAGGACGGGCGCATCGGCGCCGTCGCGCGCACGAACCGGATCGCGGACCGCAACGCCGCCGAGCGCGCCGTCGCCCTCGTGCTCACCCGCCTCGCCGGCGACAGGGAGGCGACCGAGATCCCGCTTCCCGACTTCGACAGCGTCACGCCCGCCGCGCCCGTCGACGACGTCACCGACGCGCTGGTCGCGCTCGTGACCGAGGGCGGCTTCGTGCCCGCCGGCAACCCCGATCGGCTGGAGTCCGCGCGCGCCACGAAGTGGGTGCGCCACTCGCTCGACGGCCTCGACTCGGCCGCGGCCGGCAGCTTCGAGTCGGTCCACGGCGGCTTCTCGACCCAGTGGGCCAACGCCGATCCGAACCGCATCCTCCCGCTCGACGTCGCCCGCGAGATGGAGCGCGAGGGCGCGATCGGCCGCCTGCACGGCGAGTACCTGGGCACGACCGGCAACGGCACGACGGTCGCCGACGCGCGCCGCTTCGGAATGGAATGGGCCGCCGAGCTGCGCCAGGCGAACATCCAGGCGGTGATCCTCACCGCCACCTGAGGAACCGGCACGCGTTGCGGGTCAACGCTGACGAAGGAACTGGAGCGCGCCGGGATCCCCACGGCGCTGCTGTGCAACCTCGTCTCGATCGCCAAGCGCGTCGGCGCGCCGCGGATCGTGCCCACGCGCGGCATCCCGTTTCCGACCGGAGACCCCGAGCTCGAGCCCGACGCGGAGCGCGCCTGGCGGCGCCGGCTGCTCGAACGGGCGCTGCACGCCGTCGCCACGCCGGTCCGCGAGCCGACGGTCTTCGACGCCGATCCAGTTCAATAGGAGTCACGTTGCCCCAACCGGTCATCAGCGCCACGAGCGCGGCGCTCATCCACGTTCCCGGGCTCTGCCGCCACGGCTCCAAGCCGTCGCGCGAGCTGCCGAAGAGCCCGGAGGTCGAGGCGCAGTTCCTCGGCTCCCTGCGCAGCTTCGAGCAGGCGGTCGCCTACGCGCCGCACCAGGCATACCTCGGCGCCATCCACCCGCGCGACCTGCCGGAGCGCCCGTGGGTCGGCGCGCCCCCCAACGGCGCCGACCGCTTCGCGGGCGCGGGCGAGCTCATGCCCGAGGACGAGTTCCTCGGCCTGCTCGCGGCGGTCGACGACTTCGGCCTCGTCAGGCTCGACGCGGCGCAGGCCGGCGCGACGCGCGAGCGGCTCTCGCGCCACCCGCTCGCCGAGCATCTCGATCTCGAGAAGGTGGCGGCCGCGGCCGGCGACGTCGAGGCTGTGGCGGCCGAGCCGGGGGCGCTGAGCCTGCACCTGGGTGCCGATCGGCTCGCCGCAGCCGTGCGCCGCGCCCACGAGAGCGACGCCGCGCTGACCGCCGACGTGTTCCTCGAGAACCTCGCGGGGAAGGCGAGCGCCACGCTCGCGCTCCTGCGCCTGCTCGCCGACAACGGCATCGACCCGGACTCGATCGACTACGTCATCGGCGCCGGCGAGGAGGCGATCGGCGACCGCTACCAGCGCGGCGGCGGCAACCTCGCCAAGTCGGTGGCGGCGGCGGCGGGCTGCGGCAACGCATCGGGCTGCGACGTCAAGAACTTCTGCGCCGCGCCGATCCCCGCGCTCGTCATCGCGAGCAGCCTCGTCGCCGCCGGCGTCTTCCAGCGCGTCGCGGTGGTCGCGGGCGGCTCGCTGCCGAAGGTGGGGATGAAGTTCCAGGGCCACCTCAAGCACGGGCTGCCCGTGCTGGAGGACGTGCTCGGCGCGAGCGCGGTGCTCGTGGAGGCCGACGACGGCCGCTCGCCGCGCGTGCGGCTGGACTCCGTCGGCCGCCATACCGTCGCCGCCGGCTCGTCGAACCCGAAGATCATGGAGGCGCTCGCGTTCGCGCCGCTCGAGCGTCTCGGCCTCGGATCGCTCGACGTCGACGACTACGCCACCGAGCTGCACAACCCGGAGATCACCGAGCCCCAGGGATCGGGCAACGTTCCCGAGCGCAACTACAAGACGCTCGCCGCGCTCGCCCTGCGGCGGGGCGAGATCGGCCGCGAGGAGATGGCCGACTTCGTCGAGCAGCGGGGGATGCCCGGGTACGCGCCGACGCAGGGTCATATCGCCTCGGCCCTATGCTACGTTCCACACGCGCGCGTTCGGTTGATGAATGGGGGCGCGCGGCGGGTACAGCTGATCGCAAAGGGCAGCCTGTTCCTGGGGCGGATGTCGGAGCAGTCCGACGGCATGAGCGTGCTGCTCGAGTCCAACGACGACGCAGGAGGATGAGCGCATGGGAGCGGTAGCCGAGGCGACGCGCGAGAACTTCGACGAGCTTGTCGCGAGCGGTACCACGCTCGTCGACGTGTGGGGACCTGACTGCCGGCCGTGCCTGGCGCTCAAGCCGCACGTCGAGAAGCTGGCGCAGGCGCGCGACGACGTGTCGGTCGTCATGCTCGAGGCGCCCAAGGCCCGCCGGGTGTGCATCCGGCTCAAGGTCCACGGGCTGCCGACGTTCCTGCTGATGCGGGACGGCGAGGAGGTCGCGCGGCTGTCGGAGTCGACGATCAGCCCGACGCAGCTCAATGACTGGCTCGACAAGAGCCTCGACGAGATGACAGAGGAGGTGAGTTAGCACCCTATGTTCGACAACAAGAAGGTGATCGTGCTCGGCGAGCGCGACGGCATCGCGGGCCCCGCGATCGCCGAGTGCGTCAAGAGCGCCGGCGGACACGTCGAGTACACGTCGACGGAGTGCTTCGTCTGAACGGCCTCGGGGGCCATGGACCTCAATAGCCAGGAAGTGATCAAGCGCCTTGCCGACGAGCACGGGGCCGAGCAGCTGCTCGTCATCCTCGGAGCTCCCGACGACGAGAGCGCGGAGATCGCCGCCGAGACGGTTGTGCTCGGCGATCCGACCTATGCAGGTGCATTGGCCGAGGCCCAGTTGGGTCTCTCCGTGTATCACGTGCTCGAGGAGGAGTTCCGCAGCCAGATCGACGACGAGGTCTGGGAAGACCAGATCGGCGTCATGGCCGACGTGCTCGACGCCGCGGTGATCTCCGCGGCGGTCAGGGGCATGCGCGAGCAGAAGCCCTAGACAGGCTCTCGGAGGAGCCTGTCTGCTCAGGGGCGGTCGGGGGAGCGCGCCGTCGCTGGAGGCTGCGAGCGACCGTCGTGGAAGACGGCGCGCGCAGCCCCCGCCCGCCTGCTGTCCAGCGGCGGACAGCGCGGGCACGCCGATCGCATTAGGATCGCCGACATGCCGACTTCAGTTTTTTCGCCGGGGGAGAGGGTCGTGCGGATCAACGACGGCGCTGCGGGCATCGTCGAGACGGCGGGACCTGGGGCGTCGATCGGCGTCCGCTGGGACTCCAGCGGCGTGATTCAGATGGTCATGCCCAGCCTGCTCAAGCGCGGCTGACGCAGGCGGGGGTCCAACGCAGCGCCGTGAGGCGGGTCGCGGCCGTACGCTGTTCGCGCCGGCGATCGGGGCGCAGGACGCTCACACCGGGCGGCCACGCCGAGGTCGCAAGCACGCGCTCATGCAGTCAGGCGACCTCTTGGCTGCCGGGCGTCGCGGCGGACCGCGGCTGATCGAGCTTGCCTGCGGTTCTCCCGTTGCGGCGAGCCCGTAGTTCCTGCACCTCACTCACGCGACGAGGTTCGGCGCGCGGGATCACCCGTCCCCGGCAGTCGTCGTCGAGCTGCGCGTATGCCTCCAGGAACGCATCGTGCACATCGCATGTGCGCCCGATCAGCGCCGCGATCTCGTGCAGGCTGCGACGGCCCTTCGCCGTCAGGTGGTACAGCCGCCGCCGTGGGCCCGAGTCGGAATCCGACACCGTCGACTCCAGCCTTCCGTCGGCATCCAGTCGTCGCAGCAGGCGGTAGACCGTCCCCGTGTCGGCCTTGACGCCCTGATGGGCCAGCCGCCGGTTGAGGTCATAGCCGTAGGACGCATCTGCGTCGAGCAGCATCAGCAGGTGTGCGGTCACCAGCTCTCTCTCGGGGTGTGGCGCGACCGCGTCGCCGGCCGGCGGGCACGGCGCTTGCGCTGTCCGGCGACGATGACCAGCTCGTCCGTAGGCGTGCACCACTTCGTGGTAGCGGTCACGGTGCTCGGCGACGACGACGGCGAGCTCGTCGAGCGCCAGGCGGCCGGTCGCCGTCAGCGAGTACAGCCGCCGCCGCGGGCCGACGGGCGAGTCGATCCAGCGCGAGGTCACCCGGCGATCGCGTTCCAGCGCGCGCAGGACTCGATACGCAGCCGTCATCTCCACATCGAGCGCCTGGTCGCGCAGCTGCTCGACCAGGCCATAGCCGTAGCCGCTGCCGCGTGCCAGGAACAGCAGCAGCGATGCCTCGAGCAGCACCCTGTCGGGGCGAACCGCGGCCGCGTTCGACGGCGAGGCAGACACCGCGACGCCGCGTCGCGCGGAGAGCTCGGCGTGCTGGGAGCGGTTGGGAGATGCCTCCGACATGTCCACCACTGTATACGAGTACAAGAGTGTCGACTAGGTCGCCGCCGCACGCCTACGGCTTTCTACTGACGCGATCCGCCGAGCATGCGGATGCTTCGACGGCATCACTCGGCGTAGCGTCGCCCGTACCACAACGGCCGACCCGGAGGAGCGATGGCCTCGACAGCGACAGCACCGGCGCCTGGAGATCAGCGGCGTGACGTGCCGACGGCGCGAGCGCCGCTCGCGCCAGCGGTCAGCGCCGCGCGCCATCTAGCGTGGCTTGCAGGCGGCATGGCCGGCGCCTTCCTCGTCCCATTCGTCGTCGCCGACCAGCTCGGGCTACAGCGCGACGTCTACTACGCGGTCTACGTCGTTGCTGTCGCCGGGCTCTTCGCCGGTTGGGCACGCGACACCGGTCAGGCGCTCGCCGAGATGCTGACCCGACGCTGGCGGCTTGCGCTCGGCCTCGGTGCGGTCCTCGCCGCCGTCAGCGCACTGATCGCAACGCGAGTCGAGGGCGGCGCTCCACATCCCGGCGGCATCGAGTTCGTCGCGGCGCTCGTCTGGCGGGGCGTCGTGTACGGCGCCGCGGACGGTCTGCTGCTCTCGGCGTTCCCGATCCTGCTCGTATTCGCCGCGATGCGCGACAGCCGGCTGCGTCGACGAGCCGGCGGGCTGGTCGCCGTGGGAGCGGCCGCGATGGTCGCGTCGCTGGCGATGACCGCCGTCTACCACGCCGGCTACGGCGACTTTCGCTCCGAGAAGCTGCAGAAGCCGGTGACGGGCGATCTCGTCTGGAGCGTGCCGACCCTCGCGACGCTCAATCCGATCGGCGCTCCACTGGCCCATGTCGGCCTGCATGTCGGCGCCGTGGTCCACAACTACGACACCGACCTGTTCCTGCCGCCTCACTGAGCCGGCCAGCGAGGCGCCAGCCGAGCGCGGCCCTGCTCGACGAGAGCGGGTCGCAGGGCTGGCGGTGCCGGTGGCGAAGACGGCGCCCAATGGCGGAGACCGGTCGCGTCGGTGATCTGGAGATCGCCCAGGACCTCGGCTACGAGCGCAGGGCGCTGCGGCTGCGCAACGCCTTCGCGGTCGTCTGGGGGCTGATCCTGGTCGCCGCGCTGCTCGGGGTCTTCGGAACCGGGCCGCTGAGCAGCGCGCGAACGTCGGACGGGCCGCTGCAGGTCGAGTACGAGCGCTTCACGCGGTTCGGCACGACGACCGAGCTGTCGATCGCGCCGGGCGGCGGCGAGGGGACGACCAACGTCGCGATCTCACGTCCGTACCTGCACGACCTGGTGATCAACGACATCCAGCCGCAGCCGGCGGGCGCGACGGTCCTGCCCGACCGCATCGTCTACAGCTTCGACATGCAGCCGCCGGCCGAGATCAAGTTCTTCTCGACGTTCCGCGAGATCGGCCGCCAGACGGCGACGATCTGGGGGCCCGACGGCCGCCGCCTGTCCTACGCGCAGTTCGTCTACCCGTGAGGTGACCGATGGATCCGGTTCTCAGAGCGACGGCGATCTACCTCGGGCTGCTCGTCATCCTGCGCGTCAGCGGCAAGCGCACGATGGCGCAGGTGACGGTCTTCGACTTCGTCTTGTTGCTGATCGTGGCCGAGGCGACGCAGCAGGGCCTGCTCGGCGACGACTTCTCGGTCACCAACGCGCTGCTGGTGATCCTGACGCTGATCGGGCTCGACCGCGCCGCCGATCTTCTGTCGACGAAGTCGCCGCGCATCGACCGGCTGCTGGAGGGGGGCTCGCTCGTGATCCTCGAGGACGGCCGGCCCAACGAGGAGCGCCTGCGCAGCCTGCGCATCACGATCGACGAGATCCTCGAGCAGGCGCGAGCGTCGCAGGGGGTCGAGCGAATCGATCAGATCAAGTACGCCGTGCTCGAGCGCAGCGGCTCGATCTCGATCATCCCCAAGAGCGGCTGAGCGCACCGCCGCTGACGGCGAGCAGCCAGCGGACGGCGAGCAGCCAGCGGACGGGCGCGCGCGAACAACGCCGGCGGGCCTGGTCCCAGAGCACGGCTCGCACGCCGCCCCGAACGAACGTTCGCGTTCGCTACGGTGGAGGCATGACATCAGAGCGTTCACAGGCATACGGGCGAGTCATGCACACCCTCGCTGAGCTCGGGCCGAGCAAGCTGCTCGCCGCCGAGCAGGAGACACTCCGACAGCTCGCCGATACGTTGCTGTTCTCGGATGGAGCTGAGGCTGCCGACGATGCGATGGGCGACGCGCAGATTCTGCTGGACGGCCTCGTCTCGTCGGGCCGCTGGACGCAGGAGCGGGCGAGCCGGCTTGCGGAGGATCTCGCCGGCTGCGGCCCGCGCATCACCGTCATGCGCTGACGGTTCCGCGCCCCGGCCCGGCCACTGCGATCGACGCGGCGCTGCGACCCGGGGCAAGATCGGCGCGCTGCTGCGCGCCGCGGGGATCCGATCAGGCTCAGGCGAGGATCGGCTGGCGCACGAACCGCGCCGAACCGCGCCCGTCTGCCGTGCCGGGTGAGCGACGTGCCGGCGCGTGTGGAGCGCGCGGACGGATGCGGCCACGCTCAGGGCAGCCGTCCGGTCGCGATCTTCACGACCGCCGGCAGCTCGAGGCCGTCGTCGCGTCGATAGGGCTCGACACGCCGCTCCAAGGCGCTGCGGATACGCCTCCGGACGTCCGGCGGCTGGCGCTCGATCGCGATCGAGGCGCGCACGCAGGAGCGCATCAACCCGTCCCACAGCTGGTCCACATCCGCCACGCGCTGCGTGAGCGCGACGGTCTGCACGGCAACATCGTCATAGCCCGCGGCTCGCAGCGCTCGCGCGAACTCGGCGTCATCGGCGAAGCGGTAGGGGTCGGGCCCGTCCGCCACCTCGGGTGGACGCTGCACGCCGACATCGTCGAGCGCTTCTGTGATGACCCCGGTGACGCGCATCCGTTCGGGGCGATCCCAGACCGAGAACGCTGCCCCACCGGCCGGGGCCAGGACGCGGGCGAACTCCGCCAGCGCCGATTCGGGCCGCGGCAGGTGGTTGAGCACGAAGCCGCCGACGACCGCATCGAAGCAGCCATCGTCGAAGGGCAGCCGCTGATCGGCGTCCGCCTCGATCAGCTCGAGCCCGGGATGGCGGCGGCGTGCGACGGCGAGCATCTGAGGGGCGATGTCGATGCCGGTGGCCGCAGCTCCTCGCGCCAGCGCGCGCCCCGCGAGATGGCCAGGTCCGGTGGCGACGTCGAGCACCCGCGAACCGGGGCCGACGAGCGCGCAGTCGAGCAGGCGGTCGGCGACGCGGGCTGTGATCTGGCCGGTGAGGTCGTCGTAGCTCTCCGCCCGCGCTCCCCAGCCGCTCGCCTCGAGCGCCTTGAACGCCTCGGAGTCGTCGCTCATCGGTTCCTCGCCTCGCTCACCCGGCCGGCCCGACGAGCGCTGCCGGCCGCGGGAGCGCCTCGTTCCAGCCGACCTCGTTGTCCGCAGGCGAGAGGCCGCGTGGAAGTCCCTCGTGGTAGGTGTCGGTCCGGCCGGCCGCCTTGCCCGAACGGTGCGGCGCGTCATACGTCAGCGAGACGCGCAGGACGCCGCCTTCGCGAGCGTCGAACTCGTGGACCTCGCACGTCATGCCCGCCGGCACCCTCCGGCGCGCGACGGCCGCCGGATCGACCAGCGCGTCGTAGACCCGCGCCGTGGAGGCGTTGACGAGCCGGCTGATGCGCATCGACGTCACGCCACCCATCCTGCCACCGGGCGCAGAGCGACGGCCGCCACACGCCGGTGCAGAGCGGTCCTCAGGGCGCGTCGGTGTGCGGGGTCCGTTCGACGAAGTGGATCCTGATCTGCTCGTCGCCGGGAAGAACGATGCCGACCGTGCCGTCCGGCGCGCGGTCGTCGATCGCGAGGCCTCGCTCGCGCGCCTGCTCCGCGACAGCCTCCGCCGACGCGACGCGAACGGCGATGCGGTCCAGCAGCGGGCGCTCGGTCGAGGCGGGCGACCGGGCGAGTGCGATGTACTTGTCGGCGACGTGCAGCGCCGCCGCGCGCGGCACGAAGCCGGCCTCCGCGAGCGCGACGCGCGTCTGCTCGGGATCTGAGACGCGCAGGCGCACGTGGTCGACGTCGTAGTCGATCCCGCCACCGGCGACCAGCGTGAAGCCGAGCCGCAGGCCTTCGGGCCCCTCGAAGGTCGCCAGCTCGAGCTGATCGCCCTCGACCGCCGTTCCGGCCGGCAGCCCGCCGACGGCCCGCTCGACGTCGGCGACCCGCAGGACGAGGCGCCGCAGCGCCCCGGCCTCCCGTGGCCGTTGGGCCGCGACGATGGTCAGCGTGGCAGCGCCGTCGCCGGCGCCGACGAGCAGCCGGCCGGGCGCGCGGTCCAGCTCGTGCATGCCGAGGTGGCCGCACAGGAACGCCGCCATCGCCTCGAGGTCGGACACCGCCAATCCGACGCCATCGAGGCCGAGCAGATCGACGCCCGTGGGCACCTGGTGGACGCCCATCGGCTCGCCGGCCCACGGCGCACGGGTCGGCTCCGCGCGCTGGATGTCGCGGAGGGCCTGTCGTTCGCGAAAGGGCGATGTGGCGGGTCGGCGGCGGGGCATCGCGTTCATCTCCCTGTATAGCGTGCCGCAGGGCATCGATCACGTGGCGGCGCGGAATGCGCTCGATCGTGGCCACGCTCGCCGAGGCGACCTTCGGCGCTCGCGCAGTCGAGCGGCAGCCGCGTGCGACGCCTGACGATCTGCGCGGCGCGAAGGTCGGGCTCACGACGCCGCGACGGTCCCGCCCACGCCCGGCGATGCGATCGATCGCAAGACGGGAAGGTCGAGCGCAGGGTCCGCCTGAGCGGGAGAGATCCGGCGGCCGGCGCGATCGGAGCGTCGCGCGCGGCCGGCGGCTCGGCGCGACGCGGGTAAGGGAACCGACCCGATCCGCCGATACCGGCGATGGTGAGCTTTCGCGACCGCCTCGCGCTGTTCTTCGTTCTCATCGTCGTCGTTCCGATGCTCGCCGTGACGTTCATGCTGTTTCGCCTGATCGGCGAGACGGAGAACGGCAGGTTTGGCGCGGCGGCAGCCGCCCGGCACGACGTCGCACAGCAGCTCTTCGCCGAGCAGCGCGATCGTGCAAGAGCTGCGATCGCGGACGTGATCGCCGGCGACGAGGTCTTCACGTCGTCGATCGCCGGCGGCGACGACCGGCGCGCACGCAAGCGCGCGCGCCAGCTCGTGAAGTTCCACGACATCGAGCGCATCGTCCTCACGCGCGGTGGGCGCACCAAGCTGCAGGCGGGGGACGAGGAGGCGATCGCACCGGCGGTGAGGCGCATCGAGTCCGTGACGCAGCGCGGCCTCGGTCGCCTCGCGGTGTCGGTGATCGACGCCCGGTCATACGCGCGTCGCGTGCGCCGGATCACGGGGCTGCATACGGTCGTGCGCGACGGGTCCACGCTGCTGGAGACGACGTTGCCCGGCCTCCGCGCGCACGACCCGCCTCGTGACGGCAAGCAGCTCGAGGTCCGCGGGCGCACGTACCGGGTCATGTCGTTCGACGACCGGGCGGCGTTCACCGGGCAGAACGTGCGCGTGTCGACGCTGGCCCCGACCGACGGCACGGGCGACAGGATCCGCGAGGGGCGGATCACCGCCGGCCTGATCCTGCTGGGCTTCTTCGTGATCGCGATCGCCTGCGCGGTGCTCGTGTCGAAGGAGAACGTCGCGCTGCACGAGGCCGTCTCGCGCGCGGCGATCACCGATGCGCTCACAGGGCTCCCCAACCGCCGCGCCTTTGACGACGAGCTCGCCCGCGAGATCGAGCGAAGCAAGCGCTACGGGTCCGCCGTCGGACTCCTCTACCTCGACATCGACGACTTCAAGGCGATCAACGACACCTACGATCATCAGCAGGGCGATGCCGTCCTGCGCGAGATCGCGAGGGTGATGCGCGAGGTGTCGCGCGAAGTCGATCATCCGGTGCGCCTCGGCGGTGAGGAGTTCGCGATCATCGTGCCGGGGACCGATGTCGAGGGCTCGTTCAGCTTCGCCGAGCGGGTCCGCGCGGCGATCGCCGCCTGTCGCGTCCCGCGCCTCGACGGCCAGGGCGAGATCGGCGTGACGAGCAGCTGCGGCGTCGCCGCGGCGCCGCCTGTCGCGGCAGATGCGGCGGCGCTCGAGGCGTCGGCCGATCGTGCCCTGCACGAGGCCAAGCAGACGGGCAAGAACAAGTCCGTCCGAGCGAGCTGAGCGGTGCATCTGCTCGCGCGGTCACGGCGTCGAGCGCACCGTCCAGCTGCGTGCACGGTCCGCGGAGCGCTTGATCGTGCCGTCGTGCAGCGCGACGAGCAACTCGTCGCCCCGCCCCGAGTCGAACGCCGCCGGCTGCGCGCCGGCGCCCGCAGCCTCCTGCCAGGAGGCGCCGCCGTCGGAGCTGCGCCATACGCGGCCGCCGTCGCTGACCAGGAAGACACCGCCCTCGTTCCAGGCGAGCAGTCCTGCGGAGGGCGCCTCGACGCGGGTCCACGAGCGCCCGCCGTCGCGCGAGGAGAACACGCGGCGCTCGCCGGAGGCGAGCAGCGAACGGCTGTCCGTCGGCGAGATCGCCAGCGCGATCAGCGGCTCGGGCGGTTCGCGTCGCTGCCAGCTGCGCCCGCCGTCCTCGCTCGCGAGGAAGCGCGGCTCGCGCGACTCGAAGTCCGAGCCATAGCCGTAGACCCGCCGGCCGCCGGCCTCCAGCAGATGGAAGTCGACCTTCCCCTGGAGCGAGACGGCGCGCCAGGAGCGCCCGGCGTCCCTGGATTCGATCAGTCCCAGAAACGGCGGCAGCCTGTCGCGCAGATCGGGGTGCCCGGAGCCGAGAAAGTGGTTCGGTCCGACGACGGTGAAGCCCATCGTGTCCTGCAGGCGTCCGGCCACCCGCCGCGCGCGGCGCTCTCCCTCGGGCGCGCGAAAGAGCCCCGTGTGGGTTGCGAGGAACAGCGCTCCATCGGCCGGATCGACCCCGAGTCCGTGGACGTGGATCGGGCCCGGGTCGCCGGCTCGCTGCGCTGGGGCCCCGCCCGGATCGTCGCCGCCGCAGCCGGCCACGAGCGCGGCGACGAGCACCAGGAGCAGGCCGCAGGCGCGCAGGGCGCCTCTCACGCCGGTCGCTTTCGCTGCTTGAACAGACCGCGCAGGCGATGGGGAGGCCGCGGCGGGCGCCGGTAGGCGAACACCCGGTGGTAGCGGTGGCGCCGCAGCTCGGTCTGCGGGCCGTACCGTCCCCACGAGAAACCCATGCCGACCGGAGCGGCGCGCAGATCGACGAGCTCGAAGCCCTCGTCGAGCGTCGTGGCGAACTCGCTCAGCACCGCGTCACCGGCGCCGAGGGCCGCGGACCGGGCCAGCACACCGGGGTTCGTGCCCCAGACGTCGAAGAGCCGGTCCTCGTGGACATCGTCGACGAGCGAGGCGTGCGGCGCGACGTACAGTGTGAACAGCTCGTGCAGGAAGTGACCGATGCTGGGGCTCTGGTACAGGATCACGGGCGCGTCGTGGCAGGCGAAGAACACGCGCGCGAAGTCGCGTTCCTCGGGCACGAGGTCCAGCACCCATGCGTTGCCGAAGCCGTCGTCGGCGATCGCCAGGCCCGACGGGAAGACCTCGGGAAGCTCGAACCCCCCGACGCTGCGCCCGGTGAAGTCGATCGACTCCAGCACACCGCCGATGCCGGCAGTGCCCCCGAGCAGGTCGCGCAGCTCGAGCGGGGCGCAACGCCGACGTCTTCCTCCACGGCCTCGATCTCGTGCGCCTGTAGACCGGGGTCGACGGTCAACGCGACCGCGTCCCCGTCCTCGTCGACAAGCACGATCGACTGCGCGCGCGCGATCTCCTGGACCGGATCCATCACGGTCACCCAGCTTCGCACGGACGGGCTGCAGATGCTGCAGCCGCTCCGTCGCCGCAGGCGACCACGCAGCCGCGCCACCGGGCCGCCGCACGTTGGCTGCAACCCTGCGTCGTGGCTACGACTACCGATGCACGCGCCCACTCGAACACGCAGACCGGTGGGACTGTACTCGCGGGCGCACGAGAGGCTGACCGTAAGCTCGCGTGACCTGCGCGACGCAATCGTGACCGTCGTGCCGGGCGAGGCGATCGGCGGCGAGAGCCCCCGGACCGCGTCTGAGCTGTGCCCGACCGCGCCGCCGCCGGCGCCAACCGGACGTCGTCAGCCGCGTGCAGCGGAGACATCCTGCGTCCCGTGCAGGAGAATCGCCTGATGGTGCCCCTCGACCAGCCAATCCGCGAGCGGCGATCGCGTGCGGTGGGTGAGCTCGACGCCGCCGACTCGCGCGCGTCCTCGCATCCGCACCGTGAACTCGCGCGTCGTCTGATCGGGCCAGACCTGGGCACAACGAAAGGCTGCCCGGAAGGGGAAGCGGCGTGCACGGGCGGTGGCAGTGACGCTCAGCTCCCAGCCGTCGCCGCCGGCGGTGACCGTGCCCGGCCATCCGGCCCGGCCCTCGAAGGTCGCGGGGACCTTCGGGAGCGCCCAGTTCTGCCGGCCGCCTGTGACGCTCAGCTGCGAGTCGACGGCCATGAACGCCACGTGGCTCAGCGGTGGGACGGCGCGCAGCACGAGCGGCGCGCCGAAGATCTCGTCGTACCGGCCGACCGGTCCGTCGCTGTAGTGGATCAGCCCGCCGATCGTGATCGCGAGGCCCGCGCGCGCGTCGAGCGACTGTGGCAGCGCATCGCGTGCGGCCGGGGTGGCGGCATGAACCCACAGCAGCGCATCGACGGCGCTGTGCCACGGAGCAGCGGGGATGTCGGCCCGAACACGCACGCGCCGCTTCCCAGTATGCCGCGCGGGCGGGCGCGCGTCGCGCGCCCGCGCTCAGCCTCGCCTCGCGCGATCGACGCGCCGGATGCCCGCCGGATCGCAGGGCGAGCGCGGACGCCGGGGCGTCGATGAAGATCGAGGTCCTGTACTTCGATGGCTGTCCGAACCACGAGGCGCTGATGCCGCATCTGCGCGAGTTGCTCGCAGCGACAGGCATCGCCGCCGAGATCGAGCTTCGGCGGATCGAGGACGCCGTTCAAGCTGAGCGAGATCGCTTCCTCGGGTCGCCGACGGTCCGTGTCGACGGTGAGGACGTGGAGCCCGGTGCCGCACGGCGCGGCGACTTCGGCCTCAGGTGCCGGCTCTTCGCCACCCCGGCCGGCCTGCGCGGGATGCCGGCCGACGAGTGGGTGATCGCCGCGCTGCGACGCGCACAGGCGGGCTCGCGCTGAGACGCGCGGGGCCCTCGGCGCGATGCTCTCCCGACGCGGAGCCTGCTACGCCGACGGAAAGCTCCGCGGCGTCGCGTGCGTCGTGAAGTTCCAGGCCATCGTCTCGAGCTGGTTCCACAGCCGCTCGCTGTGCGCGGCCGCCATGCCGGCGTCGTCGATCGCGACCCGCATCGCGCTCAGCCATGCATCGCGATGGGGGCGCGCGATCCGAAACGGCATGTGACGCGCCCCCAGCCTGGTGGGGCCGCGCAGCTGCGTGTACATCGCCGGGCCGCCCCACTGCTGGACGAGAAACAGGCGCAGGCGCTCCTCTGCCGGGCCGAGGTCGGCCTCGGGATACAGCGGGCGCAGGACCTCGTCGCCGGCGACGAGCTCGTAGAAGCGCGCGGCGATGCGGTGGAACGTCGGCTCGCCGCCGACGGCGTCGTAGAAGGACTGCGGCTGCTGCGGCTGCGGTTCGGCCGTCACGCCGCGAAGGCTACCTGCGGCGACGAGAGGTCGGTGGTCCTGCGGTCGCACCGGATCGAGCGGGCTCGCACGCAGGCGAGAAATCCTGGTCACACCCCGTCGCCCGGGTATACACGAGGGTGCGAGGCCAGAATCGAGGAGGCTGCTCTGTGAAGACCTTCAAGCGCCAGACGCCACTCCGACGCCACGCGCGTCGCAACGTCCCGGGAGTCATGCTCTTTGCTGCCGGCGCCGCTTCCGCGCGCCTCGTCGGCCGTCTCGACAAGCGCCGCCGGCACATCGCCCGCGACCGCGCCGTGGCCGCCGCCCGCGATGTCACCGACGCGGCCGACCGCACGGCGCGCTACGCGGGCGGGATCGTCAAGGGCGCGGTGCTGGAGGCGACGACGTCGCTGCGCCGCGAACGGCGCGAGTACGACGACGTGACGCTCGCGCGGAAGGTCGAGAGCGAGCTGTTCCGTCCGCCCGACGCCCCGAAGGACAGTGTGAGCGTCAACGTCCACAACGGGATCGTCGAGCTGCGCGGCCAGGTCAAGCGCCCCGAGGAGATCAAGCAGCTGGAGACCGCGACGGCGAGGATCGAGGGCGTCGAGGAGGTGCACAACCTGCTGCACACGCCGGGCTCGCCAGCGAAGCACTCGCCCGCCGGGCAATCGCGATAGCGGCGGGTATCCCGGGCGATGATCGACCTGCGGCGCGCTGCCCGTCCGGTCGGCGACCTGCTCGAGCTCGTGGGCGACGTACGCTTCGTGTTGCTGGGCGAGGCCACCCACGGGACACACGAGTTCTACGCGCTGCGGTCGGAGCTGACCCGGCGCCTGATCGCGGAGCGCGGCTTTCGGGGCGTCGCAGTCGAGGCCGACTGGCCGGCCGCAGCGCGCGCCAACCGCCATGTCCAGCGGTCCGGCGACGATCGCAGCGCGACCGAAGCCCTCGGCGACTTCGTACGCTTCCCGCAATGGATGTGGCGCAACCACGTCACGGTGCAGCTCGTCGAGTGGCTGCGCGAGCACGACGGCGAGGCCGGCCTCTACGGCTTGGACCTCTACAGCCTGCGAGCCTCGATGAGCGCCGTCGTCGAGTACCTCGACACCGTCGATCCGGAAGCCGCGGCGCGAGCGCGCGGCCGCTACGGCTGCTTCGACCACTTCGACGAGCAGGCCTACGGGTACGCCACGGCGAGGGGGGAGAAGGAGTCCTGCGAGGACGACGTCGTCGCGCAGCTCGGCGAGCTGCGCCGGCGAGCCGCCGACCTCGCCGCCCGCGACGGCCGGCTGCCGCGCGACGCGCACTTCGTCGCCGAGCAGAACGCGCGCCTGGCTGTCGATGCCGAGCGCTATTACCGCGCGATGTTCCGCGGCCGCGCAAGCTCGTGGAATCTGCGCGACACGCACATGGCTGACACGCTCGACGCGCTCGACGAGCATCTCGGCGGCGCCGGCATCGTCGTCTGGGCGCACAACTCCCATCTCGGCGACGCGCGGGCCACGGAGATGGGCGACGTACGCGGCGAGATCAACCTCGGCCAGCTCGCCCGCGAACGTCACGGCGACGACGCCGTCTGCATCGTCGGCCTCACGACACACGCCGGCACGGTCACCGCGGCTCGCGACTGGGACGCGCCGGCCGAGCGACGCGTCGTCCGTCCGGCCCGCGAGGACTCGCTGGAGCGCCGGCTGCACGACGCCGGCATCCGGAGCGGCGTGCTGGACCTGCGCGGCGGGCTGCTCGCAGAAGAGCTGCTGCAGCGCATGATCGGCGTCATCTATCGCCCGGAGACCGAGCGCTGGAGTCACTACGTCTACGCCCATGCCGCCGACCAGTTCGACCTGCTCGTGCACATCGACGAGACCACGGCGCTCGAGCCGCTCGAGCCGTGGTCCGCACACGAGCAGCCGGCCGAGACGTACCCGACCGGCCTCTGACGACGCCGGCGCTCACCGCGACCGCAAGAAAGCCCCGCAGACCGCGTTGAAGAGATCACGCAGTCGACGAGGTGAGGACCGCAACCGGGGATCTCTGCGTTGTTCAGACGCCATCCAGACAAGCGACGACAAGCGGGCGCCTCGGCGCAGGGGTCGGGCCAGCTGCAGATCCGGTCGGTGCGCGAGGGCGACAGGCACATCGTCGCGCCGGCTGGAGAGCTCGATCTCGATACGGCGCACCGCCTCGAAGCCGAGTTGGCGCGCGTCGAGGCGACCGACGCCGCGACGATCGTGCTCGACCTGCGTGGCCTCGGTCTCGTCGACAGCTGCGGGATGGGGGTCGTCATCCGTGCCGGCGCCCGCGCGCAGGGCGCCCGGCTGCGCATCGTGCGCGGGCGCGACAACGTGCATCGCGCGTTCGAGCTCAGCGGAATGGCGAAGCGACTGCCCTTCGTCGACGCGGACCCCGGGTGATGTGCCGAGTGCGCTGCGCGGGGCCGTGCCTCTGCAACGCGGTGTGACCGCCGAGCAGTCGCTGTCGGCGTCTCGCGACGCCGAGCCGACGGCGATGGCGGCTTACGGTCGCGCCCGCGCCGGAGCGGCGCCCGCCCGCGCCAGAGCGGCGCCCGCCCGGTCCAGCGCCGCCCGGAAGCCGTTGGCGCGCGAGCGCACGTACGCGGCGCTGAGGTGGTTGTCGTCGCGGTGCACGACGATGTCGCCTGCGAGCGCCGGGCAGCTCCGCTGCGGGCAGCCGATCGGCGTGGGGTCGAACGCCGTCACGCGGCGGGCGCGATCGGCGAGGCGGTCGATCGCCGCGTTGTAGGGATGCACCGCGCCGTCCACCCGGACGGGGAAGTCACAGCGCGGTGTGGGCCTGCCGGCGTCTGCCAGACACGCCGGCACGCGCTGGGGGAGGGTGGGCAGGATCCGGCTGACCACGACGCGCGCGCCACCACGGCTGAGCGTGTCCAGCGTCCAGTCCCAGCGCGCCGACCAGAGGCGGCGGTGCTCGCGCGTGGAGGGTTCGATCCGCCGGCCGTCGTCGAGCAGCGGGGAGACGTGCGAGCGGGTGGCGACGAACACCACGTCGGGGTCGTGGCGCTGCACGAGATCGGGGTAGACCTCGCGCCGCCAGGCCGTGCACGCCTCGCCGGATCCGCTGACGCCGCGGACGTCGGCGTCGCGATCGACGGTCACGTCGTTGGCAGGGCAGCCGCCGCGGGTGGCCCGGATCACGCTGAGGTCGTAGCGCTCGGCGAGGACCTCGAGCGCCGGCTCCCACTGCTGTGCATGGGAGTCACCGACGAGCGCGACCTTCAGCCCGCTGCCCCGCCGCCGCACGCAGGCGCGGGTCGCCGTGGCCGCGGACCAGTCGCGGGCGAAGTAGGGGCAACCGCCCGGCTTGGCGAGGTCGGTGACGGCTGCCAGCGCCCGCCCCTCGAAGGCGCTCGGCGCCTGCAGCAACGCGATCGTCGAGGCTCCCATCGCGAGCGAGGCCGCGACCCCGGCGACGACGACCCGCCGGGCCGGAGCGCGGCGCCGGACGCGAAAGCGGATCGGCTGCTCCCAGAGCCTGTAGGAGATCAGCGCGAGGAGCGTCATCGCCGCGACCAGCGCGGGCTTCTGAGCGACGAACGCGACGTCGTGCCGGTCGGCGAGCAGCGGCAGCAAGACGATCGTCGGCCAGTGCCACAGATACAGCGAGTACGACAGCCGCCCGACCGCTGCCGGCAGCGAGGCACCCGCAAGGCGACGCAGCGGATGGCTTCCCATCAGGTCCAGAGCCGCGATCAGGACGACGGTCGCGACCGTCACGCCGAGCGCCGCCGGCCCCGGGTAGCCCTGCGCGTCGGAGATCCGATGGGCCAGCAGGGCGAGCGCGGCGAGCGCGCCGATCCCCAGCGCAAAGCCCGTCGCAGCCAGTCGCGCGGACGCGTCTGGCGCACCGGGAGGGCGCGCGGCCCAGCGGCGGGCGCCGATCGCGAGCGCCGCACCGGCCAGCAGCTGGTAGGCGCGCGTGTGCGTGCCGTAGTAGGTCAGCGGCCCGGGCGCGAGCAGCACCGACAGCGCCGCCGAGACGGCGATCATGACGAGCACGCCGGCGAGCAGGCGATCGATCCCTCGAGCGCCGCGACGCCGCCACAGGATCCCGCTCCACAGGCCGATCAGGACGGCGGGCCAGACGACGTAGAACTGCTCCTCGACGGCGAGCGACCAGAAGTGGATCAGCGGGCTGGGGACGTCTCCGGGGGCGAAGTAGTCGCCGCTGACCAGGCCGAAGTGCCAGTTGGCGCCGTACAGCGCGGAGTACGTCGCGTCACGTCCGACCTGCGCCTGGCCGACGCGATCGAGCAGGCCCGCGGTCGCGACGACCACGACCGCGACGACGAGCACCGCGGCGGGCAGCAGGCGCCGGACGCGGCGCGCGTAGAAGCGCGCAAGGTCGACGCGGCCGTTGCGGACGAGCTCGTCGACGAGCAGGCCCGTGATGAGGTAGCCCGACAGGACGAAGAACACGTCGACTCCGACGAAGCCGCCGGGGATCCACTCGTAGCCGAGGTGAAACAGGATCACGAGGATCACCGCGACGGCACGGATCCCGTCGAGGTGCGGCCGGTAGGCGTCCTTCGTGGGGGTCGTCATTGTCGCGTCGGGCTTCGCACGGCCAGCGCGCTGCCGCAGCGCGCTGCCGACACGGTAGTCCAGGCCCCTCGCCGTGAGCTCCAGAGCCTCCTTGTCACCGCGGGCGGCCGGGCGTCAGCGCCCGGGTGTGGCGGCTGCCGCGCCTTCTGGCCGCCCGAGCAGGTACGCCGTGATCGCCGCGAGACCGATGACCGCATTGACGAACAGGACCGGACCGGAGTCGTTGGTCAGGGCGCCCGCGAGGCCGGCGGCGAGGCCGCCGATCAGCGCGGCGGCCCAGCCGCGGTGCGGCAGCCGCCCGTACAGCCGCTCGCGGTTGCGCCATGCGAACGCGACGGCCAGCAACGCCGCGAGGAGGTACGCGAGCGCCCGGCTGTTGCGCAGGACGCCCCAGGCGAGCTCGTAGCGACGCGTGACGAGCTCCCACAGCTCGCCGGGATCCTCGGCCCGCAGCAGGTTGCGGGTCAGGTGGCTGTCCGACGAGAGGCCGACGTCGATCACGATCAGGAGGGCCAGGCCGGCGACCGGAACCAGCGCCGCGAACGCGACCCGCCGCGCCGTCACGGCGCCCGGAAGCATGATCAGCGTCGCGACCGCGACGCCGGCACCGACGGTGACGACACCGCCGACGTCGGCGCCGAGCCGCCCCCAACCGACGACGACCAGGAGGGCGAGGCCCGCACAGGCGTAGAGCGTCACCGTGCGGGCCGTGATCCGCCGGCCGGTCGCGATCGCCGCCAGCGCGGTGAGCAGGACGATCGGCAGGATCGGCTCGAGCTCGTTGGAGACGCCGTAGAAGCGCGAGCCGGCGGCGACGCTGGGCCCGAGCACCGAGCGCGTCAGCAGCGGTCCGCCGAACGCGAGGTCGACGGTGTACGCGGCCAGGCACGCGAGGGCCGGTGCGAGCGGGGCGCGCGCCCACGGCAGCAGGCGCTCGGTCGCGCCCGCCAGCACGACGCTGACGCCCGCGATCAAACCGACCTCCGCCGTTCGCGTCGCCGGCTCCACGAGCGCGGCGAGCAGCACCGCCGACGGCCACCACAGCGAAGCCAGGGCGCCGATGCGCAGCGCGGGGCGGCCGGCGAAGCCGGCGCCGCGCCACGTCCCGAGGACGAGGAACACGATCCCGGTCAGCACCAGGATCGCCGTGTAGGACTCCGCCTGGCGCCCGTCGCGGATGCTCGACCATCGAAGGCGCAGCTTCTCCAGTCGCGCGGCACTCAGCGGCTCTCCGGCTCCGACCGGCAGCCCGCGCATCTGAGCAGGCCGCTCGACGCCGAGCCAGGCGAGGATCGTGGGAGCGACGTCGACCGACACGACGAGCCCGTCGCGGCGCGTCGACTCCGACCGTGGGCTGCCGCGCCGCCCGTCGCCGATCGCGAACGCCGGCTGGCGCAGGAAGCGCCCCGGCGGTGCACCGAACGCGCCCGGCCGCGGGGTCTCGGGAAGCGCGGCGACGAGCAGCAGCTCAGCGGGCGCCCGCTCGCGGGCGAGCTGGGACAGCTGCATGCGACCCGCCGAGCCGGCGGGCAGCGAGACCACGACGAGGCGGTGCGTGCGCGACGCGGTCCGCGCGCGAGCTGCCAGCGTTCCGACGGCGCCGAGCGACATCGCTGCCACGCGGCCGCGCTCGTCGGCGGCCGCGATCGCAGGCGACGTCGGCACGCCGGGAGCGGCGACGAACGCGGCACCGCCCGGAACCGACGCGGCGAGCAGGCCGGGGCGCAACGTCTGCGACACGTCGCGCGCACGGTCGTGAAACGCCCGCCAGTTGGCGAACGATCGTCGCGCGAGCGCGAAGCGCAGGCTGTCGAGCTCGCCGTCGGAATCGGCGTCGACCTGGGCGTGCAGGCTCGCGGGCTGACGGGCGCCCTGGGAGATGTCCAGCAGCGCCTGCTGACTGTCATATCTGCTTTGCGCCGAGCTCCACAGCCCGGCACGGAGCCCCGGCTCGGCACCGAGGAAGCGCAGCAACAGGTCTGTCGGCGGCCCGTCCTCGACAGCCAGGATGTCACCGCGATCGACCGCGACGACTGCAAGGATCGCGCGCGGCGGCCGCTGCGCGCCCGAGCCGCTCGCACTCGCGGCCGCGCTGGCCGCGGCGAACGCGACGACCGCCGCTGCCAGCAGCGGCCAACCGCCGACAAGCCGCACCCGCAGCATGCGGACAAGCGTATTCGTGCCCGGCGTCACCGTGCGTCGCCAAGGCGGCGAGGAGGACGGTCGGTGAGCAGGCGCCCACGTGCGCGCAAACGAGAGCGAGCCGCGCGACAGCGGCGCGGTCCAGCATCCGGAAGAGAGGCACATCGATGGCGATCACGACACCGAGCACAGGCGCCGCCGCATACGGGTCCGACACCGCTCGGACGTCCCGCACGGACTGGTCTGACCCGCGCCATCAGATCCTGGCGGGCGTCGTCGTGGCGCTCAGGCCGCGCTTCGGCGGCTACATCGTCACGGGGTGGCTGGCCGCCATCGTCCGGAGACTGCTCACGTACTCCGGGTTCTACGACATCGCGCTACGCGACTTCGGCCTGATGCTCGGGGCCCTGACGCTCGCACGTCGTCGGCCGCCTGCGACGCGCCGCCGCGCCACCGCCGCGACTGAGCAGCGCGAATCCTGCGGCCCGGCGAGCGCGCCGCGCTCGCCGACCTGCGCGGAGGCTCCCAGTTCGCCGGCCGCGCAGGTGTCGCCGCAGCTGCCCGCGTCAGGTCGCGACGTCGATGTCGTCGCGGTACAGCTTGTAGGCCTCCTGATACTCCATCACGCGCGCCACCTCGCCGATCAAGTCCTCGTCGTAGCCGGCGCGGCGGAGCAGGTGAAAGCCCATCTCCATCCCCGACGCGATGCCGCCCGCCGTGATGATGCGGCCTGCGTCGACGACGCGGGCGCGGCTGATCCGGCAGCTGGGAGCCAGCTCGGCGAGCCGGTCGATCGGGACCTTGCCGGGCGGCTTGGCCTCGACGCGATCGGGCTCCTTGCGGCTGGTCGCGGGCAGTCCGTCGAGCAGCCCCATCTTGCCGTAGACCCAGGAGCCGGTGCAGACGCTCGTCAGCAGCGTCTCCTCGGGCTGACTGCCGACGAACTCGTGCAATCGGCCGTTGCGGATCTCCTGGCGCGTGCCGAATCCCCCCGGGATGAGGAACGCGTCCATCGCGGGCCGGTCGGAGAAGCAGTAGTTGGGCAGGACCGTGAAGCCGGCCTGGGCCTGCACCGGGCGCATTGCGTCGGCGATGAGAAACGCCTCGAGCTCGGGGTCGAAGCGCCGGGCGACGGAGAAGACGCCGTGCGGGGCGGCGAAGTCGACGACCTCGACGTCCTTGAAGACATAGATTCCGAGTCTGAACCCGCTCGTGGCCATCGGCGCCTCCAGTTGAGACCTCAGTGGACGTCCTCGACGTGTGCCAGTGGACGCCCTCGACGTGTGCCATCGCAACGTAGCGCGCGGACGACCGCGCGCGGCGCGACGGGCCCCCGTCCACAGCTTCGCGGCCGGCGGCCGGCGGCGACGTTCGTGCGGGTCCTACGCCGCCATAGTTGTAGCGCGGATGTGCTGACCGCGTCGCGCGATGTGCTTGCGGTGTCCGGGCTTTCATCCAATCGCGCATGATCCGCAAGGGCGTCGCACGATGGCGGCTGCCGCGCGAGTCGGTGACGGTCGACGCTGGCGGCTGCCGCGCGAGTCGGTGACGGTCGACGCTCGCCGTTACCGCCAATGCTCGATAACGTGCGTTATGTAGACCGAATAAGTTCATCGTCCACGGCACGATGGACCGGTTTCGGTCTGAGCCGAGATGGCGGAGATGCGCGAGGGTAGTCGCGCTGAGGATCTCGACGCCTGGCGCGCGAAGTACCCCGAAGCTGTGGCCGGATACGGCCGAACCATGCTCTGCAGCCGTGATTGCGTCCGCAAGATGCGTATGACCGTGACGGGCTGGGAGCCCGCCGCAACCGACCGACATTCAGACAGACAACGGGTCTTGAGGATCCCGCGACCCGCGCCCGCTTCCACTAACCGACCCCCGGCGTTTCCGCCCTCTGCTAGACGGACCCACTTAGCCCTGCTTATGTAAAGCGGAAGTGGGGCGTCTCCCGAGCTCCTTGGACGGATGCTCGGGCATCAGCCCCTTGCGCATGCGCCGGTAGGCGTCGTCAAGCTCGCCGCCGAGCTGCTGCACGGGCCCGGGTAGCGGCGTACGGCCAGTGTCATTCGACCGTCGTTCGACATCTGAACGCGCCAGCAGGCCCTGGCTTCCAACGGGCTTCTAGGTCCTCGATGTGACGTATGTCGTGTTGCTTCTGGCCGTCCGGTCGTGCTGCATCAACTCCGAGTAGAGCGCGGCATCGTCGATGATCAGCAGGTTCTCGTAGTTCTCGTTGTGGATGACGTTCTTTGTCAGCCCGGAGCTGCCGACCATGACCGTCCAGCGCTCCGGCGTCGGCAGATCCATGTCGGTCTTGCGCGGGCTGGCGGGATAGTGGGCGAAGATGAGCTTGTCGTGCATGATGCCGCCGCCTCCCGGCCCGGTCTCGAGATGGACCGTCGCGCCGGCGTCCTCGAGCTGGCCCAGCGCCTCGGCGACGTAGGCCTCACCGGACTGGCCCTGGTCGACGACGACGGTCACCTCGACGCCGCGCGCCGCCAGGTCGCACAGGGCCTGCAGCGGCTGGTTGTCGCCGCCTCGCTTGGCGGCGGACACGAGGAACATCCGTACGAGAACCCGATCGGCGCCCCGTAGCTCGGCCGTCAGCAGCTCGCCGACGTTGACGAACGGTGCGAGCGCGGCGCGAATGCCGATCGGGTTGCGCTTGTTGAACCCGGCGAGTGCCGACGAGAACGCCGGGCGGTCTCGCCGGCCGGCGACCACTTCGTCGGCGTACTCGCTGAACATCTTCGCGATCCCCGGCGACTCGAGGATGACCACCGACTCCGTGTTGTCCTTCATGGCGCTCGAAGTGAGGTTGGCCGAGCCGGTCTCGACGAACAGCGGGCGATTCGCTCTCGAGCCGATCATCGACTTGACGTGCATCTTCGACGTGCCCGACCTCCGGATCGGCCCGTGCAGCTCGTCGACGTACCTCAGCTGTCCGTGCTGATCGGACACGGGGATCTGTTTGTGCTCCCCGGTGTAGACGCGCGTCCGCGTCCCGCGCTTGTAGCCGGTCTGCACGCGTTTGTTCTGCTTGCGGTCCCAGTAACTCGTGGCGTCGTTGCCCGTGAGCTTCTCGACCACCCACGGCGTCACCTGATCGGAGAGGACGAAGACGTCGTCGGGACGCAGCCGCGCGAGCTTCGTCGCGATCTCGTCGCAGAGGTCTCCGCCGAGCGAGCTCAACGCCGTCTTCTTGATCGCCGTCTGCATGCGGCGGCGCAGCACGAACGACGCCACGCGCTCGAAGCGGCGGTCGACGAGTCGCAACTCGCGCAGCCTGGCGAGTGGAAGCCCCTCGAACGCGCTCGCGAGCGCCATGTCGGGCAGCTCGGCGAGATGCTCCTACAGCTTGAACGGCGGTGGCAGCGGCTCGATCTCCTCGACCGGCAGCTGGGCCTCGACCGTCGTGGTCGGCGCGTCGGGCGTCACGTCGGTCTCCGGCTTCGCAATGTCGGCCGCCGCCGATGGAGTCTCGGTCGTGCTCGTGATCGGCGCCTCGCCGGGCGGCCCGCTCGAAACCCATGACCGCCCGTCCCACCGATGCCACTGCTTCTTCTTCTTGCTGCCGCGGTTGACGAACGCCACGCCGACCGGCGGGTTGTTGTTCTCCTTCCAGCCCGGCGTCGGTCCCTTCGAGCTGCTGACGTCCCAGCCCGGCGGCGCGGCGAGCCAGCGCGCGAGCACCGCGTCGCCTGACCTGGCGCTCACCGCCCTCGCCAGGGGCGCTGACAGCGCGTCGTGCAGGTCAGCCAGGGGTCGCGAGACGGGCGGCTGCGCTCGCGCGGCTGGCGCACCGCGCGCGGCCGAGCACACCGGCGCTCGCTGGGCCTCTTTCCGGCCCGGCGGCCGCTGTCCGGCTACGAAGAGCATCGCCGCCGCCGAGCCTACCCGGGCTTGCGGGGCACGGCAAGGTCGCGCCCGGGAGCGGCGCCGGACGCCGGTTCGTCGACGGCGCACGCGCTCTGGAGCGGCTGATCGCCGCTGCAGCGCGACGTCCAGGCCGCCGGCCACGACTCGATTCCAGGACCATCGTCGCGAGCCGCTGCAGACGGTCGCGGCTTAGCCTGTCAGCCGCCACCCGACCCGCGCTGGGACTCCTCAGGGGCCGGGGTCGTCTCCCCCTGCTGCTGGCCACTGGGCGTCCGGTCGCTCAGCGGCGCCTCATCCTGCCGCGACGGGCTGCCGTTGTCGTCGCCGCAGCCGGCGCCGATGAAGGCCACGGTCACGACGAAAGGAGCGGCCAGGCGAGCAACTCGGACCATGCCGCCGGATGCCCGCTCGCGTCGCGTCTCACACCTGTTGGCGCGATAGCGCCTCGCACCTGGCGGGAGGCGGCGCGAGCGCGAGGATCGGGTCCGCCGGCCTGCTTGCTGGTGTCGCTCGACAGCCCGCCTCAGCCGAGCAGCTGCGCCAGCGTGCGGCCGCTGAGGACCGACTCGGGCCTCTCGTCGACGATGTCCGAGCCGGCGCGCGCCTCGTCGTCGCGGCGCTTGATCAGCAGCCATTGCGGCTTGGCGCCGCCTCGCGTTCGCTGAAGCGCGAAGCCGCCGCGCAGCTTCTCGCCCTGCAGGACGAAGACGGCGTGGCCGCGCTCGAGCGCCTCCGGCCAGGCGACGCGCCCTCCCCGCTCGTAGGTGCCGCGGTCCCACACGATCACGCCGCCGTCGCCGAGCCTTCCCTCGAAGTCGTTGTGCTCCAGACCGTGGTCCTCGACTTCGACGGCCAGGCGCTTTGCGGCGGGATCGAGCGATGGCCCCTTCGGAACCGCCCAGGACCTCATGACGCCATCGATTTCGAGTCGCAGGTCGTAGTGGTGGGCTCTCGCCTGGTGCTCCTGGACGACGAAGACCCCTGCGCTGACGCCGCGGATCGCGAACTGCTCGTGACCCTCGACGCGCGCGCGCTCGGTCTCGACGGCGTCACCGAGGAACGCCAGCAGTCCGTCCACCGCGTCGGGCGCACCCTCGGCATGCACCTCGCCGGTCGGCCGCACCCACCCCGTGACACCCAGCCTGCGCGCCTCGGCGACCACAGCACCGGCGTCGATGGCGTCGCCGGCGCCCGCGCGCACCGCCCGGTCGTGGGCGTGTGATGGGGCCATCGCGCGAGCCTACCGGCAGGTGGCGGCGGGCAAGATCGTCGCGAAGATCCGCCCTGCGCCGACGGCGCCGCGGGCCCGCGTACGTAGCTTTCCGCAGTGGCACTCCGTAGTTTTCCCGCGACGTCGAGGAGGAATACGGTGTCGTGCCCTTCGCCCCGCGTTTACCGTTTGAGGCCTTGTGATGGTCGCTCAACACCTTGACCGCGAGATCGCACTCACCGCCTTGCGGCGGGCCGCCGAGGCCAACCTCGTACCGGTCGCCGAGCTGACGACCTTCAACTACCGCGCTCTGCGTGGCCAGCCGCGCAACAGCGGCGAGATGCCGTCGGACTTCGCGATCAGCGTGCTGTTCGGAAGCTGGCAGCGGGCATGCGAGCTCGCAGCCCGCAGCGCCGCGCGTGAGCGTCAGCCGCGCGACCCGCAGCGAGGCATCGCTCGGCGCGCGACCGCTCACGCCTGAGCCCGGGCCGAGGCCGCCTCCCCGATCTGCGGGAGAAGACCCCGGCGGGGCGATCCGCGCCGAAGCGTGACGAATGATCGTCGCCTGCCGATGATCATTCGTCACACCCGTCGTCGGCTCGCACGAGCGACCGCCGCGCCGGTCGCAGCGCCCGCGCGCCGGATCGCTCGCGGTGATCGGCGCGAGTGGATCGCGTCAGACCGCTGACGCGGGAGTGACCGCCGGCGGCCGAGGGGGAACCCTGCGTCCATGCCGCGCACGGCGCCCTTCTCCGCACGGTCCCGGCTCGGCCGCCGCGGCACGATCCCCGCGGCGCCGCCGGTGCGCCGGAACGCAGCGGCCTCGTGAGCGTCGTCGCGATAACCGGCGCGTCGGCGGGCGTCGGCCGGGCCACGGCCGTGCGCTTCGCGCAGCGTGGCTACGACGTCGCGCTGATGGCGCGCGGCCGCGCCGGCCTGGAGGCGGCGCGCAGCGAGGTCGAGCGCGCCGGCCGCAGGGCGCTCGTCCTGCCGCTCGACGTGTCGGATGCCGACGCCGTCATGCAGGCGGTCGAGCAGATCGAGCGCGACCTCGGGCCGATCGACGTCTGGGTCAACAATGCGATGACCGCCGTCCTCGGCGAGGTCCGCGACACGAGCCCCGAGGAGTTTCGCCGCGTCACCGAGGTCACGTACCTGGGCAGCGTCCACGGCTACCTCGCGGCGCTGTCGGTGATGCGCCCGCGCAACCGCGGCACGATCGTCCAGGTGGGCTCAGCGCTCGCCTGGCGCGGAATCCCGCTTCAGGCCACCTACTGCGCGGCAAAGCACGCGATCCAGGGCTTCTACGAGTCGCTGCGCACAGAGCTCATCCACGAGAGCTCGGCGATCAGGCTCGCGATGGTCCACCTGCCGGGCCTGAACACCACCCAGTTCGGCTGGGTCCGGCTGCGCGGCCTGGACAGGCATCCGCAGCCGGTGGCGCCGATCTTCCAGCCGGCCGTGGCGGCGAAGGCGATCGTCCACGCCGCCGAGCATCCGCGGCGCCAGCTGTTCGTCGGCTTCCCGACGTACTACACGATCCTCGGCAACTGGCTAGCGCCGGCGCTGGCGGACCGGTACCTCGCCAGGACCGCCGTCGGCGGCCAGCTGTCCGAGCGGCCCAGGGCGCCCGACCGGCGCGACTACCTGTTCGAGCCGGTCGACGACGAGGAGGACCACGGCTCGCACGGCATCTTCGACGACCGCGCCAGGCCGCGCTCGATCGCGCTGGAGATGACGCTGCGCCGCCGCGCGATCGCGGCCGGGGCGCTCGTCGCCGGCGCCGCCGTCGCAGCGACGCGCGCGCGGCGCTGACGCTCGCGCGGCGCCGGGCGGACCGCCGCTACGCCAGGCGCCGCTCGATCGTGGTGCGCAGCGACGGCGCGCGCCAGTCGGCGCCGGCGGTCGTCTCGACGCGCAGCGTCACCTGCGCGCCGTCGATCGCCAGCGTCGCGATCTGGTTCTCGTAGCGCGGGCCCTCCTCGATCCGCCACGACGCGGGTGGGCGCCTGATCCCGACGGTGCGCGCCAGGGCGGCGCCGAGCAGGCGGCCGGCGGTCGAGTGCGTGAGCTGGATCGCGAGCTTCTCGCCCGGGTCCAGCGGCTTTCGCAGTCCCGAGCACACCGCCTGCCACACGGGGGGCGAT
The DNA here is from genome assembly GCA_046565905.1 of Thermoleophilia bacterium. Lineage (GTDB taxonomy): Bacteria > Actinomycetota > Thermoleophilia > Solirubrobacterales > Solirubrobacteraceae > CADCVQ01. Next base: position 12,133 of record JBKHXR010000035.1, on the reverse strand, counting down.
CCGGGGCGCGCGGCGGCCATGCGCATGCGCGCGAGGTAGCAGTGGTGCACGTCGCCCGACAGCGCCACGACCGAGCGCGGCGGCCGGCCGAGCCGGCCCGTGACGACGTCCTGCAGCAGCGCCAGCAACTCTGCGAACGAGCGGCCGAAGGCGGCCCAGTGACCGAGGTTCGCCCACTGCCGGTAGCGCTCGCCCCAGCGGGCCGCCCGCGCGCCCCACGTCCCGTCGCAGACGCGTTCGTTCCAGGCCTCGAGGTCGTGCAGGCCCGGGCTGACGAGAAACGGGATCGAGCTGGCGAGCAGGAGGTGGTCGTAGTCGCCGGCGACCTGCTCGCGCACCCACCCCCACTCCGCCCGCGTCATGATCCGCCGCCTTGCGGGCTCGAGCTCTCGACCGCAGCGGGCGTCGAGCACCACGAGCCGGACGCGGCCGAGGTCGCGGCGGAAGCTGAAGCGGCTGCGATCGGCCTGCTGCGCGGCTGCGCGAGCGAAGTCGCGCAGCAGCGGCGCGGCGTCGTCGGCGGCGCGCACACGCGCGAGCAGCTCGTCAGCGGCGAGCTCGTCGGCCGACAGGTTGCCGAGGTGCTGGTAGATCCAATAGGACATCAGCCCCCCGACGATGCGGCGCTCGAACCACGGCTCGGAGCGCATCCGATCGACCCACGCCCGCGAGATCTTCCATTCGTCGCTGATCTCGTGGTCGTCGAAGATCATCGCGGTGGGCACGGTCGACAGCAGCCAGCGCAGCGCCGGCTCGCGCCACGCCTCGCGGTAGGCAAGCGCGTACTCCGAGAAGTCCTCGAGCTCGCCCCCCGGCGCCCGCGCGTCGACAACGGTGGCGGCGGCGAGCTCCTGCGCCCGCGGCGAGGGCTCGTCGGCATAGATCTGGTCGCCGAGCAGCAGCAGCGCATCGGGCAGCTCGTGCCTGTCGCTCGCCGCTCGCAGCGCAAGCGCGCGCAGCGCGTCGACGCCGAGGCCCCGAGGATCGCTTGCCCGCCGCCGCGTGTAGGGCGGTTCGTGCGGCGCCGACTTGCGGCACGAGCCGAAGGCCAGGCGCAGCGGCTGGTCATCGGCCGGCGTGCGCACGACGCTGGGCGGAAAGCGGCTGTCGGCGGCCGGCCAGACGCGCTCGCCGTCGAGGCGCACCTCGTAGGACCGTTCGGTGCCCGGTTCGAAGCCGGCGACCGAGACGACCGCGTAGTGATGATCCCCCACCCGGAAGGTCGTCGCCCGGTGGCCGAGCACCTCGACTTCGCACCGTTCGGCCGTCTGCACCCATACCGTCGCGTCTGTCGGGCCGGCATGGCGCAGCATCGGTCCGAGGACCAGATCGGGCACGCGAGTATTGTGGCGAGACGCGGGGCGGACGCCGCCGAGCAGCCGGTGAAGCGGCCTACGGCGCCCCCTGTTCGGTGCTGCTGCGAAGCCAGCGATAGCCGCTGGCCGGCAGCACGCAGGCCTCCGACGCGTCGGCGAGCGGCTCGTAGTTGTGGTCGCCGACGACGTCGATCGGCGGACCCGATCCCTGCAGCGCGCGTGACAGCTCGACGCTCGCCTCGCTGCCGGACAGGTTGTGCAGCGTCAGCACCGTGTCCTCGTCGCCGGGATAGCGCAGCGCCAGCACGCCTGGATCGCCGACGTCGACGATGTCCCAGCGGCGAGAGCCGATCGCGCGCAGCCGGCGCCGCGCCCACGCCAGCGCGCGAACGAGGTTCAGCAGCGAGTCGGGATCGCGCTCCTGATCGGCGACGTTGATCTGCTCGAAGCCGTAGGGGCCACCCGAGATCACCGGTTCGACGAGCCGCTCGGGCGCGGCCGAAGAGAAGCCGGCGTTGGCCTCGCGCGTCCACTGCATCGGCGTGCGGACCGCGCCGCGACCGTGCAGCGAGAGGTCGTCGCCCATGCCGATCTCCTCGCCGTAGCGCAGCACCGGGATTCCGGGAAACGCGAACAGCAGGCTGTAGGCGAGCGCGAGCCGGCGGGGGTCGCCGCCCAGCATCGGCGCCAGGCGCCGCCGGATGCCCTTGCCGCCGAAGACGCGCATGTCCGCATCGGGAGCGAACGTGGCGAGCACCTCAGCGCGCTCCTGCTCGGTCAGCTGATCGAGGTTGAGCTCGTCGTGGTTGCGCAGGAAGTTGCCCCACGCGCACCCCGGGGGCGGGTTGGGCAGCATCCGCAGCCCCCGCTCCAGCGGCTCGGCCTCGCCGCGGGCGAGCGCGAGGAACAGGTAGTTGTTGCAGAGGAAGTTGAACAGGCAGTTCAGCTCGTCGCCCTCGCCGAAGAACGCGTCGAGGCGCTCGGCGGCGACGTCGGTCTCGCCGAGCAGCAGCGGATCGCCGTGGTAGTGCTGAGCAGCCGAGCGCATCTCGCGCAGGAACCCGTGGCCGGCCTTGTCGACGAGGTAGGTGGCGGCGTCGACGCGGACGCCGGCCGCACCCAGGCGACACCAGAAGCTCACGAGCTTGTCGAGCTCCCCGCGCACGTCGGGATGCGCGTTGTCGAGGTCGGGCTGGAAGCTGTAGAAGCGGTGGAAGTAGTACATCCCCGCCTCCTCGTCCCACGTCCACGGGCCGTCCTCCTGGCCGGTGACGATGAGCTTGTCCTCGCCGCCGACCGGCTCGTCGCTCCAGAGGTAGTAGTTGCGGTAGCGCGACTCGGGATCTCGTCGCGCCTGCTGAAACCACGGATGCTGGTCGGAGGTGTGGCTCATCACGAGGTCGACGATGACGCGCAGGCCCAGGCGGTCGGCCTCCTCCATGAACTCGACGAAGTCGCCCGGCGATCCGAGCCGCGGATCGACGCCGTAGAAGTCCTGGATGTCGTAGCCGTTGTCGCGGTTCGGCGTGGGATAGAAGGGCAGCAGCCAGACGCAGTTGGCGCCCAGCGCGGCGACGTGGCCGAGCTGCTCGACGAGCCCCTCGAAGTCGCCTATGCCGTTGCCCTCGCCGTCACGGAAGCGCTCGACGTCCAGCGCGTAGACGACGGTGTCCTCATACCAGGCGCTCATCGCCGCGAGTCTGCCCAGCGCCGTCACGGGCCATGCCCGCGCTGCAGGTGGCCGCCCGTCTGTGCGCGAGAAGCGCTTCGGTACGATCGCGACCGAGCCGACGAGGAGGAGCGCAGGGATGACACTGGGTCCGGGAACCCACTGGCTGTGGCCGACGCCGATCGGGCTGCATCGCTACGCCGACGCCGACAAGCTCAATCCCCTGCTCGTCGAGGCCTTCGCGCAGGGACGGGCGGCGCAGGAACGCCAGCGCGGCATGCAACCCGCGCCGTTCTTCGCCAGCGACGACGACCTGCTGCACCGCGTGAAGATCCCCGAGTGGCAGGACTTCGTCAGGTTCATCGTGTCCAGCCTCGGCGACACGGTCAAGCAGGCCAACGCCGAGGCGTGGGGCGGGCAGCAGATGGAGCTCAAGGTCGGCATCGAGGGGATGTGGTTTCAGTGCAGCCGCCAGGGCGCGTTCCACGACGTGCACACGCATGGCAACTGCTCGTGGTCGTCGGCCTACATCGTGCAGATCGACGAGCGCCCGCAGCGCGTGTCGCATCCCGTCTACGGTGCGGGCAACGGCGTGACGCGGCTCTACGGTCCGCCGTTCAACAACCTGGGCGGCGCCTTCGTCGACGTCGGCAACGCGTACCTGCAACCGCCGCACCAGGACATCGAGCCGATCCCCGGACAGCTGCTGCTGTTTCCGTCCTGGCTCGCGCATCAGGCGATGCCCTACGACGGTGAGAAGGAGCGGATCATCATCTCCTTCAACGCCAGCGTCCACGCGACGCAGGGCGACCAGCTGCACGGCTACAGCGCGACCTGACGCGCCTGGCGCGGCCGGCTGACGTCAGACGGTGAAGATGTTCCCGTCGCCCGACGGGCTTCGCACCCGGGCGGCGTCGACCGGGCGGCCCGCGGCGTCGTAGGCGCCGGCGAGGTTTCCGCGGCTGCCGAGCGTGTCGGGGTGCTCGGCGCCGAGGATCCGCTCGAGGTCGGCGACCAGCGGCTCGTAGATCGCGATCGCGTCCTGCGTGCGGCCGGCATCCTGGTAGGCGCTGGCGAGGTTGTTGCGGATGCCCAGCGTCGTCGGGTGCTCCGCGCCGAGCGTGCGCTCGAGGTCGGCGACGAGCGGCTCGAAGATCGCGATCGCCTCCTCCGTGCGGCCGCTGTCCTGGTAGGCGTTGGCGAGGCTGTTGCGGGTGTTGAGCGTGTTGGGATGCTCGCGGCCGAGGATCCGCTCCCGGTCGGCGAGCAGCGGCTCGAGGCTCCCGATCGCGTCGTCCGTCCGCCCCGCGGCCTCGTAGGCGTTGGCCAGGCTTCCGCGTGCGAGCAGCGTGCCGGGATGCTCGGCGCCGAGGATCCGCTCGAGGTCGGCGAGCAAGGGCTCGAGGATCGCGATCGCGTCGTCCGTCCGCCCCGCGGCCTGGTAGGCGCTGGCGAGGTTGCCGGCGGCGCCGAGCGTGTCGGGGTGCTCCAGTCCGAGGCTGCTGCCGAGGTCGCCGACGAGCGGCTCGTGGATCGCGATCGCGTCCTGCGTGCGGCCGGCGGCCTGCTGCGCGTTGGCGAGGTTCGCGCGAGCGCCGAGCGTGTCGGGGTGCTCGTGTCCGAGGATCCGCTCGAGGTCGGCGAGCAGCGGCTCGAGGATCGCGATCGCGTCCTCGGTGCGTCCCCCGGCCTGGTAGGCGCTGGCGAGGTTGCCCCGCGTCAACAGCGTGTCGGGATGCTCGGCGCCGAGGATCCGCTCGAGGTCGGCGACCAGCGGCTCGAACGACGCGACCGCGTCCTCCGTGCGGCCGGCGTCGCGGTAGGCGTTGGCGAGGTTGCCGCGGGTGCTCAGCGCGCTCGGGTCGCCGGTGCCCAGGACGCGGTCGCGGTCGGCGACCAGCGGCTCGTAGATCGCGATCGCGTCCTGCGTGCGGCCGGCATCCTGGTAGGCGTTGGCGAGGTTGTTGCGCGTGCTCAGCGTACGCGGATGCTCGGCCCCGACGCTGCGCTCGAGGTCGGCGAGCAGCGGTTCGAGGATCGCGATCGCGTCCTCCGTGCGGCCGGCGTCGCGGTAGGCGTTGGCGAGGTTGCCGCGGGTGCTCAGCGCGTTGGGATGACCGGATCCGAGGATCCGCTCGACGTCTTCGAGCAGCGGCTCGAAGATCGCGACCGCGTCATCGGTGCGCGCGGCCGCCTGGTAGGCGTTGGCGAGGTTACCGCGCGTGGCGAGCGTGTCGGGATGCGCGGGCCCGGCCAGCCGCTCGCGGTCGGCGAGCAGCGGCTCGAGGATCGCGATCGCATCGTGAGTCCGACCGGCGGCCTGGTAGACGCCCGCGAGGTTTCCGCGAGTGAGCAAGGTGTTGGGGTGCTCGGCGCCGAGCGCCCGCTCGAGGTCGGTGACCAGCGCCGCGAAGCTGGCGATCGCGTCCTCGGTCCGCCCCGCGTCGCGGTACGCCGTGGCGAGCTTGCTTCGCGTGAGGAGCGTGTTCGGATCCGCGGCGCCCAGGACGCGCTCGTGATCGGCGACCAGCGGCTCGAGGATCATGATCGCGTCCTGCGAGCGCCCGGAGGCCCGATTCGGTCCGACATCGCCCTTGCTCATACTCGAGCTCCCGCTTCGAAGATCACAACGACGATCACGCTACACGCACGGCGAAGACCGGACGTCAGGAGGGCGCGTGGACGGCTGCGGTCACGGGCATATGGGCAGCATGCCGCCGCTTGACCACGAGCAGAGCGTGAACACGCGAGCGCCGTCGCCGGCGACCTTCGATCCCGCCGACCTGGCCGGCCTCGACGAGCCGGTGCGCCGGTACTTCGCGCACGCGCTGCGTCCGGGAGCCGCGCTGACGCCGGGCGTTCGGCTGGTGATGTCCGGGCGCGTCAAGGTACGGACGTGGCTGCCGTTTCGCTCGATCTGGGAGGGCGACGGGCGCTCGTTTGCGTGGAAGGCCGCCGTCGGACCGGGGCGGCTGGCGCTGCTGCGCGTGCTCGACCGGTTCGCCGACGGCGCGGGCAGCATGGAGGTGCGCCTGCTCGGCCGCATGACGCTCGTACACGCCGACGACGAGGACACGACGCGCTCGGCGGCCGGCCGCGCGGCGGTCGAGGCGACATGGGCGCCGGCAGGCCTGCTGCCGGCGCGCGGGGTCGACTGGCGCGCGGAATCCGACGAGCTGATCGTCGCCACCTGGGACCTGCCGCCCGAGCGCCCGGAGGTCCACATCCGCATCGGCGCCGACGGTGGCGTACGCTCGAGTCAGGTCATGCGCTGGAACAGCGGCGAGCACGGACGGCACGGCTACATCCCCTGCGGCGCGGACATCGCCGCAGAGCGGTGCTTCGGCGACCTCGTGATTCCCAGCCGCCTGACGGCGGGATGGTGGTACGGCACGCCGCGCTACGACCCGTTCTTCGAGGCCGAGGTGACGGCGGCCGAGCCGCTGGCCGGCAGGGGCGCGACATGACGGACTTCAAAGCCGTGATCTGTGGCGCCGGGATCGCCGGCGCAGAGGCCGCACTGCGGCTGCGCCGGCTCGCCGGAGACCGCGTCGCAATCACGCTCGTCAGCCCCGACGAGCAGCTCGCATACCGCCCGCGCGCGGTGGGCGAGCCGTTCTCGCTCGGGCGCGCGCACCGCTACCCCGTCGCCCGGATCGCGGCGGACGCCGGAGCGCAGTGGGTGCAGGACACCGTTGCCGCTGTCGATCCGAAAGCCCGCGCCGTGCGCACCGGCGGCGGCCTCGAGCTGGAGTACGACGCCGTGCTGCTGGCGCTCGGCGGCCGCGAGCGGCAGCCCTTCGAGCACGCGCACGTCTTCAACGACCGCAACGCCGACGAGACGTACCACGGGATCGTGCAGGACATCGAGGACGGCTACGTCACGAGCCTCGCCCTCGTCCAGCCCGAGGGCCCCTCGTGGCCGCTGCCGCTCTACGAGCTCGCGCTGATGACCGCCGAGCGCGCCGACAGCATGAACGCCAAGCTGCAGATCACCTTCGTCACGCCCGACGAGCGCCCGCTGCAGCCCTTCGGCGGCGGCGCATCCGAGGCGGTGCAGCGCCTCATGCAGCAGGCCGGCATCACCCTGCACACCGGATCGCGGACGCGCGTCCTCGGACCGCGGCAGATCGTCGTCGAACCCGAAGGCCGCGAACTGCACCCTCAGCGCATCGTCACCCTGCCGACGATCGTGGGCCCGGCCCTCGCCGGCATCCCGGCGACGGAGCACGGCTACGTGCCGATCGACGCGCACTGCCGCGTCCGCGACGGCGACGGCCGCGTGTTCGCGGCCGGCGACGCGACCGACTTTCCCGTCAAGCACGGCGGCATCGGCTCCCAGCAGGCGGACACGGCGGCCGCCGGGATCGCGCACCTCGCGGGCGCCGCCGACGCTCCTCCCCCACTACGGCCGGTCGTCCGCGGCATGCTGATGACGGGTCGCAGGCCGCTGTACATCGCTGCGCACGTCGTCGACGGCCGGGGATGGCTCGCAGAGACCTACGACGTGCCGCCGTGGCCCGCCGACGAGAAGGTGATCGCCGAGGAGCTGGGGCCGTATCTCGCGGCGCGCGACGCCGATCCGGCGCCGCCGGACAGGCTGCGCTAGCGCGGTCGGCGCCGAGCAGGCTCGAGCGCCTCACGGCGGCCGGCGCGAAGTGGTGCGTCAACGACAACCGGCACCTGCCCGACCGGGCGATCCCCAGCGCGGCGTCGGCCCAGTGACCGGCCGAGCCTCGCGGACATCTCGCGCAGACGCTCGTGGAGCGCCCTCGTGGGCGGATCCATGCGCCGTCGCGCGGGACGACGACGATCCGAGCGCCTGGCCGCCCCGGCCGGCCACATCCGCGGCAACGCCGCACGCGGCGTCGCGTCCGGCGCCCCGCGCGCCGCGTGTCGACGTCACGTCGCGGGTGGGGCCTGCACCCCACTCACGCGCAGGCGTGCGATGCGCGCGCCGTCGATCTCGCCGACGGCGAACTCGATGTCGCCGACGCGCACCGTCTCGCCGACGTCCGGGCGGCGCCCGAGGGCGTCGAAGACGAGTCCGGCGAGCGTGTGCGGGCCATCCTGCGGCAGGGTCGTGCCGACGGTCTCGTTGAAGTCGTCTACGGTCATCGACCCCGCGACGAGGATCGTGCCGTCGTCCAGCTGCGTGAGGGTGTCGTCGGGCAGGTCGTACTCGTCCTCGATCTCGCCGACGATCTCCTCGAGGATGTCCTCCAGCGTCACGATCCCGATCGTCCTGCCGTACTCGTCGGCGATGACCGCAAGCTGCTGGCGCTGCTCGCGCAACTCGCGCAGCAGCGCGCCGAGATCCTTGCTCTCGGGCACGATCGCGACCGGCCGCGACACCGTCTCGACGGCCTGCTCGGGATCGGCGCGCGCCGAGACCACGAGATCGCGAAGGTGCGCGACCCCGACGACCCGATCCAGCGAGCCGCGGCCGACCGGAAAGCGGGTGTGGGCGCGCCGAGTGGCCTCGCCAAGCGCCGCGCCGACCGGCTGCTTGGCATCCAGCCACGCGACGTCGGCGGCGTGGATCATCACATCGCGTGCCTCGTGCGCCGCGAACTCGAAGACGTTGTGCAGCATCTCCTCCTGCGCGCGCGGGATGACGCCCGCGCCCTCGGCCTCGTCGACGAGCGCACGCAGCTCCTCCGGGCTGCGAATCGTCTCCCCCGCCACGACGTCGCGGATCCCGAAGGGCCTGAGCAGCGATTGCGCGGACGCCTGCAACAGCCACACCACCGGTCGCAGGGCCGCGGCCATCAGCGCAACCGCCGGCGCCACCACGACAGCGAGTCGTTCGGCACGATCGAGCGTCAGCGCCTTGGGGACCAGCTCACCGAGCACGACCGACAGATACGTGACGATGCCGAACGCGAGCACGAACCCCGCCCACTGCGGCAGCTGCTCACCGAGCACGTCGCGCACCAGCGGCTCGCCGACGGCGCCCGTCAGGATCCCGACCGCGGTGATGCCCACCTGGACCGTCGAGATCACGCGAACCGGATCGTCCATCAATCGCAGCGCCGCGCGCGCACCCGCACGACCGCGCTCCGCGAGCGCCGCGATCGGCCCTCGACGCGCGGTGACGACCGCATACTCCCCGATGACGAAGAACGCGTTTGCGCCCACCAGCCCCAGGACGGCCAGGATCCGCAGCACGTCGCTCACCGCCGCGAGGATAGGGCGCGTCGACCCTCCGGTGCGCGCGGGCGCGGGCGCGAGCCGGAGTCGTGCGAGTCGGCGCCGCCGACGCGTCGGCAGCTCTCGTAGTCGGGGAGTCAGCCGTCGCGATCGTGGTTTGAGTCGCCGATGCAGCGCTCAGGCCTCGCTGTTCGGCACGTGATGACGACGATCGACCGCGTCGCGGACGAAACCGATGCAGCCGAGGCGCGTAGGACCACTGCGACGCGTTCGTGCGCCTCGTCGAGCCTGGTAACCAGAGCGTGTGCATTCCGACTGCACCGAAAGCAACCACGACGGGAACCCCGATCCGCCATTGCCGAGCCTCGAGATCCGGCCTCTCAGGGCACAGACGGCTCGCCCGCGCCCCGCCCGGCGAATCGCCGCCGGGCGGGTTCATGCGCGGGTTAGTTGGAGACGGTGGCCACGGCGTCAGCCGCGACCTCAGGGGCTTGGACGATCGACGTGGGCTGCTGTGCGGGCGCCTCGGCCGCCGGCGCGGCCGCGGCGCCGGGCGCGGCGGGCACGATGCCGGGGGCCTCGGCCCTCGTGGCGAGGGCCGGTACGGGAGCCGGTGCCGGCGCAGGGACAGGCTGCGCGACGGGAGCCGCGCCCTCGGGCGCCGGTGCCGCGGCGGGAACCGCGTCGGGCGCCGGAGCGGATGCGGGTGCCGGGGCCGCCTGCGGGGCCGGAGCCGGGGCCGGTGCGGGAGTCGGGGCCGGTGCGGGAGCCGCGGCCGGTGCGGGAGCCGGTGCCGGAGCCGGGGCCGGGGCGGGAGCCGGGGCCGGAGCCGGTGCGGGAGCCGGGGCCGGGGCCGGTGTGGGAGCCGGTGCGGGAGCCGCGGCCGGTGCGGGAGCGGCGACACCCGCGGGAGCCGCGGCCGGCTCAGGTGCGGCCTGCGCCCCGCCGCCCGCCGTGCTCACGTTCGCCGCCCGCGCGGACCTGCTCGCCGGCGCGTCGCCGCCAGCCGCGACCGGCCTGTCGGGCATCGTCCTGGCGCCGTTCAGGAACGGTCGGGGATCCTGCGCGCGGCCGTTCTCGCGCGTTTCGAAGTGCAGATGCGGGCCGCTCGAGCGACCGGTCGTCCCGACCTCGCCGACGACCTGGCCGACCTGCACGTAGGCACCCCTCTGCGTGCTGATCTTCGAAAGGTGCGCGTAGCACGTCGACAACGACGCGCTGTGCTGGATGCAGACGATGTTCCCGTAGGCGCCCTCGCTGCCCGACCGCGTGACCGTGCCGCAGCCCGCCGCGCGCACCGGCGTGCCCGTCGGCGCCGCGATGTCGATGCCGGCGTGGTTGCGCCCGTCGCCGAACGTGCTCGTCACGGTGCCGGTGACCGGCGTGGCGATCGCGCCGCCGCATTTGCCGGTCGAGACGGAGACCGGCGTCCGCCGCGACGTCGGCGCCCCCACCCTCGGCGCCAGCTCGACCGGCGTTGTCTGCGGTCGCGCCGACCTCAGGTCCACCCCGCGTCGCGGTTGTCCCCCACCCTGCGCCTTCGCCGCCCGCTTCGGCGTCGACGCGCGCGCGGCCGTCATGCCGGCGACCTGCTCGGCCGCCGCCGAGCCCGCGGGCACGAACGAGACCGAGGCGTGAAACAGCGCCTGCCAGGTCTTCACGTCGACCTCGCCCGTGCGCGGCAGGCCGCTGCGCTGCTGGAAGTCGCCGACGGCCCGCTCGGTGATCGGCCCGAAGACGGCGTCGTCGTCGACTGCCAGCCTGCGCTGGATCTCGGCCACCGTCGCGCTCACGTCACCGCGCTTGGCCAGCACGCCGCCGACCTTCGCGCCGTCCTCTGCCGGACTCTGCTGCTCCGAGCTCGACCCGCCACCGCGGGCGTGCCCGGCAGCCGAGGCCATCGGCAGGATCGGAGAAGCCAGCAGCGCCGCGCTCATCGCCGCCGCCGTGCCCTTCGTCTTCGGCGCCGCCTTGCGCTGCCTGGCGGCCAGCTCGCGGCGACGGCGCGAGCGTTCGAGCGAGAGCTCCCAGAGCTCATGACTGCAGAGATCGCGTTGCGGGGTGGTACCGGCAAGCGGGGCGAGACGGGATTCGAACACGCAGAACTCCTAGGACAGCGGTGTCTTTGCTGGCGCCTACGGGGTTAGCTGTCGGGCTCGCACGCAAAGATCGCGCGTCGCCGCACTCGGCGGCGATTCGCCCCTGTGGCCACGGCACGGCCACCTTGGGTCCCCCGCTCCGGCACCGCTGGCGGCTCCGGACTCGGCTCGCTGGTTATGAAACCACGCCGTGCGGATAGTTGCGCTGCCGAGCGGTCGAGTTCCCGCATTCAGCGAGGAGCCATGGCGCGTGGTCCTCAGCTCGCACGCGAGGAGCGACGGCAGGCAGGCCGCGCGTGCCGGCCCAGCTGTCGTCGCGCCGCGCCAGCGGCTGCGCCCGCACTGTGGGCGTCTCTCGTTCGCTGAGCGCCTGGTTCGCGGGTGACCACGAACAGGCGGGGGCGAAGTCCGATCGCGGCCAGCTCGGTGAGGATCAAGCTGAGCGCGATGTCATCCTCCAGCGCGACATCACGACCGTCTCGCTCGACCTCGATCAGCCAGTCACCGCCCTGCGAGGGCGATGCCGCAACGAGCCGGCCGAGGCGTATCCCGCTGCCCTGTCCCTGGGCCCGAAGCCCGTCGACCTGCTCCTCGACCCAGCGCTGCATCCGCCTGCGTGCCACGGGCGCGAGCAGCGAGATGATGACGGCCTCCATGCGCGCCGCCTCAGTGCGTGTGCGGGCCGTCTGAGCCGCAGGCGCAGCTGATGATCTCGCGCGAGATGACACGGCCCTTGCCGGTGTGGACGTGCGTCGTGCACGGCATGCAGGGATCGAAGCTGCGGATCGCGCGGAGCACGTCGATGCCCTTGAAGTCCTCCGGCTTCTCGTAGTTCTCCAGCAGCGGGGTCGCCAGCACGGCCTCCTCGTAGGGACCGGGGTTGCCGAACGGATCGG